>CAZADS010000083.1:0-15998 GCA_964483985.1 uncultured Thalassobaculaceae bacterium
AGAGTTACCATTAACCAGGGGTTCCATCGTCGATCGTCTGTATTGGGAGTAACTGCGAAGTGCTTGCAAAATGATCTAGCCACCTATGATGAGAACAGAATCCATAAACGTTCCATTTTAATTGGACAGGCGATTGATGCACGTAGACAGCGGTTCCCCAACGAACAACCATACGTTTATAAACCCTTGGAAGGTTTAGACAAAGTTACTTCTTGGAAAAATGGTAATCTTGCGAGTCTACACGACTATAATCTTTTGGATTTAGGTTTATAATAGGATTTAGCTTCTATCGTTAAATGCTTAAATTGATTATTAAATTGAAAGGCATCACTAGCGATAAGTTTCACTAATACGGTAGTAACGTTTCAGAAAAACCAAAATTTTTTATATACATCAAACGGTTACAGATGCCGTCAGCACACTAAATGGCTTGGTACATACGTTATCCATAATCAAATGGGTGGATCACGCTCTAGTGCAGCCCTCAAACGATCAGGATCAACTGCTATCTGCACTCCAGCCCTTTCGAGTTGTAATTTCATAGAAATTCGAGAATCAGAGTCTCCCCAACCCCTGTTCAGGGCCTCGGTCATTTCTTCTAGAACTAAGTTAGATAACCGCATAGGAACGCCATTCTCTCGTCCGAGTTGTGTCGCCAACGAAACATCCTTATGGGCCAACTTCAGCGCAAACGACGGCGGATCAAATACACCGGGTAGAAATTGATTAATTAAACCATCTAACGTGCGGCGCCGTCCTAACACTCCCTGCCTAACAGCTTCCCACAACGCTAATGGTTCCACACCAGCCTTAATTCCCATTGTAAATACTTCTGCTAAAGCCGTTTGTATTGCGTACCCAGCACAATTATGAACCAATTTAGCAACGGAACCAGCGCCTATCGGCCCTATATACGCCGCTTGGTCTCCAATAGAATCTAAAACGTCCTTATATTTATCAAAAATATCTTTTTCCCCGCCTATCCACAATGCGAGCTTACCTGAATGAGCCCCAGACGGTCCTCCACTTACTGGAGCATCAAGTAAATGGCCGCCTTGTTGTTTAAATTTATCATGTAATTCACGAATAACCGTTGGGGAATTGGTAGAAAGATCGAAAACGGCCGCACCAACCCGAAGCCCTTTCAAAATACCCTCTTCACCTGTTGAAACCGATTCAACTTGCGGAGGACCAGGTAGGGATAAAAAAACCAAATCCACGGATTCGGCTACCTCTCTTGGCGATGCTGCCCAAGTCGCACTATTTGACAAAAAAGGGGTTGCGGCGTCGGGGTTAGCATCATGAAGAACCAATTCGTGACCGGTCTTTATTAGATTTCCAGCCATACCGCTTCCCATCGTTCCTAAACCAATGAACCCAATTCGCATTTGTGCCTCCATTTGATTTTCAATATCTCAAACTGCCAGTGGATTTGTTTTGTATCTAAATCCCGCTAACGTTTTTTCTTTTATATTATTTGTTTTAAACGCTGTTGTCTTAACTTAAATATTGCGTTTTCGTATTACATAAGACTGCTGACCTTCCAACACTAATTCGCCTCTTTGGTTGTGAACAGTAGAGCCAACTTTAACCAGACCTGTAGTTTTCTGCGGTTTTAACTCCACGATTTCTAACTCGGGATACACCGTATCGCCGGCGAAAACCGGAGCAAGAAAATTCGATGACTGGTCAACAAAGGATACCAAAGACTCACCCATAATATGAGCAAAATTCCCTGCTCCAGCAGCAGTTTGGATTAAAACTTGGAAACCATGTGCTAATAAATTTGGATAGCCACGAGTTTTACAATATTCTATATCATAATGAATTGGGTGGTTATCTGCTGAGGCCGATTGGAACGCAGCAAAATTTGCCTCTGATAGAGTCCTCGAAGGAATATAATATGTGTCTCCTATCGTTAGGTCTTCAAAATATAAAGATATTGGAAACTTATGATTTTGTGGATTAAATATTTTAGTCATTAATCACCCCGCGTCCAAAATGATACCAGCGTCAAGCATCTCATTTATCTCGCCTTCAGAATAACCGACATCACACATCAAAGATTTTGTATGCTGGCCAATGCTAGGTGCTTCCCCCTCAAACATTTGTCCTCCCGGCAATCGAGGCATCGGGATTACTCCCACTCCAGGTTGCGTGACCATATCGTAAGCGTTGATTGCTTTAACCTGTGTATCCTCCAACCAATCTCCAAAGTCATTAACGGAACTAGCTAATATGTCTTCTTTAGAGCATCGTTCAATCCACTCTGCGGTAGTGCGAGTTTGCAGTTGTCCTTCAATTATCTCCAATAATTCTGACAGGTTTTCTGCTCTCTTTTCAAAACTAATAAACCTGACGTCATTTCCAATTTCCGGCTTACCGATCACATTACAAAGTTGGGCAAAATTCTCTTCTTTAACTAAAGAAACCGCGATCCAACCGTCACTGGTTCTGTAACTTCCCGCTGGCGCGTTTAAGGGTGGCACAGGACCTCCATTTAAATGAAAATCGACGATGTTTGGAGTTAACAATACAGCAGCGGATTGTAAAAGGCTTATGTCTAGAAATCGAGCCATCTTAACACCTTTAAACAAAGCCATCGAAATCGCTTGAAACGCACACAATCCCGTTAAAGCATCAATCATCGTAGTTCCTACTTTGTGAGGTCGGCCATCCTTGTCTTTATTGATCGATATAAGCCCCGAAAAAGCTTGCAATATAGTGTCGGACCCTGGCCGTTCGACATACGGTCCGGATTGACCAAAACCGCTAATAGATGCATACAAAATTTTAGAATTTACAGACTTAACATCTTCAAACCCAATACCTAAACGGTCCACAACCCCAGGCCGAAAATTTTCTAATACCACATCGGACGTCTTAGCTATTTTTAATACGAAGTTTATACCTTTGGGGTCCTTCAAATCGACAGCAATCCCCTTTTTAGCCCAATTATATGCAATAGAATAAGCTGTATGGCCCTCTCGACTTTCACCCAGCCCCCTCATCCAATCGCCTTTTAATGGCTCCACTTTGATGACTTCTGCTCCGTATTGCGCTAAAAGCAACCCACAATATGGTGCCGCCACTCCTTGGCCCAAGTCTAAAACGCGCAAATTATTTAACGGTTTATCAGCCATTGCATTTTCCTCTCTTTATAAATCGAATGATCGCAACGACCGTATCTGTTGAGTTGAATTGTCTACATCAAGACGCCACTAAATCATAAAAACCGGCACAAAATTACTTTAATTATATTAAATTGGTTAAATTACTATCACATTTTTTTTATCCTTAATCTCCCATCATTTTTGGCATAAATTTGACAGTATGAAGTTCTCCATCCATCGTGTGAGTCACGCATGAATACGCAACTACAAGTCACAAAAAATTGCAAAATTATATAAGATGCACCACATAGATAATAAAACGAAGATGCCGCCCATCCAAACAAAGATAGATATCAGAGTTGCACAAAAAGAGGACGCGGAAGCATTAGCAAAACTGATGCAAGAATTACTAACATTTTACGGCATGCCGCTGAAAGACCAACGTTCCTATATGGTAAATGCCTTCAAAAAAGAAGCGTTCCAAACCGAATCAGGGCTAAAAATATTTGTTGCTTTAAACGAAGATAACCCCGCTGGATTTCTTGCTTTTTCAGAAATCTTCGCTCTTGCATCCTGTCAGCAGAGCATCTTTATACAAGACTTATTCGTAAAACGTAGCGCCCGCGGTTTGGGTATTGGTCAAGCTCTAATGAAGTTCTTAATTTTGCACGCAAAACAAAACGATATAAGTCAAATAGACTGGACTGCAGACAATTGGAATAGCAAAGCAATAAGGTTTTATGAAAAGATAGGACCGTTATTTAAAAGCGAAAAAATTTTCTACCGTATTACTCGAAATCATTTTACGTAGATTATCAATATTAAGATTTTTTTAATTGGACTTAACTATGTAAATTGCACAATAGTGACAAAATATAGAACCGAAATAATCCAGGGAATAATCCGAAATGAGTATTCGTGACGGTTTCATTGGAACCATTGGAAATACGCCGCTGATTAAGCTAAGGAAAGCTTCAGAATTAACTGGATGCACTATATTGGGGAAGGCAGAATTTCTAAATCCAGGGGGTTCTGTAAAAGATCGTGCAGCCTTAGCAATCATAAGAGACGCTGAAAAAAGCGATACTCTGAGACCCGGCGGAGTTATTGTTGAAGGTACTGCAGGAAATACTGGAATAGGACTTTGTCTAGTGGGTAATACACTTGGTTATAAATCCGTAATCGTCATGCCGGAGACTCAAAGCCAAGAAAAAAAGGATATGCTTCGGTTATGTGGCGCTGATCTAAGATTAGTCCCAGCAGTGCCATATAAAGACCCTAATAATTATGTTCGAATGTCAGGCCGGATTGCAGAAGAGTTAGCTAAAACCGAACCAAATGGGGCGATCTGGGCCAACCAATTTGATAATACAGCAAATAGACAAGGTCATTATGAAACAACCGGCTTGGAAATTTGGGAACAGACAAGCGGCCATCTTGACGCGTTTATTTGTTCGGTTGGATCAGGTGGAACTTTAGCGGGCGTTGGAATGGCGTTAAAAGAAAAAAATGCAAATATAACAATTGGTTTAGCGGACCCTATGGGGTCTGCAATATATGATTATTATGCCAACGGCGAATTAAAGTCAGAAGGGGATTCCATTTCGGAAGGCATTGGTCAAGGACGCATTACTAAAAACCTCGAGGATTCGCCCATTGATGCCTGGTTTAAAATCTCTGATGAAGAGGCGCTGCCAATCATCTTTGATCTCTTAAAGGATGAAGGTCTCTGCATGGGAGGATCTACAGGCATTAATATTGCCGGCGCGATCAGATTAGGAAGACAAATGGGTCCTGGTCATACCGTTGTCACTATTCTATGTGATTGGGGACATCGCTATCAAAGCAAAATATATAATCCCCAATTCCTTCGGGAAAGAAATTTACCTGTCCCAAGTTGGTTAAGTTAAACGTATAAATAACAAGGAAGAATAATCGATGAACTATGCCAATCCGCAAGCTTTGGTATCAACTGAATGGCTAAGGAAGAATCTTGACGACAAAAATTTGGTGATTTTAGATGGCACCTACCATTTACCGAATGTTAAACGGGACGCCAGATCGGAATTCTTGCAAAAGCATATACCCGGTGCTTTACGATTTGATATCGATGATATCTGTAAAGAAGACACTTCGCTTCCACATATGCTGCCACAACCAAACGTTTTTGGTGACAAAATTGGAGCTCTAGGAATTTCAAATGAAACTCGCGTTATTGCCTATGATGTTTACGGAATGCAAAGTGCGGCAAGGGTTTGGTGGATGTTTAGGGTGTTCGGGCACGATAACGTAGCGATCTTAAACGGTGGTCTTCCGAAATGGGAGAAAGAAGGGTTACCCTTAACTTCGGAAATCCCCAACATTGAAAAGAAAAATTTCTTAAGCTCGTTTCGCCCTGATTTAGTTCGCAATATCAAAGATATTAAGGAAATTATTAATAACGGGAGTGCGCAAATTGTTGATGTGCGTTCAGCGGGACGTTTTAGCGGGAAAGAAGCAGAACCCAGACTCGGAATACGATCCGGCCATATGCCTAATGCCAAGAACCTACCTTTTGGGGATATCCTAGATCCAGAATACAAAACATTTATGTCAACTGAGTTTATTCTTAACAAATTTCGAGCAACTTCAATCGATTTGGACGTTCCGATCGTTACTACCTGTGGATCAGGAGTTACAGCTTGCATTCTATCTCTTGCTCTATTCCTAGTAGGCAAGGAAACTGTAGCAGTTTATGATGGATCTTGGAGCGAATGGGGCGGCCAATCAGATACTCAGATCGTCTGTGATTAATTTCGTCTCGTCGCCATTAAAACAATTATCCAAAGGCAGTTCACTTTATAACTTAGTTTAATATCCTCAAAAATTTAAAATAATAAGCAAAGATATGAAATGCTCCAGAATAAGGCCGGCTTAATGGCTTACGAACTTAAAACTATAGTCACTTACCTCCAAATGCATCACCGGCCGAATTACGCCCAAAACCAGAAGCCAATATCAGCGGAAACCTCATTGATAAGAGCTTATGAACCCACAATCGATTTCTACAGGTTTTTGTACAACACGGTCGGTAAACCTTGGTATTGGATGGAACGCACTTTGTTAAACGACACTGCTCTCGCAGACATAATAAATTCTGTCGGCGTAGAAATATATGTGCTCTACGTAAGTGGCGTTCCAGCAGGATTTAGCGAGATAAATAGGACAGTAAAAGGCAAGGAAGTCCAACTGAGTTATTTCGGCTTAATGCCCGATTTCATTGGAAAAGGATTAGGGGGTTACTTTCTTCGTGCTACGATCGATATAGCGTGGAATAGCAATCCTAAACGAGTCTGGGTTCACACTTGCGATCTCGATCATCCAAATGCTCTCGGGCTTTATCAAAAAAATGGGTTCGTAGTTTATAATCAAGCCGAAGAAGCACTTCCAGATCCCAGAATAGTTGGGTTGCCTCTTCCATCGACCCATTAGATGCGACGCGAATAAAATTTCAAATTCCGAAAAAATTCTAGGAAATTTAACGGTTTAAATTTGAAAAATAATTGGCCCAGTTATTGTTTACTTATACAAATAAAGTCTGCGAACTAAAAATTAAACTTATTCCCATGAATGGAGCCGCTAGTGCGCTAAAATCTGACTTAAGAAAAGCTTCGTCCTATCTAATTTTGGGTTTTCAAAAAATTCATCTGGCGTATTCTGTTCTACTATCTCTCCAAAGTCCATAAAGATTACTCTGTCTGCGACTCTTTTTGCAAAACCCATTTCGTGGGTCACGCACAACATAGTCATGCCGGTCTCCGCAAGTTCAAACATAACGTCCAAAACTTCTGAAATCATTTCCGGATCAAGAGCAGATGTGGGTTCATCAAAAAGCATCACTTGTGGGCTCATACATAATGACCTTGCAATAGCCACGCGTTGTTGCTGTCCGCCGGAAAGTTGCATGGGATATTTTTCTGCTTGTTCGGGAATTTTCACTCGCTCTAAATATTCCATTGCTACCTCTTCGGCCTCAGCCTTCGTCATATTACGAACCCAAATGGGGGATAAGGTACAATTTTCCAAAACAGTCAAATGAGGGAATAAATTAAAGGACTGAAAGACCATTCCAACATCACTTCGTATGGAATCTATATTTTTTAAATTACTGTCCAACGTAACACCGTTAACAACTATATCACCTTTTTGATGCTCTTCGAGACGATTAATACATCGAATCAAAGTAGATTTCCCTGAGCCAGACGGTCCACATACAACAATTCGCTCTCCTTTAAATATCGAGAGGTCAATATCTTTTAAAACATGGAAATCACCGAACCATTTATTCACTTTGTTCATAGAAATCACAATTTCATCTGAGGCAACAGATTGAAGTTGATCTTGCGGACCCTCGCTATCTAAACTCATTAACGTGCCTCCCAAACGGCTTCACAAACGTAAACTTTCAGTTAACGCCGATCTCCTGCTCCAAGCTTTCTTTCAAGATGTTGACTATACTTTGACATCGCAAAACAGCCGATAAAAAACATTAATGCCGCTGTAAACAGCGGCTCATGATGAAGTCCTATCCACTGCGGATCTTGGCTAACCGCCTTAATCATTCCTAGCAAATCATAAAGACCAATTATACTTACTAATGTTGTATCTTTAAACAATCCAATAAAACTTCCAACTATATTGGGAATCATTAGCTTCAACGCCTGAGGCATTATAACAAGGCCCATTGATTGCCAATAACCTAATCCAACTGCTTCAGCCGCCTCATATTGTCCCTTAGGTATAGCCTGAAGACCACCGCGGACCGTTTCAGCCATATAAGCGGCAGCAAAAAGACAAACCGCTCCTATGGCAGAAGCCAATTTGTTAAACACCAATCCCTCGGGAAGAAAAAGTGGAAACATCGTAGTAGCCATAAAGAGAATTGTAATTAACGGAACTGACCTAAATAATTCAATAAAAGCCACGCAAAGAACTTTAATAACCGGCATGTTAGATCGTCGTCCGAGTGCAAGCATTATCCCGGCAGGGAGAGCAAAAGCTATGCCGATACCCGAGATAACAAGGGTCAAAAACAACCCTCCCCAATAATTAGTTCCAACTTCCTTAAATTGAAAATCTAATATCGAACAATAGACACAGACGAATAATGCTATTCCAATTCCGATTTGTGGATATTTGTGAGTTCTCTCATCACGCTTTGTAAAACCGGTTCCCAGAACAATCCATTGGCCTAAACCCCTCTTTGTAATCAAGCACAAGCAAACGTGTATCATGACGCTTATGAACCAAGTGATGGATAGAGGCACCAAAACAGCCATGACCCAGTTACGTTCTCCTCCAAGAAAAATATAACCTGCCAAGAACGGATAAATTAAAACTACGCTCAGACCTACAACTAACTTGGAAGTAACGTTAGGCAACCACAATGGGATCATCCATGCGACGAAAATTATGGCAGCTAAATTAACCCGCCAAATTTGATCATCTGGATAGCGACCATAAACAAACCGTGTAATCCAAAAGTCTACTCCAGCCCAACATGTTCCAAATTCTGTCGGTGTAATTCGACACTCTTGACGTGTAGACGCTTCCCAAACGGCTTTTGCAAAGGCCCAATCATAAAAGGCAAGAAAAATATATATCAAACAAATAAAACTTATAATTGTTAGAACCGAGTTGAACCAACCGTCGAATAAATTGAATCTCAACCAACCCATTGCGCCTGTCGTATTTGGGGGCGGTGGTAAGTTCGGTTTCGGCCTAAATACATTAATGCCTTCGGAAGAAATCGGCGTATCACTCATTTTCTCACCGTTCCTTCACCTGAATTTTACTATTGTAGACGTTCAAACAAGCGGAGATCGTTAAACTCACGGTCATGTAAAATAGCATTACCATACTCACAATCTCTATAGCGTGTCCGGATTGATTGAGAGAAGTTTGCATAAATACAGAAACCAAGTCGGGAAAACCTATAGCGATCGCAAGCGATGAATTTTTAACTATATTCATCCATAAACTTATCATTGGAGGAACAATAGCCCTCATGGCCTGCGGAATAATTACTAACCGCATGGTCCAACTCGGTTTTAGTCCAAGAGAATAAGCTGCCTCTGTTTGACCATGGCTTACAGACATTATTCCAGCCCGAACCATTTCAGCCGCATATGCAGAATGATAAATCACAAGGGCAACCAATACTGAACACATAGAGGGCAGGATAAAAACACCGCCCCGATAGTTAAAACCCTTAAGTTCGGGGAATTGCCATTCAAGAGGCATTCCAGTAATCAAGAACATCAAAGCCGGCAGAATTATAATCAAGCCTAATGTTGGCAGAAGAGTTGGAATATATTGTCCCGTTTGCTGTTGTTTTTTGGTAGCCCGCTTATTGAACCAGATCGCTAAAATAATACCAACGATCAATGCTAATCCGCTTAACCAAAAAAGCTCACCCGCCTCTCCCTTTGGGAAGTAAAACCCCCTATTGTTTAGAACCAACCAATCAATTCCAAATAATTCAATTGATTTCTTAGGCCTCGGGAGATTAGCAAAAGCTCCCAGATACCAAAAAATAATTTGCAAGAGCAATGGAGTATTTCGGAGAAATTCAACGTACCAAGACGCTAATTGAGACACCAACCAATTCTTAGAAAGTCTCAAAATACCTACAAAAAAACCGAGGATGGTTGACAATACTATCGCTACAGATGATAGCAATAGAGTATTAACAATCCCCACCCAATATACATAAAGATATGAATCATTAGGCTTGTAATCTAGTGGAGTCCAGGCAATTGCAAATCCTGCTGTTGCTCCAAGAAAATCAAAGCCCGCCGTCATTCCGCGCCGAGCCAAATTATCTTGAGTATTGCCAACTAGCGTATAAACAACCCACGCTACGACGCCAAATACAAGAATTTGATAAAAAATGGAACGATAACGTTCGTCGTTAACGATCTCGCCTATAGTTGGGCTTGACTGAGCTCTTTCCATCGTAGCGCGATCACCCTTTCATTAAGCCGCCATGAAAAACAACGCTATGATATAGTGAAGAAATTTTAGTAGTTAAATTTGATATGAAATTGGATTGACCGGCACATAGCGTGCCGGTCAAAACCTATTGTTTTTTAACGGAACGGTGGAGCGTACATTAAGCCGCCTCGTGTCCACAAATCATTCTGCGAACCTTTGCGTCCTATGCCGATTCCTTCCGGCCCATTACCCATATATTGTTCATAGATCTCGCCGTAGTTGCCCACAGATTTAATAACCCAATGCGCCCACTTAGGATCTAGACCTAAACCTTTGTGCATTTCGCCCTCAACACCCAACATACGAGCTACTTCAGGACTTGGCGGATTTTTGGCCATATCGTCGACATTTCCTTGATTGATCCCGTTTTCTTCGGCAGCGATCAAGGCAAAAACTGTCCAACGCACGATATCATACCATTGGCCATCGCCCTTCCTTACCATCGGACCAAGCGGTTCTTTTGAAATTGTCTCTGGTAAAATCACATGCCCAGCTGGGTTTGGAAAACCTGCTTTTTGGGAAGCCAGACCCGATTTATCGTTAGTAACAGCATCACATCCACCTTTTAAATAGGTTTCGTTACGCACATTACCATCCTCAAATACAACTGGCTGAATTTCCAAATTATTCGACCGACTAAAATCTGTCAGGTTAAGTTCAGTGGTAGTTCCTGTAAGAACGCAAACTGTAGCACCCTTAAGTTCCATTACACTTTTAATACCCGAATCCGTAGGTACCATGAAACCTTGGCCGTCATAAAAGTTTACAGTCGTAAATACCAACCCCAACTGTGTATCCCGATACAATGTCCAAGTAGTTGTTCTGGAAAGCATATCGGATTCACCATTAGCCAATGCGGTAAATCGAACCGTAGAGGTTACGGATTGGAATTCGACTTTATTGGGATCACCAAAGATTGCAGCCGCGACTGCACGACAAATCGATACATCGCTGCCAACCCATGTCCCATCAGATTTTAAATTATAAAAGCCTGGTGCTGGAGTACCGATTTGGCACCGCAAATGGCCACGCTTTTTTACTATATCCAGCGTGCTCTCAGCAACGGCGGGAGCCGCCGTAAAAGAGAGAGCCGCCAAAAGGCCTGCGCCGAGAGCTAAAAGGCTCAGTTTCCTCATTTTGAAACCCACCCCATAAAGGTTGAATTGAAAAGACAAATATCCCCGTAAAGCCTTTAAATATTGGCAATTCGGCGATATCCGTGATCGAAAAGATTACATCTGGATTTCTTGCACCCGTCTCTTCCTTCGAATCATACAGACCCATGAAACAATCAGCAATCAAACATTTTCCTCTCAATCAGTTCCATTCCAACATGGTCTGGCTCGCTTTGGCAAGCTTAACAATCATTTTTATACCTAAGAATTAAATTTTCCTAGCTTCACAACCATTAAATTGCATATCCTTTGCATCACAAAAATGAGAACTGTTAACTATCTGATTTTATTTTCGGGTTACTTAGCCAACGCTGCGCTAATTTTAAACAATCGTTCTTTTCAAATAACGTTTAGGCTACTCAAAATGTCTTTCCCCACAAAAACAAACAGAAATACAAAAATTGTCCACGCAGGCAGACAACCGTTTGACAATCATGGTATTGTCAATCCCCCAGTATTTCACGCCTCAACCATATTACAGCCCTCATTGGACCAATTCGAAGCAGCCCGCCGTCCCAATTGGAAAGGTTATAGATATGGCCGATCCGGAACACCGACAAGTAGATCTTTCGAAGAAGCTGTTGCTGAAATATATGGAGCAAGTGGAGCCGTCAGCGTCTCTTCAGGTTTAGCAGCCATTACTGGCGGGATTCTAGCTTGCGTTAAATCTGGGGACCACATACTAGTTACCGATAACGTCTACGGCCCGACAAGACGGTTTTGCAGAGAATTCCTCGAGCGTTTTGGAGTGAAAACTACTTTCTTTGATCCGTCAATTGGCAGCGATTTGGAAAAATTAATCCAAGAAAATACTGTAGCCGTTTACGCGGAATCTCCAGGTTCTCAAACCTTTGAGATTTCAGATATACCAATCTTTGCGGATATAGCACATAAAAATAATGCTGTTTTATTAATGGATAATACTTGGGCTACCGCTCTGTATTTTGATGCTTTTGCAAAAGGAGTAGACATCGTTATAGAAGCCGTAACGAAGTACATTTGCGGTCATTCCGATATAATGATGGGAGTTATAGTTGCAACCGAAGAGTGGGAAAGCAAGACGCGAGAAATGGTAAAAATGCATGGGAACGCTTCTGGTCCAGACGATCTATATTTAGCTCAACGGGGGTTAAGAACTATGGTCGTTCGGATGGATAGAAACCAAGCAAATGGTATTGCCCTTGCCCAATGGTTAGAGAGTAGAGAGGAAGTCAAGTGTGTCTTGCATCCTGCTTTACCTTCCCATCCAGCACATGAACTCTGGAAACGAGATTATACTGGGGCAAGCGGTTTATTTTCTATCATACTCAAAGATAAATTTAATCGAAGCGCGCTAGCCGCCATGCTCGATGGTTTGGAGTTATTTGGAATGGGGGCAAGCTGGGGAGGATTCGAGAGTTTAATTGTGCCAACTGACCCAAAAAATTTACGTACTGCAACCAACTGGGAAGAAACAGGTCAAGTCCTGAGAATTCATGCTGGCCTGGAAGATATCGATGATTTAGTTGCCGACTTAAAAGCTGGACTGGAACGTCTTACAGCTGTCCAAAATTCTATCATTTGAAACGAAAAATGGTTAGTTATGCAACGGCCGAGAATTCGTATACTTATTGGTAATGCAGTAGCAATAGGTCCTGGAAAAGCTAAATTATTGACCGCTATTAGTGAAACAGGTTCTATTTCCGCGGCTGCTCGTAAAATGGGAATGTCGTATCGCAGGGCATGGGGTTTAGTGGATCAAATGAACATGGATTTTATAGCACCTTTAGTCATTAAAAATACCGGAGGAAGGGGTGGAGGCGGCGCAACTCTATCTAAACTAGGAGTCGAAGTTTTAACTCGTTATATACATATAGAAAATAAAGCCGCTAAAAGTGTGGCATCAGACTTGGATGCCTTTGTTCCATTTTTACAAAATCCAGATTGCTAGCTTGCTTAAAGTTAGAAAGTTCTTACAAAAATTTCTTAATTACAATTTTTAATAAACAGTAAGAAAGGTATATAACGGATTTTCAAAAGTTAACGCAGGGAGACCAAAATAGTGCAACGCACCAACCTATATCTATGGGTGCTTTTAATCGGCATGTTAACGTTTGTTACGACTACCTCTTGTTTTGCAAGGAATCAGTTGTTCATTTTTGCAGCAGCAAGTACTAGAGATGCTGTGGATGCGGTCATTAAAGAATTTTCAAATAGTAAATCCTACCAGATATCTGGTGTCTATGGATCCACGGCAGCTTTAGCTCGTCAGATAATTCAGGGCGCGCCAGCATCTTTGTTTTTATCCGCAAACGTTATTTGGATGAACGAAGTAAAATCGCATAACTTGGTAATGCAGCAAAGTCAACTTGCCCAAAACCGTCTTGTCCTAATCTCACCGACTAATTACGCCAAAAACAAGATGATTAAAATGCCTAGTGGTATAGCCCACTCCCTTGGTAAAAGTCGGCTCGCAGTCGCCGAAACCACGGCGGTCCCGGCTGGGATTTACGCCCGACAAGCGATGCAAAATCTAGGGATTTGGAACGATCTTAAGAAACGTTTGGCCCCCTCGACAAATGTTAGAGCAGCGTTAATGCTCGTTGAAAGAGCTGAAGCTCCACTAGGAGTAGTATACAAAACTGACGCTTTGGCATCTCGCAAGGTCAAAATTCTCTGGACCTTTCCAAATGGCACCCATGAACCGATAGTGTACCCTCTTGCATTGCTGAAGCATGCCGTCAATAACAACCTAGCGAAAAACGTGTTTGCATTTTTTAATTCTTATCGTGGAAAAAAAATGTTTTTTGAACGCGGCTTTGAGGCGGATTAGTCAATGTTTGCCCTGACTCCTTTAGAAATTGATGCATTAATTTTGAGTTTAAGAGTAGCCTTAGTTAGTGTCCTAGCAAGCTTACCTATCGGCCTAACAACTGCCATTATTCTATCACGATGGAATTTTAGCGGGAAGTGGTTGTTGGACGGTATAGTTCATTTGCCGCTTGTCTTACCTCCAGTGGTTATTGGCTATATCTTACTACTTTTATTCGGGCGCAAAGGAATTATTGGCGAGTTTTTACATGAAATCTTTAACGTAACTGTAGTCTTCACCTGGAAGGGAGCAGCTATTGCTTCAGCTGTTATGGCATTCCCGTTAATGGTCCGTGCTATCAAATTATCTTTGGACACAATGGATAGGGGACTTGAAGGGGCCGCCCGCACACTGGGAGCTGGTAAATTTAAAGTATTGGCAACGATTACTATTCCATTATGCATACCAGGAATTTTAACTGGTACAATTTTATCTTTCGCGAGAAGTTTAGGCGAATTCGGAGCTACAATAACATTTGTTTCCAATATTCCTGGAGAAACGCAAACATTACCGCTAGCTTTATATAATTTTACCCAAATACCTGGAGATGACACTCCAGCCCTACGTCTCCTTTTTATTGCTGTGATTATTGCTTTCGCCTCATTAGTTCTATCTGATTACTTTGCAAGACGGGTATCAAGTCGACTCGGGTTAAATGAGGAGAGTCAGCTTTGATCGAAATCGATTTAAAAACTACAAGAGGAAATTTTGTTTTAGATATAAGTTTCTCTGCTCCGGATACAGGAGTGACGGCTTTATTTGGACGCTCTGGTTCTGGAAAAACAACAACATTGAATGCAATCGCTGGGCTGATCAAGCCGGACAGCGGAAAAATTCGTATCGGAGATAAGACTTTATTTGATTCAGCTACTGGAGTTGATATAGCCGTAGAAAAACGTCGACTTGGTTACGTATTTCAGAACGCGAGGCTATTTCCACACATGAGCGTTCGACAAAATCTGCTTTATGGACACCGAAACATAAAAACGCCAAAACCTGATTATTTAGAAGCCGTCGAGTTACTGGACCTGCAATCCTTGATTGATAGAAAACCTCAATCATTATCAGGCGGTGAAAAACAACGAGTGGCCATTGGAAGAGCTTTATTAGCTAATCCGAGAATTTTATTAATGGACGAACCATTAGCTTCACTCGATACGGCCCGTCGATACGAAATTCTTCCATACCTTTCACAGTTACGGAAACTACTGAATATTCCTATTATTTACGTATCACACCAAATGGATGAGGTAATCACCTTGGCTGATACTACAGTGCTGTTCTCCGAGGGTCGTATATTGACACAAGGATCGTCTCAAGAAATTGCTAACCGACCGGAACTTCGATCATTTACGGATAATCAAGATGCTGGCTCTCTATTGACTTGTAAAATCGCCGGTCAAGATACAATTTACAACCTTACTAAATTGCGCTTCAGTGGCGGAGAAATTTGGGTAAGTAAGCTAGACATGGCACTATGCAGCAAAGTGAATTTGCGAATTCTACCGCGAGATGTTGGTTTAGCACTAAGTCCACCAACTCAAACGAGCATAACAAATATTATTCCTGGGATAATAGAAAAAATAAACAAAGAATCAAATGCCTATGTAGACATTATTCTTAAAACAGGTGAAGATCAAATCCTAGCTCGCATCACGGAACGGAGTAGTTTGAATTTGCGTTTAAAAGAAGGAATGACAGTTTACGCATTAATCAAATCTGCAGCGGTCGATCGTATCACCCTGGAACGGCCAAAATCCGCAAACCAATATTAAATTCGGTTGTCATAGGAATTTAAATGAATCACTTACTGAGGAAATATTT
>CAZADS010000084.1:0-13024 GCA_964483985.1 uncultured Thalassobaculaceae bacterium
TAGATCAAATAATTAATTCTGCCTCAAAAACCTTGTATATGTCAGGAGGACAAATGGGTTGTCCTATTGTATTTAGAGGACCTAATGGAGCGGCCTCTAGAGTAGGGGCCCAACATTCACAAGATTATAGCAGTTGGTACGCGCATTGCCCTGGCCTTAAAGTTGTAGCTCCCTGGTCAGGTGCGGATGCGAAAGGGTTGCTTAAAGCAGCTATCAGAGACCCGAATCCAGTAATCATTTTAGAAAACGAAGTATTATATGGCCAAAGTTTTGAAGTCCCTGTCGATCCCAATTATACAGTGCCCATCGGAAAAGCCAATATTATACGAAAAGGAAATGATGTGACCATTATTGCGTTCTCGATAATGGTCGGAAAAGCGTTAGAGGCGGCAGAGATATTAAGTAAAAATAATATTGATGCCGAGGTGATCGATCTACGCACTATTCGCCCATTAGATGTTGCAGCTATTATAAAATCTGTTAGAAAAACCAATCGAATTGTAACCGTGGAGGAAGGTTGGCCAACCTGTGGCATAGGCTCAGAAATCTCTGCTCAAATTATGGAGGAAGCATTTGACTATTTAGATGCTCCTGTAAAGCGGATAGCAGGCAAAGATGTGCCAATGCCCTACGCGGCAAACTTAGAGAAACTCGCCTTGCCTCAAGTAGATGATATTGTATCAGCTGCTAAATCTGTTTGTTATTTTATTTGAGGGGAGCATTATGCCTATTTCCATATTAATGCCGGCTTTATCGCCCACCATGACGGAAGGGACATTAGTTTCCTGGCATAAAACCGAAGGTGAAACAGTATCTCCCGGAGATGTTTTGGCCGAAATAGAAACAGATAAAGCCACGATGGAAGTAGAAGCGGTTGACGAGGGGATACTAGCGAAAATACTAATTGAAGAAGGCGTTGAAGGGATTGAGGTCAATACTCCAATTGCTATCTTGTTGGAAGAGGGTGAAAGCGAATCAGACATTAAGGAAAAAGATTTAGAGCAAGACCAGCACAATATAGAGAAAGCTGAGGAGGACATTGACCACGGTCAAGCAGAACCTTTACCTGTTGTTGAACCTTCAACAGGCAGTCAAAATAAAGGTGATGGAAGTCGAGTTTTCGCCAGTCCTTTGGCTCGGAGAATGGCAAGTCAAGCTAGCATTCCCCTAACTAGCATAACAGGAAGTGGGCCAAATGGACGGATTGTAAAGGTAGATGTGGTAGCCGCTATTGCAACGAAAACTACTGATGAGAAAGTTGCAGTGCCTGGATTACCACAACCGTCTTCAGAACCGCCAACGACTGAAAAAAGAATGGGTTTTCCACAATACGATGTAGTTGCTAATACGACTATGCGCAAAACAATCGCTCGACGTCTCACAGAATCCAAACAACTAGCGCCTCACTTTTATCTTAAGGTAGATTGCCAAATTGATGGCCTGCTATCTATCCGTGCGGAGCTTAATAACAAGATTAAAGAAGGAAAGATTTCAGTTAATGATTTGGTAATAAAGGCCTCTGCTCTTGCTTTAACAAAAGTTCCTGAGGCTAATGCCTCCTGGACCGAAAGCGAGACGCTTATTTATCGTTCGGTAGATGTTTCTGTAGCTGTAGCAATTGAAGGTGGGTTGATCACGCCAATTATTCGTAATGCTGAAAATAAAGGCTTAGAGCAGATTTCATTAGAAATGAATGACTTGGCAAACAGAGCGCGGGAGGGGAAATTAGCGCCCGAGGAATATCAGGGTGGAACTTTTTCTATATCGAATCTGGGAATGTATGGTGTTAAGGAGTTTTCAGCAGTGATTAATCCTCCTCAAGGCGCAATTTTGGCCGTTGGAGCTGGAGAAGATCGGCCAGTAGTTAAATCTGGAGCAATTACGATAGCAAAAATCATGACTTGCACTTTATCTGTTGATCATAGAGTGGTGGACGGAGCTGTTGGTGCGAAGTTTCTTGCAGAGTTTAAAAATCTCATTGAAGATCCGATTAGGATGCTTTTGTAAAAACCTCAAAAAAATATTAGGAACATTGTTAAAGACTAGGTGGTTTGGAAACACTTAATTTTGGCCTGCAATGGTGACAATAGAGGTATAAACGATGTCTGATACGAAATTCGATGTGATTGTTATTGGCGGCGGTCCTGGAGGATATGTAGCTTCAATTAGGGCGGCTCAATTGGGGATGAAGGTTGCTGTTGTTGAAAAAGAACACTTGGGTGGAATATGTCTAAATTGGGGTTGTATCCCCACAAAAGCATTACTCCGCACATCTGAAATTTACAGCACTCTAAGCCATGTTGGTGAATTTGGAATTGAAATAAGCGGGTTGAAATATGATTTGAAGAAAATGGTCCAGCGCTCCAGAAAAGTTGCAAAAAAACTTTCTGCAGGCGTGATACACTTACTTAAAAAAAATAAAGTTACTCTAATTAATGGACACGGAAAACTAGATGGTAGAACAACTGATTCCTTGAATTTAACGGTGCTAAATAGCAGCCAAAAGGCTATTAATCTCACGAGCAAAAATATCGTTTTGGCTACTGGGGCTCGGGCACGTTCGCTTCCTGGAATAAATTCCGACTTAGATCACATTTGGACCTACAAAGAAGCGATGGTTCCAGAGGCTCTTCCCAGCTCTTTACTGGTGATAGGTTCGGGCGCGATTGGAATTGAATTTGCAAGTTTTTATAGTGATTTAGGAACGTCCGTAACAGTCGTAGAGGTGATGGATAGAATTTTGCCTATCGAAGATAAAGAGATATCAACTTTGGCCGAAAAAGCCTTTATCCGACAAGGGATTAACATCAAAACTTCCGCAAAGGTCAGTGAGGTTAAAGTTAATTCCGCGGGTGCTGTAGAGGTCGATGTCGAGTGCGCTGGAAAAACTGAAAAAATTGTCGTTGAAAAAGTAATTCTTGCCGTTGGTATTATTGGGAATACTGAAGAACTTGGGATAGAAAACACTAACGTAGAAGTTAAGAACGGACATATAGTTATCGACGAGAGGTGCGCTACGGGGGAACAGGGAATTTACGCTATAGGAGATATAGCTGGCCCTCCGTGGCTCGCACATAAGGCAAGTCACGAAGGCATAATTTGTATTGAAAACATAGCAGGATTAGACGCGGTGCATCCGATTAACGTAAATAATATACCAGGGTGTACGTATTGTCGTCCTCAAATTGCTAGTGTGGGTATGACCGAAGAATCAGCAATGGAGGCAGGTTACCAGTTAAAAATTGGAAGGTTTCCTTTTATGGCTAATGGAAAGGCCATTGCTTTAGGTGAGTCAGAAGGATTAGTAAAAACTGTATTCGACTCTAAGACTGGTGAATTGTTGGGAGCTCATATGATAGGTGCAGAAGTAACGGAAATGATTCAGGGTTACGCTATGGCAAGGACTTTAGAGACGACCGAGGCAGAGTTAATGCAGACTATATTCCCACATCCTACTCTTTCAGAAATGATGCATGAGTCGGTTTTAGATGCATATGGTAAAGTGATTCATTTTTGAGCGGTGGAAAATTGAAATAACTGGATATGGAATTATATATTTTTTAACTTAATTAGTCGTTTCGCAACAGTTTAAGCCGGAGCTGACTTGGCTAAAAATTATAAGGAAAGTCGATGTCGGATGAAACCAGCTCACTCAGCAGTAGATTTGTAAAAGTCCGCGACCGAGCACATGGCAACCCAATTAGTAGGTCCAAAAAGAGAAAGCCAAATTGGATCCGCGTGAAAGCGCCGACATCCCCAATATATCGTCAAACTTACTCTCTAATGAGAGAATGGGGACTAAACACAGTATGCGAGGAGGCAGCGTGTCCAAATATAGGGGAGTGTTGGTCAAAGAGACACGCTACTATGATGATCTTGGGTGCTACTTGTACTAGAGCGTGCACGTTTTGCAACATTTCCACAGGACGCCCAGACTCTGTTAATCCAAAAGAGCCCGGCAATGTGGCCCAAGCGGTCTCTCGCTTGGAATTAGAACATGTTGTAATCACCTCGGTTGATAGAGATGATCTTCCTGACGGCGGTGCGGGGCATTTTGCCAGCACGATAAGGGCAATTAGATCTTCTTCACCTAACACTACTATAGAAATTCTAACTCCAGATTTTCTTAATAAAAAAAATGCGTTAGAAACTGTTGTTAATGCAGAACCTGATGTTTTTAACCACAATCTTGAGACTGTGCCCCGATTATATCGGGAGGTTCGTCCCGGCTCTAGATATTTTCACTCTCTAAATTTGTTAAACAATGTTAAGCAAATGGATCCATCAATTTTTACTAAGTCTGGTGTAATGGTTGGGTTAGGGGAAACTTACAAAGAAATCATTCAGGTTATGGATGATATGCGATCGGCTAACATAGATTTTTTAACGATCGGGCAATATTTGCAACCTACCGAACGACATCAAGTTGTAGATAGATTTGTCGAGCCTAAAGAGTTTGATAGATATAAAGGCGCTGCTCTTGGTATAGGTTTTTTAATGGTTTCGGCATCACCTTTGACACGTTCCTCATATCACGCCGGTGAAGATTTTCGGCAACTCCGGATTGCTCGAGATAAACGGGTTCTTGACGAAAATGTTGATAATAGCTGACCCATAGTAATTTTTAGCCTAATTTTCTGGATTAATTGATGACCTCGCACTCTGAGCAACGGATAGTACCTTTTTCCCCTGAGCAGCTTTTTGAACTTGTTGCGGATGTAGAACGGTATCCAGATTTTTTACCCTGGTGCGTTGGGGCTAGAATTCGATCAAAACATAATGAATTGGTCATCGCTGATTTGATGATTGGGTATAAATTAATCAGGGAGCGCTTCACATCCCGTGTTTGCTTAAATAGAGAAATTAAGCGGATAAATACTGAATATACGGATGGGCCCTTTAAGTTTCTCAAAAACCATTGGGTTTTTCGTAATCATTCGGACGGCTGTCTAATTGATTTTTACCTAGAATTTGAATTTCGGTCCCTAGTATTTCAAAAACTTGTGGGCGTAATGTTTAATGAAGCTGTATATCGTATGGTTGGAGCCTTTGAAGATCGTGCTCGCGTTTTACACGGTATAGATAATGGATAGTTCTGCGGATATTCCAACAAAAATGCTTCTAGCTTTTAGTTAAAAGTCCTTAATGCAAATTTATAATGGAACTGTTAATTCTTTATAAAGGTAATGTCGGTTTCTATATTTTCACCTGCTTGCCAAGGCATCATTCGGCGAAGCATTTTGTCAATACTAAAATAAAGAGTAATGGAAATTATTGCTAAAGTGAGAAGAGCCGCAAACATGATATCAATTTGCATTCGTGCATTAGAATGAAGCATAAGATAGCCAAGTCCGGCGCTAGAACCCACCCATTCTCCAACTATCGCCCCGATTGGGGCAACTGCGCTACCGACGCGTAATCCAGACGCGAACGCGGGCAAAGCTGCTGGCATTTTAACGCGAAGCAGCAGTTTGTAACCACTGCAACCAAGAGCCTTAGCGCTGTCTATCAATACAGGCTCTGTTCTCCTTAAACCATCATGAAAAGCGGCCGTTATTGGAAAGAAAATTATTAGTGCGGCCATTGCTATTTTTGAAACTATACCATAACCCAACCAAAGGACTAGCACTGGCGCTAAAGCAAAAACTGGAATCGCCTGACTTATCACGAGAACTGGAAGTAGCCAACGGCGTAGAAGAGCTGTTTCAGACATAACAATTGCTGCTACCGAACCTAAAATCGTTCCAATTATCAAGCCAAGCAAAATTTCAGTTATAGTTATTTTAGAATGAGTAATAATCAAGCTAGCATTATCTATCCACGCTGATGCAACACGAGTTGGCCCAGGTAAAATGTAATGCGGACTATTAGTCAACCAAACAATTAATTGCCACAAAATAACAAGTACTAAAACGGTTATAAAGGCTCGTAATAGCCCCAATGCTTTACTCCATCGTAAAAAAAATTAGTCAAATATGATTGTGTCTTTTCGACTTGGCAATGTAACCCTTCTGAACTATTTTTGCGAATGAGTTTTACTCTCTATCCTGGCTATCCCATTATGATCTGTAGTGAGGTCTATCGCACTTCGCGATTTGGTGGACGACATCCACTTTCTATCGAACGCATTACTCCAGTTATGGATTTGTGTATGGCTCTAGGTTGGCTTGATAGCAAAAATTTTATGGAAAGTCCGATTGCCACACCGAGCATGCTTACCCGGTTCCATGACCTTAATTATGTTAAGGCCGTTATTCGCGCGGAGCAAGGTGGCTTTTTATCGGAAGAGGAAAAAGTGCAATATAACTTAGGTAGAAGTGGGAATCCGATATTTCCGGAGATGTTTAGACGACCAGCGACTACAGCAGGAGCAAGTATTGTAGCGGGGAAAATTTTGTCAGAAGTAGATAATGGTATTGTTTATTCTCCTGCCGGAGGCAACCATCACGGTAGATCTAATATGGCATATGGGTTTTGTTTTTTTAATGACCCTGTATTAGGAATATTTGCGATGCTGGATGGGGGACTTCAAAGGATCCTATATGTAGATTTAGATGCACATCACGGCGACGGAGTTCAAGACGCTTTCGACGGTGATAACCGAGTGTTAACAATTTCAATACACGAAGAACATCGTTGGCCTGGAACAGGTTTAATGAATGACAGAGCTGGTGGGATGGCTAGAAACTTGCCGGTGCCAGAAGGTTTTAATGATTCCGAACTAGATGCCGTAATTAGGAAAGCAATAATACCGTTAAGTGATGAGTTTTATCCCGACGCAATAGTGATTCAATCCGGATGTGACGGGCTTGCAGATGACCCTCAAAGCAAGTTGTCGTTATCGAATGTAGGACTTAAAGATGCTGTTATCCTATTGTCTAAGCTAGCTCCTAGAGTTCTAGTCATAGGAGGTGGTGGTTATAATCCATGGGCCACAGCTAGGGCATGGACATTAGTTTGGGGCAGTTTGAACGATTTTGAACCACCTCAGACGCTTTCTAATGCTTGTCAGGAAGTGCTTCGATCTTTGGAATGGCGTCATTCTAAGGGACGTAATCCCCCAGATCATTGGTATTCGAAACTAGAGGATCGACCGAATTTTGGACCGATTCGAAAAGAAATTGAAACCATTATTGCGGAAGTTATTGCTCTATGAGACGGGCAATTCTGATTTTAATAATTGTCTTTGCGATGACTGAAGTTAAGGGTCAGGACAACTACCAAAGTGATCTGCGGATAAAAACTTCAGATGGCCGAGCGTACGATTTTAAGGTTGAATTGGCTCGCTCGGCTAAGGAAAAAGAAATTGGGCTGATGTTTCGAAAGACTTTAGCATCTAAAAAGGGAATGCTTTTTCTCTATGAGAATGTAAAACATCAAAATATGTGGATGAAAAACACATTTGTACCGCTAGACATACTTTTCATAAGTGAAAACGGGCGAATAAATCATATCCACGAACGCGCGGTTCCGCTTTCCAAGGAAATTATATCGTCACGACAGCCGGTATCCGCAGTTCTGGAAATTCGGGGCGGTACTGTTAGCAAGCTGAGAATTCAAGAAGGAGATATCGTTGAATACTCAGGGATTCGTTAGATGGTTGTCAGGGATGACAATTATTTCAAAAATGCGCTACTAGATTTAATTCAAAAACGAATTTTCAGAATTATAATATAAAACTGGAAACCTTTAGCTTATCTAGTTAGGTGGCTCTACATAGCCAAGGAATAAAATTTGAATAATCAAATGAGTATAAATTTAAAGAATAGTAACAGTGTTACGCAAGTCGTTTATGCCACGGCTCTGCGCTGGAATGACGAAAGATTTGAATATTGGGTTCAGCGAGCAGAAGAAGAATTTGCTTGGAAAATGGAGAGAGCCCAATCGCTTGTTGGAGGTTTGGGGCAATCCCGGGCCCTAATAATTGGCGGCTCCGGCAGGCATGCAATTGCTGCTGTACGCAGGGGATTTATGGACGTTACTTTTGTTGACTTAACGCAGGAGAATGTTAACCGCGTCGAACGCTTGGTTCATGAAGCGGGAATCAAAAATTTAAAGACAATATGCGGGGATTTCTTGACAGTAGATATGGATGATTACACTGCTGACCTAGTTGTGATGAATGGAGTGTTGCAGCATTTTTACGAACCGAATTTTGCATTGCAGAAAGCAGCGTCTTTGACCTCAAAAGAGGGAGTAATTTATTTTGATTGCTATAGTACGGGTAGCTTATATTTTTTGATTATAGAGTGGTTGAGGCACTTCTATCAAGCCAATGAATTCAACCATGTAATGACGGTCGTTGATCGTTTAGGCCTTGATACAATTGACCTCAGCTTTACCTCAGCAACAATGACAGAACGATTAGCTGACGATCTGTTTGTACCACAAATGTCTTTTTATATTGAAGAAGATATGGCCCAAGCAGTTTTGAAGAGCGGCTTCAAGATTTTGCATAGAGACTACTCTCCAACCATTAATCACAACCTACCGAGATACGACAGTTTTCAGTTTTTAATTAAGCGTACAATTGAGAGTGATATATCTAAATTACTCTTTTCCCCTAAGTCAAATTTTTGTTTGGACTATAGTCATTATCAGTATGTCCAACAATCTATTGATTTAATGAAAAAACTGATGCCCAAAATTCACAATTCTTCCGATGTCCGTGATTCGATATTAGTGGAGCTTTTACTTCGTTACCATCGCTGGTCGGCTATGAAATTTGAAGCGTCCAGATGCCATTCAGAACTGCGTGCATATCTTAGTTCTTGTCTTTCACGGTAAGGAAATTAACCATAATATTTTGCAATACGGATAACTAAAACTAGAACATAAAATTTATATACCATGTTCTTTTGTTCTTTCTGAATTAATTATTTTAAGCGTTTTTAATAGATCCCTCCATCACATGGTATCTTGCTTGAATGGACCATCTAATAGAATTTAATGTTTGATTCCGAGAGGATCGGTGAATTAAGTCTAGATCAAACAGCAAAACATCTCCGGCGTTTAAATAAATTGAAATCTCTTTGCCCGAGGATAAAAATGTTTGCGAACTATCTATATTAAGGTAGGGGCTTTCGCTTAAACCGTGCTTTACCGAAACGTGTTTTATTCTACCGTGGCGGTGGCTTCCAATAATTAGGGTTGGCGGACCTAAATCAAGATCACAGTTAAAGACCGGAGTCCATAAACCTAAGGACCAGCCGGTTCTCGACATTGAATTAAAGTAAACAGAATCTTGGTGCCAACCTAGATTCTCTTTCCAAGGATCATTCGGTCGATCAATTCGTAATTGCACATTACTTACCGATAGGGCGTCCTCCCGCTTTAATCCTAAACAATTTTGTACTTCTTCCAGTACTCGTTCGTTGACCACTAGGCGAAATAGTTCGGGAACGTGTCTTAAATGGTCATAGATAAATTTGTGATGCTCGATATCGTCAATTACTAGTCCTAAATATAGTTTATTAGTAAAATGTTGATTTATTTTTCCTTCTTTATTTAACGTGCTTATGCTATCGGCGTATTCAGCACGTAATCTCACTATATCGTGAACACGCCTTTGTATATCCGATAGCAGATTCCTTGGGAGTAGGTCACGAACCACTACGAAACCAAACTCTACGAAGTCATATGGCCTCGATTTTAATAGCGTTTCGTTCATTAGGTCACTCCTGTTTGATAAAATACCCGCTTGGATTAGAAACTAAATGGCTTTTGGTAAGTACGGGCCGATTTTTCCCAAAATATTCGTCAAATGCGGCACTTTCTCCAGGGTATTCGTCGATGCCATATTGATCGAAAAGGACTATCCCTCCTCTAGTTACCAGCGGGTACAGGTATTTCAACCCAGTTAGGGTGGGTTCATATAGGTCGCAATCGAAATGTAGGAATGATATTCGGAGACCAGGGTTTTGTTTAACATATTTGGGTATTGTTTCAGAAATATCGCCAATGACTAATTCCACACGTTTGTGAACATCAAGCAATTTGTCTGATTCATATAGGTCTATGAGACGCAGCAAGCGTTGTTGGGCTCGTTCACCGATGTTGAAATTACCTTCCTTTATAGTATACGGGCCTTTGTCTAATTCGTATTTTGGAGAGATGTCTCGGTCGTGGGGCTTTGGAAAGCCTTTAAAGGTATCAAAACCAATAATTTTTGTTGCTCGATCGCCCACATTGAGGATTTCAATAAATTGAGCAAAATTAAGGAAAGACCAACCTCTAAATACTCCGAGTTCCACAACATGGCCAGGCCTGTCTTTTGCAAGTTTGAATATCTCGTAATGCTCTAAAAAGCGTGTAATGTGGTACCTGCTTTGAAACATGCCAATTTCCCGAATCCAGTTATCGATATCATCGATTTCTGATTTGATTAAGGTACTTAATTGGTTAAATAAATCAGCATTCATTCGTATACCTTTTTCGTGGATAAACGCGTGAGAGAAATTTGGATTCAAGTATGATTAAACACTCTCCATCCAGTTTGATAGTGGGAATCTTACAAATTTATCTCAACATTTTAACCAGCTGGAATTAGTTGAATCGGAATTTATTTTTCAACGGTCATCCCTTATGTCGAATACGTAGTCTGGAAAATCCGTGGCTAGACAAGGGAAAAGAAGCACTAAACCAATCATAAGCAGTTGCAAGACCAAAATAGGTAAAACACCCTTATAAATATCACTTATTTTTACCCATGATGGTGCTGCACTCCTGATGTGAAAAAGCGCAAAACCAAAAGGTGGTGTAAGAAAAGAAGTTTGAAGGACTAGGGCGAATAATGTTGCGATCCAAATTACCGAAAGTGTGGGAGAGCCAGTGTAAGGAGTAAAATCTAGTATTTTTAAGAGCGGAAAGAATATCGGAATAGTGATTACGGTTATTTCAATCCAGTCAATGAAAAAACCAAGTATAAAAATGATGACTAAGACTGTTAACAAAACTCCCCAATCCCCAAACCCGAGTATTCCAATAAAATCTCTGACCAACTCGTCTCCATTAAAAAATCGAAATGGATAAGAAAAAATCAAAGCTGCCATAACGATTAAAATTACCATTCCCGTAATTTCTAGTGTGCCCCTTATAACTATATGAAGTTTCTTAAAAGAGAAGGAACCATTGAGCATCATAAGAAGTAGGCTTCCAACTGCACCTACCGCCGCAGATTGCGGGGGCGTTGCAAAACCGCCGATAATAGAGCCCAGAACAGCGGCAATCAAAGCTGCTGGAAGTGCCAAGCTTCTGAAAATATATAAAATTAACTGAATAACAGAAATATTGTCTTCTTCTACGTGACGGGTGTTTTGCATTTCCCGGTTTAAAACGCCAAAGGCGATGAAATAAATTATATAAATAAAAACTAACAATAGACCCGGAACTACTGTTGCGAGAAACATTTCTCCCACAGTTACGTCTAATCGACTTGCCAGAAAAATTAACATCAATCCTGGGGGTAATATTAGACCCAGAGTACCGCCAGCCGCGACTGCACTGGTTGCTGCCGGTATAGGATAACGCCTTTCAATCATCGTTGGTAATGCAACCAGTGTTAACATGCTGACGGAAGCACCTACCATTCCAGCAGTAGGAGCTAGTAAAACGCCTATTACGGTCACGGATACTGCTAAACTGCCAGGTATTCTTCTGAATAAAAAATGCAGGCATTTTAGCATTTCTCTAGAAATACCGCTTTGTTCAAGCGCCACTCCCATAAATAAAAGCATAGCCACAGCCGGATAAATGTAGCTGTGTGAGAATGTTCCAAAAATCCTGAGAGGTATTGTGAAAAAAGCATCCACTGGAAAGATCCCAGCAAATAACGCTATCAAGGTTGTAACTATACCTACGCCGCCAAGAAGAAAGGCTACGGGAAAGCCGGTAAAGATCAGAATAGCGAATGAAATTAACATAAAAACGGGAATGTAGTCATTCAGGAATTCGGTCATAGCGACGTCCATAAAGAGAGAATAATAAGCAGGGAAAACATTAAATTCATGTATTTCGAAAAACCGTACGATTATTGGTTATTATTTTCGCCGTTTGACAAGATGTCTTCGGGCCGTTTTGGTTGAGGGTACCCATTGCCTTTGACTAGAACTTCAATATTGCGGACGAGAACAACCAGCCCGGAAAGAAAAAGCAATGAAAACCCAACCGGTATTATTGACTTTCGCATCCAGCCTTCAGCAAATGGCAACCACCATGTTTCTTTAAAGTGATGAGCGATTGAAGCGTGCTGAAAACCATAGATCATGCAAACAAAACACATAGGGAAGAGTAAAAGAACAATTCCGAAAATTTCAATCAGAGCGATTGTTCGTGTCGAAAATTTATTCCTAACTATATCTATTCTGGCATGTCCATCCCGAAAATACGTGAACCCAAAAATAAGGCACGCCAGTAGAAAAAAACCGTCCCACTCGATGAATTGTATAACCGTAGACTGAACATCTGTGAATTGGCGAGCTATTATGTCATAAAATCGAGAAAATATAATAGGTAATAGCAACATCCAACCGGCTAACAATCCTATCCAGACCACAAATTTCTCTATTATTTTTAAGCTAGTAATCACAATAATTTTTCCCAAATGCACCCGTTCGAACGATTAATATGCGAGATCATGCTCCTACATCTCTATATTTTCTTAATGCATTCTTTTGTAAAAGCAACCTCTTGTTCAATCTGCTGGTTGGTGCGAGTATTAAAGTGATAAAGAGAGTATCAGGTAGGCAAAAATGGAGCGTACAGGAGGTAAAAATGAAACCATTGCGTCAATTAGGGCTTGCCGCATTAGCGGTATTAACGCTCTCAACCCCCGTACACAGTGCGGATATAGTTATTGGAATCCGTTCAGAACCTTCATCGATTGACCCATATTTTCATAATCTTGGACCAAACAATGGGATGCTTGGGCAAATTTTTGACCGGTTAACCGATTGGACGCCAAAAATGGATAAGATGTTTGGCCGAGCCGCATCTTCCTGGAAGGCAGTTAATGACACAACCTGGG
>CAZADS010000085.1:0-5102 GCA_964483985.1 uncultured Thalassobaculaceae bacterium
TTCCCCAAGTCATTAGGGTGAGTGAATAAAGAGTGGGTATAGGAAGCGATTAATGGCGAAGCCGATTATCGGGGTTATAGGGTCTAAACATCTTATTGAAGACCGTATTGTTGCGCAAAGAGTTGGGCAACGTAATCTTTCTGCCGTTTCAGGTGTCGCTGATGCCTTGCCTCTCATTTTTGCAGCTACCCCAGACATTACCGACGTCGTTTCATTACTTGAGGTGGTGGATGGAATTCTCCTTACTGGTGGACGTGCAAACGTGCACCCGTCCCATTTTAATGTAGATCCAGGTCCAAGTTACGAGCCCTATGATGAGGATCGAGATAAAATAGCTCTAAATCTAGTTAGAGCTTGCGTTGCGAAAGGTATTCCAATTTTGGGTATTTGCCGTGGTATACAAGAAATGGCTGTTGCGTTTGGTAGTACACTTCATCCAGAAATTAGCGAGTTACCCGGGCGAATTAATCATCGGGCCCCTCGGCTAGAAAATGGTGATATCGATCCTGATCCTAAAGTGGTATTTGCGGAAAGGCACGATATACATCTTATTTCAGGAGGCGTTTTTGCTAAACTTTTTGGTCAAGATACTATCCGGGTTAACTCGCTTCACGGTCAAGGAATTCTAGACCCAGGAAAACGCGTGGTTGTAGAGGGATTGGCAGAAGACGGGACAATAGAAGCCATTCGTATCGCGAATGCCTCCGCCTTTGCTCTTGGAGTTCAGTGGCATGCTGAACACAACCCAAAATTGAATCCAATTAACGGTGCTTTGTTTCGTGCTTTCGGAAGAGCAATTAGGGAATATAAAATCCGAATGGAGCACTAACAAAGCGAGTCAGTTTACTAAAAAACAAATTAACTTTGGTCTCAATTCTAGGATTAGTTCATTAGTTGCTTATGTAACTTAATATCCGTGATTTTAAAATCACTCTGAGGCCGAACTGAAAACATAGGGGTGTAATGAATTTTGAGCCGCCTGCCGGAGCTCATGCCATTTTTGGGCTCCTCCATAATAAGCTAGACTGCCCGGTTCGCCTTCCCCATGACCATTGTAATACGAGATACAGTCCCGCAATGGTTGGGTGTTCATATCAACAGTGCGACAGTGTTCTGCGTACTCTATCTCCGGCTCTTTTTTAATATCAACGATATCTGACCCTCGTTTCCGCAATGTTTTTAACATCCATACTACGTAATCGGCATGCGCGTCGATCACTCGGGTGAAGTTGAATTGGCCACCTCCCCCTTGGGGACCGGAAATTATAAATAGATTAGGAAAGCCATTACTATGTAGCCCGAGGAACGTTTTCGTTCCCTCTGTTTGCCATTTTTTCTGGAGTGTTTGACCGTTCCGGCCTGTTATCATATTAAAGGTAGAAGTAGCCATCCATTGAAACCCGGTCGCATAGATTAATACATCTAATGCATATTCCTTATTTTGATGAACCACCCCATTTTTGTTAATCTTGGTTACACCGACGGGGGCTGTATCAATGAGTGATACGTGTGGTAGGTTGAATGTTGGTAAAAATTCATCGTGAAATGCGGGACGTTTACAGCCATAAGGATAGTAGGGTTTTAATGCTTCAGCTGTTTTAGGGTCTTTCACCACGGCGTCAACTCGCGCTCTTATTTGCTCCATAATACGAAAGTTGGTATTAAGTTGTTTTTGAATAAGTTCTCTTTGGGATAATGGTTTCGCGTGTTTTTTACGCTCCTTTAAATAGTCTATTTTTCCAGATAAAAAATCATCGTTGCCTTTTAGCGCGGTTCTTCCCGAGGATATTTTGGCTAATCGTTCACGACGGGCCCTAGCCCAACCATGTTCATTCCCCCACGTTTTAATTTCCTCTTGTGTTGTTTGTCGTTGGTCTCGGACATCGATGGAGGATGGTGTTCGCTGAAAAACGAACAACTCTTTAACAACTTTTGCTATCTCGGGAATTACTTGCACGGCTGTCGCGCCTGTCCCAATGATACCCACTCGTTTACCTTGCAAATCAATGTTGTAGTCCCATCGAGAAGTGTGAAAAGATTCGCCAGAAAAACTTTTCATCCCATCAATTCTGGCTAATTTAGGTGTTGTCAAAATACCGTTGGCTAGGATAACAAACCGTGCTCGAATTTTGTCTCCTCTATCTGTTTTAACTGTCCATCTGCCAGTCTTTTCATTCCAAACAGTTTCTTCGACAGTGGTATGGAAAAGGCAACGCTCATAAAAATTAAATTTTTCCGCCATATTCTGACAATATTCCATAATTTCAAATCCGGCAGCGAATTTCATTGTAGGGATGTAGTCCATCTCTTCAAGAAGGGGAAGATAACTATAGGACTCCACATCGCAAGCGATTCCAGGATATCTATTCCAATACCAAGTACCACCTACATCGCCTCCTTTTTCACAAAATCTTACATCCCTAAACCCTTCGCTTTGTAATTTGTGCCATAGAAGAAGACCAGCGAAGCCGGCCCCTACAACAAATATTTCGCACTCATCAGTTAGAGCTTCCCTCTCAATGGGTGGCGCTGAATAAACGTCCTCTAAATATTTGCTAAACTCTCCTTCCATGGTCATATAGTCTGCTGCACCTCTTCTGGCTTCTTTGAATTCTAAATACTTTGCTTGCTCTTCAGCGTTGAAGATAGCCCCAGAAGGAGGGGGAGGTAGTGTTGTTAGTTCTTGGTCATTTACGATGGAATATCCCTTCCCCGTAATTTTCTCCGTAGCCTTGGCTGCGCGAGTGTTGAAGACTTTAAGGCCCGTTATTGGATCGGTTTGAATAGGTTGGCTCATAAGTAGATACTCTTAATGGTAGGTTGCGATAATTTGTAAACTGCTCTTAATATACTAAAAAATTTAAGGGAATTTGGAAATGCTTCTAAATAAATCCCAGTTTGACCAATATCATGAAAATGGATTTGTTATCATTCCTAATCTGTTTTCCCGAACTGAGGTCGATTTGATGTGCCACGATTTGGATCGTTTGGGAAGAATGAAAACAGATCACGTCGTTCGTGAAAAAACCGGAGTGACACGGACGATATTCCGAACGCATGATGCAGACAGTCCAACGTTTTCCCAACCTTTCCATCGCGCTTCGCGCGCTCCCAGAATACTGGATGCAATGCGGCAAATTATTGGCGATAAAAATTTATATATATACCATAGTAAGCTTAATCTTAAAGATGCTATTGATGGTGAAATTTGGCAATGGCATCAAGACTACGGATATTGGATAAAAGACGGAACACCTTCCAATAACTTGTCGACTTGCTGTGTCCTGTTGGGAGAATCGTCCGAACTAAGTGGATGTCTTTATTTCATCCCCGGTTCTCATAAGCGGGGATTAATTGAGCCAGTTTTTGACGATACAACAACTTCTTATGGGCTGTGGCGGATTCCTCGTTCTGAAATGATACGACTGATTGAAGAGTTGGGGGATCCTGTGCCAATTACTGGTCCCCCTGGTACGGCTATAATGTTTCATCCGGAAATTTTACATTGCTCGGGACATAATATGGGTGCTAGGCCTAGATGGCAGATATATTTCGTTTACAATTCTATGTCTAACAAACCGAGGTCTATACAAAGTCCCCGGCCTGAATATGTTTGCTCTCGTAAATGTGAATTGCTAGGCGATATTTCGAAAGCCGAATCGTCGGTCTATGGAAAATAATTTGATATTCGTGCGGCAGTCGGGCTTAGTTGTATCCTTTTTAGCGGTTCTTTCAGCGGCGCCCGTTTGCGTGGCACAAGGGGATAGTCTGTCACTAGAATTGAGGAAAAGAGGTTGGGAAGAAATTACCTTCGATAATAAAAAACCTAACCAATTTCGTTCATGTGGCGCTAATTGTATTGAGATTGAAACGGATAAAAGCGTTTCTTTGATCAGCAAAACAATGCATAAAAATCTTTCTTTGTTCCCTTTTATGACGTGGGAATGGAAAGTTGAAGAACCTGTCCAAATTTCTGATCTTACAACAAAAGGTAAAGATGATCGGGCGGTGGCGATATATGTAACATTTTCTTATGATTCAGCAACTGCGTCATCCACTGAGCGGTTGCTGAGACCTGTGATTGAAATGACCCGAGGCAATGATGCGCCAAGTCGTGTTTTGTCTTATGTTTGGAGCGGTTTTGGAAAACCCGATGAGATGGTTCAAAGCCCTTTTTTAGGAGGGGTGAATGTTATGATTATAAAACGTAATGAGGCTGCGCCTAATAACCAATGGTTGAAGGAAAAGGTTAATGTATTAAATGATCACCAGCGGGCGTTTGGAAGAAAGCCATCCCCAGTAATTCAAATTTTAATCAGCGCTGATAGCGATGATACGGAGACTTCTAATAAAGTATCGGTGCGCAACATTGGTTTTTCCGTCAAATAAATCGAAAATATTTTTTTAAATGTTATAGGTGATATCTCCTGTTTTTTTCTTTAGTCTTTCATTTTTTGGGCGGAGAGGGAGGATCAGGATCCATATCCTGAATGCCAAGCGTACGTTCTCGATATGCGTCTGGTACCGCGCGACCGGTATCAGTGAAAGCGCGACGAACCGCTTCAACATTTCTACCGACGACTTCCACTCGATTTTCTCTTGTGAAAGTATTGGATGCTTGAAGTGTATCCAAAGAACCTTGAAACCGAGGCATGACATATCGGGCAAATAATTCATAACTGCGCATAGTTTGCTCTCGATTTGCCCATTCGTGGGCCCTAAACATAACACCTCCAAAACCCCCGTCACTTAATTCCAGTAGACGCTCTATACCCTTTATAGCGACCTCTGGTGATCCAACTAGCGTTGTACCCATTTTGACACCGTCTCTAATAGGGTCTTCAGAACGGCCAGGAGGTCGGCCAAGGGTTTCAGCGAAATAACTGAGTGTTTCTGCCCTTTCACCCTGATGAACTTCCCTAAGTGCTTGTTCCGTGTCCTCTGCTAAATGAGCGACGACCACAACTCGCCAGTTTTTTCGGTCCATTACCTCTCCATGCTCGGCGGCGGTCTCCTCGGCAATTTTCCATAGTCCGGCCAAAGCCTCCGGTCCACCGGGCAAACCAGCCCCGATAGACAGCACGCCAAGTCCGTGTCGACCA
>CAZADS010000086.1:0-53523 GCA_964483985.1 uncultured Thalassobaculaceae bacterium
ATTCAAAAATTTGAGTTGCGTCAACGTTTTTGGGAAGGAAGAGATCGGAGAGTGAATTGATTACCCTTCAGGATAGGCTTTCTTCATTAGCGGGTTATTATAATTCCCCATGGCCCGTGGAATGTGGTGGAAATAGACGTCAAAAAGCTGCTGAAGGTGGACTCCAAGCGCGGAATGGGCGTTCTAGAGTTATAACAAGGATTGATGATAGATGGCATGTGATGGTTATTCGTCGCGGTCCTGAGGAAATCTATTTGGGGGGAACGATGCCCTCTTGGTCTGGCCCCGATCCTTTTGGTTGGCTTCAAAGGCTTGATCCAGATACTTTAGATCCTATCGCAGAATCCCCCAAACTACCAGCCGGAGGTCATGTATGGTGTGGGGCCATCGCTGCTCATGAGAAAGGCGATATTTATAAAGTTAATGGCTGCTACCTTCATCGGCTTGACCGAGACTGCTGGGTGGTGAAAGAGCGTCGACTTCCGGTAGATCAGGCCCATAACGGGCTTTTAATTCTCGGGGATGGTAGCATCGTCACTAAAGATTTGCGCTTGTCGGGACAGGGATCATCCACCATCACACGATTGACCGCAGATGGTTTGGAACTTTTGGGGGAACCGCTTTTATTGCCAGAAGGTTCCATGGGCCGGATTGCGAGTGACCGAATCGGGGACGAAGAGTTTATTTATATTCCTGGAATAGAACGCGTATGGCGAATTCGGGTTGGTTCAGAAAAAATGGAAATAGATAAAAATTGGTCGCCAAAATATCGGCAGGAGAGTGGCACTCAGGGCTTGGCATGGGACGGTTGTATTTCTGAGGGCTCTCTTTGGTTGATGGACAATGGTGACATAGACTCTTTGAGGGCTATATACGGGGTTCACCCTAACGGTCGTTTTGATAAGCCAGAAAAGCGATTAAGTTGGCGTCGTCCGGCACCGTGGTCAGGAAAACTCAGATTGCTTAAAATTTCCCTGATGGACGGTCGAATAGACGAAATTTGTCCGTTTAATAGGGCTGGCGGAGGAATTATTGCACCTCCCGTTTTCGTGCCGGAATATGGTATATGCATCGCTTGGGATAGTATTAATGGTGGCTTAGCGGGAATTGTTGACAGCCCAGCTGGATTGAAAATAGCTTGGACGATAGAGGCACGCCCGTCTATGCAGCCAGTAGTTTTCCCGGAGACGGGTGAACTAGTTATAAATGATTTTCATAATGGGGATGACCGACTAATTGTTGTCGAAATTCCAACAGGCGAGATAATAGATACTGTAAGTACGGGCTCTCGTGTCGCCAATGGGATGTTTCTTACTCCAGGTGGCAAGAGAGACGTATTTTACTGCTCAACTTTTGCCGTGGCGCGAGTACAATGGTCTTAGTTTGATGGATAAGTAAATCCAATCCCAAGCAGTAATTCAGTCGTAAACTGAATGTAGTATGCTTTTGGTGATACTATCAGGCGTCCAAAGAGCAAGGCCCGCGCGGGAAAGCAACACAACTTAAAACGAATCCCTGTTCTTTCTCGGCTGGCTCAAGCCCGTCCTCAGTACTCATTTGAACGTCACCACTTATCACTTTTACTTTGCAATCCCCGCAGTGGCCTGTCCGGCAGCCGTAGTCAAGATCAATGTCATTGTCTTCTGCTATCTCTAGGAGTGGTAAAACACCATCTGTTTGTGCGGTAACACCAGCTGCGCAAAATTCAATCGGCATATCTCCAGCGTGATCCTGAACAATTCCATCTCCCGAACCGCCCAATGGCGATAATTTTTCAGAGATTGATGTTCTAACGCCACCAAAACTCTCCGAGTGTAGGCGCGACATATCAAAATTCATATTTGCCAATAATTCTTTTGCTGCATTCATAAAACCCTCGGGGCCGCACATATAAATTTCTCGTTCATGGAGGTCTGGGGAAACCAGGTTTAGCATCGGTTCACTTATGTGCCCCGACATGCCTTGCCATTCTCCTTTAGTTCCACGCGTTGCCGAAAGTGCGAAGGATGAAAACATAGCGTATCTCTCAGCCATATATTCAATTTCTTTTTTGAACACGATATCGTCTGGGCTTCGAACCGAGTTAAAGAATTGAATATCGATATCTGCCGCAACGTCGCATAACCACCGTCCCATCGACATCATTGGTGTAATACCGCTGCCAGCACCAAGGAACAGAATTTTCTTTGGTACTTTACCGGGTATTAAACTGAATTTTCCTTTGGGGCCTGCGACTTCTAACCGATCGCCAACTTTTAGGTTATCGGCGAGCCAGTTTGAAACTAGTCCGCCTGGGACGCGTTTTATCGTGACTTCAAGCACATAGGGGCGAGTCGGGGTGGAAGATACCGTATAAGACCGCACTACTTTTTTTCCATCGATATTCAGTACTAAGCTGCAAAATTGGCCGGGCCAATAAACAAACTTACATAGCGGATTACCCTGCAATCGGTAGGTAGAAACATCGTGTGTTTCTTGAATTATTTCGGTGACAAAAAGCGGTGTTTCTTGCCCATTCCAAATAGGAAGGTCCATTTTGGGATCAATTAACGTTGTATCTATGCGAGCACCACAAACTCCATTATTCAGAGGAACATTAGCAGATTGGTGAGCTGCAATTCTTTCAAGATGGACCACATTGGATTTCACGCGTGTTTGTGAACAATAGCCACAACGTTCTATGGCAGACGTTACATCGTTGATATATTGGCCGTCCTCTATTTGCGCCCTGGATTTATGAAAGCTAGCATAAATTGTGTCTCCTTTAACTCGATCTGTTACTATAATAGGGAGTTCCACAGAATTTTCGGTCACTGTCCCAGTAATTTTTACACGGTCGCCCGTTTGGAAACCCATTCGTTCCGCTAGTGCCGGTGATATGTGGCAAGGATTTTCGTCCGGCATATTTACAGCCGGGGTTGCCTTGCCCGAATTGAAAGTGCTGGTCGCAAATTGTATGGCTTTTCTGTTAGTCGACAGTGAGGATCGCCCAGAATTAAAAACTATCCCACTTGGAAAATGCAAATCATCTTCGGTTGGGGTAAAAAATTGAAATTGACGGGGTTGCCGGTAAATATCGGAAAAAGGGTGATGATTTGGTTTCTCGTAATCCAAAACATAACGGTTTTTGCCTACACCACCATAAATTATTGCGCCTTGTTCAACTAGCTCATCCCAGGTGATTGCCTCACCGTCACTATGTTCTGGCCGGCAATAAAGCGGTCCATTTCCGCCTGACATGTAGTCTTGAATACGATTCCAAAGCTGTGTTCTGTCTACCTCTCCTTCAATTCTAACGAGACCGTCTTTGCCGTCGCAAAATCTATTTTTTAAATATCCAGATTCCAAATGTCTCGCTAAGTCTGCGTGTTTTTGGAGTAACGTGTCATCATTTTCCAGGCGCACGATTATCTGGGCCATAACATCATATAAAATGGTGGCGTCACTACGTGTTTGGTCAGCGCGGACTTTTCCAGGGACGGAAAGCGACATTTTCCACTCACCGTTCTGGTAGAGTTTAGTAGTCGCTATGTGTGGTGGGGATGGAATAATTAATTCGGCATGTTTAACAGCAAAAGGATCTGGTATTGGGTCCACCACAACCATTGGATTTTTTGAGTTCAGCAGCTTTTCCACCCATTTCTTTCGATCCATCATATTGGCTTCAAAATGGGTGCCAAAAAAAACAAACAATTCGGGTTTTTCACTCGATTCTGCATAATCTAGTGCTGCGCGGGGTTCGTCATCAATAACGGGTTGATATGCGTCTGACGGTAGATCCATTCGTACGGCCGCTTCTGAAGCGTCTTCTATTAAGATACGTCCCATGAAATATTTACGCGACAACCCTTGGACTTCAGATTCAGCATTAATTTGCCCTGGGACTCGAAGTGTGCCTCCGGTTGGTTGCCCATCGGGCTTGAGGCCGTATTTACCAAGCATCGCGAGCACTGATCCCCAAATACAGTGAGCTACAACTCCACTTGATTGGGAAAGACCTACAGATGGGATGTTAATAGGTACAATTTTGGGGTCCGAAAATCGGCTAGCGATTAACCGTATCCCATTTTCGATACGGTCGGCGTAATCTGGCTCTGGGGCAATTCTTTCGGCTACATGACGTGCCTCAAAACGCGTGGAAGAGGCAAGTTTTACAAATTGATCATAACTATCTGGGTCACTAAACTGGGTTATGAATCGTTCTTCAATAGCATCTTTATGCTCCGCTAGAATTTGATTCGCGACGCTCAATGCGAGATGGGGATCTGTCCCAGGTTTGATCAATATCACTCGGTCGGCACCAAGTTTCTTGGCAACTTCGACGGCAGTTTCAGTAACTTGCACTTCTATTAAAAAGGCATCGAAATCTTCCCGGCGCGCAATTGATCTATAGACTGGAGGATGGGTGACCGAACCATTCCAACCATTTAAAAGATATGAGCGATTGTCTCCTGTCACACTTTGATCAATGGTAAGAAAGGGCCCTTCTTGACCGGTTAATATTTCATTGTGAACGGCACCCGCGTTCAAACAATGCTCAGCATTACCAGTGAGATTCCGTATTCCAAGCAACCGAAAGACTTCCTGGACGGCAAAAATACTAAAATAATCAATTTGCCCACACGCGTAAAATAATGTGTTGCCAATATTGAGACGATGCTCAAGGAGCATATTGGCGAAACGCTCAATTGCTTCTTGATACGAGATTACCTTACGTTCGCCAGTGTCTGGGTCTAGTACGCTTGGAGCTACATGGATGGGGAATACAGGTTTCTGCGAGCTCATAGATAGCTTTAGTTTTACACAACCTGAGGTTGGTGATGTTTCTTGGACAGAGCGGTCTTTGACCTTTATGTCACCTGAATACAACGCTAGAGTTTGGCTGGAAAGATTATGTAGGGTTTTTGTGCTCTCTATAACTCTAGCAGTAACAACCTGTTGGAACGAGCCTATTTCTAACTCTCCTCTAACTACCTCTCCTTTGGACGCCAGTGGGCGATCTGCAGTAATTTTAATAGAGCTTTTAGAGTCAGCGATTACATTGTATTGGGTGGTTTGATCTTGCTCAGTAATCCGAAAATATCCCTCCCCTGAGGGAAGTTCCGTTTGTAACGCTTTAGTCTCGGATTTTGGAGTTGTTAGGAAACCGCTGTCGCCCACACCGCAGAAACTACAAGAATAAGGTGTCGGACCTATTTTGGTTTGGTTTTTAGATACGTATTTGGGAATTCCCAAACTGTCCTCAAGGACTTCGGCATGCTCTATTATTGGCAGAGTATTGGACATTTTAAGGTTTCCATCCTTATTGATTGAAAGATCCATCCAATGGAGCAGTTTTAGGTAACACAATAGTGAGGGTGGTACCTTTTCCCTCTTCGGAAGCTATCCGGATCTCTCCGTTTAGAGAGACTGTTACTATATTTCGGACAATGGACAAACCTAACCCACTTCCACCTTTACCACGCGCGCTTGTGAAAAAGGGTTCCCAAATCTTTTCAAGGTTTGCTTCTGGAATACCGCAGCCGTAATCTTGAACAATGATACAAAACGTGTCTTCCGTGGATGTTACCGTGATATGTATCTTGCCGGGTGATGCTATGTCATAGGCGTGTAGATCGGCGTTGGTGATGAGGTTTAGAATGATTTGGGAAAAGAGACCTGGATAACCATCCCAAATGCATTCGGTCTCAGTCAGTTCAATGAATGTATCAATCGTTAATTTGGACTCTTGGGCTTTTAACTTATAAAGGTCCGCTAGCTCACCGATCAGCTCGGCAATGTTTATTTTCTCGCGTGTCTCCGAAAGTTGACCAACTGATAGATTTTTGAACGACTTTATCAGCGTATCTGCTCTGACGATGTTGTCTTGAATAAGCTGAGCAGCTTCCGCTACGTTTTTAAGCTGGCTTTCGGCTTTACCATCTTTAGCCAGTGATTCTATCCGCCTCGGGCTGAGATCGTCTGTAATTATACTTGCTGCCTGTGTTGCGATTCCAATTGGTGTATTGATCTCGTGTGCTACACCCGTAACCATTTGTGAGATCATCCTATGTCGGTCTATTTCTCCCTTATTCCGGATCCTTTCCTGCTGAACCATGGCGTCAAAGAAATCTTGATTAGTTTGGCGGATGCGGCCTGTCATACCTACCATGAGATCGTTTAGTAGACGGGGCGAGGTTGACATTAAGTGAATAAAATCGTCACGAGCAATTGCGAAAACTTCTGATTTCATAGTTGCTATAGCGCTTGCTGACCTTGGTTCTCTATCGATTAAAGCAAGTTCCCCAAAAACTTCCCCAGGCCCGAGTGATGCCAGGACAATTTCGTTTCCACCTTCGTCGGTTCGAAAGATATTAACTTTTCCAAGAAGAGTGATATAGGCGGTATCGCCCGTCTCGCCTTCATCAAACAGTTTCACTCCTTCTTCGATAGAATTATATGCTCCTATTTCAGATAAAAGTGTAAGTTCAGTTTGGCTTAAATTGTCAAAAATGGGTACCCTTTTTAAAATATCTTCAATGCTGTTGTTTCCGGAATTTGCCGACGCAACCAACCCCGATAATTGAGTGCGTGGCCTAAACTCTATCATTTGGGAAAGTTCGGGCGCTTCTGCAGCAAGCATTTGGCGCACGACGCGATGCATCCAACTAAGACAAACGATTGATATAATGGCAAGCACTATCCAGCAACTGGACCATAATCCGGTGGCTTCCAATAACCATCCAAATACGGGTGGCAGTACAAACCCGCCAAGTGCTCCTAGAAGACCAACCATGCCTCCTACCGCACCAACATTATCGGGGAAATGGTCAGGGATAAACTTGTATACCCCAGCCTTGCCAATTCCGGTTGCTACCCCAATGATAAGAATAAAAAAACTAAACACCCATAAGTTAGCTGGGTAAAAAATATTGGTTACTCCAGTTGCAATTAACTCTCTTTTCTTTACTTTTTGACCCAAATTCACGACGGGTGTTTGCCACTGCGTTACTTGTGGCAAAAATGTTTCTCCCTTATCCATCTCTGCAGGGGTTTGTTTAGGACGGGATATTAATTTGAAGTCTGTATTTCCAATTCTAACGACGTTTTCTGAAACTTCTGTGACTTCGCCAGCATCTTTTGCAACGATCCCGCGTCCGGAAGAGTCAATAACCATTTTTGGTATTGCTAGCGCTACAAACGAAATAGCACAGCTCATGAATACCCAATACATGACAGAGCGGGCACCAAATTTGTCGGATAACCATCCCCCTATGGCTCGAATGACGCCAGAGGGCAAACTGAATAAAGAGGCTAAAAGACCAGCTTGGATAATAGATATCTGGTAAACGTTCACGCTATATGGAACTAGCCATTGAGCAATCGCTACGAATGCGCCAAAAACAAGAAAATAATAAAGGCCGAAGCGCCAAACAGTGATGCTATAAAGTGGAGCCAAACGGTCCTTTAAAGTTTGATGTTGTGATGTATGGCCAACACGTGGACGCGTGAAAATAAAAAACCCTAGGGCTGTTAACGCTAACAAAGCTGCATAGATCTGGGGTAAAACTCTCCATTGGGCTAAATCTGCACCACTGTTTGTAAGCCAGACAAGGAGCGACGGGGCAATCAACGTTGTAGCGGCAGCCCCCGCATTACCCATGCCAAAAATTCCAAGCGCTGTGCCCTGTTTTTCTTTTTGGAACCAGGTGGCGACATATCCAATTCCAACCGCAAAACCGCCCCCCGCTAGGCCGAATCCCAGACTTGCAAGGAGGAAGTGCCGATACTCTGACGCATACGAGACTAGATAAAGTGGAATGGCCGTAAGTAACATTAATATGAAGAAAATAGTCCGCCCACCATAGATATCTGTCATAATTCCTAAAGGGACGCGACTAATGGCTCCGGTTAAAATTGGGGTAGCTAATAGCCAACCTATTTCACTAGTGCTGAAACTGACAACTTTATTGCTTACCAAGAAGGCAATTAAAACTCCGTTAATCACCCAACAAGCGAAACAAACAGTGAAAGCGAAAGTACTCATAACCAGAGCCATCGTGGCGGAAGCGCTTTCCCCAGTCGTAGAACGCGACGCCGTAGAAGTTTCAGTACTCATTTTGGAGGCTCTCTATTTATTAGATGGCGAGGGAATCAATGTCGTCTTCTTGTTCGGCAAGCATACTTTCGGCAACAGAAGAATAAAGCGAGTTAGCCGCATGGCCAGCCAGCATCGTGAGAGATGACTCGGTTAAATTGTCTGTCTCGGAAGTATTGAGGAATATCCATCCATATCCAAGTTCATGGTGTGCTTTGAGTGGAACAAGAATCCCATCGTCGTACTTTTGGATTTGCTTTAAATTTTGCGTTTGCAGGTCGCGAGAGATTTTAACTCTAATTTCTTCGGCAGCGGTTAGGCTTGAGCTATCTTGTTCTCCTGTTGACAGGTGAATAAAATGGTTCTGTGGATTTCCATTCGACTCAAAGGAATGCAATTCCAAAACACCAAGGGAAGCTGGGCATATCTCAAGAGCGGCTTCCAGGATATTAGACAGTGTAATGAGAAGTGGATCATACGAATGCAGTGCCAATGCTCTCTCATGTAAGATTTGCAGATATCGCTCGTGGCGATGGAGTTGAACTACTTCTGTCCATGATTTTAAAGCGGATCGAACTGACGAGAAAAGTCTAGTTGCGCTCAATTCGGCTTTCGGGAGATAGCCATCTAAATCATATTTTTCGATGGTTTCTTTTTCAGGTGCTTGTCCAGGCTGTCCAGTTCGCAGAAGTATGCGGATATAAGGATTCTCCAGTTCGCTGCGAATTTTTTTAGTTGTAGTCAGACCGGCGTTATCCGTTTCCATAACGACATCTAGTAGGGTAACGGCAATGGTTGGATTTGCAGCAATAATTTCTAACGCCTCTGTGCCTGAACTGGCAGATAGGAACTCTACATCACGGTCTCCGTACCGCAAATCGCGGAGACTTAGTTTCGTGACGGAGTGGATATCCGGTTCATCATCGACAATCAAGATCGAGTATTTGTCGGGGATCTGGTTAATTGTAATTTTAGACAAAACTATTCTCGCACAAGTATCCGTTATAGATATATATATTTAAAAAAACTTATGACTATTAAAACATTAAAATGGTTATTTCTTGGCAAGAAAACGCCAGATTTGTTTGAAATTACGCAAACGAGTATATGTACGCAATGAATCCACGAATTCAAAAAAGTTATCTTAAATGATTTTTCAAAACTGTGCAGGGAAATTATTGTTAACGATACCAGTGCGGTTTTAGAAGGTTGGAACATCTAATATGAAACGAGAAGCTATTTCAATTTTACCCCTTGAATTAATTGATCGGTATAAAAAGTGGCGGTTTTCTCGTTATATTGACAACAAATCTCGGTATCAAAAGTTGGCTAAGGAGGGCCAAAACCCGGGAAGCCTTCTAATTTCCTGTTGTGATAGCAGGGTAAATGCTACGACAATTTTCGGGGCAAATGACGGGGAATTTTTCGTTCACAGAAATATAGCTAACTTGGTCCCACCTTTTAAGGCAGATAACGAATTTCATGGGACCTCTGCTGCTGTCGAATATGCAGTAGTTAATTTGAAAGTTCCGCATATTATTATTCTGGGACACTCTGGTTGTGGGGGTATCAGGGGCGGTTATGAACTTCATTCAAAAGAAACAGATTGGTCAGTTGAAACAAGCTTTGTCAGCCATTGGTTAAATATTCTGCGCCCAGCGTATGATAGGGTTTTAAAGCACGCGGGTGATGATCATGAATCGAGAATTTCGGAATTAGAAAAGCAAAGTATTATAGTCTCCATTGAGAATTTGCTTACGTTTCCTTTTGTCCTGGATGCAGTGGAATCGGGCAGTTTGGCTTTGCATGCACTGTGGCATGATATTGGAGAGGGGAAGTTGCTCGTTTACGATCCGGCTTCTGGTAAGTTCGATGACCCCTAGACCGAAACAAAACATGTAGAATAGTTACCGTAAGTTTTATTTTATTTTTCGGGACTGGCGTCAAATCTATTTATGATAATAATTCTTAGTTGCATCCTCATAAAAACGCGTTTATGCTATAGTATTGCGAATGACTCGCAGTCGCAATAAAGATTTGGAGGATTTATCTTGAGGACCGAATTGACGGACCTTGCTGTATTAGGGGTGACGATGGACAAACCGATTGCCGGTGGAGGAATTGGGCCAATCGTTAAGTCCTTAGCGCCAAATTTTTGGAAGCCGACAAACGATGTCGTAGACAAAAGCATTTTGCGAAATTTAGGCCAAGGCTATCTAAAAAATTTAAATTCTGGGAGTAGAAAATTTATCTTAAATATTACTCCAGAAGGGCGATCAAGGTTTATAGAATTATTAGTCTCGAATTCAGCACTTAGCTTGTTCAATAAAGATGACCCAATAGATGCATTATTATTATGTTTTTTAGATTTTGCAGACAAGGAAACCGCTAGACTTGTCCTTCAAAGGATGAACACACGCACCCATGCAGCAATGCATGAATTACGTTCTAGGAAAAAAAGATGTCCCCATCGTGGGCAATTTACTCAAGCCTGGTGGGGTTTGGAACTTGGCCGGCTTAAACTCAAAAAACGCGCCCTAAGCAGAATCGCTGCTCGTAATGACATCAAATTGATGTCGCCATCACACGTTACTGGGGGTAATCGTTGATTTTTAGATTTATAGCTGATGACTATTGGTGCCAAATATTTAACTTGGACCGGACCTGTTGTGACGCGGATTTCTTCCAAGTGGATGCTGTGCATAAGTCGATAATAGATCTAAGACCAGACAATAAAATTAATTTTGTTGTTCAATATGTTTCATTGGAGCCTGCACGAGATGAATGAGTTCGTTCACTCAAAAGAACATGTTAGGGATTTTTCAAAGCGGAAAAAGATTTGGGAAATTAAAACGGGATGGCATTGTTCTATTATCGGTACTTGCTTTACGCTACAGGAGCTTCGAGTTCTTGCTCGCCGACTAAGATTACCTAGTACGGATACCGATAGAAAAGATCTAAAATTACACAGCACTTTCGTGGAGAAAGCAGCGACTTCTTCGCATGCGTCCAAGCTTTTGAATAAACTATTAGACCGGAAACACGCTGCAGCAATCAGGCGTTTCAGACCGATATCTTCATCCACAGAATTGAAAAATACTTGGAATGAAGCCCTAGAGCGAGGAGACATCCCAGGGTCATACTGGGCAGCTATGACACATCCCAGTATGGATAATGCCACTGGTGTGATTATGTATGGTGATGTTCACATGCTGTCCCACCTGGCGGGTGCCTCAAATAGAGCCGGAATAGGAAATGTTCGTCGTCTAGAACAAGAAATTGCGGCGCTAGAAGACCAGTTATCAAAAGAAAAACGACGTCATATAGTTCAAATAAAGAAGAAACATACGGAAGTAGATATTCTACAAAACGAGAATAGTTCTCTTCGTCTAGAGGTCTTAAGCAAAAAACTTGATCAGCCATTAAAATCACGTAATTCCTTCAGTGATGAACGGCAGAATTTTATATGGAAAATCCAGAACCTGAAAGAAGACCTAGAAAAAAATTCTATAGAGAATTCTTCATTGGTTGCGACATGTAATGAACTTTCTTCAGATATAAAAATTCTAGAGGATGAGATTACATCTTTGGAAAAAGAGCTTAGTAGAATCGCTACAGCCGATGAAGAGGAATCCAAAGAATTCAACCTAGGAGGCCTTTCCATTCTTTATGTTGGCGGACGTCCGCCAAAAATAAATCATTTAAGACATTTAGTATCTCAATGGAATGGACAACTGCTTTACCATGATGGCGGAATAGAACGTTCTCTGGACGAACTGTCCCGAGCAGTTGCAAAGGCTGATGCAGTGCTGTTTCCAACAGACTGTATCAGTCATAACGCTGCCTTAAGGGTTAAACATCTATGCCGGCAATCGCTAAAGCCATATGTGCCGCTTAGAACTACAGGTATTGCCTCTTTCGTTGCAGGCATCCGCGCTGGTTTATCTAGAACAATCAAATCTGACATCGCTCAATCGTTTTAAGGGAAAAAGATGACAAAACTTAATCATAAAGATGTTGGTGACTTGGTTCCTGATACTGTTTTCCCAATACGTGAGAAAGGTGAATGGAAGCAACTAACATCTAGTGAAATTTTTTACGGGCGTACGGTGGTTATATTCGCTTTGCCTGGGGCCTTCACTCCTACGTGTTCTAAGAGCCATCTGCCCGGCTATTCGGAATTTGCGTCAGAAATTAAAGCATACGGTGTGGATGATATCTATTGTCTTTCTGTTAACGATTGGTTCGTCATGGATGCATGGCGTGAGACGTTAGGGGTCGTTGATGACGTATTAATGTTACCTGATGGCAATACTGATTTTACTCGTGAAATGGGGATGTTAGTTCCCAAGCAACACCTAGGATTCGGAGACCGATCCTGGCGCTATTCCATGCTTGTAAGGAGTAGTTTGATAGAAGGATTATTTATCGAAGATACTAAAGATACTGGGGATCCTTTTGCTGTAAGTGATGCTCGGACAATGCTGAAATATCTATCTAGTATCGAGACTTAAGTTTTCGAAATTCTGTGAAAGAGATATTCATGAAAGTTGAATCAGGTGATACGAAACTTTTCGATTTAGCAACGATGAACCGGAAACAAGGAGGGTATGGGCTCTTAAAAGTAGCTGATCTGGGAACAGGTGGCCACTTTTTATTGGTTGCTATACGCAATTGGGTAAAGGCGGTGAAGGACAAACGAAATCCGTTACCTATTCTTGTAGCGGGTTTCGATTTGGCGGGAGTGGGGATGGCGCTAAAGCCTTTTGATGAAGTAATGTTAGCCACAGCCACTTCATCAACTCATCCTTTTGATGTGCGCTGCACAACATGCAAGGAGGTTGGTGATGGGGAAAAAGACATATTGTCCGTGATCTCCTTTATTCAAGCAAATAAATCCAAGTGGGCATTTCAACGCCTCAGGAGTTGGCTACCAGAATCGGCCTCGAGATTAGTGCTTCCTCATGTTAAATCAATTGGTTTAGAGTTAAGTTCTGCTGATTTGATAATCGATTTGAAATTAGCTTTTGTGGAAGACGATTTTCCCGTTGGCGATGCTAAAGAGGCAAGAATAATTCCATTCCCCCCACATTTACGCCTCCAATAACGTTTTAGAAATAGTCGTTGGACCAAGTTATTATGGATTTCTAGGAAAGGGGCAACTCCTAGAAAGCAAGGGGAGGAAGTCAATGCGCTTTGGCCTTTCTTCCTTACGTCGGTGGAACTTCTGAGGTTATTCGGTTTTCCCTCCAGATAGTTCCACCGACTGCTCTATTATCGATAACAAAATTGCAATTGTGTTTTAACGGAAACGAACGTTTACAAAGCTAAAAGTGTATATACTTTGGAAGTTTAAAGAGCATTAAGTAAGTCTTTTTACATTTCAAAACGCTTTCAGTAACTTACGGAGAAATAGCATGGTTGCAATTCACCTGACAGTGGCAAGGCCATTGCACGGAAAAAGAGAATTAGGTCTTGGACGAATGCGCCAAAGGGCAGCATTAATGGAAAAACATGGTTTCAGTGTTCGGCTCGCTAATGGTTTCTCGGGACCCTCACAAGGTTGTGTGGCTCTTATGGCTTATGTAGAGAATTGGACAGCTATGGGGAAAGCTGTTACTGCCCTAAATGCTGATCCGGATCACAGCGCTTTGGTGGCTGAACGTGAAGCAAATCCTCACGGAGAAATTATTCGTCGAGTGGGATTGCGGTCCATCTTTGGTGAACCAAGATGGGCTGATCATCCTATCAGCTATATGCGTCGATATAACATGCCGCGATCGAACATAAAGTTAGCTCTAGATATACTCCAGGAAATTGACAACATGAATGTTGATGGAATGGAGATTGCTGCTGCCGTACCTTTAACTGGTGACAATATGAATATGATGACCGTTGCCTATCAGTTTAAGTCGTTTGAAATTATGGGGAAAACGATTGATGAAATAGGTTTATCGGAAAAATTTCAATCATTGGTCGATAGAGCCTCCACTCTAGGCGAACTCCGCACAGCGGATGTATTTGTGACCATATAATTAAGAAAACAAACATAGCCAAATTAGATTGGCAATGTTTGCTTTTTTGTCATAACAATCGAGATTCCTGTTGTGGTTAGAATTGGGTTAATGGTGCGGTTTTGGCGTCCTGGAGCGGGACGCTGAGTCCGCAGATGTTCTCTTCTTTCAAGTTATGGTCGAACTGATATTCCAGATACAGGGACTTTGATAGATTCCTGTATCTTTTAGGCTAGTGTTTTGGGCTCGATGAATTATTTCTAAGAGGATTTTTAAATGTCAACTTGGGTCCGAAGACTACTTCAATAGACATTGGCTCAAATCGTAGCGACACCTTCCACCTTTTTTCGCTCTAGGTGCGAAGATTTGATAGCAATTCTAAATTTATTTATTAACATTAGCCCCAATATTATTTATCAATTAATAGCCTAGACTGTCAGGACCCTATGGAGAGTAAATGTCTATTTTCGAACGCTATTTGACCATCTGGGTGACCTTGGGAATTATAGCTGGGATTGGGTTTGGGCAAGCGGTTCCAGTGGTTTTTCAAACTCTGGCCACGATAGAATACGCTAACGTTAATATAGTGGTAGCGGTTCTCATTTGGGCGATGGTATATCCGATGATGGTCGCCGTGGATTTTAATAGTATTCATCGTGTAGCTGAACAACCAAGAGGGTTAATAATAACCCTAGTTATTAATTGGTTGATCAAACCCTTTACTATGGCTGGATTAGGAGTGTTATTTTTCAGGTATGTGTTTTCAGATTATATCAGTCAAGTAGATGCGGAGAGTTACATCGCTGGTCTTATCCTACTTGGTGCGGCTCCATGTACGGCAATGGTATTTGTTTGGTCGCAACTTACCGGTGGCGATCCCAACTATACGTTAGTTCAAGTTAGCGTAAACGATGTAATCATGGTTTTTGTGTTTGCTCCAATGGTTGCTTTGCTGTTAGGGGTGACTGAAATTTCGGTTCCCTGGGAAACTTTACTGCTTTCTGTAGTACTATACGTCGTCGTACCTTTGATAGCAGGCATAGTCACGCGAAAATATCTGGTTAAAAAAAACGATTCCGAGAGTGCAATAAGAAGATTTTCGGCCCAATTGAAACCCTTTTCTATGTTAGCGCTTTTGGCCACAGTGGTACTATTATTTGGTTTTCAAGGTGGCGTAATACTCGATAAGCCTTTGTTGATATTGTTGATAGCTATACCGCTGGTAATTCAATCCTACGGAATATTTGCGTTGGCTTATATTGCGGCATGGAATTTTAAGGTTCCACATCGGATAGCGGCGCCTTGTGCTATGATCGGAACGTCCAATTTTTTCGAATTGGCTGTCGCCGTAGCAATTAGTTTATTTGGTCTTAATTCTGGTGCAGCATTGGCTACCGTCATTGGTGTATTAGTTGAAGTTCCAGTAATGCTGTCGTTGGTGGGATTTACCAACCGGACGAAATCATGGTTTCGTGAAATATAAAATTTATAATGTACATTAAAAAAATTGATTTGATGTTGTATAATTATAAGACCGAAACAAAAAGGAAATATTCTGCACCTTCGCCCCGATTGCCGTGAAAGTTATTTGTTCACCATGAATGCAAAGAGACATCTTCATTTAACGGGATTTGAATATCAATTTCGGATTGAAAATTGTTTTTGAAGCGTAAAATGGCCTTGGATGAATAAACCTTAATAAATATATCTCGTCGCCCTAATTTTCCCAGATGCAACTTAGTCTTAAATAATGAAAGTCCAATGATTCTTGAGAAAATACTTAGTGGTGATGCGCCTTTGGTTCCCGGTTCAAGTCAAAATGTCGCCGCATTGGATTTGGGAACCAATAACTGTCGCTTGCTCATAGCCAACCCGACCATGAATGGATTTAGGGTCGTTGACGCGTTTTCCCGAATCGTTCGATTGGGTGAAGGCCTAACTAAAAATGGTCAATTGTCTGTCCAAGCAATGAACCGTACCCTCAATGCTCTTCAAATTTGTGCAGATAAAATATCGGACAGGCAGGTGATTACTTATAGAGCAGTGGCTACTGAAGCGTGTCGGCGTGCAGTGAATGGTCTTGAGTTCATAAAACGAATCCGTGGAGAAACGGGATTAAATCTAGAAATCATAAGCAATTATGAGGAAGCGGAATTGGCTGTTATTGGATGTTTACCCCTTTTAGCAAGAGATATTCCACATTCTATTGTATTTGACATCGGTGGAGGTACTACTGAACTCGCTTGGTTGTACTGTGATTCTACTGGTCGTTTATTGGACTTTAAATTTTATTCCATGCCGATTGGGGTGGCTACACTCCTTGAAAAACATGGTGGAGACCGTTTTGACGCAATAAGGTATAAGGCAATGATTGCCGAAACCGAAAGAAGCTTGGCGAGTTTTGAAGTAGACTACAAAATTGAAACAACCGATAAAAGAGAAAATTTCCAGATGATTGGAACCTCGGGTACTATGACCACACTCGCAGGACTTCATTTGGGCTTGGAACGTTATGATAGAAAGCAAGTGGATGGAAAACTAATGAGTTTTTCGACAATTCGAAAATTAGCGGGAGAATTAGCAAGCCTGACATTTGATAAACGTGCATGTCTTCCGTGCATAGGATATAAGAGAGCTGATTTAGTTGTCCCTGGTTGTGCTATTTTGGAGGCTATTTGTAATAAATGGCCCGTTGGCCAAATTTGTGTAGCGGATCGGGGCGTGCGGGAGGGTATTCTATGCGGCCTGCTAAGAAAAATTTAATTTTTCCAGTATTGTTTTGGATGTTTTAAATGCCTCATAAACGCGAAACAACTGTTCAAAACGGTCAATTTGGAAAAGGTTTTCGAGCCGAAGCAGTCAAACTCAAAACTGCTAAAGGTCGCAGTTCTTCTTCGCAACGATGGTTGCATCGTCAGTTGAATGATCCTTACGTGCAAGAAGCACAACGTCTGGGTTACCGGTCTCGTTCCGCTTTTAAAATTCTTCAATTGAATGACCGATTTACGTTTTTCAAGGTAGGACAAAAGGTGATTGATCTTGGCGCAGCTCCGGGCGGATGGACGCAAGTGGCTGCCAAAAAAGTGTTGAAAGAGGGCGGAACCGGCCAAGTGACAGCTTTGGATAGAGTAGAAATGGAGCCAATTCCTGGCACTCGTTTTGTCAAAGGAGACTTTATGTCCATGGAGGTAATAGATAGATTGGCCCTGTCTTTAGACGGCAGAACTGATCTTATTCTTAGCGATATGGCAGCCCCAACCACCGGGCATGCTGCAACCGATCATTTGAGAACGATTGCCCTATGCGAAGCGGCGTACGAATTTGCTGTTGGCGTACTAGCTTTCGGTGGTGGGTTTGTGTCAAAGGTTTTTAAAGGAGGGAGTGAGCGTAATTTGTTGAAATGCATGAAGCAGGATTTTGAATTTGTGAGACATGCTAAACCAGCGGCAAGCAGAACCGAATCGCCAGAAACTTATGTTGTCGCAGTAGGATTTCGAAAAGGAAAATAAATATTTTACGTTATGAGCGGGCTTATGGTCAGAAATCTTTATAATAAATTGGGTAAAAGTTAAATGTTGCTGGGCTATCGTGATTTGAGATGTATAGTTGGGTACCATCGTGCGGGGTGGAGGCTTGGATGAAAATTCGCGATGCTCTTACTTTTGATGATGTGTTGCTTGAGCCTGCACGCTCGTCAGTTTTACCCGCTTTAGTTGACACGGCCACACGGTTGACATCCACGATCCATCTTGGGATTCCGGTTATTTCGGCTGCTATGGACACTGTAACCGAGCACCGCTTGGCGATTGCTATGGCCCAGCTCGGGGGGCTCGGAGCTATCCATAAAAATATGCCCATAGAGCGTCAGGCTGCCGAAGTTAGGGCAGTTAAAAAGTTTGAAGCAGGGATGGTGGTTAATCCCGTCACAATTCACGCAGACCAGACATTGGCAGATGCTTTAGCACTAATGGAGCGTCATAAAATTAGTGGTATTCCGGTGGTGCGAAGACGCTCGGATCGCTTGGTTGGTATATTGACAAACAGGGATGTTCGTTTTGCTTCTGTAAAAGATCAGCCGGTCAGCGAACTTATGACTAAACGTGTGATTACGGTAACGGAAAACGTTACTCCTAACGAGGCTCGACGACTTTTGCACAAACACCGAATAGAGAAACTTATAGTCGTTGACGATTCTCAGCAATGTGTTGGATTAATAACCGTTAAAGATATTGAAAAGGCGCAAAATTATCCAAATGCTTCAAAAGATGAGCAGGGCCGGTTAAGGGTGGCCGCTGCAACAGGTATAGGAAGTGACGGCTTGGAGCGAGCTGAAGCATTATTCGACGCTGAAGTAGATGTCATCGTGGTAGATACGGCGCACGGTCATTCGGAAAATGTACTCTCATCGGTGACTAATATTCGTAAGTTATCTAATTATACCCAAATAATAGCTGGAAATGTAGCGACTGGTGACGGAGCGAAAGCACTAATCGACGCAGGTGCAGACGCAGTAAAAGTTGGAATTGGGCCCGGGTCAATCTGTACCACCCGAATGGTTGCTGGTGTTGGTGTTCCCCAATTGACAGCAATTTTAGATTCAGTTGAGGCATGTGGTAAGGCTAACATACCCGTAATATCTGATGGCGGTATTAAATATTCTGGGGATTTGGCGAAGGCGATAGCAGCCGGAGCCGACTGTGCTATGATAGGTTCGCTGTTTGCAGGCACGGATGAGAGCCCAGGTGATGTATTCTTGTATCAAGGTAGATCCTATAAATCCTACAGAGGAATGGGTTCCATTGGAGCGATGGCACGAGGTTCCGCGGATAGATATTTTCAAGAAGAAGTCGCTGATCATCTTAAATTGGTTCCTGAGGGTATAGAGGGGCAGGTTCCATATAAAGGGCCAATTTTTACTGTAGTACACCAACTTATTGGAGGTTTGAGAGCCGCTATGGGTTATACTGGAAATTGCAGTATTAAAACCTTGCAAACGGAAAGCCGGTTTTTACGGATTACCAACGCTGGTTTGCGTGAAAGTCATGTACACGATGTGACTATTACACGCGAGGCACCAAACTATCGGCGTAATTTGTGACACCAGCTGCACGGAACGCTGCAGTAATAGAAATTTTGGAGCTCGCTGAAAAGGGCGGAACTAGCGTCAATCGGATAATAAACTCTTATTTAAGGATGAGACGTTACGCGGGAGCTAAAGATCGGTCGGCAATTTATAATAGAGTTTACGGAGTAATACGATGTCGATTTCGCATTGACTGGTGGTTAAAGCAAATAAACGTTGAACCTAATTCTCGAACGCGACTTATCGCCGGATTAGCATTTTTGGGAAAGAAAACTGGAGAAATCACAGAAGAATTTTCGGGAAAATCTCTATACGGACCCGCTGGATTAACTAAAACAGAGACTGCTGCTTATTATACTCTTTCTAAAAAGTCATTATTTAGCGATACGATGCCGAAACATATTTATTTTGAATGTCCGGATTGGATAGCTTCTAGGTTGGCTTCGACGTTTTCTTCCCATTATGAAAGTTGCCTATCGTGTTTGAAAGAGGAGGCATCTTTTGACTTGCGATTAAACCCTATACGAAAATTGAAACAGGATTCCGTAATTAAGTCCTTATCCGCATTTGGCTTGGAAACAAGGAAGACACCATATTCCCCTTTGGGTTTACGGTCGGAATCAAAACTCCGTATAGAAGGGACGGAACTATTTAAGACAGGAGCAATCGAAATACAAGATGAAGGAGCACAATTAGCGGCTTTATTAGTTGGCGTTGCTCCGGGCATGCAAGTTGCAGATTTTTGTGCGGGCGTTGGCGGGAAAACTCTTATTATGGCAGCGCTTATGGCCAATAAAGGTCGAGTATTGGCTATGGATGTTTCTCGTTCTCGGCTTAATAAGGCTGCTAATCGAATTAGCAGAGCTGGTTTACATAATGTGGAAAGAAAGGTTTTGACTAATTCAAATCATCACCTTTTGAAACGGCTTTCGAAACGTTTCGACCGAGTTTTAGTTGATGTTCCGTGTACTGGCACTGGAACTTGGCGCCGCAATCCTGATTTACGATTTCGTTACGAGGAAAACGATTTGCTCAGCATAATAAAAGTACAAGACAATATCCTCAGGAATGCGGCTAGATTGACAAAACCGGGAGGTAGGCTTGTTTATGTTACGTGTTCCCTTTTATGGGAAGAAAATCAAGAACGAGTGTTTAAATTTATCAAGCAGCGGCCAGACTATTATCAAATTCCAATTAAAGATGTTTGGCGGGAAACAGTAAGTGCTTTAGGGGGTGGAGTATGTCCAACAGCCGATAAGACGTTACGCTTGACCCCTGATCAACATGGAACGGATGGCTTCTTTGTGGCAGTGTTGGGGAGAAAAAGGTAATAAATTTCTACCTCCTTTACTAAGCATTAGGAATTTACTTTTGCAAATAACCACCAAGCCATCGACATTTAGTTTGATGGGTCGTTAGGGTTTATATGTTCATATGCTTTGGGCGTGATTAGTGGACCACTCCTTTGAAATTAAAATCAGACCGGCGATTTCTTCTGATTCGTCTGGTATTGTGGATGTTCGCGTGGATACCTGGCGCGATTCCTATGTCGGATTAATACCCGATAATTATCTGATAAAAATGCCAAAGACACATGATGCTCGCCATTGGTTTCGTATAATTGAACGGCTAGCTGATCCTTGGCAATTTGCAGTTGCTGAATACGATGGAAAGATTGTTGGATATTGTTACGGAGGCCGATCACGGATAGCTGGCGGGAAAGCCATTGGGGGTTATGGGGGCTTGGCTGAAATTTATGAGTTGTATGTTCATCCTAATTTCCAGCGCCATGGAGTTGGAACTTCGCTGTTGTTGCAATTAGTAAAACGCTTTGGGCAATTAGGTTATACCGGATTAACACTATCCATGTTGGCTGGGAATAAGTTGGGAAAGCGCTTCTATGAGCATTTAGGAGGTGTAATGGAAACCGAATTCTTGAGTACATTTATGGGGATTTCAACTCGAGAGTGTTTGTATCGGTGGTGGGATTTGGACTCTTTAATTAAGAAGCTTGAATCGGTAGCAGGATGAATAAAATCAATTTCCCGCCAACCCTTAATAATTTTAATTCTAATTTACTATTGAAACAACATTGACATCTTGTTTCTAAGTTGCATTTAATTGGTGGCCTGGGGGAGCCTTTTGGGGCTGAGATACCGAATTAGTTGTTTCGGTGACCCTTTGAACCTGATCCAGATAATGCTGGCGCAGGGAGCGGGGCTTCCTCAGTTTTCCTGTTTCCCTACTGTGCTAAATTTATTTGTTGTTAGCTAAAGAATGGAAGTAGGAATATGTGTACTAAGATTAAGATAATTTCGGTTGCCGTTGCGGTATCAATCTTTATATTTTTTAAATTCAGCTCGTATGCTGTTGCCCAACAGAAGCTTACTGTTATTTTAGATTGGTTTTTGAATCCGGATCACGCAACACTGGTCGTTGCGGATGAACTTGGGTTTTTTAAGGAATTTGGCCTCGAAGTTGCGCTAATTGAGCCAGCCGATCCGAATGATCCGCCTAAACTCGTCGCGGCAGGCAAGGCAGACCTAGCAATTTCTTATCAGCCACAGCTACACTTGCAATATTCCGAAGGTCTCCCACTCAGTCGTATTGGGACTTTAGTTGCTACACCTCTGACGACCTTATTGGTTTTAGCTGAAAGTCCAATAAAGAGCATAAAGGATTTAAAAGGTAAAAAAATAGGTTTTTCAGTTGGTGGATTTGAAGACGCAATCTTGGCGGCAATGCTAGAACGCCATGGACTCTCTAAGAATGATGTCGAATTGATTAATGTAAATTTTTCTCTCAGCCCATCTCTTATTTCCGGTCAAGTAGATGCCGTAATCGGCGCTTATCGCAATTTCGAGTTGAATCAGATGGAAATCGTGGGCAGGCCAGGAAGGGCTTTTTATGTTGAAGAAGAGGGAGTTCCTGCTTACGATGAATTGATAATAATTTCGAATAACCGTAATTTGGATCGTCCAGAATTGGCATCTTTCATCCATGCTTTAGAGCGAGCGGTCCAATTCACCATTAATCACCCTAATAAAGCTTGGAATTTATTCAAAAATTACAAAAAAGGATTGGACGACGAACTTAATAGACGAGCATTTAGGGATACGTTACCGAGGTTTGCGTTGCGACCAGGTGCTCTTGATCGGTCGCGATATCAAAACTTTGCGAAATTTCTAGTCCGACAAGGTTTGATCAAAGAATCAGGTCGATTATCAGATTACGCTACGGAGTTAGATCGTCGTTATCCTTAGGTTTATGATAATACTTGACATCGAATTCCGCTGCTCAATGGAAGCTCGATTTGGGTGGCATCATTTGAATTGTATCGTTGATGGTATGGAAGGATATAAGAGATGAAGTTTGGTTTGTTGTATGAAATGCAACTCCCTAGACCTTGGAAAGAGAAATCAGATTATCAACAAATTCATGAGGCGGTTGACGAAATAGAATTGGCCGACCAGTTAGGGTATGATTACATTTGGGCGAATGAGCATCATTTTTTGGAAGAGTATTCCCATTCGTCGGCTCCGGAGGTTTTCCTAGGGTTTTGTGCCCGCAATACAAAACAGATTCGACTTGGACATGCCGTAGTTTTATCACCACCGGGTTACAACCAACCAGCACGGGTTGCCGAGCGTATTGGAACCCTAGATTTAGTCTCTAATGGGCGAGTGGATTTTGGCACTGGCGAGAGCGCATCCAGGATAGAACTCGAAGGTTATGGAGTTGACCCTGATAAAAAGAAGGCAATGTGGGCAGAGTGTACCGAGCAAACGGCAAATATGATGGTCATGGATCCGTACCCTGGATTTAAGGGGGATTTTTTTTCAATGCCGGCCCGTAATGTAATCCCAAAGCCGATCCAAAAGCCGCACCCACCAATTTGGGTGGCTTGTTCTAGACGGGAAACCATTCATGCTGCGGCTAGGGCGGGTATCGGGGCTTTAGCTTTTGCATTTATTGATCCAGAAGAAGCATCAAAATGGGTTAGCGAATATTATGATATAATTAAATCTGAAGAATGCGTCCCCATTGGTCATTCTGTTAATGCCAATATAGCAATGTGTACAGGATTTTCTGTTCACGAAGATCCAGAGGAAGCTAAGCGACGTGGGGCGGAAGGGTTTCAATATTTTGGATATAGCCTTGGTCACTATTATGTTTATGGTCACCATACTCCGGGGAAAACCAATATTTGGGAACGTTTTAAGAGAGCGCAGCCTGATATGGAGGCTGTTGGAGCCGGAAGAGGAGTAGGAACACCGGAGCAGATACGAAAGCATCTACAAAAATTTTCAGACGTAGGAGTAGATCAAGTTATTTTTATTCAGCAGAGTGGCAAAAACGAACATGAGCATATTTGCGATTCGTTAAAACTATTTGCTAAATCTGTTATGCCACATTTTAAAAATTTGGAAAAAGAACGAGAGCGCAAGAAGGAACAGGAGCTTGCTCCTCATATTGAAGCAGCTTTGGCTCGAAAACAAAAGATGTCGCCAGCAACGTCTGAGTCTAATCCAGAAGTTGTGGCCTACGGGCGTTCTATCATTCAAAGTAATCAAGACCCAGCGGCTAAATCAAGTCATCACTCTGCCGCTGATATCATGACGCCGTTGCAGGATCCTCTTAGCCCTGCTGCTGATTAATGAGGAATAGGATAGGAAATTAGCTAAAAAAGGTGTTGCAATGAATTCAAGTGTCTCTGGTTCTGCGCAAAAGTTTGTGGCCTCTCTTGACAGGCGTGTGGATGAAATACTGGAAGCTTGTACCCGCTGTGGCGCTTGTGAAGCTGTGTGCCCCACGCCCGTGCTCAAAGGCATTGAAACCACAGTAAGCAATGAGTTGGTGAGCGGGATATTGGAAATCCTACGGGATGGATCTGGTCCAGCTAAATCAGAAGAATGGGCGAAAGCGTGTTGTGGAACCGGAGTGTGCGGTACTGTATGTGAATATGGTATCAACCCACGGTTTATGCTTGCGATGGCTCGTCGGGCATTGAATGAGAGTCGACCAGAGTATGATAGGAAAACGTCTGGAAGAGACGCTTTTAGAAAAATGAGCCGTGGTGTGCGCGTACTGTCTCGTTTGCAACTTCCGCAAGAGATCTTGAATCGGATAAGCCCAAAATCCCACCCAGAACGAACGGATCCGCCCGATCTCATTTTTTATACCGGGTGTAACATGCTAAAAACTCCACACATCGGTCTTTTATGTTTGGATATTCTCGAACGAATGGGCTTTACATATGAAGTTTATGGCGGACCGTCTGCTTGTTGCGGTATTTTGCAATTTAGGTCTGGCGATGACGTAAATGCGGGGCGGCAAGCATTCACCACTATCGAAAGATTTAAGAAAACTAAGGCATCCGAAGTCCTGTCCTGGTGTCCAACTTGTCAAATTCAATTCAATGAGGTTTCATTGCCAAGTTATGAGGAAACGACTGGATCTTCATTTGCCATGACAATGTTTCCTGTTTTTCTTTTGCGTCATATAGATAAATTGCGACCTCATTTAATACACTCTGTCAACAAGCGAGTGTCCATTCACAAATATGCGGGAGGACTGGGCGTTGTCGAGGCAGTGAATGAACTGCTCTCTACAATTCCAGGATTGAAAATCGTTGATCTTGGCAATGAAAGTATAGGGTATACAGGCACGGCGTTAGAGCCAATGAAAGAGTATCGAAAAGCTTCAGTTTTACGGTCCTTACAGACTGCAGAGGACTTAAACATTGATACTTTGATTGGCATTTATCATAGCGACCATAGAGAATTTAGTGGCCATGAAGAAGCGTGGAATTTTACTATCGCTAATTATATGGAACTGATTGGCGAAAGTATGGGAATTCGTCAACCGGATATTTTCAAACAATTAAAATTAATGAGGGATGTTGATGCTATTTTGGTCAGTACCTCTAAATTGATAGAGGAACATGGTCTAAATTTAGAAGAGGTCAGAGAGGTAGTACTTGCTGATATGATAGGCGATCAGCACCTTCCTATTGATAGAACGCATCATTTTTCTGAATAAATTATTCAGTAAATGGTATGGAATTAAACCTATTTTTACAAAACTCTAGGAAAGAATAAGATCTGCCAATCGTTCCGGTTCGCTCAACATTGGATAATGTCCCGTTTCTAGTTCGTGCCAGGTTGCGTTCAATATTCTAGCAGTCCTTTGCTGATGTCCTTTTGGTGGATTGATGCTCTTCGTACACCATATTACTGAAGCTCTCCAGCTTTGAGACCAAAATGTTTTTAATTCTACGGGGTCACGCATGCACGCAATTGGTTGTAAAGTATAGCGATTTATTGCCCAGGTTTTTGTCGGCTCATTTAAGTCTTTAAATAGTCTGCCAATGACATCTGAACGGGGCGGGCCGGATGCTAAACCGGTATCGATTGCATTCTTGCGTTCCACAAAATCTGGGATCCGTTCACCGTCCATTAGAGCCAAAGCGTCCACAAAAATCAATCTTCCCACTCTCTCGCGCATCATTTCAGCTGCCTTGGCCATTATCATTCCCCCGGAACTGGTACCCACGAGAACGGCATCATTAATATCTTCGTAGAACATTAAACTAGCGATTTCATCAGCTTGCGTCTCGGTGGTGATTCCGGCTCGCAGTTGATGTGCCCTTTCAGCACATCCTTCAAGAGTTGGCGTATATATTTTGTGTCCTCTGTTCTGGAGAATGTTAGCTACAGACTGCCAGATCCACGCACCTTGATAAGCTCCATGAATAAGAATTATGGTTGACATTGAATTATTTCCTTCCTACCACGTTGACATCGGCCAATTGTTCGTAAATTTTAACTACTGCGCTAGAGTCCTGCTTATTTAGACCTGCTGTTCTCGCCATTTGATAAACTTGTTGACTTAGGTTTGCCATCAAGGTAGGCACGCCAATTTTCTTAGCGTAAGCGGTAATAAGTTCCTGATCTTTGTAAACGATATCCATCGTGCCTCCAGGTTTAAAATCACCCGCTATTATTCTTGGGGTTCTAAGATCAAAAGCAGCACTTGCTCCCGAGCTCGTTTTAATTACTTGATACATCTTCTCTAACCCGATGCCGGATTTCACTCCAATGGTTAGGCCTTCTATGAGGGTTATTGTATTTGTAATGGCAAGCATGTTGTTGATGAGCTTCAATATTAGTCCTTGCCCCTGATCACCAATATAAAATGCATCAGTTCCGACTGCAGCAAAGATGTCTTGGCATTTATCAAACAATTTTTTATCCCCGCCTACCATCACTGTGAGGCTACCATCTTGTGCCCGCGCGGTTCCGCCACTGATCGGGGCATCAAGCAGGTGAATATTTTTTCTGATTAAGTCCTTAGCAATGTCTTTAGCGATTAAAGGGTCAATGGTAGACATGCAAATTATGATATGTTCTGGTTTGGCACCGTGGATTATACCGTTGTGGCCATAAATAACCTCTTTGACTTGGTCTGTTGTTTCAACCAGACATATTGAACGTGTTGACTCCTCCGCTACTTGCTTTGGAGAATCTGCTATTGCCACTCCAATTTCACAAAAAAGATCAGATTTGTTTTTGTCGATGTCGTGCACCACTAATGGGATGCCAGAAGTTGCAATGTTTTTAGCCATAGGCTTACCCATAGCCCCGAGGCCAATAAATCCTGTCTTTTCGCCCATTATCATCTCCGAGCTTGGATCTGAAATATACCGTACTGTTTTATTGTTTATAACTTTAGTCTATCGTCTAAAGTGAAAAGTGATAGCGCTGGTTTTTATATATCGGATAGTTGTTAAAACGTTTAATGGAGGTAGTTTTTATGCGAAGACCTGTCTCTTTTTATAGCGAGGGCTTCAAATTAGACGGAGACCTATTCTTTCCCGTGGACCTTAAGAATGGTGAAACACGTTCTGGAATAGTCCTTTGTCACGGTTATACAGGTGTAAAGGACCTCTATTTGCCCGATACAGCGGTGGCTCTTAATCAGGCCGGTTATGTGGTTTTGACCTTTGATTATAAAGGTTGGGGAAAGAGCGAGGGGCAGCGAAGTCGATTGGCTCCATTTAGCCGTATGGCTGATGTATTAGCTGCTCTTACCTTTCTTGGCATTCAACCTGAGGTCAAAAAAGATAGCTTGGGAATTTATGGCACAAGTTATGGTTGTGCGACCGTAGTTTATGCTGCGGCTATAGACGAAAGAGTAAAGTGCACGGTCGGGGTGATTGGAATGGGGCATGGCGGGCGTTGGATGCGAAGCGTCCGACGCCCTGATGAGTGGGTGGATTTGTTGAATCGTTCTGTAAAAGACCGTGAACAAAGAGTTGTTTCAGGTCATTCTGAAATGGTGGCCCGAGAAGAAATTCTTTTACCTGATCGTCAATCAGCAGCTTTAGCTGCTGCGGCACGTGCAGGAAACCCCAACGCCGTCGGGAAGATTCCCTTGGAGTTTATAGATGAGACATTGCAATTTCATCCAGAGTGGGTGGTAGATAAAATATCGCCCCGTCCGTTACTTTTAATTGCTGCCGGTGACGACCGATTGGTTCCTCCAGAGGATTGTCAATCGTTATACGAGAAGGCGCTTGAACCCAAGAGATTGGTGATTGTTCCAGGGTATGGTCATTATGAAATGTATGTTAAGCCAGCATTTGATGTTGTGATGTCAGAGACTATTTCATGGTTTGATGAATACTTGTCTGCCCATGTTAGTTAACATCTGGTTTCCGATTTTCAGTAACACCCAATTGGGAAATTAAGGTGAATATTGTGTATTAATCCTAAGCTAAGTTTTAAACAATCTGTTTTAGATCCGGACATAATTTATGACCTTTAAACTAAGCATTCTAGATCACAAAATTTTAAAAGAAACAATTGATAATTGCCTTTCTCTAGGAGAATTAGGGGATTTTATAGTGTCTATCTTAGCCGGCCACATTAACTTTGATCGTCTTAACATTGGGGTGCTGGATTTAGAAAACTATTCATTTATTGACGCTTATATTTATGGCCTAAACGTTGCTGGTCGGGGAAAAGGTCATAGAAGAACGCTTGAAGGAACCGTTGTAGAGGCCGGCATTGCTACCGGAAAAGGAATTTATGTTGGTGGTGAGCCATCCGAGTTGTTACGAAAATTTCCTCGATTCGGCTGCGTGCTGGAAAGCGGTATAAAATCGATGTTAGCGGTTCCATTGTATAAGGATAAATCCATTGTAGCAGCCTTGGTATTAGCTTCTATAAATTCGAAAAACTTCGATATAGATGCATTAGAATTGACTAATGAGGTCGGTCGCGATGTTGTTGACCAGGTTTTATCTCTGTCAGGAAAAGATTTGTGACTCTTTAGGTTAAAGTGAAGAATTTTGATCTTCTTTTGATTGATCGATATTTACTATGAATTTTCTACTGTCGCTGGACCAAGCCCAAAGCACCAGAAGAGCAAAAAGACCTTCCCCCGATATAATTACCAACGCCGCTGCTACGCCAAATTCTTCGGCCATCCACCCGACATTAAAGAAACCAAGAGGGCCGGTGCCGATACAAAGCGTCAGCACTCCAAGGACGCGACTGCGGTAGGCAGGTGGCGCAGCAAGGTAGGTTAGAGTGCCTTGCATAGCGGCAAAAAACGCACTAGCTACGCCTGTTATTAATAAAGCTATTGAGGCAGCGTAGAAGGAATGGTTTGGTCCTCCAGCTACAAATGTCAAAACACCAAGATATCCTACGGTTGAAAGCTGTAAGATGGTGCCCCCTAGATAAAGTTGAAAAAAATAGTTTGGTCTAGCGAGGACGGCTACAACCAGGGCACCCGCAAAGGCGCCCAACCCTTCCATGCTAGATAATATCCCGACCCAAAACGGTACAAGCCCCAATTCTTCCCTGCCTATGATTGGTATCATCGATGTAAAGGGAAACCCCCACATATTGAATACGATAGTAATGGAAAGTATACGTCGTAATGTATGGTCTTTTATGACGAAACGCACGCCTTCTGATAGATCTCGAAAGAAAGAGGAGGTGATAGTTGCACCGGAGCTAACCGGGAAATTAGCCTTCAAAATTAGAATTATACACAACCCATAAATAACACCGCTCAAAGCGAACACGCCAAACATGCCAACAAGTTGTAACATTAGTCCGCCCAAAATTGGGCCAGCCATTCTTGTGGCATTGCCAGTTGCCGAATCTAGTCCCATGGCTGCTGAGACTTGCCCACCCGAAAGATCGCCCAGTAACCGTCGTCTAATAGGCATGTCCGTGGCCCAAAAAAGGCCACTTAAAACCGACGCAACTACTAATAATTCGTAAGTTAGTACATTCATGTAAGCGGCGTACATCATCCCCACCTGTACTACCGTTATCATAACTATTGACGATGTTAAGAGCAGTTTTCGACTTATTTTATCCGCAACAACCCCTATCGTCGGACCTAATATTGTTAGGGGTATTAACCAAAGAATAGTAATGGTTGAAACCAGCAGAGGGGATCCAGTGACTTCGTATGTGTATACTCCGAAGGCGAGAAGTTGGAACCAACGGATAACTCCGGTGAGACCGCCTATCAACCAGATTGCTAGAAAATTGTTATCAGCTAATAGATTTCGAATAGGCGTTGCTCGTATATCCTGTTCATCGGATTTGCTCATGACTACATCTTATTCTTAAAAATCTTGCTATACAGTACTTTTGTTGATCCTAATATTTTTTACTGTTAGCTTGCATTGGTTTTTTTTTAAAATGTATTCCATAATTGCTGCGACTGTTAGAATCTTGAATTTTCGCCCGATTCAATAACTAAGTCCGTTACAGCTATCTAGTGTTTGACTGGAGATATTTCGCTTTGGCTATAAAGCAAACCGCCAGGGTATTAGTAGTGGTCACGTTCGTTTCTGCGATTGTATTGGCTGGTTACGAAATATTTTTCTGGTTTACACATGTCTATGAGGACGATGCTCGGATACAAACTGAGGTGACAAATATATCGCCACAGGTAAATGGAAAGATAAATGCTATTTTGGTAGAAGAGGGTTCCCTTGTTACTAAAGGACAATTGCTAGTTAAGTTGGAGGAAAAAGACATTCGACTTGGAATAAAGGCACTTAAAACGGATCTTTTACTTAAGCAAGCTGAGAGATCCAGGCTGAAGTCGGAAAAACAGGTTTTTGAGACGGAGTTGCTATCCAAACTTGAAACACAAAAACAAAAAATTGGAACGGTTAACCTAGAACACCAATCTATACAGGGTCGCCTTGGGTTGGCAGAAAAAAATTTAGAGCGATTTAAATTCCTGTTTAAAAAAGACCTCATATCGGAAGAAAAATTTACGAGAGAGAAGGATAAGGTACTTATTTTGCGAGGTGATGCATCTCACTCTAAAGCAAGGATTGAAGTGTCGAAACGGGAATATAATCAATTGCAGGCGACGTCTCGGCAAAGCGAAGTAATACTTGAAAAAATAAAAATCTTAGACGTCCAACAAGAACGAATTAAAGATGCGATTAAACTGGAGGAATTATCTCTAAGTTATCGTCATATAACTTCACCAATTGATGGGATTGTGGGCCGCGTTCACCGTTATCCGGGTGAATACATCGAAGATGGGGTTAATATATTAATGCTGCATGATCCGACTCAATTTTGGATAGAGGCTTATGTTGATGAAAGCCAAATTCGACATATTCAAATCGGAAAAGCCGTTCTTATTGATTTTGAGGCATATCCTTTTCACGACTTTTATGGATTGGTTGAGCATGTGGGTAACATTACGACTTCTGAAATGGGGTTAGAAACATTCAGTTCCAAAAACCAATTTGGGGGCGGAGTGGAGCGAGTACCAGTTCGTATTTCAATAAAAAATCCACCCGCAACTCTGACTCCGGGAATGCAAGCGAGCGTTAATATTCGTATCTATGATTCTATTAAACTTTGGTAGATTGATAATTAAATTTTTTCGTGTTTAAAGTCTGATATCGTGCCGTGGAGAGCTCCAATTTCGAGCTAAATCTAAGGTGGGTTTTAAATCTTCCTCTAACATGTAGCCTGATTGTATCAATTTCATTGCTTGATTTTTAATTGCTGTGACGTAGCCGTTAAGGTCGCTATATCGCTTCTTTATGGAACTGCGAGAGTCACCGGTTATCCTTCGTTCTGATTCAGTTTGAGGTAGTGGTATGGAGCTGCCGGAAAATTCATGCATTGCGCCGCGGCCATAGGGCCATCCTCTGAGATTCCAGCCTGTATAGGTGGCTAAAGGAGCTGCTACCATTGGTGCTCTTATACCTGCGACATCGTTCCCGTCTTTGTCGACGGCGGGTACTAAGACAGCATAACCACCTATGTCTTGAATATTGGGGGGAACAATTTTAAGTATACCTCGATCGACTTCGTTGCCAAAATCATAAAGAGGCAGTTGGTTTGGTTCGTGAGGGATACTAATTCCTGGGATTTCTGGAAATTGCTGGCGCCATTCATCCATGGTGACGAGCGTACCATCGCTTCGCCGAGGAATCTGACTTTGCGGAGGTTTAGCGCCATAAGTTGCCCATCGATCCATTGAGTCCAGCATGGCCCTGAAAAACATAGAGGTTTGCACTACATTATTGAGATTTTGGCAGACGTTTCGAGTAGGTATACCTTGTCTTGGGTCTCCCACATGTTGCGAACTAGACCAAAAATAAAACCGCACGTTTTCAGGATCGGGGAGATCGTTTCCCTTTGTATCTGTATGAGCAAGAGACCCCCTTCGTTGCCAATATTCTGTCCCCGTTTGACTATGAAAAATTAATGGATCACTTGTAGGGCGTTTACAAATTGCATCAATTTTACCAGTAAGGTGATCTGTCGTTTCGGAGTATGTGAACGGAAAACTATCGGCAATGTTGTCATGTTCCTCATATTGCTGGCCAGCTGGCACGACAGCATTACAGAAACGATGATTTAGCCACATTCTACCGGCACCGGCAACGTGATTTAATACCCCATCAAATACTTTCCGATCGTTTTTGTCAGCATTGAAACCACGATAAATAGAGTCACGTATACAGCGCCCTGTTTGTGATCGCCCAAAGCAATATGCTCTTTCAATATTTTGATTGGCTAATGGATTTTTATCGCCTTTTTCATAACGCAAAAAGCTATTTAGGTCCCTAACAGCAGCATGCCCTAGCCCCATTATTAAAGGGTCCCGTCCGGTATATATGAGTTCGTATATCCAACCAGGTTCAAATCCAGTGGGTATATGTATATGGCGATCCGATGCAATAAGTGAGGTTTCTGCACCTTGGAAATCCATGCCAACGCCACCTTCAACGCGCGCAAAGTGCCATGATTCGTGAGGTAGATCTTCTCTTTGATCGGAGGGATATCTTCGTCGCGTGAGTTGTGCATCTTTCGTGTCTAGTGAAATTGTTGGATGGCTACGAGTGGATACCCAACCACTCAACGGAAATGTCTTCTCGTTTGGACTGTTGGCGATAAACTCAGTTCTGACAATGCCTGTAATCGGGCCTTCCTTGGTTTTTGCTACAGGCAAACACATTGTCATGCGGTTGCTACCAGGGAGCAAGTCTCCTTGCCATGCTCCCCAGACGATCGAATATCCGCGACGGAAGAGAAACCCATTTCCTGCATGGTCTAAGGAAATCGGGCTATTTGAAGGTACTGCGTCATTGAAATACTGCAAAGCTCGTTTATTTCCTCGATTACCATAATCGAAAAATAGGCGGCCATTGTTTCGATCCGGATTCACCGGCCTGAGTATGCAAACCTCAGCGGCGAATTCCACTAAACCAAAGCTATTGGTTGGAGCTTTATCGATATCTACGATAGTCTCATTTTGAGGGAACTTTGGATCCAACTGAAACTTAGCCCAGCCATCTAACCGTTCATAAGCTCCAGTATCGCCAAATTTGTGCCCATTGGCGAAAAGTTGGTGAGTAGTAATCTCAATCGAAACGTTTGTGACCACATCAAATTCCTCCTGTTCTTGTTTAAGGTTAATATTATTATATTCGATATGATAAATATAAATTATTTTATCTATTGTACTGGATTTTGGGGTTCGATTGGGTGTCTGGGACGTTACACATCTGGTTTTGACCAGGTTATTTTTCTATTCTTTTGGGGACGAAGATTTAGATGAAAGACAAAAACATTACCGACCTCTCGCTTTATGACATTACGGTTGCTTTGACTGAGGGAGATTTAACGTCAATTGCTCTTGTTGAGGCATGTTTAAAACGCATTGATAAAATGAAATATCTCAATGCCTTTAATTATTTTGATAAAGATTATGCTCTATCCGAAGCGAAGCTGAGCGACAAACGCCGAAAAACTGCACAAACTCTCTCGCCAATCGATGGAGTGCCTATTGCGATAAAGGATAATATTGATGTGGTTGGTCAGCCGACCACCAATGGTCTTAATTTGGCGTGGTTACCAAAACAAGATGCTTCAGTGGTCACTAAGTTTAAAGAGCGGGGGGCAATAATAATTGGCAAAACCAATATGCATGAGGCGGCTCTTGGTGCTACCAATGATAACCCCCACCATGGGCGGCCTCAAAATCCTATTCTACCAAATTTTACACCTGGAGGGAGCAGCGGAGGTTCGGCTGTTGTGGTGGCGGCCTACCTTTGTCCTGGAAGCCTAGGAACAGACACAATGGGATCAGTTAGAGTGCCGGCGTCTTATTGTGGTGTGGTTGGCTTGAAACCAACGCTAAATTGGTGGTCTACCAGGGGTGTGATGCCGTTATCGACGACATTGGATACCGTAGGACCGTTAGGTCGTTCGGTGAAAGATGTAGGTATTCTAATGGATTTAGAAACTAGGCCAATTGAACTTGAGGGGTTGGTTTTAGCTACATTGAATAATTTCAAGCACACTGCTATGCAACCTGAAGTAAACGAGGTTTATAAAGATATTTTAAAAGATCTAGAAACCGCTGGTGTAAGCTTAATACAAGAAGAAATCTCTGGTTTTTTTCCTTCTCCTGCTCGACGACTGGGTTTATTAATTTCCGAGGTGGAAGGGGCTGTTGCCCATGAAAAGCTATTATCGGAAAATCCAGCTGGATTTTCAAACGAAATAAAAACATTGTTCATTTATGGGGAGCAAGTAAGCGCTAGTCGGTATTTTAAGTCACTAAAAGAGGTGGTGAGACTCGGTAAAGCAACCCAGGATATTTTAAATGGTGTGGATGCTATAATAAGTCTTACAACTCCACAAACGGCCTTTTCATTTGAGGACTCCGTACCTGTTGATCAGGCGGATTTTACAGCGTTAGCCAATTTTGCCGGTTGTCCGGCTATTTCTATGCCTATTCCGCAACCTAAAGGGCAAGCCCCGATTGGTCTTCAGTTAATAGGTAAGCCAAATGAAGATAATAAACTTCTTAATATTGCGGTGACCGTTGAAAAAATGATGGGAAATAAATAGGGAGAAAGATCGTGCCAATCACCCACGTTAACGGCCACGGTATGTACTATGAGGTGCATGGTTCGGGAGAGCCACTAATTTGTTCAGGAGGTTGGGGTACCTTTTGTCATGGAGATGTAGGGCATTTACCTCGTGGACTAACGGATAGGTTTAAGGTAATCATTTTTGATCATCGTGGTATTGGTCAATCAACGGATCATCCCGGCGTCCGGTCAACGACAAGACTTTACGCTGATGACGTTATTGGTTTGGTAAACGAGTTAGGAATTACTCGAGCTCACTTTGTCGGCATTATAGGTATCGGAGCTTGTATTTTCCAAGAGGTGGCAATTCAAAGACCTGATTTAGTACGAAGTTTAGTGAACACTGGGACGTGGGCCAGACCGGACGAAAAATTTTTTGATCAATTAACATTGTGGCTAGATGTTCATAGGGAGATGGGATTTCTAGCTTTCCAACAAATGGTAGTGATGGAAGGGTTCAGTCCAGAATTTTATGGACGGAATAAAGCAAAACTACTCGGGGTTAATGGAGGGTGGCGTGATCTCAATGGAAATCTTGAGACTCATGAGCGCCTAACAGAAGCTGGTCTTTCTCACGATACGCTGGATCGTTTATATAAAATTAAAGCCCCTACGTTGGTAATGCATAACGGGATGGACTTTATTACCGCGCCACGTCTTACCGTTCCAGTTGAGCAGGGTATTTCAGGGGCCAGGGGTCACTGGATGCCCGATGCTGCACATGTAGTTACAGGTCGTTGTGCCCGAGCTGAGTTTTGTGAAGTTTTACTGAAATTTCTTAACGAAAATTAGTTTAGTTAAGATTAATAAGATGGAATGAAATCTCGATTTCACGCTTTTGGTTTCAGCTGCTTGGAAAATGATAGCAGCCGCTATAATCGTTTTTGATATAGGCCGTCTTGCTTCGTCCGCTGGATCTATTTTTGACGAATGTACTTGTAGATTTTCCTGTTAATACCGGTCCGAGACTTTGTTTTGTCTCTTTATCTCTGGACGATGAGTTTGTAATGAAAGGTGCTATCTACTGTATGGTTGGCGTTAGTCCGGTATTCATTTATTTAAAAATGTTTTCTCAAACGGCCCAATTCAGAAACTTTTTATTTAGCATTGCTACTAGGGTTGTTGTGTTGGTCTCTTGCCGCTTGGCTAATCGTTTTGGTTGATTGCCCAATTACTAAGGCATTAATTTTTGCCGGCGCGGGTGCCTTGTTTCCATAATTTTTAATTTGCACCTAAAATTTAAATTGAAAGGTATTTCTATGTCTGCCTCTTGGCCTTGTCTTTTGGTTCGGGGCTATTTGCAGGCTTATTTGCTTCTGGCGTGCCGACTTTCGCTCCGGTTACAGGACCAGTACTTTCTGTCTTATTGTGGTCCTACTTGTAAAGTTTTTGACGGGCTCGATTGCCGTACTCTAGAGTTTATTTCTAGTTGCTTGTATTGGCAGGTTATTTGCGGCACTCTTTATAAGGTTCAAAGCATACGCTTAAAACTCATTTAGGTTTGATCGCATTGACGTTTAACTCCTTATGATTAAATTGACATCCAATGGAGAGTGAAGTGGCTGTTGAACAGTTTGATGAATTAAATACTGATCCCTTTTCTTTTGAAATAAGATCGGCCAAGCCTAGAAAATTTCGTAAAATTTTTAGGTCTGGAGCTTATCGCGGTACTACAGCTGGAATGGCTGAGGGGTATACGCAAGGTAACTTGATGATTTTACCAGCCAAATATGCCCTAGATTTTTCCCGATTTTGTCAACGAAACCCCGCTCCATGCCCATTAGTAGGAATTTCTGATACAGGGGATCCTATAATGCGAACGTTAGGGCATGATATAGATATTAGGACAGATCTTCCGAGTTACAACATTTACAGAGAGGGTGTTTTGGATGGATCCGTTTCTAATGTAGAAGATCTTTGGGCCGACGATTCGGTGGCTTTTGTGCTAGGATGTTCTTTCTCATTTGAGGAAGCCTTAGCACAGGCTCAAATCCCATTGAGACATATTGAGCTAAATAAAACGTGTCCAATGTATCGAACTTCGATAGAAACCGTCCCGTCGGGTCCGTTTAGTGGGGGGATGGTGGTTTCCATGCGCCCCATGCTACCTGCAGACGCAGTAAGGGCATCAGCTATTACTGCTCGCTTTCCACACACTCATGGAGTGCCAGTTCATTTAGGAGATCCTAATATAATTGGTATATCCGATATTCATAAGCCTGACTGGGGAGACCCTTCTGAATTTCGCGAAGGAGAAATCCCGGTTTTTTGGGCGTGTGGTGTTACCCCGCAGAACGCCATCCGAGGGGCCGATATACCGTTTGTCATCACGCATACGCCGGGATCAATGCTGATATCTGATATACGCAGCGCAACAACTTAATCCAGGATTTTGAAATTCGGATAAAAACCCCGCACGAAATGCCTTGTGCGGGGTTTGCTAGTTTCCGTTACATCTAATGATAAACTAGCGTTGGCAGCCAAGTTGCTAGATTAGGGTAGGCAACTAATAGTAAAATCATACCTAACATAGCAACGAGAAATGGTATGGAACCAATAGCGACGTCATTAAAATGCCCGCCGCGCATCCGAATACCATGTACTACATACAAATTTACGCCTATAGGCGGTGTAATTAGTGCCGCTTCCATTAGCAGAGTGATTAGTATTCCGAACCAAACATCGGAAAATTCTGGGACACTAAGAGCCATCACTATCGGGAAAACGATGGGTACGGTTGTTAGCATCATGGAAAGTGTTTCCATAAACATACCAAGGAATAAATAGAAAACAATTATAAGAAGAATTGTTTGAACCGGGGTTAAACCCATATCCCTAATGAAATTAAGCATGGCTTGGGTAATGCCCATAAATCCGAGGACAAAGTTCAAGAAGATTGCTGCGAATACTATTAACATGATCATCGCAGTGGTTCGCATTGTACCTTCAAACGCAGCCTTCAACATTTCCCAATTTAGTGTTTTAAAAGCAGCAGCAATGATAACAGCCATACACACGCCTATAGAAGCGGCTTCCGTCGGTGTTGCAATACCACCGTATATTGAGCCAACCACTGCTATAAAAAGTACTATAGGAGGAAGCAGATCAGGGAGGCAGCGAATACGGTCTGCCCAGGAAGTATCTACTTTTTTACCGCCCCACGTTGGTCGATAAATACATGCACACACAATTGTTAGCATAAATAAGCTAGAAAGAATAATTCCGGGAATGATACCCGCAAGATAGAGTTCTGGAACGGAAGTATCTGTAAGAAGGCCATAAATAATTAGGTTTATTGAAGGGGGAACAAGAATCCCCAACGTTCCACCAGCTGCCAGTGACCCAAGAAAAAGTCGTTCATTGTAACCGCGCGCTTCAATTTCTGGGTAAGCGACAGTCCCGACCGTGGCGGCTGTCGCAACACTAGACCCCGAACTGGCTGCAAAAATAGTGCAGGACCCAATATTAGCGTGCATTAGCCCACCGGGCAGCCATGACAGCCATTGTATCACCGCGGCATACATGCGTTGAGCAATACCAGCTCTGAGCATAATTTCTCCTAGGAGGATGAACATAGGCACTGCTACAAGGATAAATTCCTTACTTTTATCCCAGTAAATTTCGGCAAGAGCTGGGGTAAGCGTGCCTCCCATGGAAATATTGTCAAGGACAAAACTGAGAATCCCTAAAACGGCTGCAACGGGCACCGCCGCAAGTACAAGAATTAAGAGACCAACGATAATCGCAAGGGCCATTGGTTAATCCTCCACCCTAGTGCTAGGATTTTCGGCTAAGGCGACATCAATGCCATGCGTCTCTTCTTGCATTGTTTCGGCGATCGATGGGACTCCAGCGATCTTTGCAACAAGATCCCAGTTGCGCTGAAAAAGGGCAACTAAAGCGTAAACAACTACAAAGATTAACGTGATAAAAAATAACACTAAGCCAGTCACCCAGAAAAGCTGGGGTATCCATTGAGGTGTGCCAAGCGTAGTAATTGAAACTGAATTGTTAACATAAGAATCGACAAAAGAGATTATCGCATAACGGGTCATTACCGACATAAAATAAAACAAGAGAAGTAGGCCAATAATATCCAGAACTGCCGTTAAGTATCTTGGTAGTAAATTGTATAGAGCATCGATACGTACGTTGGATCGATGTAACAGACAATAAGAATAGGCCCAAGTGGTGGTAGCCGAGAACACGTAACCAGAGTACTCGTCAGATCCGCTCATGGTTACCGAAAAGATTTTCCTTGCCAGGACATCAACAGTCACCATTACAGCGGCTGCGAGTAGAGCGGCTCCCCCAACCCAGACGGCATATTGTGAAAGTCGTTCAAGACGCATATAAATCGTCGAAAACATTATTTATATTTCCCGAAAATATTTGAAAAAATGGCGTCGCAGTGAAAACTACGACGCCCGTTTTAAATAAGAAAACTACAGAGACGCTTTCATCCCCGAAATTTTACCAATGGTGGCATTCCACTCATCAACACATTTTTGTGTGCCGCATCTTTTAGCCCAGCGCTTGAGGACAAAATTTTCAACGACATTTTTAAGTGTCTCTTTGTCTTCCGCAGTTGGAATGATTGGAACCATGCCACCAGGTTCTCCTTTTTCACAAGGGCCGGCGGCATTGCACTTAGTACCAATATCATCATTTTTCGCAGTTGCTGACCACATTTCTTCCTCAAGTTCAGCTAATGATTTCTTGAACAAAGCTTTGGTTTCTGCGTCTAACCCATTCCAAACTTTTAGATTCATGGCTAAGAATGAGGAGGCATAACCGAGCTTTACACGAATATTATGTGTAACAACCTGCCACCATTTCGCGTTGTAAGCAGGAAGAATGCCTGTAAGTCCACAGTCGGCAACGCCTTTCTGGAGAGCAGGAACAACTTCAGCGAAAGCTATGGTTACAGCGCTGCCACCCACGCCTTCAATAAAATCACCGAGCGTGGTGCTATAGGTTCGTATTTTTTTACCCTTTAGCTTACTCAATGGATATTTTTTAATGCTCTTGTCGCCAAGGTTACAAAATAGCTGTTGACTAGGCCAAGCATAGATCATCAAAAGTTTGGCGCCGTATTTTTCTTCAAACTCTCGTGCCAGAATATCCCGATAAGCTTCATTTGCTTTTCGGTAAACACCGAGATCTTGAATTACGCCGGCTAGGTCAGCTCCTTCAATGGCAGGGCTGTCTTGGGCGACATAGGTTGTTACTCCGTGTACGGCGTCAAAAACACCAAGTTTAAGGAGTCGCATAATTTCAAAGCCGGATAACCCCAGCTCGGTTTGGGACTTTGCATTTGCCGTTAATTTCCCGCCGGAAATCTTTGGCAGACGCTCTCTCCAATAAGGTCCTTCCCGTTCTTTCCAGTGATCCAGGAAACTCCATGTTCCTACGACCTTAAATTCTTTCTTCTTCATCTCGGCATCGGCAGGTCCTGAAGCCAAGGTAAGTGCTAACGCACAAATAGCGGTACAGGCGACCAGTGCCTTTTTGATTGATGGAAATTTCATAACTACCTCCCAAATTTTTCCAAACACGAGCTTAGTCAAGTCTCTCTAAATGGGCAACTGTTATACACACATCTATTAAATTACAGTTACTTCGCAAATTTAAAATAAATATTTGTTCAACATTAGTATGACTCATAACCATAGGTAGGCGTTAGAGACGTCACTGTGCACTTCCTGTCAACAGTGGTAGATTTTTAAACACATACAAAGAATAGGGATCACCGTACTGGCAATATGTTCGACATTTACTTGTGAGTATTTGTTGTTTTGTCGAGGATGAGATTAGCATATCGACCGGAGGTCATATCCAAAATCAGGAGAAGCAAAATGCCCGAATTAACAACTGATGACCGTGTGAAACTATATTATGAAGAAGCTGGAGCAGGCACACCCATAATTTTTGTGCATGAATTTGCTGGCGATATAAGAAGCTGGGAGCCTCAAATGCGGCATTTTTCGCGAAGATATCGTTGCATCGCCTACAATGCAAGGGGCTACCCACCTTCAGACGTTCCAAGTGCGACGGATAAATATTCTCAAAGTCGCGCTTCCCAGGATATTCGAGCAGTTATGGATGGTCTTGACATTGATGTCGCACATATAGTTGGGCTTTCAATGGGTGGGTTTGCTACACTTCATTTTGGTTTTGATTTTCCGGAGCGAGCGCTATCACTTGTAGTTGGGGGATGTGGTTATGGAGCAGAACCCGGGGAACGAGAAAAATTTCAAAAAGAAACAGCATTAACGGTGGAAAAAATACGACGGGATACAATGAGCGTAGCCAGCAAAGCTTATGCCATGGGTCCTACCCGAGTTCAATATCAAAATAAGGACCCTAGAGGTTGGAAGGAATTTGAAACGCAGTTGCGGGATCATTCAACGCAAGGGTCAGCTCTTACGATGATGGGAGTGCAACGCCTTCGTCCATCACTCTATGATTTAGAGGACAAAATGAAGTCGTTGAATGTGCCAACTATGATTATCAACGGGGACGAAGATGATCCTTGCTTGGATCCAGGATTGTTTATGAAACGAAATATATCTTCTAGCTCATTAGTCATTTTGCCCCGTTCGGGGCACACTATAAATTTAGAGGAACCAGCTATGTTCAACCTTTTTTTGGACGATTTTCTGCATCAAGTGGAAACAGGGAATTGGGGCTTGCGGGACCCACGATCTCAGACGGGAAGTATCCTTGGTGATACTGGACAAGGCGAGTAAATCATGAGATTGGAAAACCGATCAACTTTAATAACGGGAGCCGCAAAAGGCATAGGCTTAAGTGTTGCAAAGGCATTTGCAACCGAAGGGGCAAATGTGGCTTTAGCCGATCTTTCTAAGGACGAAGCCATTCGGCAAGCGGCCGAGCTGCAAGACAAGTTCGGCATTCAAGCGATCGGCTTGGAATGCGATGTTGCTGATTCGATTTCTCTTAAAACGGCCATTGATACTACCGCTCAGAGTTTTGGAAAATTGGATACGTTGGCCTGCATGGCTGCTACTCTAACCGAGAGACTTGATGTCGTAGAGTTGTCCGAGGAAGATTGGGACAGAACCCTTCGGGTAAATCTTACAGGGTCGTTCTTAGCCTGCAAACATGCGATACCGCATATGCGCCAGGCTGGTTTCGGATCTATAATCCTCACCGCTTCTCAAATGGGACAGGTGGCTTGGCCGGGCTCTACTGCTTATTGCACAACGAAGGGTGGTATTCTTCAATTAGTAAAAGGTATCGCACTAGACCACAAAGACGAGAATATTCGTTGCAATAGTATTTCCCCAGGTGGAATCGCGACAGATAGATTAGTAGCCCGTTGGGGAGATCTCGAGACGGCTGAAAAAGAATGGGGGCCTAGGCACGCTTTAGGGCGTCTGGGAAAACCGCACGAGATAGCTTCGGGTGTAGTTTTTTTGGCGAGTCATGAATCTAGCTTTATGACCGGCGCTGATCTTTTAATTGATGGCGGTTATACAGCTTGGTAAAGGATTAATTGAAATGGTTGACATACCAATCTTGGAACTTCGGCGGATCGAAGCGAATATAATCAAACCAATTTATCAAGCAATGGTCAAAAATCTCGGCACTCAAAAAGCTCAACATATATTGGGTTCTGCGATAGAGGAAGCAGCGGTTGAACAAGGAAAATCGCTGGCTCGGGAGTCTAAGGCCGGTCCAAATCTCAAAGAATTTATTGATTTGTTTGAACGTTGGAAGATGGGTGGCGCTTTGGAAGTGGAGGTTTTGCAAGAATCTGAAGATAAATTCGACTTCAATATCACTAGATGCCGTTATGCAGAAATGTACCGTGATATGGATATGGGAGAAATTGGCCACCTGCTTTCCTGTGGCCGAGATGGGTCTTTTTGTAAAGGTTATGATCCTAGAATTAAGCTAGAAAGAACGAAAACTATCATGGGTGGAGCAAGTCATTGCGATTTCCGATATACGGTTAAGAAGTGACATTGCATAAGGATACGATTCAAAAACAAACGGTTAATTTAGGCATAATATTGTGTCGGGGAAATTTTGGGGCCAATTAAATCAATCCCGCAGGCAAGCACTTGTTGCATCGTTCGTCGAATGGATTAAGGCTTATTATATTCCGTTCTTTATTTTTGCAGCTGTTAATTTTTTGGAATTTCGGTAGCCAGAGTTTAGCTGATTTTATTGTTTTAAATTCTTTTAGCAGTCTTAAATTACTCATATCGGTTTTACGTTTGCGGTTTTTGGTTTGGTTTTGAATTGGATTATTGAATATAGGCTTCCCGCCTTAAAGATCGATATCATAGATCATTGGCAATAAGATAATTGGAGTTGAAATTTCGACGGAGTGACGGAGTATGGGACCATTGAATGGAATAAAAATTATAGAAATTGCTGGAATTGGCCCGGGTCCAATGGCCGCTATGCTGCTCGCAGATATGGGCGCAACGGTTTTGCGAATAGAGCGCTTAGGCTCTAGTCACCTTGGCGTACACCGGCCATTAAATTGCGATATAACACTGCGGTCCCGAAAGGCTATTGCGCTTGATTTAAAATCGCCAAAGGCCATCAAGAAAGTTTTACGTCTTGTGGAGAAGGCCGATGCGTTGATTGAGGGATTTCGACCTGGTGTAACCGAACGGCTCGGGTTAGGGCCAGCGGATTGCCTTGCGATTAACCCGAGATTAGTTTACGGGCGAATGACTGGTTTTGGCCAAGACGGTCCCATGTCGCAGGCAGCAGGTCATGATCTGAACTATATCGCTATGAGTGGGGCTCTAAGCGCCATAGGCAGAGTCGGTCATGGGCCGACGCCTCCTCTAAACTTGGTCGGTGATTATGGTGGGGGTGCTCTCTATTTAGTGGTTGGTGTGCTTGCGGCATTGTTGGAAACCAAAACTTCTGGGAAAGGTCAGGTTGTAGATGCGGCTATGGTAGATGGAGCAGCATCTCTAATGGCAGCACCATTCGGAATGTTTGCAGCCGGTTTATTAACTAAACAAAGAGGCACTAATGTTTTGGATTCTGGATCCTATTTTTACGACGCATATGAGTGCGCAGATGGGAAATACGTTTCTGTTGCTGCAATTGAAAATAAGTTTCATAAAGAAATGCTTGAATTAATGGGGCTTAATCCTGAAATCGTGTTGGAGCAGATGGATCGAAAGGAATGGCCAAATTTAAAAAGAATTATGGCGGAAAGATTTAAAACCAAGACTAGAGCTGAATGGGTTGAAATTATGGGCGGAAGTGATGCATGTTTTGCCCCCGTGTTGGAAATGGATGAAGTAGCAGAAGATCCACACAATCAAGCCCGGCAGACATTTATAGAGATAGAAGGGATCGTGCAGCCCGCGCCAGCTCCAAGATTTAATCGCACCCCCAATCCAACTCCGACGGCGCCAATTAGGGCTAGCATGATTGCTATTGAAGATGCATTAGAGCTTTGGTTATCAACAGAAGAAATACAAGAATGGTTATCTAACTAACTAAAATCTTTAAAAAGTTGGAGTATTGCATTGTTTCAGTTAAATGAAGACCATCTCAGAATTCGTGAAATGGTTAGGCGTGTAGCTATTGAAAAAGTTGGAGTTAGAGCAGGTCAAATAGACGCCAGCGCAGAATACCCTCAGGACATGTTTGATTTATTACGTGATCTCGGTCTTTTCACTTTGCCATTTCCAGAAAAATTCGGAGGTTCGGCGAGTATCTTAGGGTCTTGTGTTGCCATAGAGGAGTTAGGGAGGGTTTGTTACAATACGGCTTACCTTTTGGTTGTCCAATGGGTGCCCTTTGGAGCAATCCTTGCGGGCGGATCCAAACTACAACAAGAACGATATCTTCCCGGTTTAGCTAATGGGACGCTTCGAGGCGCTTTTTCAACTACCGAAACCCAAAGTGGATCAGATATTGCTGGCGTCAGGACCCGCGCTCTCCAAGTATCAGGAGGATATAAAATTACCGGGAGTAAGGTATGGTGTACAAATTCCTCTGTTGCAGATTTCGTGGTTGTTGCTGCTCGAACAGGGGAGATAGATAAAAAAGGAGCAATCAATTTCTTTATAGTTGAACGTGACACGCCGGGGTTTTCGGTGGGCCCGCCAGAGCAAAAGATGGGTGCGAGGGGTGTACCATCTTGCCCTTTATATTTTGACGATGCTTTTGTACCGGCCGACGCAATGTTGGGAAATCCAGGTGAAGGTTTTCGCATTGTTATGGAGTCTTTAAACCTATCGCGTCCAATTATAGGGGCCCGCGGGGTTGGGTTGTCTCAGGGAGCGTATGATCACGCTTTAGCTTTCGTTCGTGATAGAAATGCTTTCGGAAAATCGGTAGTCGATTTTCAAGGCGTGCGGTGGATTTTAGCAGATATGCATATCCAAACTGAAGCAGCAAGGAGTCTAGTTTATAAAGCAGCTGCTGCAGCTGATTCAGGGCTGACAGGTAAGGCTCTGGCAATTCAGGCTGCGGTAGCAAAGTGTCACGCGAGCGATACCGCGATGAAAGTGGCTACCGATGCTGTTCAGCTATTTGGTGCGGCTGGCGTATCTGACGATTTTCCTATTAACCGATACTTTCGTGATGCTAAAGTTTTGCAAATAGTGGAAGGCACCCAACAAATTCAAAGGAATATTATTGGACGTTATCTGGTAGACGGCATTTGACACAGCAAAGTACCTATTTGGGGTAGTTAAGTTTTAAATATTTATTTCTACCCGTTTCGGGGTTTGAATTGCATGGAAATTAATGCTTAACTCTAGTTCGTCCGACTTGGAAAGTTTTAGGCAACCTTCAATGCGGGAGGGTTAGCATTTGCTGGAGTTCCCTGTTAAATATGATCATTTTGCTTTGCAATAAAAGCAACGAATTACAGGATAATAGTCGGTAAAGTTTTGCATTTAAGTTTTGGCGTCTAGGGCTCCTTGGAGGATATATGCGGCTGCGGCTTGGTCAATTTTTCGGGATCGCTTTTTCCTGCTCAAGTCAGCTGTTAGCATAGCGCGTTCGACTGCTAAAGTACTCATTCTCTCGTCCCATAATAATATCGGTAGATCTATATATTTAGCTAAATCCAACGACCAATCTCGTGTTGATTGAGCACGCGGCCCCACAGTCCCGTTCATATTTATAGGAAAGCCAATAACAAGGCCACCAATATTCTGCTCTTTGATTATTACTGAAATTTCTTGGGCGTTTTCACTGAGTTTTTTTCTCTGTAACGTTTTAAATGGACTTGCTATGTGAAATTCTGTATCCGAGATAGCTAGGCCGATGTTTTTACTACCTAGATCAATGCCGAGAACTCTATTGCCTGACGAGAGTTGAACTATTAGTTCGTCAAATTTTGTTGTGAGATAGCATTTTACGAAATCTTTCGTTTGTTTTTTAATTACCTTTTTAATCATACAATATCCAAACCCATTGCGTTGAAGGGTTTACTTTCGCTACATACGTTTTATACGTTTTGACACAATGCATAAATTCTTAGCAATCAATATAAAAGAGGCTTAAACGATGTCACTCGACAAAGCCATAGTTAGCCAAGTTGCTCATTTGGCTCGAATTGAGGTCACCAAAGACCAAATTGAATCGTTGGTTGATGAATTAAACCATATTTTGGCTTGGATTGAGCAGTTAAATGAAGTGGAAACAGATGGTGATTCCCCGTTAGCAAGCATTACGGGTCATTCTCTGCCCCAAAGAGAAGATGTTGTTTCAGAGGAAGAAAATCGTGACCATATACTTGACAACGCACCAGATCGTACAAAGGACTTTTACTCTGTGCCGAAAGTTGTTGAATAATGACTGAGTTATTAGATTTCGATATTTCTTCCGCAAGAACCGCCCTAAAAAATCGGGAAATATCTGCTATTGAACTTACGGAGGCGTATCTGGAGGCAATGGAAGCGAGTAAAGATTTGAATTGTTATTTGCATTTCACACCCGACAAGGCCTTAAATATGGCAAAAAAGGCTGATCAAAGATTAAAAAATGGCAAGGGCTTGCCGCTAGATGGTATTCCTCTAGGAATTAAGGATTTGTTTTGTACAAAAGATATTCCGACTACTGCAGGGTCAAGAATTTTAAAGGATTTTAAACCTTCTTACGAGTCCACAGTTACATCGTCTCTGTGGCGTGACGGCGCCGTGATGCTGGGGAAATGTAACATGGACGAATTTGCTATGGGATCAGCAAATACCACAAGTTTTTTTGGCCCTGTTGAAAACCCTTGGAAACGTGCAGATGATGACATTACAAAGTTGGTTCCAGGTGGTTCTTCTGGTGGTTCTGCCGCGGCCGTTGCTGCAAAATTAGCTCTGGCTGCTGCTGGAACAGATACTGGCGGATCAATTCGGCAACCAAGTAGTTTTTGTGGTGTGGTTGGGCTTAAACCCTCGTATGGCCGTTGTTCCCGTTGGGGTATTATCGCTTTTGCTTCTTCTCTTGATCAAGCTGGTCCACTGACACGTACGGTTAGGGACAGCGCTATAATGCTCCAAAGTATGGCAGGTCATGACCAAAAGGACTCGACGTCAGCGAATATAACAAAACCTAATTTTGAAACCGCATTATCGGGCGATATAAAAGGGGTCCGTATAGGCATACCTAAAGAATACCGGTTGGAGGAGATGCCTGAGGAAATAGAACGATTGTGGGCTCAAGGTATAGATTTTCTAAAGGATGCTGGGGCGCAGATAATTGATATCAGTTTACCGCATACTAAATACGCGTTGCCTGTTTATTATATAATCGCTCCTGCTGAGGCGTCATCTAATTTAGCTCGTTACGATGGAGTGCGATATGGTTTTAGAGCCGAGGGTGATTCTTTGGAGCAAATGTATAAGAACACCCGTGGACTCGGTTTTGGAACCGAAGTGAAAAGACGAATTCTAATAGGGACGTACGTTTTATCTGCTGGGTATTACGATGCTTATTATCTTAAAGCTCAAAGAGTGAGAGCGTTGATAAAAAATGACTTTGATCAAGCTTTTTTGAAAGTTGATAACATACTTACGCCGACTGCTCCTTCTGAAGCTTTTGCGATCGACGAACATGACGATGATCCCATTAAAATGTATCTCAATGATGTGTTCACGGTGCCATCTAGTCTTACTGGTTTACCCGCTATTTCGTTACCGGCTGGACTATCTAAAAATGGCCTCCCACTAGGATTACAAATCATTGGTAGATTATTTGATGAAGAATCCATTTTGCGCACTGCAGATGTAATAGAGAGGGCTGTCGGCTTCCCGGGTTCGACGTCTAGGAACCATTGAGATGAAAAAATTTATTAAAGGCAATCTCCGGGAATGGGAGCTTGTTATTGGGCTAGAAGTCCATGCTCAAATACTCTCAGCAGCTAAACTGTTTTCCGGCGCTGCAACCAAATTTGGTGCGGATCCAAATAGTCAAGTTTCGTTAATAGATGCAGCAATGCCAGGTATGTTGCCGGTGATTAACGAAGCATGTATTAGACAAGCTGTAAAAACAGGTCTTGGTTTAAATGCGGAAATAAATTTAACTAGCGTATTTGATCGAAAGAATTATTTTTATCCTGACCTGCCTCAGGGATATCAGATTAGTCAATACCAAAAACCAATTGTGGGAGAAGGTGCACTAACAATCGACCTTCCAGATGGAGAAAAATTAGTCCGGATAGAGCGGCTGCATTTGGAACAAGACGCGGGAAAATCTCTCCATGATCAAAACCCCACTAAAAGCTATATAGACTTGAATCGTTCAGGTGTCGCGTTAATGGAAATAGTTTCTAAGCCTGATTTGCGATCAGCTGAGGAAGCGGCATTTTATATAAAAAAGCTTCGATCTATTATGCGTTATTTGGGCACTTGCGATGGTAATATGCAAGAAGGTTCTCTTCGATGTGATGTGAACGTTTCTGTGCGTCAACCTGGGGATGTTCTTGGTATTCGCTGCGAAATCAAAAATGTCAATTCTATTCGTTTTGTTCAACTGGCAATTGAGTATGAGACTTATAGACAAATAAAGATTTTAGAAGATGGAGGCGCAATCGAGCAAGAGACACGTTTGTTCGACCATGTTCAAGGGGAAACCCGCGCTATGCGGACAAAGGAGGATGCACATGACTACCGGTACTTTCCGGACCCGGACCTATTGCCCTTGGAGTTGACGCCAGAATATGTAAGGGAAATAGCACACGATTTGCCGGAACTTCCAGATGCAAAGAAATTACGTTTTGTCACAGAATTTGGTCTTACTGAAAATGATGCATCTCTATTGGTTGAAGACCCAGAAACGGCAAAATATTATGAGAAGTTATCTTATGGAAGAGATAAGAAGATTAGCGCTAATTGGGTAGCAACAGAGCTTTTCGGTGCTTTAAACAGGGCGGGGAAAGATATAAGAGACAGCCCGGTATCAGCAAAATCTCTTGGTCGGTTAATCGATTTGATCCTTGACGGGACTATTTCGGGCCGTATAGCCAAAGACATCTTTTCGGAAATGTTTGTTTCGGAAAAAGAGGCTTTAGACATTGTCGAGGCCAAGGGATTGCGCCAAGTTTCTGATTCTGAAGCGATTTCCGTTCTAGTAGATTCCGTTCTGAGTGAAAATCAGGATAAAGTTATAGAATTTAAATCTGGTAAAGATAAACTTTTTGGTTTTTTTGTGGGGCAAGTGATGAGGAAGAGTGAAGGTAAAGCAAATCCTCAGTTGGTGAATCAACTGCTCCGACAGAAGTTGGAGTAAATAGATTAGTAAATCTGTAAAAATAATCGGTCCTACCATTGCATCTTGATCCCAATCTCACGGCCATAGCGGTAGTTTTTTCGGTCGCTTTGGTATGCGGCCTTCTGCTGATGCGAATTAAGCAACCAGCAATAGTAGGGTACATTGTCGCTGGAATGATACTAGGTCCTTCAGGATTCGGAATAATTGAAGAAACTGAGGCGGCAAAAACGCTAGCTGAGCTAGGCGTTTTGTTGTTGCTGTTTTTGATCGGAATGGAATTAAGTTTAAGAGCTTTTAAGACAGTATATAAAATAGCTCTACTTATAGTTGCCCTTCAAATTGGTTTTTCCATTGCAGTCACCTCGTCGATTGGATTGTTAATGGCGTGGAGTGTGGAACAAGGGATTCTTCTTGGATTTGTATTAGCAGTTTCGAGCACTGCTGTTACGGTTAAGATACTAGCGGACAAAGGGGAGTTGAGAACGCAGTTTGGCCGTATAACTGTAGGAGTTTTGATAGCTCAGGATTTGGCTGTTGTGGCAATGCTTTTAATAACGGAAGCATTAAATCCTAATGCAAGTTTTGATTATTCTATTATTTGGAGAATGGGATTGGCAGTGTTGATTGTCGTCGCTTTGGTTCGATTTTTATCGAGAAGAGAGCGAATGCGGCTACCAGTCCGGACGGCGTTCGGAGCGGATATCGAAGTAGTCCCAATTGCGGCTATGGCTTTTTGCGGTGTATGCGCCACTTTTTCAGGCCTTCTCGGTCTGTCCACGGCATTTGGAGCTTTTTTGGCCGGTCTGGTGGTTGGTAACTCCTCTGAAAGGAAGATTGTTCTCAGGGCTACACTTCCAATCCAAAGTGTACTCTTGGTGGTATTTTTTCTGTCTGTGGGCTTACTAATTGATGTAAGGTTTTTTATTGAAAATCTTTGGACATTACTTGTTGTGTTTATTTTGGCTACCGTCGTCAAAGCCTTGATTAATGTTTTGGCCATAAGGTTGGCTGGTCATGCGTGGGAACAATCTGTTCTTGCTGGTATTACGATGGGGCAAATTGGCGAATTTGCCTTCGTAATCGCTAGCACCGGTCTAGCGGCAGGCGCAATTGAACTAGAGGGTTATAAAATTTCGGTCGCGGTTATAGCACTTAGTCTAATGCTCGGGCCGGTTTGGGTTGCTGTTGAAAAAAGACTAAGAGCTGCGGAGGACCTTGGCGGTAGGTTGTCCCGCTTAGAATTTCTGGTGATGAAAAACATAGAAAATATGCTGGGTTTGATAATAGAGCGCTTACTCGTTTCAATTTCTAGTTTTCAATGGTTGAGTGATCGAATGCTCAGACGTATAACAGGAAAAACTCGGTATTTTTGGCCGAGAAGAAGATCAATTTCTAACAGGAAAAATGATTGTTAGATTTCGACTAAAAAGGAGATAGAGTTGGAATAGACTCATTTAGTTAAAATTAACAGGTAGGGATCAGTTATGGCAATTCAAAGATTTATGGTGCCTGATGAAATGGAACCGGTTAGTCATTTTTGTCACGTTGTCAAAGCAGGAGATTATATTTGGCTTTCCGGTATGGTTGGGGTGGATTCCGATGGTTCAATTCCCGAAGATACAGTCAGCCAATTTAGGATTGCTTTGAGGACAATAGATAATTGCCTTAGACACGCCGGGGGGAATTCCGATCAGGTTGTTAAAGTTCAGGTGTTTATGACCGACATAACTGAAAGAGCTTCAATAAATCCAATGCGAATAGCTTATTTTGGAGAAAATAAGCCGGCTTCTACATTAGTGGAAGTTTCAGCCTTAGTAGACCCAAGAATGAAAGTGGAAATAGAGGCTGTCGCCTTTGTTGGATGCTAATCATGCCAAATAAAATCTGATAAATAGTATTCGATGCACGCCCACAATAAAAATTCCAATAGTGGGTTTTATGGCCTCGGTTATAAGAGAACTTGTCAGTCATTGTGTCCGTTTGTAAAAGGTGGAAAAACCGTTTGGCTCTCAGTAACGATTGGTATCGCAGATGATTTTACACGCTAGATACTAAGGTGCAAAAGGTTCGGTACGCGTTGGCAATGATTGTTAACTTGTTGTAGTATAATGGTGGCCGGCCCGATCAAGTAATTAAGGCACAAATCTTTCTAATCGATTTGGAAGAGAGAACTAATTAATCCTCTGGGGACGGAATGCTATGGTGAACGTCGACATCAGTTGAAGTTCCTGACTTTTTTGATCCATGAATGAAAGTAGAAATTGAAGATGTGGTTCATAAAGGTAACTGTATTGATTTAGGATTATTCTGTTGCGCAGTCCAATAAGATTGATTCCGATAAATGTTTGCTAAAAAATCCACAATTACCCTCACTTTTGGCGATAAATACCGGTTCGAAGGAGACAGCATGAATAGGCACGTCTTCTAGAATATAATCTTCTAGTACGGCCAATAAGCGGCTATCTCGAATATGTTCGCCAGTCATATGTGTTGCGAGCATTGCTAGCCCACCTCCTGCCAGAACAGCAGATAGAATAGAATCATGATTGTTCATCGTAGTTGGTCACTGAGCTCTTATGATTTTTTCGTCATTGTTAATTACAAAATGCCAATCATTAATAAACGTACCAACAGGCCATGTGATTAAATCGTGGTTCATTAAGTCACTTGGGTTATTGGATATGCCCCAGGTTTTCAAATAATTGGAGGTGGCCATGATAGAACGATGATTTGACGCCAATCGGCGAGCGATAAGGGTTGAGTCTTTTAGTTGTGTGTTCCTAATGGCTAAATCTAAACCTTCTTCTATTAGATCTGTTATTCGATCATTAGCCCCAACTTCGACTTTGACTTCTGGATGCTTGCCCAGGAATTTTAGTAAATGAGGCGTTAAATGCCTATGCGCAAAAGCTATTGGAGCTGTTATTTGAGTAACCCACGTGGCTCCGTGTGAGATCTAGATACAGCGATTTCTGTTTCATCGACGTCAGAAATGATTCTCTTGCATCGGTTATAATAAGTCGAACCGACTTCAGTGATGCTCATTCATCTTATCGTTCGATTAAGTAAACGAACTCCTAAGCGACCCTCACGAGCCAACAACTGTTTGCTCACAACAGATGGTGAGGTTCTGGCAGCTTGTGCGAAACTGTTGTTCTCGATAATGGAGAAAAACCTTTCATAGAATAAAAGGTATCCATGTTCTATCTTACGTTAAAATGATCGGGTAAATTAATTTATGCCCTTAGGGATTTAACAATATTATCCATGGGATTAATAACGTTGTTTTACAAAATATAGAGGTGTAAATATTTGCTTTATTGATGTCAAATTACCAAAATTCTTGCTCAATCAACTAAGTCCACGCCGTAGCTAAATTGTATTAGTCTAAGTCGGCTTTTTGATTATTAAATTCCGTGTGGAGGAGGATGAAAAGATGCGAAATTTAACCGAAATGGCCAAAAAGGTCGGAACTTTACTGAAGGACCATAATCAAACTGTTGCAGTATCCGAATCATCTACTGGCGGCCTCGTCTCGGCCGCTTTATTGTCTATCCCCGGCGCATCTAGCTACTTTATGGGAGCTGGAGTGATTTATACACACGGGGCACGGGAAATATTATTGGAGATTGATTTTAAAGATTATCCCGGCATTAGATCTTCGAGTGAACCTTATGCGAGCCTTGCGGCAAGTGCTATTAGAGATCGTTTAAGTACTGATTGGGGAGTGGCCGAAACCGGAGCAGCAGGACCTGCAGGTAATCGATATGGGGATGAATCAGGCCATACTTGCATCGCTGTTTGTGGTCCAGTGAATAAAGTCCTGACTCTTGAGACAGGTTTACTGGATAGAGAACAAAACATGTGGTTGTTTACTGAAAAAACGCTTTTAACGTTGGAAGAATGCATTAGGGCATTGGATTAGTTTGCAGCTGTCTATTTGGGGTAATACTGGAGAAAAAGATGAGCCGTGTATTTGGTGATTTAAGACAACTTGGATATGTTATTAATGATATTGAGGCAGGTATTAATTATTGGCACCAAGTAAACGGAGTGGGCCCTTGGTTTTTAATCGAGGACGTGCCCCTTTCTAGATTTGAATATATGGGGTCGGCGTCCGATCTTAAAATGTCTATAGCTCTTTCGTTTTCGGGCGGGGTTCAGGTAGAAC
>CAZADS010000087.1:0-16405 GCA_964483985.1 uncultured Thalassobaculaceae bacterium
GTTCTATTTCTTCCGTTGGCATTTCAGCAAATGGTCCCGCCCAGAGAACCCCTGCATTGTTTAACAATATGTCTACAACACCAGCATTACTAGCTAAGTCTTCAATAGATTTTGGATCGGCTTGATCGAAAACTATAAACTCTCCATTTGGAAATGTTTCCTGAGCTTTAGCCAGTCCCTCACGATCATAATCAGCTAAAATAAGCGTTGCATTATGTGCGAAAAATATACTGGCCATTGCAGCGCCAATACCATTGGCCGCTCCTGTAATTAAGACTCGCTTCCCTTTGAAATCCAGATCCTTTGGCTCAATTTTCAAAATTTCGTCCTCGCTATTCCTTAATCAAGTTCCTGAACGGACTAATTTACCGGGCCGAGCACCTGTTGCTTCTCCTCGTTCAAAAATTACTTCCCCCGAAACTATGGTAGCTTCATAACCGTCAACTTTTTGAACCAACCGCTTACCACCAGCTGGCAGATCATTGACTATCTTAGGAGCTCTTGGTTGCAAATTTTCAAAATCAATTAAATTCAAATCCGCTTTTTTTCCGAGTTCCAATCTACCCCTATCATGGAAACCAAAAAAATCTGCCGTATCGTTAGTCTGTTTTTTTACTAGCCATTCCAAAGGAAATTTTCGACCACGTGTTCGGTCCCGACCCCAATGAGATAACATAAAACTTGGCACGCTAGCATCGCATATGACCCCACAATGAGCACCCCCATCACTTAATCCTAGTAATGTTTGTGAATCTGTTAACATTTCCCGAATTGGCTCGAGATCACCGCTGACATAATTGGTAACTGGGAAAAAAAATTTTCTATCTCCGTCTCCACCAATTAAATAATCATAGGCAAACTCTTCGGGGGATTTACCTGCGCGCTTTGATAGTGCCGCGACCGATTGGTCCGCTGAGGGTTCATAGTTGGGAGGGTCTCCTAACAGATACATTCGATCCCATCGAGTGGTAATAGCTCTACTTAGAGGAGGCAGTATGTCTAATAATTTAGGCGAAATTTCATCGCCGAGAATGCTACGTTTCATTTCTGGGTTCCGCAAACTTATCAGCTTCTCGGATGCCGGCAATGAATCTAATTTTTTAAAACTCGGTCGTACTGAAAACGGTGTCAACGAGGTCGTCAATCCCAAAATTAGACCTACTGGTCTACCCGCTATTTGAGCCGTAATTGAAGCGCCTTCTTTTTTTGCGGCTTTCGCCCCCGCAATTAATCGGCGCCATCTTTTTGGGTCATAGGATCTATCCGTCAATAAAAACCAAAGCGGCCTATTGATCTCAGCGCCAAGCCGTGTCATCCATTCAAATTCGGCATCTTCATCTTCGAAATCAGAGATCATGCCAAAAGCGCCAATCCCAACCTTCCCTAAAGCTCGTCCGATCCCCATTAATTCCTCTACCTCCGAATACCGCCCTGGCACAAACGCACCGGAGGTTGTTTTATGTTGGTCTGTCCTTGACGTTGTAAAACCGAAAGCACCAGCCCGTAGTGCTTCCTCTGTTAGTTTAGCCATAGCCTCAATATCATCGGCATTAGCGGGTTCATGGCGGATTGCTCTCTCACCCATTACGTAGACTCGTAACGCGTGATGCGGCATTTGAGCACCAACGTCAATTACCCGCTCTTGTCGTCCTAAAGCATCCAGAAACTCTGGGAAACTTTGCCAGTCCCATGACAACCCCTCCGCGAGAGCTATACCGGGAATGTCCTCGACTCCCTCCATTAAATCGATTAGAGCTTCACGATGTTCGGGCCGGACTGGAGCAAATCCAACTCCACAATTCCCAAATAATATTGTAGTTGAACCATTCCAAGAAGAGGAAGCTAGTTCAGGATCCCAGGTTGCCTGACCATCATAGTGCGTATGAATATCCACCCAACCAGGAGTAACTAGCAGACCGTCTGCATTAATTTCATGCTTAGAAGGTCCTGCTTTTCCCCCAACTGAAGAAATAACACCATCGGTTATTCCCACATCTCCCGTGGCCATCGGCTTTCCTGAGCCCTCGATAATTGAGCCACCACGAATCACCATATCGTGCATCAAATTTCTCCGGAAACCGTTTCCACCAAATCTATTTCAATTTTGACCCTATCTAAAAATAAACGCAAGATTCGAAGGCCGAGTTAACAAATGGGTATTCATTTTTTATTTAAGTAGAATAATTGTCTAATAATCCAGGAAACTTCTAAGTTTCCTGGAACGGCTTGGATGTTTTAGCTTACGCAAAGCTTTTGCCTCAATTTGTCTTATCCTTTCTCGCGTGACTGAAAACTGTTGACCTACCTCTTCAAGCGTATGGTCCGTGTTCATACCAATACCGAACCGCATGCGAAGAACGCGCTCTTCACGAGCGGTTAAACTTGCTAACACTCTCGTTGTAGTCTCCCGTAAATTCGCTTGTATCGCCGCATCCAAAGGTTGAACGGCGTTTTTATCTTCAATAAAATCACCAAGATGACTATCTTCTTCATCGCCAATCGGAGTTTCTAAACTTATCGGCTCTTTGGCAATTTTCAAAACCTTTCTTACTTTTTCTAAGGGCATTACAAGTTTATCGGCCAATTCTTCGGGAGTAGGCTCACGTCCTATTTCATGAAGCATCTGTCGAGAGGTCCGCACCAGTTTATTGATAGTCTCTATCATGTGGACCGGTATTCTGATTGTTCTCGCCTGATCAGCAATAGACCTCGTAATCGCCTGTCTAATCCACCAAGTCGCGTAGGTAGAAAATTTGTATCCCCGTCGATATTCAAATTTATCGACAGCTTTCATAAGGCCTATGTTGCCTTCTTGTATTAAATCCAGAAATTGCAATCCTCGGTTGGTATATTTTTTTGCGATAGAAATTACTAATCGAAGATTGGCCTCCACCATCTCTTTTTTTGCCCTACCTGCCTCGCGTTCCCCTTTCTGTACTGTTTGCACCACTCTTCGAAATTCCGAAATAGGAAGCCCAGAATCTTCGGAGACCGCCGAAATCCCATCTCTAGTGGTCAAAATTTCGTCGGCTCGAGTTTCCGAAAACTTGCGCCAGCCAGCTCCGGGTAAATTAGAAATCTCTTCAATCCAATTAGGTTGTAATTCTTTTCCGAAGTGCTGCTTCATAAAATCGGAACGTTTAACTTTACATTGTTCTGCTGCTTTCATCAGCCGTAAATCAAGACCAATCAGATGCTTATTAAGCTTGTACAGTTGTTCCACCAACGCTTCAATACGACCGTTATTAAGTCGAACGCCTTCCATTAACTCAACAAGTTCATCTTTTAATTTAACGTAGCGTCTCTCACTTTGCGTAGTTAGAGGTTCGCCTTTCTGCATCCGCCATAATCTTCTATCTTGCACTTTTTTCAATTTACCATAAGTCACGGATATGGCATCGAAAGTCTCTAGAACTTGGGGCAGTAGAGCAGCTTCCATTGCCGCGAGTGACATATTATTCTCTTCACCATCCTCTTCTTCATCATCCTCTTCCAGTTCAACGTCCTCCGATTTAACTTCACCCGAAGAATTAGAGTCAGAAAAATTCGAGTTCTGGGATTGGGCTCTAGCAGGGTTGTCCTCCTCAACATTCCCACCACTTGCTAGATTAACTGCGTTTGCTTGCCCTTCCGGAGTAGCGCTATACATTGCGTCTAAATCAATGACATCACGCAAAAGCACCTGCTCCTCTCGCAAGGCATCCCGCCACTTTATTAACGCCTTGATTGTGAGAGGGCTTTCACAGCTGCCCCCTATCATGAGTTCACGACCTGCCTCTATTCGTTTGGCTATCGCTATCTCGCCTTCTCGAGATAGCAATTCAACAGTTCCCATTTCACGCAGATACATACGGACAGGATCATCTGTTCGGCCGACATCATCCTCGGCCACGTTTCCAACTTGAGCTGCCTCTTGTACATCCTTCTGATCAGTATTTGAATCGTCAGTCTCTTCACTTTCGACGACGTTAACTCCCATTTCACTTAAAGAAGATAGTACGTCTTCAATTTGTTCCGAAGACATTTGATCTTGAGGTAAAGCTGAATTCACCTCTTCATAAGTCAAATACCCTCTTTCTTTACCTTTTTTTATGAGGTTTTTAACCGCCTGATTTGTATTATCCATAAGCGGGCCATCATTACCGCTTTCCTCCCGTTCAACAGTTTCGACTTCCGTAGTAGCGAGAGCTTGTTTGGCCATCGATTTAGCTCCTTTTCACTGAACCGCCTATAATATCTATATATCTATAATTCAAACGCCTCAAAAGACATCGTCTGCAGACGAGCCATTATTTACGGCTTCTAGCGCCGCTCTTATTGAAGCCAGTCTCTTCCAGTTAGTTTCATTCAATTCTATGTTAGCCGCTTGCTGTGCCGCGAAAAGTTGTTCTTCCAGCTGATGCTTCCCAATTCTAGCTAAAAGTTCCCGCACGCCAGCGCGTGCGTGTTCAAATGATGCTTCCGGCCGCGCAAACGACGCGTGTTTTAGTGCATTTGGCCCCAAAATTCCTTCCAAATCCAAACTGTAACCCTGATCAAACAGTTGGCGTTTTAATTCAGCTGTGTCAAGGTCAGGCGCCGCCATTATCTTGTCTAAAATGTCGCGGCGCAGTTTGTCAAGAAATGCGTCATCAAGTTTAACATACGCCAATGCTTCTCCAAATTCTTCAGTCAAACTAGGTTGCGCTATAAACGCCGCAATAATACTTTGTTGCTGACGGAGGGCAAACACCTCGGTAACTCGAGCTCGCGCTACAGCACTTATTCGAGGACCACCTTGTCTTGCACCAATGCTGTTTTTTTGCCCCTTTCTTGGACCTCCCTCTAACCAGCCACCCACCATTCTGGTTTTACGACGAAATTCCCTAATTTTTTGTTCAATCGCATCTAAATAAGCTTCCTGTACTAATTTGTCAGCTATCTGCTGTACCTTGGAGCGAATCCTCTGAAAAAAATCAGCATGTCGTTCTGGCGTATTTAATTCCGCTAAACCTTTTTCATTTTCCCAAATGAAATCCGATAGTCCTACGGATAATGATATCAAATCGCGCATCGATTTAGATCCGCCCTTTTTAATTAAATCGTCTGGATCTTCCCCCGACGGCAAAATCGCAAACCGCAAGGAAAAGCCCGGCTTGAGAATTGGCAATGCTTTTTCAGCCGCTCTAAAAGCAGCTCGCCCACCTGCGGTATCCCCATCAAAGCAAATTATTGGTTCACGAGCTAATTTCCACAATTCCTGAATTTGTTGTTCCGTTAGAGCCGTCCCAAGAGGTGCAACAGAGTTAGGAAAACCAGCCTGAGATAAGGCTATTACATCCATATACCCTTCCGCTAAAATCACCTCTTCAGTTTTCGACGCCGATTCGCGAGCCTGCGCTAACCCGTAAAGTACCCTGCCTTTAAAAAACAAGGGCGAATCGGGCGAATTGAGATATTTAGGATTCACATCGCGCAATGCTCGCCCTCCAAATGCTATCACTCTGCCCTGCCGATCAGTAATCGGAAAAATCACCCGTCCTCTGAAATAGTCGTAATATTCATCTTTAGATTCATATTTTCGAACCAATCCAGCCTTCAATAATAGCTCAACATCGAAACCTGCTGGTTTCATCTTTGCAAGAAGCGTTGATGGATTATTTGTGGTATAACCGAGTCGAAATCGACGGATCGTCTCATGAGACAAACCTCGCCCTTCTAGATAACGAATTCCTTCGCTAGAAGAATCATTCCAGAGAGTTTTCTCATAAATTTTACAAGCATACTCCAATGCCTCCCTAAGTGTGTTATTTTGGACACGCTGAGTATAATCGCCAGGGGTTTGGATAGGGATTTCCAGTGAAGCTATTGTAGCTAATTTTTCAACCGCTTCCGGGAAACTTAAGCCTTCCGTTCCCATCATAAAGGTGATGATATCTCCATGTGCCCCACATGCGAAACAGTGATAAAAATTTTTTTCGTCCACAACAGAGAGTGATGGTTTTGTATCATCGTGAAACGGGCAAAGTCCTAAGAATTCTCTCCCTCGTTTGACCAAACGAATGCGTTTCGAAACGATTTCTGAAACTCTTACCTTAGCTCTTATATCATCGAGGAATTCAGGAGGGAAATTCATATTTGAGCGGCGTCTCATCCTTAAGCGAAAAAATTCCAATTCCATTATTTTGTGTATTATTCGATTATGGCTGATTAACCTTTGAAATGCGAGTCAAGTAAATGAATAGGCTTCAAAATTAAGCCGAACTGTACGACGTTCTACCCGCGACGAATGTTGCAACTGTTCTAGCTTTAATTCCGGCGGATCTGTTCACAATCACCAAGTCGGCTCGCTTGCCAACAGCTATTTCTCCACGATCATATAGTTTTGCAGCGGACGCGGGAATAGAAGAAATCATATTCCAAGCACCTGGGAAATCTTTTATTCCCATTTCGGCAAGGACGAATGGCGCCTCCATTAAAGCAGGGTAATAATAATCTGAACAAAGAATATCACCCCTGCCTTTAGCAATTTCAGCCGAAGCGGCGACCCCCATCTTTCCCAAATGACTACCTCCTCGGACGACGTTGGGAGCTCCTAGAATTACACGATCATCTAATAGAACACTTTCCCCAATGGCTTCGCTTGACAAAGGAAATTCAGCTAACGCACAACCTAATTCGTGATAAAAACGGCGAATTTCTATTGTTTCGTCATCGTGGCTAGCCAATGGTATATTATTTCTCCTTGACATAGCTGCTAATTTTTTTACTGCATTATCAACTTTGTCCGCTTGGGTCAAAACACTTGTTGCGCGCGCAATAAAATCCTCCCGAGACAGCCCCGTCCGCTCGACGAAACGGAGTAATGATTCTCCGGATGAAATTTTCCGCTGAATTGACGGCATATGATTATTGAATGCCAATAGATCCACTTGGGAAGCATCCAGCCAACCTAGGACTTCCTCAACCGCAGCCAAATTAAAAATTTCAAATCTTAAGTGAAATCGGGTATCGCAACCTAAGGCCATTTTTCCCTGTTTGATTGCTCTTAATAGATTTAATACGAAATCCCTACCACGTAAGCCCGGCTCCCACGAATATGTCACAGCGTGAAACGCTGTAGTAATTCCATTAGCTAAAAGTTGCCTGTCGGTCTCAAGAAGAGCAAGTTCCAATGGGAAAAATACACTGGGACGCGGCATAATTTGTCGTTCAAAACCATCTCCGTGAAGGTCTACTATGCCAGGTAGGACCATCGTTCCAGTGTAATCAAGAACCACCTTTGATCGAGAAACCGAGCCCCCCAATTCTACTATATTACCATTTTCAACAGCAAGATTGGTTTGAACCAACTGCCCTTCAGGCAAGAGTACTTGTGCCCCAACAATTATGAATTCTCTTGGATCGCTTAGAGACACTTTACTCCTCCCAACTCCCCTATTAAGTAATATTGAAAGCCATGCACTTCCGAACTGATTATTGTTTTAATCTTTATCATTTGATTCCATATCAAAAGGCATAATAATGCGTTTTCCATAAATAATTGAATCACTTATGCTATGCGACAACAAACTGACCTTGGATCAAGATACGCAATTTATTTCGTGCCATTCACAAACACCCAACTCTATATTCTGGGTTGTCGTTGGCTGGGACGCAACTCTTTAAATGGGAAAATTCTTCGGCAGCCTCGAGTGAAAGGTATATCTCCCGTTCGAATGAAAAAGCTAACTGCCGACCCCCGCTTTTATGGATTTCATGGTACGCTTAAACCACCTTTTTTTTTGAGACGGGATCAAACTGAGCAACGTCTTATGTCTGAGTTAAAGCAATTTTGTGAATCTCAAAAACCTTTTCAAACGTCGTTAAAAATAGGGGAAATTTCGGGTTTTTTTGCACTGATAGAAAATAACATGTCCCCAGAAACGCAAACACTTGCCGAACAAGTTGTATCCCATTTTGACGATTTTCGAGCTTCCCCAACTTCAGAAGAACTTAAACGACGGCGAAAAGCACAGCTCAATCCAGCCCAAGAAACTAATTTAGTTCGATGGGGTTACCCATATGTCATGGATCAGTTCCGCTTTCATATGACTCTTAGTTGTAAAATTATTGACCCCGAAGAAAAGGTATTCATCCAAAAGGGGCTAAAAACAATATTTAGCTCAGCCCTTGACGCGCCTCTAATTATCGACGCAGTTACCTTATTCTCGCAGGACAAAATTACTTCTCCCTTTCTACAAATTGGAAGGTACCCTTTTGAAAAATGAAATTGAATTTCTTATCCGCGAAGGAACTACCCTTGAAGAAGCCGCATGCAACCGAATCTATAGGTTGTCTTTCAATAACAGCCTCTTTAATACATCAATCTTAAACAACTCTCTATCATTAGCGGATCCACCTCCCCTATCTAGGCAATCCTGCTTGAGTTTGGTTGCGAAAATTAAAAATCGCACAGTAGGCTTCGTTGATTACACAGTTTCCAAAGGACATATTAAAAGCCTATTCATCCATCCCGAATTTCAAGACAGAGGCATTGGTACCGCCATGCTGGGAGCTGCGCAAAATCGTATTTCTGGGCCCATCGACGTCAACGTATTATCTACAAATCAAGGAACTATCCTCTGGTATATGAAGCGAGGCTTCAAAATCACTGGAGGCTGGTCTGACAGGCTAAATGGGATCCGTGTTGTCTGGATTAAGATGACAAGACATAAATTATAGGATCCAACCTATTAATAATTAAATTTGACGAAATGTTTATACAATTAATTATTTTATCTTAACATGTACAACAAACGGTAACACACGCGGCTATATGCCCTTTAGCTTTGGAAAAATAAGCTATTTGAACCAGTTTAATCGAGACCGTCTTTGAAAAAGCGTTTTTATATGGAACCTTTGACTATTATTAAACGTCAAATCCAGGCGGCTGAATTGGAGCTTTTGCATACCAAGATTGTTTAATCCGGCCTAGATTATTCGTTCAAAAAGCTTGAAAACTTTGAATCAAAACATTTAAGCTATCTTTGGATGATGGAGTTAAAGTATGGAAATTTATCCTCGAGATCTAGTTGGGTATGGTGCGTGTCCTCCAGACCCGAAATGGCCAAATAAAGCCCGCCTAGCGGTTAATTTTGTTATTAATTATGAGGAAGGGTCCGAATACTCAATACCCGATGGTGATGGATTTTCTGAATCTAGTTTGACAGAATCTCCTTCCTCAGTAATACCGCACGGCACCAGAGACCTAGCCGGAGAGAGTTTGTTTGAATACGGTTCAAGAGTTGGCTTCTGGCGATTGTTCCGAATCTTTCGAGACCGGTGTATACCATTTACTGTCTTTGCATGCGCTCTAGCCTTAGAAAGAAATAAGGAGGCGGCACGCGCTATAAGCGACGCTGAACTAGATGTTTGCTGCCACGGATGGCGATGGATTGAACATTATAAACTCACGGAAGAAGAAGAACGGAACCATATTGAAAGAGCAATCAATTCACTAACTAAGACCTTAGGAGAACGGCCAGTAGGTTGGTATTGTCGAACAGGACCAAGCATCAATACCAGACGCCTTTTAGTTGAAGCAGGGGGTTTCTTGTATGATTCCGATTCATATAATGACGAATTGCCTTATTGGTTAAATGTTTCTAACACCCCACATCTTGTGGTTCCTTATACACTTACAAATAATGATTCGAAATTTGGGAGAGGGTGGTTTAGCACCTCAGAAGACTTTTTCCAGTTCAACAAAGATGCTTTTGATTTGCTTTATTTGGAAGGAGAAAAACATCCTAAAATGATGTCAATTGGCCTACATCAACGCTTAATGGGGCACCCCGCTCGAGCCATGGGCTTATGTCGGCTTCTAGATTACATAACTAAATTTGAAGACGTTTGGATATGCTCGAGAATAGACATTGCTAAACACTGGATGAAGGTCCATCCATACCATCTTTGAATCCTTAGTACCACGAGCAACTCAACTCTCTGACCGAGGTTGGTGTGTGATGTCAGTGATTTCTGATTCTTCAGATGCGTTCTCGCTACACACCTTGTAATCTCCGTCAATCCAACGCCCTAAGTCTATCAGCTTGCATCTAGCTGAGCAAAACGGCCTATTTGTAAATTTTACTGGCCTATTACAAATAGGACAGGCTTCCGTGCTAGGCAAATATATCATAGGTTTTTATCAGTCGTAATATTTATGTATTCGTTATTAAAAGACGCGTCACTTAACACTTTAACAGAAACTCCCAGTTGTTGCCCGATTTGAAGTAGTGCTGGCTTTAATGGTCCCAATAAAGCCAGACGAACCGCAGACGAACAAACTAAGACTGGTCGCGCGACACCCGCTGATTCTCGGCCAAGCCGCCTCAAGGCGTCCAGCGCCGACGTTTCAGCCGAAAAATTATAAGCTGCGTTCTTATGAAGCAAAATCTGTTTCAAAGAGGGACCCTTTCTAGGCGCCGTTATCTCCAATAGCCCAGTCCGAGTCCAACCTAAAATCTTTAAAGAACCTTGGTCGGCCGAAACCAAAGATTTTAACCTATCTAAAAATATATTTCGAATTTTCAAAAATCTCCCTTTTGGAAAATCAATTAAAATTATCCCCCCTATTCTGCGAAGCTTAAATTGACGAAAAATTTCATCGGCAACCGTTAAAGAGAATTTTTCCGGTTGTGAAAAAGCAGTCACACAACGCGCAATATCAACGTCAATCACGGTCAATGCCTCAGCCTCATCTATGTGTAAAACTGCCCCATTCAGCATACATTTCGCCGGCCCTAAAGCCTCAAAAATTTCGGTTTCAATTTCCTCATCCCTAAATAACCTACCGTACTGGCCTTCAATTATAGTTGCATCTGGCATCAGTTTAAGGGCATAAGCCAGAGGACCTGGCGATTTCTTGATCACAGTGGGAACTTTGAGGTTCGCCGATGAATCCTCTAACATTTTCCATTCTTTAACAAACTCGGATGCAGCAGCGGTAAAAATCTCTTCATTGCAAAGTGCCGCAGCTGGTTTGGCTATCGCTCCATGTTTTTTTGGCACCACATCATTTAAAATATCTCGCAAGAGAATTCTCTGCTTTTTTGCTGTTATATCCCTAGAAATTCCTACCTCGGGATTATTAGGCGTAAAGCTCAGCAACTCATTACTAAGCGAAATATTCATTGTCGTACGTGCCGCTTTACCACGTTGAACTTCAGAAAGAACCTCTACCAAAACGAGATCGCCTTGATTAGGTAAATTTTTTATACTGCCCTCAAGATAGCCGTCAGGCCCAGCGAGGTCGAGGAAAACAGCGCCTAATTCAGGTCTGACCGCTGTTACTCGCGACAAAACTATAGATCCCAAAAGCCATGGGTTAGTTATTCGTTCAATCAATAATTCTTCGAGTGTTCGCCCACGTACCACAGCCACACGGGTCTCTCCTGGAGATCTATCCACGAGGATTCTTAGGTCATACATTTTTATGACCCTTTTTTACTATCCCCGGTATCGAAAAATCGTATTTAAATCCTAATCCAGTCAGCATGGCTTTCGTTTCATACAATGGGAGGCCGACTACATTGGTATATGATCCTCTAATGTTTTTGATATATGAACCGGCTAACCCTTGAATTGCGTAACCTCCAGCCTTGCCGCGCCATTGTTCAGATGCCAGATAAAATGTTATCTCAGAATGGTCCAATCGTTTAATGTTAACAATTGTCGTTACCAGCCGTTTCAATATCTGACCGTTCGGAGTAATTAAGCTCACTGCCCCATATACCGTATGGCGCCTCCCGGATAATTTTTTAAGACAATATTCCGCGTCTGAATGCGTTTCCGCTTTCGGCATAATTCGGCGACCACAGGCAACAACCGTATCCGCTGCCAGAATGAAGCTCTCACTGTGTCGTTCGCTGACCGTCATTGCTTTAGCCGTTGCAATCCTAGTCGCATAATTTTTGGGAACTTCTAGTTCAAAGGGTTCCTCATCGATATCGGCAGGATAAATACAAGTTGGCGAAAGGTTAATTTGTTCCAATAATTCAAGACGCCGAGCCGAACTCGACGCTAAAACAAATGGCGCATCGCTTGGCGGAAGTAGGACCGCGGCGCTAGTCATAACTCAAGCCAGTTAAAAATTATTTAAAACGGAAAGTAATACGGCCCTTAGTTAGATCATAAGGTGTCATTTCAACGTTCACCCTATCACCTGCAAGCACTCGAATGCGGTTCTTCCGCATTTTGCCACTAGTGTGAGCCAAAACCTCATGTTCATTATCCAACTTTACTCGAAACATAGCATTGGGCAGTAGTTCGGAAATTGTACCCGAGACTTCTAACACATCTTCTTTTGCCATTATCAAACCATTTGTTGTTGTAAACAAAGCAAAGTTGCTTGCGATCTCCCTCTAGGTCAAGGCGTTTTTACTAATATGACTATAAAGTTTATAGCCTCCAATTAAAATGACAGTAAGTTTTAACGGATAACAAAAATTCGAAAAATAAACTCTACTTTTTTATCGTGCTATTGAGGCGAATCAAAATCGACTCCCCGTGGGTATCTAATCCTTCTTTCTTTGCCAAGGTAACAGCAGCAGGGCCAATTCGAGCCAGACTTTTAGAATCGCATTTTATCCAAGTGTTGCGTTTGAAAAAATCAAAAACAGAGAGGCCCGAAGAAAACCTGGCACTTCTCCCAGTTGGAAGGACATGGTTTGGTCCAGCAATGTAATCACCAATTGCCTCGGGAGTAAATCTGCCAAGGAAAATAGCACCTGCATGACGAATATTCTCTGCTAAGGATTCTGGATCAACTACGGCCAATTCAAGATGTTCTGGCGCCAATTGATTGACTAAATTTGGGATTTCTTCCAGATTTTCCACAATTATAACAGCACCATATTTCTGCCAGCTTTTCGACGCTATTTCAGACCGTTTTAGCCGTCTAAGGGCTTCATCGATACAAATTAATACCTTAGTAGCAAAGGAACTATCGTCTGTAATTAAGATCGCCTGTGCCAAAACGTCGTGTTCAGCCTGCGATAACAGATCGATCGCTATCCAACTCGGGTCGTTATGTTTATCGGCAACTACTAAGATTTCTGACGGACCCGCAATAGAATCAATCCCGACTTTTCCAAATACGGCTCTCTTTGCTGCCGCTACATAAGCATTCCCAGGTCCTACAATTTTATGTACCGGCAAAATAGAATCCGTTCCGTAAGCCAATGCAGCTATGGCTTGAGCACCTCCAATTCTATATATTTCCGTGACTCCGGCTAATTGGGCCGCTGCCAAAACCAACGGATTGATTTTATAATTAGGTGTTGGAACCATCAGGACTCGTCGTTCAACACCTGCCACCAAAGCTGGTATAGCCGTCATTAATACAGAACTTGGGTAAGAAGCTCGACCTCCGGGAACATATAATCCAACAGAATCCAGAGGTTTCCAGGTCATCCCGAGCGTTACTCCTTCATCGTCCATATAGCTTATATCCTCGGGAATTTGACGCCGGTGGAATGACTTGATCCTTCGAGCAGCCAATTCCAAAGCTTGCATAGCTGAACGATCCAACCTCCTACTCGCTTTATGAATTTCATCCGGCGTTATCCTAAATCCTATTTCTTTTAGATCTATTCCATCAAATTTTTTGGTAAGGCTAATAAGGGCCGAATCGCCATGCGTCTGCACATCAAGAATAATCTGCCGAACTGTATCCTCAATATCTGATGACACTTCATTTCGGCTATTTTTTAACTTTTCGAATTCAGAAATAAAATTTGCGTCAGTAGTATTTAATTCAAACGGCAATTGCTGCCTCCCGGAAACGCTTTATCCACATATTTACTTGGTCTGGACGGGTCTTTAGAGCAGCACGATTCACAGCTAACCGAGAGCTAACTTGTGATATTGTTTCGATTTCTACTAAACCGTTAGCCGCCAGAGTAGAACCCGTTTGAACTAAATCCACAATACGACGACACAGACCTAACTGGGGAGCTAATTCCATAGCTCCATTAAGTTTAATGCATTCAGCTTGAACACCACGACCGGCAAAATATTTCTTTGTTATATTTGGATACTTCGTTGCTATACGTATATGGCTCCAGCTACGCGGATCTTCTTTTTCTGCTAATTCTCTAGGTCCCGCAATAGATAATCTGCATATACCAATATTAAGATCAACAGGTTCATAAATCTCTGGGTGATCGAATTCCATAAGCACGTCGCTGCCACAAATTGCTAATTGTGCAGCACCGAAAGCCAAAAAAGTAGCCGAATCAAAACTGCGGACCCTAATAAGGCATAGGCCAGGATCATTAGTACTAAATCTAAGGCGGCGCGAATTTTCGTTATAAAACTCGGACTCTGGTTCCACTCCGGCCCGAGGAAGCAGTGCACGAACGTCGCGCAATATACGACCTTTGGGGACTGCAAGAATTAGAGGATTTTCAGTATTCATGTTCAATCCTCCGAATGACTAGGTCGGTTAAAGGTAGGCCATGGTTCACCTAGATCTTCGGCATTACATGCAATCGTTTTTATTGCAAGCCTAATAGTTTTCCCACCCGAAAATGCAAGGAAAATGCTATCATCCTTCACATGCATTGATAAAAAATTCAGCATTTGTTTTCGTGACGAAAGATTTATGCCGTGGGTTTGCACCGCCACTACCGTTTCAAACCGAACAGCACAGCATATACGCTCAAAGTACAAACCCCGTTGGTCCTCATCTACTTTATACCCAGACGTAGAAGACGCGAAAGTGTTAGTAGCCTCCCAACGAAATCTTTGTGCTATCATTACAAATCGATTCTCTCGTATCTGGAATATAATCTCACCAATTGGTACGATAGAATCTTGCAGCATAGCAGAGATTATTTCGAGATCCTCTAACGTCGCCCCACGTACTCGAAAAGGGTTATGGTGTGCAAATCCGACGCTATTTCCTATTTCCGGCATCAAGTCTCTCGTTCTCTGCCAAAACTTTCGGAAATTCGTTCTATACTCGCTCCACAATTACTCAATTTATCAACTAAAGTTTGATAGCCTCTATCCAAATGATAAATTCTGGTTATCGTAGTCTCACCGTTAGCTACTAAACCGGCCAACACAAGGGACACCGACGCTCTTAGGTCAGTGGCCATTACAGGAGCACCTCTTAGCCCGGCCACCCCTTTCACTAGAGCTGAAGATTTATTCACGGTGATGTTGGCACCCATTCGATTTAGCTCAGGAACATGCATGAACCTATTATCAAATATTGTTTCAGTAATAACAGACGATCCTTTAACACCACTCATATAAGCCATCATTTGAGCCTGCAAATCAGTAGGGAAACCCGGATAGGGTTCAGTCGCGAGATCGACCCCTTTCGGCCGGCCTGCTGGTCCTTTCACCCTAACTCCATTTGAACTTTTTATTATATTGGCACCAGTTCTTTCCAATAAATCAAAAACCGTTTCCAAAGATTTCGGGTTTACATCTAACAACTCCAAATCACCTCCTGTTATACAGGCGGCTATCGCATAAGTCCCAGCCTCAATGCGATCGGCAATAACCCTATGGTTACTTTCATGCAAATGATCTTTACCCTGTATTCGGATAGAATGGGTCCCATGGCCTTCTATGCATGCCCCCATTTCTATTAGGCAATCCGCAAGGTCAATTATTTCCGGTTCGCGCGCAGCGTTCGTTATTTCTGTTTCACCTTCAGCAATTGTTGCCGCCATCATTAAATTTTCCGTTGCACCTACTGAAATAGTTGGCAAAGCTATCCGAGTTCCTTTTAGACGTCCCCTTCTGAGTGCCTTGGCTTCAATGTATCCTCCTGTTAAATCGATCGACGCACCCATTTTTTCGAGACCCCACAAATGAAGGTCTACTGGTCTATTACCAATGGCACAACCACCTGGTAAAGATACCCGTGCCTCCCCACAACGCGCCAGCAATGGCCCTAAAACTAAAATTGATGCTCTCATCTTGCGAACTAGCTCGTAAGGTGCCTCTGTCCTAACTATATTATCACTCACCAGACGTAACGTTTGACTATCTCTCTCGACCTTATCCGAAATCCGCGTCCCTAAAACTTCGAGTAATTTTTTCATCGATTTTATGTCAGCGAGACGAGGGACATTGGTCAATTTAAATTCCCCGCCAGTAAGCAATGTTGCCGCCATAAGCGGTAAAGCAGCGTTTTTAGCCCCGCTAATTTGGAGTCGCCCAATCAACCTGCTGCCACCTTTAATTCTGATACTATCCATAATTCGCGTAGACACCTCTGGTTAAGCACCTTTTACTTAATCAAATTTAGTCCCGCAACCCATATAGACTGTATACAAAGTGTTCAAAGTCCAAGAATTGTTCATGCTTAAGTTTGTATGATACCCAACCAAAACTCTCATTGTTTAAGTTAAGTCATAGCTTT
>CAZADS010000088.1:0-111058 GCA_964483985.1 uncultured Thalassobaculaceae bacterium
CTATGATTACAGTCATGAAAATCGCGAGGTGTTTGTTGGTCAAGCGGCCGCTGCCGTGCAAGTGGAAATAGATAAGCAACAAGCACGCGAAGAGCAGGAGAAAATTAAAGGGCAAGCAGCTGAATAATGGGAATTTAAATATCCCATGTGGTTACGTCGGACGCTGCCCTTTCAACAAAATGCGTTGATGGCGACGTTCTTGTTGAACAGGATAATCAACGTTAACAGAATGCAATAAGCACCGATTATCCCACATAAGTAGGTCACCAACACGCCATTCATGATGGTATTGGAACTCTGGCCGTATAAGCCATGCATGTAACTCGTCCAAAAGCTTATCGCTTTCTGATCGGCTAAAGCCGACCACGGAATCCGTCCGATTGGGGTTGAAATATATTGCTTTGATACCTGTATCTTCGTGGGTTCGCACTAATGGATGACTCACATCTCGTGTCTCTTTTTGCTCTTGATCTGTTAATTTTTGGGCACGCGCTACGGCCCTTTTTGTATCATAGGCATGAATTGCTAGAAGATCTTTAATCCGTGCTCGCTTAGAGGCTGACATCTCCCGGTACGCTTTTTCTGTATTAATAAAACGTGTTTGGCCGCCACTATTAGGAACTGCAAGTCCTTGTAATAAAGTAGTTTTCGCGGGATTTATAAAATAAGAATCGTCTGTATGCCAGCCAGATAGACGGATTTTGTTTAAATCATCCGGTTTTTCATTCTCAGACATATAGGTGCTATCAAGGATTGACACTTCTGATATTTCGCCATCCCATTGGTGCCTAAGCAGCTGTTGCTGAGGTTCTCCAAAATGCCGAGCAAAACGAACAAAATCTTTACTTGAGATTGGCCTCGAGCGAATACAGAGTAAATGGAATTTAAAGAAAGCCTCTTTAAGAAACTGGATAGAATCCCTGGAAATATCACTCGTCAAGTCAAGACCCGTTACTTCCGCTCCAAGTGCGGTAGATAAATCTTCGACGTGTAATGCCATTAGGCCTCCTCGTATACATTGCGTTTGCTGTTTACTAAATTGATCAGCTTCCTTTTGGATCGGATGGACATTAATTTGTTTTCTGACGTCTAATTATACCGCTTCGCAACCGCCGTTGCCGTGCTTCTTGAAAACTCAAACTCCATTTATAACCTACAAAGCCACAAAGTATGGCCCATGGCAAACAACCGATGAATAGGGGAACGCCCCAAAGGTCTACCATGGCGACTGTTATATCCCATACGGCCATGAGCCCGCCGCCACCAATATTTAAAATTTCCTCTAGTTTTTCTTCAAAATTACTAAAGCCAAGAGAGGACTCAAATCGGCCGAGCATAAGACGACCCGTAACCAAAAATACATAATATACCAATGGAACAGTAAAGACGTTCGTAACCCAAGTCCATGCCATTGCTACGATTATATTGAACCGCCAATCGGGGGCCACAACTCGCTGCACAGCCCAAACTAATGCGACTAAAATCATTTGAATACCTACTAGGGGTGTCATTGCACAAACTAAACCTACCAGCACACCACGAGCAGTCTGTTCCGGCGGACTTTGTCCACGCAAAATCGGTATGATCAAGCGATACCTTAATAATCTTAAGACATACCTGATCATAAACCAACACCCACCAAAAAGCGTTTAAAGAGGAACCCTCATACCGTCCTAAGATTGACTTGCGGATAGCACGCGCAATGCCAAGCAAGCGGCGCCGTAACCATTATCTATATTCGTGACAGCCAATCCCGGGGCGCAACTCGATAGAGCCGCGTCTAAGGCTACACGTCCACCTTCAGCAACCCCATAACCTTTGGATGTAGGAACGGCGATAATTACACCGCTCACTAGGCCACCAATCACACTAAATAAAGCACCCTCCATTCCTGCACAAACTATCAAAATATTCATTTTTTCTATTTCGCTTTTAAACTCCATAAGACGCCAAAGACCGGCAACTCCAATATCAACAATTTCTTGGCTATTAACGCCATGAAACAACAAGGTTCTAGAGGCCTCCCGAGCGACAGATAAATCGGATGTTCCACCAGTAATTATACCTATTTTCTGCGATTGATTGGAAGGTATAATTCCGGTTGTCATGGCCGTTAACGATAACGAATCATAATCTAAGTCGGCGCGTTGCCTTTTTGGTAATGAAAAAAATTTATCGCTTTCCAAACGCGTTACCAAAGTTTTTCCCGCGTGATGATTAGCCTGATCAATCGCTATTTCAATTTGTTCTAATGTTTTACCTTTAGCCAAAATCGCCTCAGCGATACCCAATCTTTCGTATCGGCTAAAATCAAATCTCACGAGCGGTTGGTTTTCTAAACTATTCATTGTTAGTTCCGAAGAAAGGCGCTTCCTCTTTTATAAAGTTCGTAATTGACAGTCGCCCAATAACCCTTTTGACGTAATAACTGTATAATCTTATTTCGGTGACTAATTTTCAAAACCTCCATCTGATTAGCTCCCAGTTCAATGACCACCCCTCCTTTTCTTATTCTGCATCGGATAGTCCCTGGACCGAGTTCGCCTTCTAGAAATAACTCTACCGCTTGAATAAGCGACAGTCTTTCCTCATTAACTGCAATACCTGTTTCAATTCTACTGGACAAACATGGAGAAGCAGGTAATTCAACCAGATCATTCAGTTTCAATAAAGATGCAATAGATCGAACATGGCGTTTACTGAGCTTTGCATCAATATAGGGGTGACGAATATTATGACTTTCTGCCGCAATCAATCCAGGACGGAAGTCACTTAGATCATCAATATTTGCTCCGGATACAATCGTTTTATCCGTCAAAGCAGCAATCTTAGAATAAAGATTAGTCTTACAGAAAAAACATCTATTAATCGGATTTTCTAAATAACGGGGATCTTGCATTTCTCCTGCGTTTATAATCTTTAAATTCCATCCAAAGGACTTTGCATGACGTTTTATTCTTTGGGTAGCGCTATTAGGTACAGCCGGCGATAAAGCATGAAACATTTCTACCGAAATTCCGAGACGAGCATGGGCGATATGAGCGAGCGTCATACTATCAACTCCCCCACTCACAGCAACACCTATTTCTCTTATCTCATCGATCACGCCTTCGAGCAAATCTTTGTATTCAACAGTCAATTTCATCTTCAACACCCTCGATAGCTCTTCGCTTTCGAGTTCTTTCGATTTGATTATGGTTATTTTCGGCTATTTCATCCATATTGGCTTTTATAGAAAACGAACCACCCGGCCTTAAAACTCTCTTAGCTCCCAAACCAGCAATAAACACATTTTCACGTTTTAAAACAGCCCGGTTTTCAAATCCCCATCGTAAACCAATAGTAGTAGTTTGCAGAAAACAAACATCCATCACCGATTCAAGTGCTTCAGGGTGACACAAAATTCGAACTGACGTACCAATCCGCCCTTTCTTTCCCGACACAGCATAATTAATAACATCAATCACGTTATCTGTTTTTCTCAATTTTTCTAGCGCCACGGCTAAATCCTCTGGTGTTTGATCATCGATCTCAAAACATATCGTGCCTATTTTATCACGTAGTGAGAAGCCAGTACTGGGGATCTCGAAAGCAAGTAGCCTTAAAATATTGGGAATTCCATCAATTTCCCGAGTTCCCAGTCCGTACCCTATGTGACTGAGACAACCATTTGGCCGTAGTGAATTTTGTGATGCATTGAGATGTCGAAGTATTGCTGCACCAGTCGGCGTTACTCTCTCTCCGAAAAAACCATCATCTGTCATATTATAACCTTGTAGTAGGAGTGCTGTAGCAGGAGCCGGAACCGGCATTTTGCCATGAGCCGTTTGAACTATGCCCGAACCAATTGGCAGTTCAGCCACACTCCAACTGCAAGCATCAATGTGTTGCAAAGCGGTTGCAGTACCAACAATATCTGCAATCGAATCCCAGTCAGCAATTTCATGAAAATGAATTTCGTCGATTGGTTGCCCGTGTACAGTGCTTTCCGCCTTAGCAAGCAGATAAAAAATATCTACTGCACGATCTATCACTGCCGCACACAATTCCGAATTCACAAGTTTCTTGCGAATATCTTTGAATGAACCAGTACTAAAAGATGGATTGCTTTTATCACCATGAATTTTAACCCGTGTACCAGTGATTCCACCCGAAACGCCAGAAGAAATTTCAATAGACCAAGCCGATGGAAGACCAGCTTTTCGAATAGCTGAAGTGATTGGCTCCCGCAACTCCGGCCAAGCATGTAGAAGCGAAGCAAGGAACATATCTCCCGCGATACCGCCAACTGGATCAAGATGTATATGCACAGTCTTATTTCATTTTAACTCTGACAGAATAGGCACCACATAGGGACCCTCAGGAATTACTGCTATACTATTTGCTCCCGATTGGAAAACGCACTTTTCTATGCAATCGCTAAGATTGAATACCCGGTTGACGCCAGTTAACGGCCATGCCTGGTCCGAAAGAGATTTGGAATACAGATGAATTGATCCTAACTTCATGGGCTTGATCTGCATCTCAGTTTGCCATTCGTCAATATCAGCGTATTTTTTTAAATTTATTGCACTTAAAAATTCATCTGGACCCTTCTCTATTAAACGTCTCTGCGAATCTACAAATTCTTTAGAGCCCATCCCTTCAGAACAATCGGACACAATTATCAAATTTCCACCTGGCTCCAATATATTCATTGGAGCCACCATACCTTTTACTGTTTGGTAGTAAGTTAAATCCAACGGATATCCTGCACAACTGGTGAGTATAGTTTTAAATTTTTGATTAATATAAACTTCAGCATATTTCCGAATAAAATCTACAGCCTCCAGATGGCTAATAACAATTTCACCAAAATTAATAAAAGATAACCGTCTTTTATCGTCTATTACAGTATTGATAGCTAGCGCACCTCCAATCATTTCAATAATTTCAAGTTGATCCTCGTGTAAAGGGTTTCCTTCCAATATACAATTAGCTGAAAGCGGGTGTTCCATATAACGTGATGAGTGAAAAGTCGTTATGGTATCAACATTTGCAATACCTGGCGCAATGACTTTCCGTCCCCCTGAATAACCGGCCATAAAATGAGGTTCTACTAGGCCGGTCGCTATCCTGATATCGGCCTCTACAAACCGACGATCAAGAAAAACTTTATTACCTTTCGTGGTTGTTCCAACATAAATGTGATCACCATCATTTTTTGCAAAATGATTTTCGACACGAACAGTTTGAAGCACCCAAGAGTCTCCTATTAATTCTTCAAGTTCAGAACCTTCGTTTGGTCGATGCAAACCGGTCGCCACTAAAATTACAATATTTTCTTTTTTTAATCCTGAAGCCAATAAATTCTTAATAACGGGACCCAAAAATAGTTTATTAGGAACCGGACGAGTTATATCACAAACTAGAATACAAGCACTTTTGGCATTCGAAGAAATTTCCTGAAGTGATAGTGAGCCAACAGGTTTAGCCAAACATTCTTCCACAGCAGAGACCACATCGCTAATGATTGGCATAACTGGTTTTCGTATTACAGAAATGTCCCAATCAGATGGCATGTTAACCGAGAGCTTTCCTCTTCCGTAATTCAGCCGGACGTCCATCGATCCTACCTACCAAATTTTTTGAGCGGCATTTTTTAATAATATTATTGTTATTATATTAAAACATACCGGTGCCAAAGACTGAACTGCTATTATGGGCGACGGCACCGGGGCGGTTGTTCATATATCGTATAATTTTCACATTTTTTATCAAAAAATTCTGCAGCATAACTCAACAACGACCGATCATAAACGTATTCTGTAATTATCCCAGCCGCAGTGATTGAGGGTCCTAGCTGGCCACATCCTGTCAACCATATTACAAGAAATGAAATCAGTATTGAACGCATGATATGCCCTTCGGTTTACTATAATTAAAAAACTCACAAAAAGACGTAGAGTTTAAAAAACTGGGTTTCCATCCCTAATTTTACCAATGCAAGCAAAATTGGGGCCAATTTGGCATATTTTTTGCTTGCATTAACTTACTAGCCTTATTGTCAGTGCATAAATATATGTTGAAACGGTAATCAAACAACTAGGATAAAATCATGGCTTATATTTGGAACAAAGAAGATTTTCCTCTGCTCGCAGATGCTAATTTTATCGATCGAATAGGTCATTTCGTGCACTCAAACACTGGATATCGGTTTGAAATGCCTATTATGGGTTACCAAGCTTTATTTTACACCCAAGAATTTGAAGAATTAGTCAGTAAAGAAAGTAGCATAAAAGCTTTGCAACCCGAAGTTTATGAAATTCGCCGCGGGGCCTTCGCCAAACCGGGAACAGAAGGTTGGGAACTCAGTTTTCAGGCAAAAGCTTTGATTAGGAACCAACTCGATCTAGTCACGAAGCTGCCGGTTGGCAAAGTCGATTATGCGACCGACCTCAGCTATTCCAACACGATATTATATTCTACGAAACAAGAGGGTTTGCAGATTTTCTTATTTTGGGCACAAACTCATGGATTAGCATTGGAGGAACCAATCATCGAAGAGATTATTTCCCACCAAACAACGGAATTTCAGAACGGCGAAGAAAGGGCACAACTACCAAACCACATATAAAACCTCCAATGTGAGCTAAAATAGCTACGTTTCCAGCGGTACTGGAGAACAACAGAGCAGCTCCTATTTGTATTAAAAACCAAACCCCTATAAATAAAACTGAAGGGCAACGGAAGCTATTAAACCCTATGAAAAATAGCGGGATCAAAACTACGAGTTTCGCTTTTGGAAAGAGGATTAAATACGCACCGATCAATCCAGAGATTGCGCCACTGGCTCCGATTAGCTGAGCTTGACTTTCATAAAGGGGTATAGACTGTGTTATCCCGCTTACTGCCGCAGCAATCAAAAACAAACCGGAAAAATTTACTGGACCAGTTGCATCCTCCACAGCTGGGCCAAAAACCCAAAGAAAGAGTCCGTTGCCAAGCAAATGCCACCATCCTCCGTGCAAAAAGGCATAAGTCAACAAAGTAGCGGATGGAGGAATATAAGAAAGATATGGAGGAGGTGTTCTATAACCGAATAAATGAGCTGGGTTTAAACCAAACGCTAGAATAAGTTGAGAGTCTGCGAAATGATCAAGCCGTTGTTGCCAAAGAAAAATAACGGTCATAATAACCAGCAAAATCGACGTAATAATTGGTACTCGTTTAATACGACGTTCGTCCCCAATAGGAAGCATTCACGCATCTACCCTTTATCAATCAAAGGTTTTCGTCATTATAACCTTTGGCAGTTTCAAATTATTATTCACTCACTGATGAAATAGACTAGTTAACGGCAGTGAATATACGAGGAGAAAAGATTCTTCTCCTGGGTTACGGTTACCTAAACCCGCATTAGATAGGTGATGAAATGCGATGCCTAAACGTGAATAGTCGTCAAACCGATAGGCAAACGAAAAGCCAGATTTAAATTCAAGAGCATGTCCCAAGTCCTTTCCGTCTCCCTTACCGTAAATCCCAACGGAAAAATTGGGCGTCCCAACCCATCGGTTGCCAAAATATACATCTAGGCCAATACCGCCATACGCATAAGTAGCACCTTCTATCGTCCCGCTAAATCCAATAAAAGGATTAAACAATATTATTTTATTTTCATTGGGAAAGACATATTCGAGACGAAATTCCCCGGAAGTTTCATTATCAATTATATCGTAAACACCAAAACCGAAAGTGAATAAACCTGATTCTTCCGCCCTTGCTACTGAAGAGTAATTAAGAAATGCTACCAGCATCACCAAACAAAGTAATGCATAATCACGCAAAAAAGGGCTGGGATTGTGGCATAGGCCTGAATTGCTCATGTTTTACTTAATCCGTCACAGAAACTTATCTTTCATTTTTTCTGTAGCCTGTACTAGCGCAGACATAATCCCAGGTTCCAAAGCGGAATGACCAGCGTCTGGAATGACTACATATTCTGACCCAGGCCAAGCCTGAACCAACTCATCGGCTGAACGAATAGGGCAAATAACATCATAACGGCCCTGAATAATGACGGCCGGCTTATTCGTTATTTTATCTAAACCATTTAACAAAGCGTTTGGATTCAAGAAATTTTGATTCATAAAATAATGTGCTTCAAGTCGAGCGACAGCCAACATTTCGTCAGGCGAGGGTAGAAAAGCTTTCTTAGGGTCTTCGCCTTTCAACGTAGAACACGCTGTTTCATAAGTGCTCCAAGCAGCAGCAGCAGGATAATGGACGGTCGGATCCGGATGGCTCAGACGAGCCCAATAAGCAGCTAAAGGATCGCATCGTTCCGCTTCCGATAACGGAGCTAGCATAGCGCGATGAGCCTCTGGGAAGAAATTCTTCATTCCAGTCATAAACCAGTCAATTTCAGATGCACGACCTAAGAAAATCCCTCGCAATATGAAGCCCAAACAACGTTCAGCATATCTTTGTCCATATGCTAACCCTAAAGTGCTGCCCCAAGACCCTCCAAAAATTGCCCATTTGTCAATCTTTAAGTATTTTCGCAATTTTTCTATGTCACTGATTAAATCTTCAGTGGTGTTTTCCCGATACTCCGCGATGGGCCTGGATTTTCCTGCTCCTCGCTGATCAAATAATATTATTCGATAAAAATTTGGATCAAAAAACCTACGGTGTAGCGCTGTAATCCCAGAGCCAGGTCCTCCATGCAAGAATAATATTGGTACCCCCATGGGCGCACCTACTTCCTCCCAATAAATTTGATGAAACGTCGACACCTGTAGATGGCCGAAGTTTGAAGCTTCTATCTCGGGAAATAGTGTGTCTTGGATCAGGGTAATGCCCTTTACGTCTTCATTAACATGGTACCCAATAATGCATAGGCTATTGTCAAATTAAATTCATAATTTCTTCCAGCTTGATAGCAGCAGTATCTTCATCGATTTTTTCAATTGCAGCAAATTCACGCGCCAACCTATCTAACGCCGCCTGATACATTTGCCTTTCACTATAAGATTGATCGGCTTGAGCACTACTTCTACGCAAATCTCGCACTACTTCAGCTATTGAAACTGGATCACCAGAATTAATTTTTGCTTCGTATTCCTGGGCTCGTCGAGACCACATAGTCCGCCGAATTCGGGCCCTACCTTTCAATTTGGTAATGGCCACATCCATCTGCTTCCTGGAGCTTAGTCTTCGAAGTCCCGAATTTTGCGCTTTCGCAATAGGAATTCTCAATGTCATTCGTTCATGTTCAAAATTTATCACCAATAGATCGAGCTCTGTACCTGCAATTTCTTGGGTTTCTGTACCTAAAATTTTTCCCACACCGTGCGTCGGGTAAACGACGAAATCTCCTGTTTTAAACTCCGGTTTCTTTGTCATACTCGCCTTCTTCCTCTCATTCGGCCGCTTCCCACGATTACACTGTTTCAGCCTCCCACCTGACGGTATTTGCAATACCCAACAGAAGCCACACGGCCCTATGCCAGGCCGCACGCCGAGGGTCCGAACTTCATCGGGAATAGTTAAGGCGCTTCCAAACGAAACGCCGCGCACCCATTAGTATAACACACTAGAAGTTATAAGTGTATACCGCTCATCACAGCCGGTTTTGTAACCAGCCCTAATTTTTTCACTTCATCACATCATGGGAAGCACTAATTTCCTTCACCAGGACTGTCACTGAAATATTTTTCGTACTTTCCAGTCATTCCTTCATAGGATTTAGCGTCTTCTTTATGGGGTATCATTCTAGTTATATTTGGCCATTCTTCGGAAAATTTTCGATTGTGCTCAACCCAATCTTCGGCCCCTGGTTCCGTATCTGGAAGAATTGCTTCAGGCGGGCATTCAGGTTCACAGACACCACAATCGATACACTCATCAGGGTGGATTACTAACATATTTTCACCTTCGTAGAAGCAGTCTACGGGGCACACTTCCACGCAGTCTGTGTACTTACAAAGAATACAATTGTCATTGACGATATACGTCATAATTCACTCTTCCTATAGGATTTACACTACTTGCAGACGTCCTAAAGAATTATTTAAAAACAAGCAAGTCCGAGTTTAGTAAGAGCTCGCCTCCGAGCTTGAGCGCTGTCTTTATCACTTACATATAACAAACCGGCTAAGCGTCTCATTAAATTAGATTCGAAATCGTGTACTTGTCCATCCGAATATATGACCTCCCATAACATTTCGAATAATTCAAGGCGTTCCTGCTCGCCAAAATAATTTCTCAATACTCTCGTATAACGATATATATCATTACTGGAAACCAAGTCTTCATTAGCATCATCAAGAATTTCCAACGCTTTAATTTCATCAATCTGAAAACGTTGAATCATCAATTTGACCATAGCTTCTTGCTCAATATCTTCTTTCTTACCATCTAACCACGCTGCACGAACCAATAAAGCAGCACATGCTAGACGAGTCTGTTCTAACTCAGAGTTCTCTGAAACGCCCCGATTTCGGTTTTGGGACAAGGCTGCTTTGATTTTCTGAAACATCTATTAACCTCTATCTCGATATGATAATTAGGCTCATATACTTGTTAAAGCTTCAATCATCAATTAAATCGATAAAATGACAGATGAAAAAGCCATCGCTTGCGCTTGTTTCCAAAAAGATGCTGTGTCCGCACGCAGAAACAGCAAAGCTATAATTGATGTACTTATAAACGTGCTGCCCCGAAATGGTAATATTTTAGAAATCGGAAGTGGAACAGGGCAACATGCATTATTATTCTCACGAATATTAGCGCCTCGCCTCTGGATTCCGAGCGACCCCGATTCGAAACAGCGCGCCAGCATTAATGCTTGGGCAAATACTTCCACTCAAAACCGTCCCTTGCAACCCCGTAATATAGATGCCACATCAAAGTCCTGGGATGTTTCTAAAGTCGACAAAATCACTTCGGTAGTCTGTATTAATGTAATCCACATCTCCCCTTGGATAGTAAGCGAAGGTTTAATCGAAGGATCTGGACGAGTTTTACCAAAGTGTGGGATATTGTATCTATATGGGCCGTTCAAGCGTTCCGGACGCCATATTTCCCAAAGCAATGCGGATTTCGATTCCTATTTACAAAGACAGAACAAAGCTTGGGGCGTTCGTGACCTTGACGAAATCGAAATGGTAGCAAAAACTCACGGTTTTTATATGGATCAAATTATAAATATGCCGTCCAATAATTTTTCCTTGGTTTTCAAGCACCTTTAATAAGGGTCCAAGTTTATGCCTAATTATAATTGTCTTAATTTTTCACAAAATTCAGCAACTTCAAATTCGGTATTGAAATAATGCACACTTGCTCTAACTACGGAATCCAACCCACGCGCCAAATAGCTAAGTTTCATTCCGGATCCGCTGGAGACGGATATATTAATGTTAAGGGCAGAAAGTACTTTCTTTATTTTAACGGGATCATAGCCCGCGTGGCGAAAAGTAACAATTCCACATTTTACGACGCCTTCATCAGTGAGTTCAATAGCGGGGATGTTGCTTAAACTTTCCCGTAACTGTTCGGCGAGACAAAAAACACGCTGGTTAATTTGTGTCATTCCTAAATTCAATGCATAATCAATTGCTGCACCGAGAGTAGCCTGACCTGCCACGAATCTTTCCCAATTCTCAAAACGTCTAGCGTCACTACGGATGATGAATTTTTTTTCATCAACCAATTCTGCTGCGAACTGATCTAATAATGGCGGAGTAAGTTGATTAATCCATTCTCTTTTGACATAAAGTAAGCCAGTTCCTCTAGGGCCTCTTAAATATTTTCTACCGCTTGCAGACAAAAAATCACACCCAAGAGACTGCACATCTAACGGAATTTGGCCTATAGATTGGCAGGCATCTAACAAATACGGGATGCCATGAGCCTTGGCTATAACGCCCACTTCGGCGGCGGGATTGACTAACCCCCCCCCAGTGGGAATATGACTTATTGATATTAATTTAGTGCGTGAATTGATACACTTTCTAAGGGCGTCTAGGTCTATCTGGCCATGCTCATCATTTGGCACCACCACTAGCTCTGCCCCGATAGATTGAGCACGGTGCAAACAGGCGATGATATTACTTCCATAATCTGAAAGAGCAGTGAGGATTCGATCTCCTGCTTTAAGTGGAAGAGAATAAAACACCATATCCCATGCGCGTGTTGCATTTTCGACAAAAGCTATTTCTTGCGGCGTTGCACCTATTAATTTTGCTGCGGCAAAATAAAAATTCTCTATTTCCAAAATACGTTCTTCCGCAGTTTCATAAGCGCCATGCATTTCCTCATCATGAAGAAATGAATATAAATAATCCGCTACAGGAGCAGGGACAAATGAAGCACCTGCATTGTTAAAATGCAAAATCGTTTCACATCCACGTGTTTCCCTGCGAATTCGTGTGATATCTAACTCGGACACGTAATTTCCCCAAAATTGCCATACAAAAATTGCATCTAACGCCGCCGCATTACTAAGTTTGCTCCTAGCAGTGCTGCTGGAAAAGCGATGGCAATAAACGCCATACCGTAACCACCAATCCAAAACCCTAACCCAAAAACAATAGGAAAAACAATTTGACCTGCGGAGCCAAAAGCCAAAATTCCGCCGGTTATTCGCCCTGCTTCGCCTGCAGGAGCCAATCGAGCCGCTTCGGACAAAAGCACTCCATGCCATGACAAAACAGATAAACTTATGCCACAATTTACAGCTAATATTCCTGCATGGCTCCAATGTGGATCAAATCCCCCCATCAACGCCGTGGAAAACGCCATTATAGCTGCTAAAGCCGCCAAAAGAGCTCTTGGTTGAATCAAAGCACTGCCAACCCAACCCCAAAAAATTCGAGCTGGAATCGCCAATAATGTGGCTAGACCCAACACCTGTCCTGCTTCTTCTAAGGTATAATTCAAATCCTCGTAAAGATACGTGATAGTGAAATTGGTATAAATAGATTGCATGCCAACGAAACAAAAAGCCGCCATTGCCATAACGCGCCTTTCAAGTTGGCCAAGGACATCACGCACATTTGTTATAAAATCCCTCCAATACGGGCGGGCTTTAGGATCTCGGTCGCGATCAAATTCCTCTCGAACCGGCTGCAGTAGTATAGCTATTCCTATACACAATAATGCTAATCCTAGAATCGCCCCTCTCCAACCAAAAGCCACGGCAATGGGCGCTAAAATCAAGCCAGATAAAGCAACGCCAGCGGGCGTTCCCGTCTGTTTGATTGAAAATATTAATGGGGCCCATTTGGCCGGCGAGTAATTGGCCAGGATTTGGGAACTGGCCGGGGTAGCGACAGTAGACCCTATACTTATAAAAACAGCTGAAACAGTAAGTGCCGGTATAACGAGCCACATATTCGCGCATAAGGCTGATACAGCAAGGCCAGTAGCCATCAAAATACAACCAATCTGACTGGTGCGAAGAGCACCAAATCTGCGTATAACCCCGCCACACCCTGTCATTACGGCTAAGGAAATGGCCGCATAAAACCAAGTATAAACAAGTACGTATTCTGATTCGAAAACTAATTCTTGGGCTATGGCTGGAAATAATGCCGGCAATCCAACTTTCGCCGCGGTTGCAACTGTCTGCTGTAACAGCATTGCGATTATGGCTAATAACAAAATGGTCATAGAGACCCATATCTCAAAAAAATATCAGGGGTTTTCTTCTGTAAGGTTTTAAATTAATTGCAGAAAATACAATATTTACTAATTAACAACTGCTTCATTCATTTGAGCGTATTTGATTTTCTAGGACAAAATCAAGGTATCAGCATTGGCCCGTGCCACTCGAGCTGCTTCATTATCGCCACAGCGCTCTAAAACATCCGCATATTGACGCCAAGACGGTATACTTTTCGGCTGTTCAAGAACTCGCTCAGAAAGCAAACCTCGAACAAGTTTATCACAACCTTGTCTCCGAGCTGCATCAATCAACATTCGGATCCAACAATCGCGTTGAGCCCAACTCCCCCCGAGAGGAACCATTTTATAGCGTAAATTCAACATTGTTCTTACCACAACACAATATTCTCTGCGTGCATAAGCAATTATGGCTTTACCAACTGCGATGCCTACATCACAACCAACCTGAGCTGTTGTTACACCTTTCTGAGCGTTTTCTTCTGCAAATTTTTGCATAGCAGCAATCATGTCTTCCGCTAGCTTCAAACGTCCAGACATCGCCAATCCCATCAAAAAATGCAAATCATTAAATGGACGAAAACAATCGCCAATTCGATTTGCACAGACTTCGGCTACTCTATCCCAACGATTTCCAACATCCACACCCAAGATTTCTAACCGCATCAATATGCTGGTAGCATTCCCAATATCTGTATTATCTTCAGAAGGTCTTGGCCAATACTCTTTATCGAACGCGTTTAAGACATCATCAAAACGCTCTAGTTCTAAGTAGTGAAGAGACCTGTGCCACCAAAGGTGATTCGCGAATGACCCGCGCTTAATCCAGATTTCAGAATGGGACGTAATCCAAGCGATCCCCTCTACCCTTTTACCTAACGTCTCCAAACAATGTGCAACTGCATGCCCTGCCCAAATATCTGCACTATTTATCTCAATAGCTCGACGTCCAATCGCGTCTGCAGAAACTGGGTCGCCATTTTCCTCGAGGGCAAAAGCCCAGCAGCCCAAAATATAACCGAAACCGGGGATTGACTCATCCCACCTTTGAATTGCTCGGGAAGACGATGCCAACATAGCGGGGAGAGCCCCAATAAAAAAATAGAGATGATGAGCTAACCTGAAGGCAAGTATATCGTGGGGATATTTAAGTAAGATTTCATCAAATATATTAGCTGAAAGTGATATATTACCGCTACACCAGGCTGAAAGAGCTTTCACATGTTGCCGCTCACGTTCGTTGCCGTGGACAGCCAATTTTTGCGCCTTTTCCCAACAGCGCTTAGCCTCTTTCATTAAATGTTGGCGAGATGGCAACTGCATAAAATATCCCCGGAGACATTGGCCCAAAATCATATCGGGATCGAGTTCGCCGAGACGACGCAATATTACAACACTGTCTCTCCCATTACCTAGATATTCCTCCACAGCCTCATCAAATATGTCTACAGATTCTTGACTACGCGCCGTTATTTGTAATCCACGTTTATCATAAAACATTACTGGATCTCTCGCTAATTCCGGCCCATAAGTTTATCGATAGCACGTCGTTCTTCTTTAGTGGGCCGACCTTCCCCACGTTTTCGACTAGATATAGGAGCAAAGGATTCAGATTCCTTCGCTTTCCTTCGTTGTTGATCTATGGGAGCCAAGTCCTCATAAAGAAGCTGAGCTTCTACAGCCGGACCACGTCGTTCTGCAAGAAACAGGACCCGTATCACGCGTATAAACGGACCCTGAGGAAAAGTTAGTGTATCACCGATCCGTACTAATTGATGCGCCTTCGAAATAACCTTTCCGGATAACCTCAATCGACCCGCACTGAGTAATTTACTGGCCAAACTTCGACTTTTAAAAAACCGAGCACACCAAAGCCATTTATCTAATCTTTGTAGCGAATTTTTTCCCATTATCGATCTCTTGGACCAATAGTCTTAAGGATTGAAAATGGTGAGGAAGAGGCTTTTTTATCCCGCAGATTAAATTTAGATCCAAACTTTGGACTCTTGATAAAACCATTACCGTCTTTTTTATTGCGACTTTCTACGTCGATTTGTGATTTATTTTTCAACCGCGCCCGTTTCTTTAATAGCCAGCCGGTATTTTCCTTTCGAAAAATATCTTTTCCATCTATTTCACCAACGCTTTTGTATCCAAGCTCTAAAATCATGGCACCCATCATTTCATAACCGACACCAGCCAAAGACAACATTTGTTCAGTGATACAAAATGGCTGTTTTTTGGCAGCTTTACGTACAACCACCGCCAATCGTTCGGCCATATCTACTCTTATTATCCGAGACCCCAGCCGCACATACCCTATGGCTTGGTAAAATTCGTCCGAAACGCCGCTGCATTCTTCAAAGTTGACGCGCCCAGCAGGGGGAAGCCCTTCTATAAGCGAAATATCGTTATATATAGACCATAGTAAGGCCCTTAGAACGGTTGCTTTTGCTTTAAGTAATCTTGGCATAAAAACCATCTGAGTGCCGAAACGAATACCAGAATTAGCCAGGCCTCTACGCCCTTGGTTATCTAAACTTTGTATAAGGTCATCTAACCTATCTCTTGGAACACACCCCAATGCCTCTGTGATTTGAAAACTAATACCTCGAGCTGCTCCTCTCAAATTAGTGTGGCGTAAATTCATTAAATCCGGAATACATTTTTCCAAATAGCTTAGCAACCAACCAAAAAGCCTTTCAGTGATTAATTTACGGTCTCTAGTTTCTATCAATTCAGAAACCATTAGCTTTATGTTTGGAGATAGAGGATCACGTCCTCTCTCCAACTGCGCTACGCGTTTATCACGCCAAAGCAATTCACCGAAATCTGTTAAGGTAAACTGACCATCATCATCGGATCGAATTTGAGCGATACGCTTTGTAAATTCGGCAGGCAGTACCCTTCGGGCAGCCGTGAGGACTGGTTTCGCATTCGGTCCGCTCAAAATTTCTGGCTTGAAGGTCAAACCTTCAAGCCTTCCCACTCTATGTCCCTCAACCGTGATATCACCGGACCCAGATATGCCGGATAACAAATCTCGGCTTTCACTTAGCTTTTGCATAAGTAAAGCAGCCCGTCGGTCGACGAAACGCTGAGTCAGTCCCTCGTGTAATGCATCAGACAAACGGTTCTCGATTGACCGTGTCACTTGTTGCCAATGCAAAGGATCGGCCACCCAGTCGTCTCTATGCGTTATAAACGTCCATGTGCGGATATGCGCTATCCGACTAGACAATGTATCAATATCGCCTTCCACTCTATCGAATCGCTTGATTTGGCTGTTTATCCAGTCATCCGGCAAATGCTGGGTCGCACTCGTTAAATAATCAAAAAGATCCAGTAATAGCCGATAGTGGGATTCTGATAGTGTTTTTCTAAAATCCGGCACCTGGCAGATTTCCCACAGTAGTCTGATCCTTGAAGGGCTATCAGCACGGCGAGATACTTCCGGCATACATGATAAAGTCTCGAGCGCTCGTTGATCATCTGCGTCCCTTTTTCGAAAAAAGAAAGGATGTGACGGATGGGCGTTAAGAGAGCGCTGCAAGTCTCTTAAAGAATTATATGAAAGGTCAGAATTTCGCCAATATAACCCTTTCAAGGCGACAAACTGATGTTCTTCTATGGAAGAAATAACGTCATCGTCAAAAGGAGAACAATCTCCCGTAACTCCAAATGTACCATCGTTCATATACCTTCCGGCTCTCCCAGCGATTTGGGCTAACTCTTGCGGCGTTAAACGTCTAGGAACTCTGCCATCGAACTTAGCGTTTTCGGCAAAGGCTACATGCCCGATATCCATATTCAAGCCCATTCCGATGGCATCAGTCGCAATTAAATAATCCACTTCTCCATTTTGATACATGTTGACTTGCGCGTTTCGCGTCCGTGGAGACAAGGCTCCTAAAACGACAGCAGCACCTCCCCTCTGCTGTCGTACTAATTCTGCTAACACATAGACATCATGCGATGAAAACGCCACGACTGCTGAGCGACGAGGCAGTCTCGTAATTTTACTGGAACCGGAATATTTAAGCTTGGAAAGTCTTGGCCGACTAATAAAATCAGCGTCTGGGAACAACCTTTGTAATAGCGGGCGAACAATCTCAGCCCCAAGTAACATAGTTTCTTTAATTCCACGAGCTCGTAGAAGTCGGTCAGAAAAAATATGCCCCCGTTCCCGATCTCCCACCATTTGAATTTCATCGATGGCTAAAAAATCCACCTTGCGCCCCATTGGCATTGACTCCACCGTACATAGAAAGTACTCAGCACTAGATGGAACAATTTTTTCTTCTCCTGTGATGAGAGCAACTAGGCGACGACCTTTTCTCGCTACTACCCGATCGTAATTTTCTCGAGCTAAAAGGCGTAAAGGAAAGCCTATCATGCCCGATGAATGACCAAGCATACGTTCAATCGCTAGGTGAGTCTTGCCAGTGTTTGTTGGGCCAAGTACTGCCGTCATCCGTGGAAATTTAAATTCGTTCATGTGATAAAATTCTTTGATTTTCTATACTTAAGATAAACCGAAATGACTTATAGTAGGCGTCATCCTTGCACATACACTTTAGGATACCGATATGTAGTTTAATTTTGCAAATTAGTCTTTAAATTGTCGCAGAGGGAAATTGTAAAATGAGTTCGGGAAAACGCACATTTCAGGCCGAAGTCAGTAAATTATTAAACATAGTTGCACATTCTTTATACAGCGAGCGCGAAGTTTTTTTAAGAGAACTTATCTCAAATGCGGCAGATGCCTGTGATAAATTACGATATTTATCTCTTACAGATGAGAAAATATTGGAAGGTGATAATGATTTTAAAGTTCATCTTTCCATAGATAAAGAAAGTAAAACTCTCACTATTTCAGACAATGGAATAGGTATGAATGAGGAAGAACTGGACGATAATCTTGGTACTATTGCACGATCGGGAAGTAGTGCATTTTTGGAAAATTTATCAGGAGATGCCAAAGAAGACGTCGGACTGATCGGGCAATTTGGAGTTGGTTTTTATTCAGCCTTTATGGTGGCGTCAAAGGTCGAGGTTTTAACGCGGAAAGCGGGCGAGAAAACCTCCTGGCTTTGGAGCTCAGATGGATTAGGGGAATACGCGGTTAGCAGTGCCAAAAAAGTTGATAGGGGTTCTGTTATTACACTTCACCTAAAGGAGGATGCTGAAGAATTTCTTGAGGAAATTCGTTTGCGCACCATCGTAAAAACATATTCTGATCACATTGCTCTCCCAATAGTCCTTAAGAAAGAAAAGGAAAATGAGACCCTCAACGAAGCTTCTGCGCTATGGACTAGACCAAAAAAGGGTATTAGCAGTGATCAATATACTGAATTTTACCGTCACGTAAGCCACGGTTATGACGAACCATGGATGACGACGCATTGGCGAGCAGAGGGGCGTTTTGAATATAACGCTTTGTTATTTACTCCATCTAATCGACCTTTTGACTTATTTCATCCAGATCGAAAACACCGAGTCAAACTGTATGTAAAAAGAGTATTTATTACAGATGATTGTGATGGGCTAGTTCCGGAATATTTGCGGTTCGTTAAAGGCGTAATTGATTGTGAGGACTTGCCTCTCAATGTAAGTAGAGAAATGCTACAAAAAAACCAAATGCTATCTTCTATTAGCAATGCGGTAACAAAACGTATTTTAACAGAATATAGTCGTAAAGCAGATAAAAAGCCTGATGAATATACAGAATTCTGGAACAATTTTGGTGCAGTGCTCAAAGAGGGTTTGTATGGCACGCCAACAGAACATAGATCAACTTTACTGGAGTTGGCTCGGTTTAAATCCTCCACCCGAGATGGATTAGTGAGTTTAAAAGAGTACATAGAATCAATGAAGGACGGCCAAGATACAATTTACTACATAACAGGTGAGAACGAAGATGCAGTGCGAAGTTCCCCACATTTAGAGGGTTTTGCGGCTAAAGCAATCGAAGTCTTATTATTAACCGATCCAATTGATGATTTTTGGATCTCCTCCATGTTTGAGGGCTATAAAGAAAAAAAATTCGCTTCCGTTACCCGAGGTTCGGCGGATTTGGGTCATATCAAAGAAAACGATGAAGACACCCAAAACGAAGACCCATCGGACGATTCAAGCGCAAAGGAATCTAGTGATATTCCTCCTCTAATTGCCTCACTGAAGCTGGCTCTCAACGATAAGGTTAAGGACGTGAGATCATCGTCCAGATTAACCGATTCAGCCTGCTGCTTGGTCGCAGATGACGGTGATATTGATATGAACCTGGAACGCCTTCTCCGTCAACACCAACAAGTAAAAGAAGCATCACTTAGAGTTTTAGAGATAAATGCCGATCATCCACTAATTAAAGGTCTTGCAAAAAAAGTCAAAAAAGGAAAAGCTGGTTTTAATATCGACGATGCAGCCTTCCTTTTATTAGATCAGGCTCGGATTATCGACGGAGAGCAGGTGAACGACGTTAAAGAATTTGCTCAGCGAATGTCCCGAGTTATGGAAATGGGTCTAACAAAATAAAAGCCGGAGATAATCTATACCCGAAATGGTCTTCATTTTGCGTTGCTGTTCATTGAAATTCACTCTTAGGGGGATAAATCGGTTAGCTCGCTTTTTTCCAATGCTGCTAAAAGTGCTTATCCTTTTTGCCATGGAGAACCTCTCTGAAGGACAAAGTTTAACATTTGATGTCGCTTACGGGGATGCTAGCTCTTAACTACCCAAAAATTTGACCACATCATTATATTTCCAGTGGTCATCTTAGGTGTTTGATTAATTGCTTCAGGACTATAACCTAGCTATTCCAACGGCCAAGCCAATAATCGCGGCATCCGTGACTGGAGTTACAACTAGGAGTTCGCTGACAAAACAAACAAACGAATTATTGCTATCTGTTATACAAATGGACCTATTTCCGTAATCAATGCTAAGGGTTCTCCCGCGTATAATTAAAAACAGCTTAGGTACACCAATCCTATGAATTCAGTCGCTGTCTTTTAAAAATTTCTAAAGATAGGCTTGTTGAAGTTAGTAGAATTCCATTGGCAGAAACGAGGTCAAGAATCCTTTCCCAGAAATTTCATGAGCTCTATATGAATACTGTAATGCTGCGTTCATTTAAGTAGAGCAACGTGTTTTAAGTTCCTCGAAACGTTTTTATTATATTTGAGAATCTGTTTTTTTACCATAATTTGATTCTTTTGAATCTGTTTTCATGTTTATCGACTGCCGCTACATTATTCATTTTAAACAGTGCATTAACGAACACCTGCGTGACACCGGAAATTCTTTCGCAATGTTGTTCTATAGATTGGACCCTCTAAAGATCGGCCGACAGATTTTCAACGCTTAGAATATTTAAGGTGACCCGATAGACATATCCAGAACGTTGCCCTTCTGCTAATTTTCCAAAATTTAGCAGAAGGGAATGCAAGCCATATAACGATCAATCTCGACGTTTAAACACTCTTAAATCTATCATTTTATCGGTCGGAGTCGGTTCAGTATTTAGCGCTAAAATTAAATGTTTTTGGATTTTTTGCGATCCCGTTTTAGGCAAATCATCCACAAATTTAATCCAACCAGGTGTTTTGAAATAGGCAAGTTTTTCATTACAATAATCAAATAATATTTTTGCCAGAAATTCGCTGCACTGAATACCTGGCCTTAGCACTATACAAGCTAGCACTTCTTCTTCTCGCGCGCGATCTGGGATCGCTAAAACAGCCACTTGATCCACCTCTGACCTAACCTGAAGAACGGATTCAACCTCCGCGGCTGAGATATTCTCACCAGACCGCCGGATAATATTCTTTTTACGATCTACAAAATGGAGCATACCATCAGTAGCCTGAACGACGATATCACCTGTGTGAAACCACTCACCTCGCCATGCTCGTTCTGTTGCCGCATCGTCTTTTAGATAACCTGAAAAAGCACCAAACCTTGGGGTTTCTGAAGAATATCGAATTACCATCTCTCCGGCTATACCAGGGGCTACGGGCTTATCATTATCATCATGGATTTCTACTTCTAAACCTGAAACCGGTTTTCCCATAGCGCGCGTGCCTCTTTTTCTCGGCTCTTTATTTGCAGCAAGAACTCGCACCATTTCAGTCATTCCCCAAACTTCAATCAAAGGAAACCCAAAACGTTCCTCAAACACAGAATGTAATTCGGGCTCCACTCCGGCTCCAAATCCTAACCTAATCCCATGTGATCTCTCCAGTGGATCTTCGGCTTGATTTAAAAGCATGGAAGCTACCACCCCAAGATAGTGAATCACAGTTGCTCTGGTTTCCACTACATCATTCCACCAAGAACGGGGATGAAATCGATCAGGTTGAATTTGACAACCACCAATAAGCATCATACCTAGTGTAGAAACAATACCGGAATTCACATGATAAAGAGGCAATGGATTATAGACACGTTCTCTTCCAGGGCGGAAAGAAAACAAACCGTCAAGGTCTACATACCAAGCACCCGACAACAACTCATATTGGTGTGACAACATGCATCCCTTTGGCCTTCCGGTAGTGCCAGAGGTATAAAGTAAGCTGCTTTCGGTATTTTTATTTATTACTGTGCCTTCCTTTCGCCTTGTGGGAATAGGAAAAGCATGGTCACCTGTCTCAAAACACCAAGTTTGTATACTAGAATCAATTTTGTTTTGAGCTTCTTCGATCGTTTTTTTGTGCCGCAACAAATAAATAATCAAAACGGAATCAGAATGTTCCATTAAATAAGCCAATTCGCTAGCCCTGTAGTCAGGATTTACTGGTACACATGAGATACCTACAATATTCATGGCTAACCTAAACAATATGTGCTCTGGTCGATTGTCTAACGCGATAGCAACCCTATGGCCTAATCCATATCCTGCTTCCTGGAATCTCAAAACCCAATAATCGATTCGTTCAGCCGCTTCATTGTAAGTGATTTCGAATCCTTTATTATGGTAACCCCGTCCAGATGCCGACGGTACTGCAACGAATGTAGAATCTGGAAAACGGTCTAACGTGTATTTAAATGCTTCGCCTATCGTCGTGTTCGCGACTCTATCAAATACCTTACGCGTCACGTTGGCTAATCCCCTGAAGTTTCAAAAAAGCGAACAGCCTTTCCCGACGGTGAACCCAATATTTCATCTTCCCGCATCACTATTTTACCACGCAAAACAGTTGCAACTGGCCAACCCGTTACTGACATACCATCGAATGGGGTCCAACCGGATTTGCTAGCTATCCATTCGTCAGAAATAATTCGTTTCGCATCCAGATCAACAATTACAAAATCCGCATCGTATCCCACCGCGACACGGCCTTTTCCTAAAATACCAAAAATCCTTTGAGGTCCTGCCGACATCAAATCCACTACTCTTTCCAAAGAAAGACGACCTTCATGAACGTGATTGAGCAAAAGCGGTAAAGATGTTTGCACTCCCGGCATTCCACTAGGACTAGATGGATATACGGCCTCTTTCTCACCTACTGTATGTGGTGCATGATCTGAACCGATAACGTCTACGATTCCATTACGGACAGCCGCCCACAAACCTTGCCGATGTTCTTCGGATCGAACAGGTGGGTTCATTTGAGCAAATGCGCCTAACCTCTCGTAACACTCCGGAGCTGTTAGTGTTAGATGATTTAAAGTAACCTCTACTGTCATAAGATCTTTGTGCTGGGCTAAAATATCCATTTCATCTTTAGATGAAATGTGGAGTACATGTACACGCCGTCGAGCTATTCGGGCGAGCCGTATAAGTCGTTTGGTCGCTCGAACAGCCGATTCCACATCACGCCAGTCTGGATGAGCGTCAGGTCCATTTGCGTTAGTAGCTATACTCTGACGAGAGATTAGTCGGTCTTCGTCTTCAGCATGCACTGAAACTCGACGAATCCCGTTTGCGAGAACAGATGCAATCACTTCATCATCTTTTGCTAAAAGACTTCCCGTAGAGCTCCCCATAAAAATCTTTACTCCTGCACATCCGGGTAGACGTTCAAGATCGGCTAATTTTTCGGCATTTGAATTGTTGCCTCCCATAAAGAAGGCATAATCACACCATGCACTTACATCAGCTCTACTAAGTTTGTCATTCAGAGTATTTTGATCAAGTGTCAATGGGCTAGTATTTGGCATCTCAAAAATAGAGGTCACACCCCCTTTTATAGCGCCTTTCGTGCCGTGAGCAATATCTTCCTTATGCTCTAAACCGGGCTCGCGGAAATGCACTTGAGAATCTATTAAACCAGGTAAAACGTGCAATCCTTTTGCATTGAATTGGTTCGGAGCAGGTGTTTGCCCAAGGGCACCTATAAAGGTTACTTTACCCCCAGACACACCGACGTCTGCTTCTATCAAACCTCCCGGTGTCATGACCCGACCGTTTCTAATAATAAGTTCGTAAGATTGAGACATTTTGGCTCCAGATCATTTTTAAGTTTACTAAAAGCAATCTAATAAAACAGCAATATTAATTGGCAAATTTTCCCGTTGCGATAAGCTATCCTAGAGGAGTTCAGCTGGCAAATCAGCGTTTAGTTCCTGACTCTCCCGTCGCACGCTGAGCACAACCGAGTAGATTTGAAAACATATTTCAAAGATATCAATAGATAGTTGAAGTTATCCTATATTCCGGAAAATGAAACCAACACCTGATAGAGAACCAAATTAATGAGGATCAGGGATCAAAGTCATTCTGATATCTGATAAGGATGCGAAAAATTTTCCCGCCAGGTAATAACGGGCAGCTCGTTTATTCCGTCCTTCTGCAAATGCAGATCCAAGAATCACTGCCTCTATTAATTGATTTAGTACTATTTGGAAATGTCCCTTTTGCGGCATGTGTGCACCATACTATACTAATTCTGTGGTTTAAAGATTGTGATAATTACTCCAAACTGATCAGGGTTTTTTAAAAACATCAGGACCTATACGACTGGAAAATATTTTTAAATTCTAAAAAAGAAAAGCAAATCTCGATTCATTTTAGTGACCTTTTAGAACGGAAATATCCAACAATAAAATAAAAACAACTAAAGCTAAAATTAATATTATGCGGCTACTGCTTTTTATCCTCCACTGATGGATTATTGGACACACCAGACTCTATCAGTCTAATCCCTTTGGACGAGGGCCGCCAGTAGCCCAATCTAATAATTCAACCGTATGCAAAACAGGCACACCTGCACTATCAGACAGCTGAGTAATACACCCTATATTTCCAGTAGCTACGATATCTGGATAGGTGTTTGCAATATTAAAAAGTTTCCTCTGCTTCAATCGATTAGCGATTTCAGGCTGCAATATATTATAAGTGCCGGCTGACCCACAGCATAAGTGGCCTTCCGGTACTTCGGAAACCGAAAATCCCGCTTTTTTAAGAAGAATTTGCGGCGCATTTTTGATTTTCTGGCCATGTTGCATTGAGCAAGGAGAATGATAAGTTACCATTTCACCTAGTTGCAGAGTTGGCTTTTGTAAGCCTAATTCTAACATCAACTCTGCAATATCTAAGGTTTTTTTCGAAATATAATCTGCTTTCTCCGCATAAACGGGGTCATTGCGAAACATCCACGTATAATCTTTTAGTGTTGTTCCACAGCCTGAAGTATTCACGACCACTGCATCTAATCCACCGGTGGTAGCTTCTTTAATCCAGGCATCTATATTCGCCTTAGCTAAAACAAGACTCTGACGTTCTTTGCCCATATGATGGGTCAATGCACCACAACATCCCATTCCATGTGTAATAACCACTTCGACTCCATGCCTATTGAGGAGTCGAACCGTCGCTTCGTTTATTTCAGGAGATAAAACTTTTTGAGCGCAACCGGTTAGAAGAGCCACTCTTGCTCGCGTTCGCCCCTTGGCCTTAAAAACTTGAGGACGATCCAATTGGCTTGGCGGCCAAATTTGATTTGGGACTAAATTTAATATTGATTGGAAACGGGAATCTAAAACTTTATTAATAATAGGTTTAAATGGTTTGATCATCCATGAAAGAAGGATAGCAACGCGAAATAAATTAGGTCTAGGTAAAATAGAAGAGAGTAGAAACCGCATGAAACGGTCATATAATGACCGGACACCATTCTTTTCAATAAGTACTCGAGCATAATCAATCAAATGCATGTAATGAACGCTGGACGGGCAAGTTGTCATGCAGGAAAGGCAACTGAGACAACGATCAAGATGTTTGATTACACCGCTAGAGGGAATGCGATCGTTTTCTAACATATCTTTTATTAAATATATTCGACCGCGCGGACTATCTAGTTCATCTCCCAGAAGAACAAATGTTGGGCACGTTGCGGTGCAAAGCCCACAGTGTACGCATGATCGAAGAATATTATCTGCCTCTTTGATTTTGGGATCAGCGAGTTGCAAGATTGAAAAATGTGTCTGCATTTATAACCCCTACAGTCCCGCTATCATTCGTCCTGGATTAAGGATTCTTTTTGGATCAAAACTGTCCTTCACTCTCGCGGATAAAGCTGCGAGAGGTTTTGGCTGAGGGTGGAAAACAGGAACCGACGCGCGTATATCTGCCGATGCACGAATGAGAGTAGCGTGTCCGCCAAACTTAGCTATCGCTCTACGGACTTCTCGGTGCAAACCATCTCGGGAATTTGGCAAAGATATCCAAATCAACCCTCCTGACCAATCCAGAAATGTCTCCACATCATGACTCTGAGTTAAATGGTCTGTAATAAGATGGCCCTTACTAGGTGGAACAGAAATACGCCAAATCACTCTATCGCTAGGTTCTACCAAATAGGTAGCGTCTCTAATTTCTTCCCAAAAGGATTTGGAATTATGCGTATGTAACTCTTCCCTATCTCCAAAATAGGCCAGTTCGTCTTTAAGATCCGAACTCCGTTGTTTAACGGAAGGTCCAAATCCCTCAATGCGTAACGCCGTAACGGATTTATCGGCCCCAGACACAAGAGAGATATTGGATCGATTGATTAACTGTCTCGGTATATGTGCCGCACCCGAAACCTCTTGAGAGCTATTCATGGACGCTGCCATAGCTTGGGTGGCTGTTGCTTCGTCTAGCCCTAACACTAATATTGTGTATATTTTTTGTGGAGCAGGAACAACTTTAAAAGTTAATTCCGTCATGATTGCCAAGGTGCCAAAAGAACCTGTAATTAATTTTGATAAATCATATCCCGTAACGTTTTTGACCACGCGACCACCCGATTTGAAAGACTCGCCGCGACCAGATACAGCTTTGAATCCTAGTAAATGATCTCTAGCTGCCCCCAATTTTAACCGACGCGGGCCAGACAAATTACAAGCAAATGCTCCGCCTATTGTACCTGTTTCAGAATTTACACCGTAAATCTTAGACAAGTTTATTGGTTCAAACGCCAACATTTGGTTATATTGTCTCAAAGTCGATTCTATTAGTGAAATTTCCGTTCCTGGTTTAACTGACATAATTAGTTCATCTGGTTCGTAGGATTTAATACCGTTAAAACTCGAAACATCGATCGTATTTTGAAATTGAAATGGTCTACCAAAACCCTTTTTTGTTCCGGCACAAACAACCTCCAAGGGTGTTGCTTTGCTGATAGCCCATTGAACTGCTTCAACAACTTCATCTTCTATTAATGGTTTGAAGTTTGAAGTCATAAATAATGCTCCACCAAAAACTTCCTATTCTGTTTTGTGACACTGCAGCATCGGCCCTAAAATAAACAAAACTAGTTTGCCAAATGACACTTATTCCGTCCTATTAGAACCAACTGAATAAATTTAAAACCTTGGAATATCCGGGAAACTGATCTGCCCTTTATGTACATGAATACGACCCAGTTCAGCGCACCGATGAAGATTGGGGAAGACCTTACCTGGATTTAACAGTCCTTTAGGATCAAAAGCACACTTAACCCTCTGTTGTTGATTTAAGTCGATATCCGTAAACATTACTCCCATTAAATCTCGTTTTTCAACACCAACTCCATGCTCTCCGGTAAGCACGCCACCTAGCTGGACACAGGCCTTCAATATGTCTGCTCCGAATGCTTCCGCAGCTTCTAATTGGCCTGGTTTATTTGCATCAAATAAAATAAGTGGATGCAAGTTACCATCACCTGCATGGAATACATTAGCAACTCGCAAACCATGTTTGTCAGACATCATTTCAATTCGTTTTAAAATTTCTGGCAACATCTTTCTTGGAATGGTGCCATCCATACACATGTAATCGGGTGAAATTCGGCCGACGGCTGGGAAGGCAGCCTTACGTCCGGCCCAAAAAGAATCGCGTTCCTCTTCATTTTGACTAACACGTAAGGAAGTAGCTCGATTTTTGTTAGCAATCTCTCTCACGCGGGAAATCAAATAGTCTACTTCAATTTCTGGGCCGTCCAATTCAACAATCAATAGCGCCGCCGCTTCCCTAGGGTACCCTGCCTGAACAAAGTCTTCAGCAGCATTAATCGCCGGGTTATCCATCATCTCCATACCTCCTGGAATAATCCCAGCTCCAATCACGTCTGCTACGCAAGAACCTGCATCGTCACTAGAGTTAAAACCCAGAAGTAATGCCCGGGCCGTTGATGGTTTTCTTAAAATTCTGACCGTGACTTCGGTCACTATCCCCAACAATCCCTCTGATCCAGTCATCAAGCCCAAAAAATCATATCCACCCGCATCTAAATGTTTACCTCCAATTTTAATTATCTCTCCTTCAATCGTAACAATTTCAATGCCCAAAACATTATTTGTTGTAAGACCATATTTTAGACAGTGCACGCCGCCTGAATTCTCGGCGATATTACCTCCAATTGAACATGCAATCTGACTTGAGGGGTCCGGCGCATAGTAAAAGCCTTCGTGTTGAACCGCGTGAGTGATGCCTAGATTTGTGACTCCGGGCTGAGTAACAACTGCCCTATTTGGAAAATCAATCTCTAAAATTCGATTAAACTTACCCATGCCAACTAAAATAGCATCAGCAAGCGGCAAAGCACCACCTGACAGTGATGTACCTGCGCCTCTCGGTACGACCTTTACACCTTCAGCATGACAATAACTTAATATTTCAGCAACTTGAGCCACCGTTTCTGGCAAAACAACTATCATTGGCATTTGCCGATAAACGGACAGCGCGTCAGATTCATATGCCCGCATCTCATTCTCTTCGGCAATCAAACTTTCATCCGGGAGAATTCGACGCAACCGCTCTATGATCTCAGAACGCCGCCGTAGGATAGATTTATCCGGTTTGGGCATCAGCATTATTTATACTCCAGCAATTACAACCAGCCTACCATTGTTCTGGCGATACCTTGTACGCATGCTAGAATCTACCCACTGTTTGGGGCTTTATATATCAAGACGTATAAAAATTAAAAAGTAGACTAATTTTACCCTTGGCGAGCCTTGAATCGGGGATTAACTTTATTAATTACATACACTCGCCCTTTTCTACGGACAACCCGACAATTTCGATCTCGATTTTTAAGCGTCTTAAGTGAATTTGCGACTTTCATACTTGACATCCTGCTTAATTTAGCTCCCGCAAAAGACGGCGGACCATAGTAAGACGTGTTTATCTTGTCAACCTCTCGAAATAACGGTTAATAAACTAATAACACCATTTAATAAACTTTTTATGCATGCAGCTAGTAGTAACCCTCTTTTTATCAATCTAACAGGATGCTTTGCGTATGAACATTAATGCACCTCGAGATCAACATAAAAAGGGGTTATTACTTGGGTTATTAGGCGTACTCCTCCTGTCCCCCGACACACTAATCATTCGCCTTGTTGATACTGACCCATGGACATTTATAGCTTGGCGGGGAGCGTTAATGGCTATTGGCATGACCGCTATACTGATTACTAGATTCGGACTTCAAATTGTCGATAAAACCTTAGCGATTGGTTGGAATGGTCTTCTGATCGCTTTCAATTTTTCTTTTATGAACGTTTTTTTTCAACTTTCAGTTCAATCAACATCTGTAGCGAACACACTCGTTATCGTGGCGACTGCACCTTTATTTGCAGCATTGATGTCAGTTTTATTCTTAAAAGAAACAGTTCGTACGAGAACATGGATAGCCATTATTGCCAGCCTCCTCGGAGTGGCTATCGTATTTAGTGGTCGTCTAGAAAACGCAGACTTGTTGGGTAATTTATTCGCTTTGATTGTATCCATAGGATTGGGCCTGCATTTTGTTTTAGTCCGATTAGCCAGACCCATTGACATGGCTCCTGCAATCGGTATCGCTAGTATCTTTACTTGTTTAATTGGTTTATTTATTGCTGCAGATTTATATCTGCAGCCGATTCAATTCGGTTATCTAACGATTTTAGGTATTATTCTATTGCCAGCCTCATTTATTTTTCTCACCCAAGCTCCCCAATTTATTCCTGCCGCCGAAGTTAGCCTTATTTTACTTCTGGAGACTCTGTTGGGTCCATTATGGGTTTGGTTAGTAATCACAGAGGAGCCTCCTACGAACACCCTAGTTGGGGGCATGGTAATTATTGCCGCGTTAGCAATTCACGCAATTCTGGGTTTAAAAACACCGAATCGCTTTACGAAAAATATTGAATAATTAGAGTACGTTAAACACCGATGCGATTTGCGGGGCTGGAAATGACCAATATAAAAATTGTGGACGCTCATCACCACTTCTGGGACCTAGATAAAAACTATTACCCATGGTTATCGGACCATCACGAAGAAAACTTTTTCCTAGGCGATTATTCTACCTTGAAGAAAAATTATTTACCCAATGACTATCGCAAGGATTCAAGCGATTTCGAAATCGTAGCGACCGTCCATGTAGAAGCGGAGTGGGATAGAAGCCAGCAGGTCGCGGAAACAGCTTGGTTACATCATTTAAATGCTAAAACCGGCCTGCCAAATGCGATAGTCGGCCACGTTTGGTTAGCAAATGATAATTGTGAGAAAATATTAAACGACCACAAAAAATACCCTCTGTTTCGTGGCGTTCGTTCAAAACCAGTGACTGCTCTCACCCCCGATAGTATGGAACCAGGCTTGTCTGGAAGCATGCAGGATCCTGCCTGGCGTCGAGGATTTCAAATCCTCAATAATTTAGGGCTTACTTACGATTTGAGAGTGCCATACTGGCATCTCTATGAAGCTGCAGAAGTTGTTAGTAAACATCCTAATATGCCAGTCGTATTGAACCATACGGGCTTTCCATGGGATCGCAGTGAAATTGGTCTTTCCGACTGGCGAAAAGCCATGAAGACTATTGCAGAATGCTCAAACGTTTCGGTGAAAATTTCAGAACTGGGTCTCAAAAATGCTCCATGGACAATTGATAGTAATAAAGGTGTGGTTTTAGAAGCACTAGAGATTTTTGGAATTCAACGCTGTATGTGGGCATCAAATTTTCCTGTCGCCCGACTTCGAGTTAGTTATAGTGATCAAATCGACGGAATGCTGGAAATATTAAAAGACCTTAGATCAGATGAATTGGATCAAATTTTCCGAATTAATGCCGAAAATTTTTACAACATAAAACTTAAATCATAACAATGCTAATCTCAAAACCAACCACAATTAAAGGCCCAACTAGCTTTTTATTTCACTGCTATTGAAACTACATGAAGTATTAATGCATAACGAACCGTCTTTCCAATTGAGACTAAAAAGACAAATATTAAAAATGGCACACGTAGTAGACCAGCTATCAGTGTCAGTGGGTCACCTATAATAGGCAACCAGGCTAATAAAAGTGACCAAACTCCAAAACGATTGAACCACACTGACGCTCTATCCAAAACGAGCACGTTACCGGGGAACCATTTATGGTGTCGAAACTGCCAAAGATAACGACCTAGCATCCAATTGATTACTGACCCTAAAATATTCCCCAAACTTGCGTATATTAGAAGCAATAGTCTATCGACATTGCCTATCTGGCTTGCACTTAAAATCAAAAATTCCGATGCCATAGGTATTATAGTGGCAGAAAAAAAAGCCGCCCAAAAAATAGATATATATTCGATAGTCAACTTAAATAACCTAAAACTTGTTCGAGAGACCAAAGTGATTTAATGCATCAAATTGCAGCCATTTAATTGATATTACCAAATGTTTAAAAATAGATTTATACAAATAAGATTACGAATTTCCACAAAATTGCGAAATTATTTTCTACGCCAGCGTCTTTTTTCTTCAACCATTTGAAAATTATAGGTAACCTAAAAAATATCGGAATAAATCTGCCTTTTGGGGTCTTATTATGAATTCCAATCTTAAGCAACATCGGATTGATTTGGCTTGTGCTTTGCGTTGGGCGGCGCGCCTTAACCTTCACGAAGGAGTGGATAACCATTTCTCTGTAGCTGTCCCCGATAACGATGGTGTGATGCGAGGCAATCGATTTTTAATTAATCCCTATGGGTGGCACTGGTCCGAAATTACCGCATCCTCCCTTGTACTATGTGATGACGAGGGTAATGTCCTAGAAGGGAAAAATTTTGTCGAAGATACGGCATTTTACATTCACAGCCGAATACATTTAGGTGCCCCCCATGCAACGTGTGTGCTCCATACCCACATGCCTTATGCGACCTCTATCACGTTAATCGAAGGTGGCCGTCTCGAAATGATAGAACAAAATGCGCTGCTTTTTGATGGTAGGATCGCATACGATGACCAATATGAGGGGTTAGCTCTCGATGAAGATGAAGGTAACCGATTATCCAGAAAAATTGGTAATAATTCTATTTTATTTATGGCGAGCCATGGAGTAGTTGTTGCCGGACCCACAATAGCAGATGCCTTTAACGATCTGTACTATTTAGAACGCGCTGCTATGTTTCAAGTCTTGGCCCGATCTCAAGGAGGAAAACTCCGTAATATTTCAGACCGAGTACGGGAAGCAACACGACAGCAAGTATCAAAAGAAGCACCCAAAATTGCTGAGAGACATTTTTCAGCACTCCGACGGGTGCTAGACAACACAGAGCCAGGATATAGGCATTAAACTAAATAAGACATCATTCTATAACATAGCTTCTATCACGTGAGGTCCAGGGTTATAAACAGCTCGGGCAAATTGATCGTTAAATTCTTCAGCCGTTGTAGCTCTACTTGCCTGAACTCCCATGCCCTTTGCTAACAGCCTCCAATCTATATCCGGCCTGCCAATCTCGAGCATATCAAGTGCTTTACGACCAGGGTTCTTAGCACCCACTTGGGCTAGTTCGCCCTTCAAAATCGCATAAGAGCGATTATTAAAAATGATATTTACTACATCACATCCCTCCCGAGCTTGAGTCCAAAGTGCCTGTAAGGTATACATCCCTGATCCATCTCCTTCAGTGCAAATTATCTTTCGATCGGGAGAAGCGATCGCAGCACCTGTCGCATACGGTAACCCCAGCCCAATAGATCCACCCGTCAGGGCCAACCAATCATGAGGCTCCGCCCCCTGAGTATAAGGCATAAAACCCCGCCCAGACGTTACTGACTCGTCCGCAATAATCGCGTTCTCAGGCATTAAACGACCTATCGCACAAGCTATTGATTCGGAGGAAAGGGGGCCTTGCATGAGAGTAGGCTTTTTAAAAGGTTGTAATTTTGGAAGGATATTTTCTGCATCCAACTCCGCGACTAAGGCCTGAAGGACTTCTAAATGATCGTCATTTATATCGGCAAGATGATGGACTTTGCAGCTATCTGGGATGAGAATACTGGGTTTATTAGGATATGCAAAAAAAGCAACCGGCGTCTTGGTCCCCAAAAGGATAATATTTTTTACTTTTTCCAGCTGTTTTAGCGCAATGTTAATCGGATATTGGATACGTTCGATGGCAACCCGACCAGCTCCTCTCTGCCACCGACCGTTAGATGTCATACAAGATAGTCGGCATCCTGTCTTAGCTTGAATTTTTCCCGCTAGTGCCAAAGTGTCTTCGCGAAGGGCCCTACCCGTCATATGAATCAGAGTTTCTTCACCAGCCGCCAATACACCAGCGATTTTACTAATAATATCACTGGAAACTGATGAGCCAGATTGTATAGGTATTGGTTCCGAATCAGAAATTGCGTCATCCCAAGCAGTATTAGCAGGCAGAATTAAAGTCGCTATCTTTCCAGCCCCAGTTCGTGAGAAAGCCACAGCCTCAGCTCCATCACGGGCTACATCCTTAGAGGTTTTAGACGTTCTAACCCAGTCAGATACCGGGCGCGCAATGGCTTCGATATCAGACGTCAACGGGGCGTCATACTTTATATGATAAGTTGCATGCTCCCCAACAATATTGACTACGGGGCTAAACGCTTTTTTCGCATTATGAAGATTGGCCAGCCCGTTACCAAGACCAGGGCCCAAATGTAATAGTGTTGAAGCTGGTTTATTAGCCATTCTAGCGTAACCATCTGCCATTCCCGTAACCACACCTTCGAACAAACCTAAAACGCACCGCATGCCATCCACGTAATCAAGGGCAGCTACGAAATGCATTTCCGAAGTCCCAGGATTTGAAAAACATACTTCAACCCCAGATTTTACTAATGTCCTAACTAAAGACTCGGCACCATTCATTAAATTAACCTCAGTAATAATAAAAAGAAAAAGATGATGGCCAACCACATCTCCCTTTGCAAGATTAGGATATACTTTTGGCCTGTATCTAGTTGACTAAAAATTCAATTTCCATTTAGTTCTATTGATATTAATTCCAATTTTGTTGCTGGCTCGCCTTCGGCCTTTTCATCGACTGGCCAAAGAACTAGGCTGGCTAATTTAAGATCGATATCCCAATTCAAAAACCCTATAACACCACTTCCTTAACAAACACGCGAGCGTATTTGGAAAAAACTTGATATAAGCTATATTACAATGCTGATAATCTGCCATAACCCGAAAGTAGATACTAATTAACATGGCCAAACAGCCAGAAAAACGTAAAAAGTTTCAATTAACTAGAAAACGATCACTCCAGAATCCGAGTCTGATGAATCGATTAATTGATTTTCCTTATCAGAAGCTTTTTGGACGACGTGGACAAATCATTATAGCGAGCATCTTCTTTCTATTTTTGATCGTTAAATTCGTGACGGGGCTTAATAGTGTTAGCCTTCAGCCAGAATCTTGTAAATTATCCTTCATTGACTTGCCGTATGCACTTTTTCACCAAGATCGAATCATTTCTAATACACGAATATCTTTCCAAACAAAGCTTATCCAAAACCAGACTAAGCTTCGACAGATTAATGATGGACGAAGTCCGTTTAGATCTGTAACCGATGGAAACACTGTGAGGGCAAGAAAAATCAATACCGACAAATTCGTCTGGCGTGCGCTGCGGACCACATTAAAAAATGAAAATCATGCACTGGCCAAATGTCTCGGACGGCTCTCAAATTACCAATTCTAAAAGTCAATAATACGACTGGTTAATTGATTACCTGAAAAGACGTTCGCCCTTCATATTATCATATAAATTTGCTACAAACTCTCCATAACCGTTAAAAACCTTAGTGGGAATCCTAGGGCCGGCTAAAGTTCTTTCAATAGCCTGACTCCATCTCGGGTGATCTACTTCAGGATTCACATTGGCCCAAAAACCATATTCAGACGGCTGAATTTCTTCCCAGAATGAAATTGGGCGTTTATCGGTAAATGTAAACCGGACAATAGATTTAATAGACTTAAATCCATACTTCCACGGCACTACTAAACGAAGCGGGGCTCCCATTTGCTTTGGGAGCGGTTTTCCGTAAACTCCAGTCGCTAGGAACGCAAGTTCACTCAATCCCTCTGGCATAGTTAGACCTTCCGAATATGGCCAAGGATACCAATGCTGTTTTTGACCAGAAGACATTTCTGGATCCAAGAATGTTTGCATCTTCACGTATTTAGCAGATGAATTTGGTCGTGCTAATTTAATCAAATCACTCAATGGAAAACCTGTCCACGGAACAACCATTGACCACGCCTCCACACAACGAAACCTATAAACACGTTCTTCTAATTGCATCTGGTTAATCAGATCATCTACGTCGATAGTTTTTGGGCTTTCCACCATGCCATCAATAGTTACCGTCCACGGCCTCGTTTTGAGAGCTTGAGCCGCTCGTGCAATGCTTTTGTGAGATCCAAATTCATAAAAATTATTGTAGGAAGTTACATCCGCCTCCTCACTAATTAACCGCCGATGTGTATATAAGGGATTACGCTTAGCAGGATATCGATTCGCAATCTGTTCTTTGGAAGCCGAGACAGTTTGATTAGAAGAATCAGAACTGGCAAAAGCCTCCAAACTACCGCCAAGACCGCAAATTGCACCTATAGTTAGGTTCTTAATAAGCGAGCGACGGCTAACCCAGAACGCTTCATCAGTTACCATTTGCTCAGATATTTCCCAACCACGTTTTTGTTTTATAAACATAGTCACCTCATGATTCTCAATTAGTTTGCAACAGAAATATATCTGGCTAATGACTTGAATGAATATTAGAGTTTAAAGGGAAGGACCGGTGTTTCATTATTACCATGGAGTGCAAATATAGGTTCATTTTCAGTTATACGATCTAATGCCTTAATTCGATTAAAAATCAGGTCTCCTTGCACGAAAATACCTCCAGTCTTCGCCTGCAAAAGATAAGAAAAGCCAACCATCCCATGACATTTAAAAATATCCTGCGTCCTTGGAATATCCGGTTCAAATTAAAATGACGTTCACTCGAGTTAAAGGGAACCGAAATAAAGGCCAACACATTTAAACCAATGCAAAACGGATTTTCTCACGCAGCATTTCGCCGCATAGGCTTATTCTTATATATCGTCTTTACCTTTCGTGAACGGTTGATATTAGTAATTATATTTGTTCGCCATGTTCTATTCGGAACAGCAGTCGAATTTACAATAATTCTATAATCGCAGTCCCTACCGAATTCATTTTTTTAACTTACATACAAATTAACGCACCCAAACCAGAACATTTTAGCGTGATTAAAATAGGTGGTCTTCATTTTATTTTAAATTCAGTTTAATAATCCTAACTCCGAATTCGATACCAATTTGAAATTCTCAATGTCCAGATGCCTACTATACCACTAAACTGAAAAAGTAGATTTAGAATCGTTAGTGGGACCTATGGGAAAATTTTCTGATACAACTGATGAACAATGGCCTCCGCCAATAATCTTACCCACAGTTAGAAATTGCATTTGGATATCAGCCTCAGGGGAAGTTGAAGAAATCTCAATAGAACAAGGGGCTCAACGCAGCCAAGAAATCGTTCCCCTCTTATGCCATGGGCCAGCTACAGTGCGGCGCCTAAAGTGCGCATACTTCGCTAACCTCGACGTTCTAGAACTCTTTGCCTTCGTACGTCCCGCCCAATTTTGTCTGCCTAATCCTCGAGGATTATGCGAAAAATTAAAACTAGATTTACCCACTGACCAAATAAGTGCTGCCCTCTCCATTCGTTATGCCGCGGAGACACTACTGGAAGAGATCAAGAAGGAAACACAAGAGGCATTGGCTATATCAATAGCACGCGTAATGAATCATTCCGGATGGCAATGGGGAACTATGGTATTAGATGCTCTCAACTCAGATAATATTCATAAACAAAACTTTGGACAACGAGGTAACCTAAGCATCTGGCTCGAATTAAATGAGTGGACTGAGGCCGGACGACAAAGCCCAAGCGGGAACCAAGAAGTAACAAGTCAAGAAGCTCGTCAACGACTCTCCCAATTAACTGGCAAGCAGGCGGAGGCAAGACCGGGTCAAGCCAATTACGCCTCTGCTGCTACCGCTGCGTTCTCACCACGCCAAGTCCCTGAACAACCTCGAGTAGTTCTAGCAGAGGCAGGAACGGGAGTGGGGAAAACGTTAGGTTATATTGCGCCAGCTAGCCTTTGGTCAGAGAAAAATAAGGGAACTGTTTGGATTTCAACTCACACCAGAAATTTACAACATCAAATTGATAGAGAGTTTGACCGACTTTATCCAGACTCTATCAAAAAAGCTCATGAAGTTGTAATTCGCAAGGGTAGAGAAAATTATGCGTGCCTTCTAAATTTTGAAGAGGCTACTCGCAACATAAAACCCAAACATCAAAATAGCATCGGTCTAGGGCTAATAGCTCGATGGTTATTGAAAACCCGTGATGGTGATATGACCGGAGGAGATTTTCCATCTTGGCTATCAGACTTGTTAGGGCAAGGCCTTACCCTAAGGTTAACAGATCGAAGAGGAGAATGCATTTATTCAGCATGTTCACATTATCACAAATGTTTCATCGAAAAATCAGTGCGAATGGCACGCCGTGCGAGCTCGGTAATAGCGAATCATTCATTGGTAATATTACAAGCTGCTCTAGCGGACATTGAGGATTCTAACTTTCCTGTAAGATACGTTTTTGACGAAGGACACCATTTACTAAATGCTGCCGACAAGGCATTTTCTACCCACTTAAGTGGAATTGAGGGTGCAGAGATGCGGCGTTGGTTGATAGGGACTACAAATCAACACGGCCGAAATATTAAAGGATTAAAAACTCGCGTAAACGACTTAATTAGAGATGACATTGTCGCTATCGAAACTCAGGATCAAATATTCTCAGCCGCCAGAATACTTCCAATGGATGGGTGGCTGAACCGATTGCGAGATGATAAACCATCCGGATCTATGGAAGTTTTTTTAAACTTTATCCGTTCTCAAATCTACGGGAGGAACAGAGATATCGCTAGCGTATATTCATTGGAAACACATGTTCAATCTAGGATCCCCGGTTTCGACCAAGCCATAAGTAATTTTGGAATAGATTTAGACGCCTTAATCAAGCCTATGCACAAACTGACGGAAATATTGAGAACGAAATTAGTAGCACAGGCAAACAATATGGATGCTAACACCCGGGTTCGGACTGAAGCCATTATAAAATCCCTACAATACCGAGGCCAATCTATTATTGGAACTTGGAAGGCAATGGTCGAGTCACTTAATAAAACCACTCCACCGGAATTCCTCGATTGGTTTCAAATTGAGCGAAATGACGGGATGGACGTGGACATTGGTATGCGACGACATTGGATAGACCCGACAATACCGCTTCATAACACTGTGTTTCGGTCCGCGCACGGCTTGTTGATTACATCCGCAACCTTGCGGGATACGTCTGGAAATACGGAAGAAGATTGGAAAATAGCGGAAAGCAGGACTGGCGCTTGCCATCTAGCTAAACCGGCAATTCGTGCTGCCGTCATATCTACTTTCGATTATTTTAAGCAAACCCGAGTCTACATAGTTAACGATCTGCAAAAAAATGATATTTTCCGCCTAGCCTCTGCTTATCGCGAGCTTTTCATAGCCTCAGAAGGTGGGGCACTAGGCTTATTTACAGCAATCCATCGACTTCGCGCTGTATACAAACTCGTAGCCGAAGATCTCGAGCAAGCCGGTCTCACGCTCTACGCACAACATGTAGATGGCCTCGATCTAGCAACGCTAATAGATATATTTAGAGCGGAGGAAAATGCCTGTTTGTTTGGAACTGATGCTGTTCGTGACGGAGTAGATGTTCCGGGGCGTTCACTAAGGCTTATCTCTTTTGACCGAGTCCCGTGGCCAAGGCCTAACCTTTTGTATAAAGCCCGAAGGAAATCCTTCGGCGGCAATGCATACGCAGATATGTTGACACGTTTTAAACTCAAGCAAGCCTTTGGACGGTTAGTAAGAAGCGCCGAAGACCGAGGAGTATTTGTTTTATTAGACCGCATGGTGCCCACACGTCTTCTTACGGCCTTTCCAAAAGATGTTCCCATTAAACGCTGTGGATTAGCTGCAGCCATAGAAGAGTCCCGGCAATTTCTAAGTGATTAAGTATTTAAAATGTTTATTACCTTTAATTCAGAACCACATTTACGCTGGCCGGGAAAATCACCAGCTGAAACTTTCCGTGCGCGAAGAGAAAAATTATGTAACTGCTTTAACTAAGTTAATTTCCACCGAACCAATTGCACCGAAATCACCAAAAAGATAGTCTCCCGGCGCTATACGAACCAAGCCTGTGCAGGTTCCCGTAGAAATTATTTCGCCACGCTTTAATCCGTCTCTAAACCGTTGATGATTGGCAAGCCATACGATCACGTTTATAGGGTCCCCTAATGCCTTTCTACCAAGACCCGAAGCGACTTCGATACAATTTTTATATAAACGAATGTTCTGATTTGGCAGGTCAAATTTCTGCCATTCTTCGACAATAGCACCAGTGATGAGCGCGACATTCGCACCACCATCAGCTGTTACCCAATACCTTCCACCATGCGTAATTCCCTCCATCAGGCGAGAACCCACAACCTCCAAGGATGGAGCGACTCCATCTATGGCTTTCATAATTTCAGAACGATCGTACTCCTTATTTCTTGGTGGAAGACCGACACCCAATCTCAGGGCAAATTCAGATTCTATCCATAAATCATGTGCTTCAAATACGCTAACGTCATCACCTGATTGAAATCTATAACGATCGGGGACCCGTGCAGCTCCCGGTTGGGACGTCCCCAATTTAGACTGGGCTTCCGGAGACGTAGAACCTACTTTCCATGCATTAGAAACAGATCCTAAGCGATTTAACACCTTCGTTTGCAAAGAATATGCTTCAGCGTCACCAATAGGCGGATCATAGAACCTCGAGGATATAGTTCGGCCATTCATTCGGGCGAACGCAAGGCATTCAGCGAGTGTTTGCATAGCTTATCAAATTCCGACGAGTTTCAAATGGGGAGACTTACGAAAGGGTGTGGAAATAATTTTGATTATCCGAATCATCTTCCATCTTTCTTTATTAAATCTGCCCCTTTTTCGGCTATCATTATCGTTGGAGCGTTCGTATTACCTGATACTAACGTTGGCATGATTGAAGCATCAATTACTCTTAATCTCTCAACGCCGAGTACTTTTAAATTATCGTCCACAACAGATTCTTTATCTCGACCCATTTTGCACGTGCCAACGGGGTGATAAACTGTATTGCCTTTGGTTCGGGCGAAATCCAGCCAATCTTCATCTAAAAATATCTCGGTTCCAGGCTCAAGCTCCTCGACAATGTAAGTCTTTAACACGGGAGATGCAGCAATTTCGCGGGCTATTTTCATTCCTGATATTATTGTCTTTTGGTCGTTTAGCTCTGATAAAAAATTGCCCCGTATCGCAGGGGCTATCATAGGATCCGAAGATTTAATATGGATGCTCCCTCGAGATTCTGGCCGGAGTTGGCAGGGAGCAATAGTCACCCCTGGGTGACTATCAAAAACGCGCCTTTTTACGTCTTTAAAACTTGCATGCACAATAGTGTATTGTATATCTGGACTTGCCAATTCGGGCCGTGTGCGCACATACCCTGCTAAAATACCGCCTGGGAACGTCAAAATACCCGAATTACTAAATGCATAGCGAAAAAATTCCTTTACTAGAAATAATCCCCTAGTCTGTTCATTCAGAGTAATTTTCTTTTTTACTTTCCAGATTTGACGAACAATATAATGGTCACGATAATTTTCTCCAACCCCAGTCAATGCATTAACTATTTCTATCCCATGATGTTTCAAAATTTCCGGATTGCCTATACCAGACAATTCTAAAATTTGCGGCGACTGGACCGCGCCTGCAGACAATATAACTTCCTTCCTAGCATAAACATCCTTATTAACACCGTTTTGGTAGTACCTAATTCCTCTTGCTTGTTTATTCCGAAGTATTATTTTAGTTGCGTGCGCGTTTATCTCAACTTTCAAATTTTGGCGAGCTATTGCGGGTTCCAAGAAAGCCTTAGCCGCAGACCAGCGACGTCCATTTTTCTAAGTAACCTGAAAATAACCAAACCCTTCTTGGTTCCCGCTGTTGTAGTCTGGATTTTTTGGATAACCGCTATCTTCAGCAGCATCCATTATAGCATCCAACAACTCGGCACTTTCAGTTCCAACAATCGTATTTAAAGGCCCACCTTTGCCCCGCCACGGATCATTAGAACTTTCGTAATTCTCGGATTTACAAAAATATGGTAGTATCGACTCGTACGACCAACCACGATTTCCCAACTGCGCCCAATGATCATAGTCTTGGGGCTGCCCGCGCACGTAAACCATCCCGTTGATTGAGCTCGAGCCTCCTAATACCTTACCGCGAGGAATAGGGATTGTTCGATTATAAGTGCCTTCTTCTGGTTCAGTCTCAAAACACCAGTTTAGACTCGGTATATCCAGCGTTTTGATGTAACCGACTGGCACGTGAATCCAAGGATTACTATCTCTACCTCCAGCTTCAATAAGTAATACCGTAGCAGAAGTGTTCTCAGAAAGCCGACTTGCTAGAGTACAGCCAGCTGAACCGGCGCCAACAATAATGTAATCAAAGGATTCATCAGGACGAGGCATAGGATCTATCATCTTTTAACATAAACCGTAATCGCAAAAAACAGATTTCACCCAAAAAAATATTGTCGAACTCCCACTGACTATTTACAAATCAACGAGCGACGGAAATGCACTTGGCCCGAAGTGAGATTCTATCGCCAAACCTATTGACAAGGCATGACTATCCCAACCTTTTCGGCACATTACCTGTAAGCCAACTGGCAACGCTGATCCAAATTGATGAATGGGCAAGGTAATTGCACATAGTCGAAAGATATTACCCGGTTGAGTATTTCTGGATGCCTGAAAAGATTTTGCGGCTGCTTTGGAGTCATGGAGATCTTCTATAGGCATCGGTAAAAAGGGACATGTAGGGGCAACCCACCCATCAAGTCCGTCTAACGCATCATGGGCTAATGCAGCTAATTGGTGATGTCGGATTACTGCAGCCGCATGCTTAACACCGCTGACATTGAATCCTGCCGCGGCTCTTTCGCCTGTGACCGGATCCATATTTGGTAATGCTTGACGAAATTCATTTTCACCTATAGCAGCTAAAAATTCAGGAGTACAGATCGACGGAAATATCCAATCTCGCTCGTTAGGATCGGGAATATCTACATCAACGATTTCAACGCCTGCACCTTGCAGCGACGAGAGCGCTTCATGTACACAATCTAACACCTCGGATTCCGTTTCTTCGAAAAAAAACTTGGTTGGCTTTCCTAGCCTGAGACCACTTAAAGGAGTTGGTGATGGGATATCCCCGCCTGTTACTATAGCGTGGATAATGGCAGCATCCGCAGCACTTCGAGTTAGGGGCCCGAGTGTATCCAACGTAGGAGACAGTGGAAACACTCCATCAGTAGGCAACAAGCCGATCGAGGTTTTATGACCAAAAATTCCATTAAAACATGCAGGGATCCTCACCGACCCACCGGTATCTGAGCCCATTGCAAAAGCACATAAACCGGCAGCTGTTGCAACTCCTGAACCACTCGAAGACCCCCCTGGGGTGCGGTGCACCGCCAAATCCCATGGGTTCCATGGCGTACCACGAGCTTGGTTAACACCAGTCGCTCCGAGAGCAAACTCAACCGTTTTAGTCTTACCTAGAATAATACATCCGGCTTGCTTAAGAATGTTAATAAAACGTCCTTCCGGACCCGTTACATCAGATGCATCATAAAGTGAGCCATTAGTAGTCGGCATTCCTTCAACCGCGTAAATATCCTTTATGCCAACCGGAACGCCCATAAGAGGTCCTAAATCAGTGCCTGCTGACAAAAGCCGATCAATAGCCTCTGCTGCCGCCATAGCCTCTTTCTGTGCAACGTACTGAAAAGCTCCAAGCCTTTGATCGATACTTTCTATGCGATCCAGGTAAGCTCGAGTAGTAGCAGTGGCGCTAGTCTTTCCGGCTCGAAGATCCTGGGAGTAATTTGCAATTCCGCCGTTTTCGAATGGATCAGGTGGATAACTGTTCATAATCGCCTCGACTAAAGCTGTATAATTTTACTGAGCCCTTTTAAAATTCTATTTTAATGCAATTATTTTTATACATTAAATCATTAAAGAAAATCCATTGTTCGATTTTAGCTCTCGCTGAATCTTAGACAAAAAATCTAAATAGTGCACCAAGAATTAATTTTTAAGTCGGAAAATAGAATCGATTTTTGGCTCTTCTCGAAATTAGTTATATTAATGTATAATTGCTATGAATTCGGATTTTCTAGAAGATATGCAAATGATCACTCATCATGCCGCCCTAATTTACACTATTATCCTTAGTGCTACTGCTGACGGTGACCCCTCAGAAGCTGAGTTTGACGCCGTAAAAAACATGATTAGCGGGCTGCCTATATTTGAAGGTTTTAACCTTGCAAGTTTTCAGGAAATAGCGGGCGCATGCACTGATCTTTTAACTGAGGAGGATGGTCTTGACGCCGCAATTGATATTATTCGTCAATCGCTCCCTCCCAGACTGGCGGCTACGGCATATACGTTAGCATGTGATATTATAGCCGTTAATGGTGTAGCTACACAAGAAGAACTAAGGTTTTTAGAGATGCTACGGCACGAACTCAATGTTGATCGTCTTACCGCAGCTGCGATAGAAAGGGGATCCGCCGCTCGCTATGCACGATATAAAAAGTGCTGATTACACTGGTCCATACGAAATCAAATCGTATCGCAAACCGAGTCAGCGGAAAGGCTTCCAGAGATCAAATAGCGTTCGAAAATTAAAGAGCCTCGGTAATTTTTCCGAGGCTCTTTTCGTTACTTTTAGTGACTAAATTAGAAATCCATGCCACCCATACCTGGAGCACCGCCTGGCATCGGTGGTGCAGGAGGCTCAGGTTTTTCAGCAACCATTGCCTCAGTTGTAACCAATAATCCGGCAACGGAAGCGGCATTCTGCAGAGCAATGCGAACGACCTTTGTCGGATCAATAATGCCGGCATTTACCAAATTGGTAAACTTACCCTCCTGAGCATCAAAACCCCAGTTAGTATCTTTGGAATCCATCATCTTACCAACTATAACGGAGCCGTCTTCCCCCGAATTTTCAGCAATTTTCCGTGCCGGCGTCTGAATTGCTTTTCGAACGATATTAACTCCAACGATTTGATCATCATTTTCAGGTTTTAGTCTGCCCAGGGCTCGTCCCGCATAAATCAAAGCAGCTCCACCACCAGGAATGATTCCTTCTTCAACTGCGGCTCGGGTTGCATGCATCGCATCGTCCACCCTATCCTTACGTTCTTTCACTTCTACTTCGGTGGCGCCTCCAACACGAACTACCGCAACGCCGCCAGCCAATTTAGCCAGTCGCTCTTGCAATTTCTCCCTATCGTAATCGGAGGTTGTTTCTTCGACTTGAGCCCGGATTTGATTACACCGCGCCTGAATATCTTTCTTCTTACCGGCCCCATCAACAATGGTGGTTTCTTCTTTAGTAATATTTACTCGCTTTGATGTGCCTAACATATCCAGAGTTACAGATTCTAGCTCTATACCCAAGTCTTCGGAAATAACAGTACCTCCCGTTAGGATGGCTATGTCTTCCAGCATTGCCTTGCGCCTATCACCAAAACCTGGCGCCTTAACTGCGGCAACTTTCAATCCACCTCGTAGTTTATTGACAACTAATGTAGCAAGAGCTTCACCTTCTATATCTTCGGCAATAATCAAAAGGGGCTTTCCACTTTGGACCACAGCTTCAAGAATCGGAAGCATCGATTGGAGGCTAGACAACTTTTTCTCATGCAGAAGAATGTATGGATCGTCGACATCACAAACCATTTTTTCTGCATTTGTGACAAAATATGGTGACAGATATCCACGATCAAACTGCATGCCTTCTACAACATCTAGTTCGGTGTGAAGTGATTTCGCTTCTTCAACCGTAATTACGCCTTCGTTGCCAACTTTTTCCATTGCTTGGGCGATCATTTTACCTATTTCTTCCTCGCCGTTTGCCGAAATAGTTCCCACTTGAGTAACTTCACCTGATGTGGAAATTTTTCTTGACTTTTTATCAAGCTCGGCAACAACAGAATTTACAGCCAAATCGATTCCTCGTTTCAAATCCATAGGATTCAAGCCTGCGGCCACAGCTTTTGCGCCTTCTCTAACGATCGACTGAGCTAAAACAGTAGCAGTCGTAGTTCCATCGCCTGCATTATCATTTGCTTTTGATGCAACCTCGCGCACCATTTGAGCTCCCATATTTTCAAACTTATCTTTAAGTTCGATTTCTTTAGCAACGGTTACCCCGTCTTTGGATATCCGCGGCGCGCCGAAAGATTTATCCAACACGACATTTCTGCCTTTTGGCCCCAACGTTGCGCCTACTGCGTCAGCAAGAACATCAACACCGTTGAGCATTTTTTGGCGAGCATCGACGCCAAATTTAACTTCTTTTGCAGCCATTTGTCTGCCTCTCCTCTAACGTCTTTATCCGGCCCAATAAGCCTATTTTTTTGATTTAGTGGATTCGATAACACCCATGATGTCCGATTCTTTCATTATCAAAAGATCCTTGCCATCAAGTTTTACTTCCGTTCCGGACCATTTACCGAAAAGGACAGTATCTCCTGCCTTGACGTCCAGCGGCGTAAGTTTCCCGTTATCGTCTCGTGCACCTGGTCCCACAGCTACGACTTCACCTTCCATCGGCTTTTCTTTAGCTGTATCTGGTATGATGATACCCCCCGCCGTTTTCCCCTCACTGTCTAAGCGACGGACCACTACGCGGTCATGCAAAGGCCTAAAACCCATTCCATTCCTCCGTTGTTTTATACATAATATGGTTCAATTATTAAATTCTGCTCCAGTACTAACCGGCATACCAAATTAGCACTCTCCCTTATCGAGTGCCAAAGATGTAGTGACTCACTTCCGGAGTGTCAAGAAAAGCAAGCTAAAAAAGTCTCTACAAACAGAAAAATTTGAAAATAATGCAGAAAATTTACTAATCTGGAGCTAATGTCATCTTCAAGCCGTCCAGTGCCATCGTCATCGTTAACTGACAAGATAACCTGGAGTTTTCTTGAACGTCAAAAGCCAAATCCAGCATATCTATTTCTTCATCACCTTTTGTTTCCAATTTTTCTTCCCACCCTTCGGCAATATAAACGTGGCACGTTGCACAAGCACAGCAGCCACCACATTCCGCCTTTATGGGTAAACCCTCGTCGCGAATAATTTCCATGATTTGCCAACCGTCAATTCCAGCTAACTCATGTTCAACCCCCTCTCTATCTGTCACAAAAATCTTCATGATACCCCCAGTTTCTCCTGTAATTCAGAACTTGATGTAGTGTACTGAAATCGTAATTTCCGGTCCGGATATACGTATCGAAATGCCTGCTGAGACATCAATGCCGCTTCGTGAAACCCGGATAAAATTAGTTTCAGCTTACCCGGATATGAATTGATGTCTCCAATTGCAAAAATACCGGGGACATCCGTCTCAAATTTTTCCGTGTCTACCGGAATTAAATTTCGATTAAAATTAACCCCAAAATCTGCGATCGGACCAAGTTTCATTGTAAGACCGTAAAACGCCAGGACCGTATCGCAATGTATATCGTATTCGCCATTGTCTCCTTTAACTGTTACAGCCTCTAATTTACCATCAGATCCCAGGAGAGATTTCAATTGAGCTATCCGTAAATGCATTCTGTTATCTGCGACCAGCGAGCGCATTTTATTAACACTATCTGGCGCAGCTCTGAAGTCATCTCTTCGGTGCAATAATGTTAAAGTTTTGGCCACCGGCTGTAAATTAATTGCCCAATCCAATGCCGAATCACCACCGCCGGCAATCAAGATGTTTTTGGATCTAAATTGCTCTATTTTGCGGACTGAATAATGAAGAGATTTACCTTCATACTCCTCGATACCCTTCAAGGGTGGCTTTTTAGGAACAAAACTTCCCCCACCCGCTGCTATCACTAAAACAGGCGCATCTATAACAGTACCAGTGTCAGTGGTAAGGCTCCACTTTCCATTATCTTTTTTAACAAGTGATTCGGCCATTTGTCCTAAATGAAAAATCGGTTCAAACGGCTTTATCTGCGTCATTAATTTTCTGGTAAGTTCCTCCCCTGTACAAACAGGAATGGCTGGTATGTCATATATAGGTTTTTCTGGATAGAGCTCAGCACATTGGCCACCTGGGAAGTCGAGAATATCCACCACATGGGTTCTTAAACCCAAAAGACCAAGTTCAAATATTGCAAAAAGGCCGACCGGTCCTGCGCCGATTATAACAACATCAGTAGAATGCGGTTGTGAATTCATAATCTTTCCAGCCTTGGCAACTCAGCTGTAAATAAGGTCTACAATGCACGATGCCAAGTAGACGGCCCAATTAAGTTTGGAAATTAGAGCAGAACATTGCGTCGCCTCGTATATAAACACAATAAAAATGAAGCCAGTTTTTCATTCGTTGGTAGTCGTTTTTCTGTCATTCGCATAATTATTAAAGCAGTTTAATGTCGAAAATGTCTAATCCCCGTGAATACCATAGCAATGTCATGCTCGTCCGCTGCCGCAATAACTTCGTCATCCCTAACCGAACCTCCTGGCTGTACGACTGCCTTTGCTCCAGCATCGATTGTTGTAATCAAGCCGTCCGCAAAAGGAAAAAATGCATCCGAAGCAACAACGGAATCCAATGTTACAGGTTTCTTTATACCCTTAGACTGACCCGATTCCTGAGCTTTTTGTACCGCTATACGAGACGCGTCGACACGACTCATCTGGCCTGCCCCAATACCAACTGAAGCACCATTCTTAGCAAAAACAATAGCATTAGATTTTACGTGTTTTACAACACGAAAAGCAAATAAGAGATCCTCAAATTCCCTTTTATTAGGTTTCCGTTTGGTTACGACTTTAAGATCGGATTTCATAATACGGCCAAAGTCCCGATCCTGAACTAAAAGGCCTCCAGAGATCGACTTAACAATACGACCTGGTTGTGAATGGTCCGGTAATGAACCTGCCTCTAAAACGCGTAAATTCTTTTTCTTTGCCAAAATGCGACGAGCGTCTTCATCTATTTCTGGCGCAATAATCACTTCCGTAAAAGTTTTAATGATTTCCTCAGCGGTAGCGCCATTGAGCTTGCGGTTTAAAGCTACAATACCGCCAAATGCACTAGTTGGATCTGTGAAAAAGGCTCTTCGATAAGCCACTAGGATTGATTCATTTTGTGCTACTCCGCACGGATTTGCGTGCTTGACTATTACCGCAGACGGAAGCTCGAATTCAGATACTAGTTCAAAAGCAGCATCTGTATCATTCAGATTATTAAAACTGAGATCTTTTCCCTGTATTTGCGTCGCAGTTGCAACTCCGGGACGATTTTGACCTGTATTGTAAAATACGGCCTTTTGATGAGGATTCTCACCATACCTCAAAATCTTTGGATTGTGCCCTATAAAAGTTATCCACGGTGAATCGAGGTTTTTTGTTTCACTAGCGAGCCAAGCGGCTATTTCAGCATCATATGCCGCTGTCCGAGCGAATGCGATTGAGGCAAATCGATATCGCGATTTTAAAGAGATGGAACCGTCACATCGAGTGAACTCATCAATAAATTCTGAGTAATCTTTTGGATCCACCAATACGGTAACGGACTCGTAATTTTTTGACGCCGCTCTAATCATAGCGGGGCCGCCTACATCAATATTTTCCATGCATTCCTTGGCATCCGCTCCCGATTTTAAGGTTTGCTCAAAGGGATAAAGATTAGAAATCAAAAGATCGATGGGTAGGATTTGATGAATTTGCATGGATTCAGCATGTTCAAGATTATCTCGTAAACTTAGCAAACCGCCATGTATTTTGGGATGTAGAGTTTTGACTCTCCCATCCATTATTTCGGGAAACCTGGTATAATCCGCTACGTCAATCACGTCAAAACCACCGGCCCGCAACTCCTCGGCCGTTCCCCCAGTAGATAAAATTTCGACGTCTTGTAATCTCAGTGCTGCGGCAATCTCGAGTAACCCCGATTTATCAGATACAGACACTAATGCACGCCTAATGCGATAGAAACCCTTCATGATAAGATTCCAAAAAAATGTAAACCGGTATTGTAAAGGTTATCATCTGATACCTCCCTACGGTCAACCGTTGGGTACTGATTATCAAAGTCAAAAAATAGGATAACCATCAACCTTTCAATTGAGCAGACCGGATGGCAATGTATGTAGTGCTGGAAAAGATTATTATACCACCACAAATAGTATACCAATTAGGAATTTCTTCGAAAACTAAGAATCCGAGAAAAGCTGCCCAAATTAATTTCGTAAAATCCACCGGCAATACAACGGATATTTCAGCCAATTTTAATGACTGGTTCATCAATGTTTGACCTAAGGTACCTAATGCTGACAATATCAACATACGAATCAATTGATCGGCCGTAGGTAATTCCCAAAAAGGAACCGCAAATACGAATACCATTGGTGATACAAACAGGGAAGCATATAACGAAATTGTAATGCTGGAATCGTTCCGAGTCATAACTTTAATAATCATCAATGCAACTGACCAAACAGCAGCTGAACTGACTATCAACAAAGGGCCAACATCCAATTCAATCAGACCCGGCCTAAGAATTATGAGGGTTCCTAAAAAACCAATCCCAATTGCAACCCAACGCCTAAGTCGAACTAGTTCACCCAAAAACATTGCCGCTAAGACAGTTGCAAACAAGGGACCGGTAAAATTAAGCGCAGTCGCTTGGGCTAATGGGGTGAGGCCAATGCCATAAAAAAAACAGAGCATTGAGCCAGCATTTAAGAATGCACGGATCAAATGAAGTATTATATTTTTTGTTCTGAAATTGGAAAATCTATCCTTTATGAGAAGAGGAAGTAAAACAAAGATCCCTAAAAAAACCCTAAAAAAAGCTACCTCAAATGGATGCAACTCATCGGTCATATCTCTGATTAACATATGCATCGAGACAAACATGATAGCAGCAGTAGCCATATATAAGACAGCCCGAAATGAAGGCGGAATTCCCCCAATTCTTGTTAAATTACGGCCGATAGCACGTACACCCTCTTTTAAAATAAACAAAAGAACTAAATCATCGCAAATTCTGATGTGCCCTCAAAAAGTCACCCAATCTGGCTTTCTGGGAAGCAACTGGATACCGTCAGCAGCAAGATGTTCCGAACCAGAAATCGCTTTTTCCAACATGTTTAGCCGAATCATAGCAATAGCCATATTACCTATTCCAGACCGGATGCCACCTGCATCACGTCCATCTAAGGTAATTTGCGTTCCTGATTCTGGCATTCGCCCAAAAGCCTCTACTGGAAGAAGTCGACGTTTGACTAAGCCACGGTATTTCGTCCGGGCAGTTAACTCCTGACCAATATAGCAACCTTTGTTCCAATCGATGCCATTTAATTCATCCAATCCGGCCTCCAACAGAACCGTTTTTTCCACCTCCATATCCCTACTACCATCAGGGATGCAGAGCCGAATTCGGAGGTGTTCATAGTCATCCAATCGCCCCCTCGAGAAGTTCGCTTTCCTATAGTCGATTTCGGAAGAAATAACTAAGCGAGCACCTAAATCTTTTAGACGAGGGTCTATAAAAGCAATGCCATCGTTGTAGATGCCAGCAAATCCTTCTTGATTTGACAAATCTAAAACGTCCGCATCATCATTACCAAAAACCGCAAGAACTCTATGTACATTGCTAACGTCTCGTAACGTTATGTCTGAGCGAAGTTTATATCTATTCAAAGTAGTCCGCAAATCTGGTAATCTATCGCGTTCGCATTCGAGTAAATAGCGGCCTTTGTCTTCAAGCAAATGAAAATCATAAAGGTACTTGCCTTGAGGCGTAAGCAATGCCGAATATATTACTCTATTTTTTTCCACACGCTGGACATCGTTAGAAACCAACCCTTGAAGAAATTTAAACTTATCTTGACCTTCAACAGCGAGGATCCCTCTATTTTCTAACTCTACATAACAAGCATCTGGCATAATTCGTAATTCCTAATAAAATTCCTTAACGTATTTTAATGTAAAAACTTGCGCACTTTTTTAATAAAGAATTTGCTTCACACTCAATAAACCGTCTCCAAATCGGTAGACGCGCAGTCACAATTCTAGCACCATTAATGCATCATCAAGTCATAACTTTTCTTAGACCATTAGGTCCAATTGGCCCAATATCAAAAAAGAGTGGTTTTTTATAATAATGCAACTAATTTCAACTTGATTCAATTTATAAGCGAAAAGTGAACCATTATTAAATGTGTACATTGATCATAAATTGGCAACCAGAAAACAAATGGCCGATCACGATTGGCACCAATAGGGATGAAATGCTTAATCGGCCCTGGAAAGCTCCTGCCCGCCATTGGCAGAATAGGCCGGATGTAATTGGAGGTCTTGATCAGTTAGCAGGAGGCAGCTGGCTTGGGTTAAACGATTTTGGAGTGGTCGCCGGAATTTTGAATCGGCAAGATTCGCTTGGACCAAAACCCAATAAAAGAAGTCGAGGGGAGTTGGTACTAGAGGCTCTTGATCACTCCGACGCTATAGACGCTGCAACTGCTTTAGCTGACTTGAATAGCAGTTCATATCGCGCTTTCAACATGATTATTGCCGACAATCGCGATGCTCTTTGGATACGTCACACGGGTCAGGAAGATTATAGAATTGAAGTTTTCCCGCTACCCTACGGCTTATCCATGATTACATCTCAAGACCTAAATGACCCTCTAGCACCGCGAATCGCACATCATTTACATAAAATGAGGAAAGCACGCAATCCAGATCCTAATTCAAATTTTTGGTCGATCTGGCCTGAAGTTCTAACTAACCAAACTAAGTTCGATCCACAAGACCCAACAAGTGCAATGAACATCAGAACTGATTATGGGTTTGGAACCATTTCATCCTCCTTAATTGCACTGCCTAGTAATTCGGTTCAAACGCCAGTATGGCTTTTTGCTGCGGGGCCCCCTGATAAACATAAATATAACCAAATTCAATTGTATTAAGTTTAAAAGGGATTCTGAAAACTCAAGTCAAAATAGAAAAATTCCGATTAGAAAGCATCTATTCCAATCGGTTTTTAATTTACGTTATTGCTATATAGAAAATAAACTTTAGTCTGCAGTAGCAACCTAGTGATAAGTTGGAAAGGGCCTTTTATTTTCAATAATCCAAACTCTCAGGATAAAATTGAATGGTTAGACGCAGGAAGCTATATGAAGGAAAAGCAAAGGTTCTTTATGAGGGACCGGAGCCTGGTACTCTCATACAATACTTCAAAGATGATGCCACTGCATTCAACAATGAAAAAAAAGGTGTGATCACGGGTAAGGGTGTATTGAACAACCGAATCAGTGAATACTTTATGACACGCCTTGCAGAAATTGGGATACCTACCCATTTCGTAAGGCGGCTAAATATGAGAGAACAATTGGTGCGAGAAGTAGAAATCATCCCCCTAGAAGTGGTGATCCGGAATATAGCCGCAGGGTCTATCTGCCACCGTCTCGGGATACCAGAGGGTAAAATGCTTCCTCGTTCTATCATAGAATATTATTACAAATCCGACGACCTTGGCGACCCTATTGTAGCGGAAGAACACATCACTGCCTTTGGTTGGGCTAGTACTCAAGATTTGGATGACATGATGTCTTTATCACTACGAGTAAATGATTTTTTATGCGGCTTGCTTACTGGAGTGGGACTGCGATTGGTAGATTTCAAGATTGAATTTGGTCGCTTTTATTCAGAGGAATCTGTTCAGATCGTACTGGCTGATGAAATAAGCCCTGACAGCTGCAGACTATGGGATGCAGGAACTAATGAAAAACTCGATAAAGATCGTTTTCGACGTGATCTTGGCGGTGAACGAGAAGCATATCAAGAAGTTGCCCGCCGACTAGGAGTCCTCCCAGAGGCAGGGCCAATGGACTTAAAGGGTCCAAAAGCGATCCAATAACAAAAATAAACTGGCTCTGTTCATATGAAAGTAAAAATCCATATAACCTTAAAGTCAGGTGTATTAGACCCTCAGGGACAAGCTATTCAAAATACTTTAACGACTTTAGGCTTTGAGGGCGTAAAAGAAGTTAGACAGGGGAAGTATCTTGAAATAGATCTTAACCAAACAGATCCCGACCGCGCTAAAACGCAAGCGGAAAAAATGTGCGAAGCGTTGTTAGCCAATACCGTAATTGAAAATTTTAAAGTAGAGGTCGTATAGTTTTTCTCATCAGAAGCCGCGAACTATTGTATATGCTAATCTATAAGCCTTTATAGGTCCGCGTAAGCTTGAATAACCAAATCAGCGGCGGTAGGACTACAAACGATAGGCGTGTCGTGCATAATAGCCAATCTAGTAAGAGCTATAAGGTCAACATCGTGGGCGTAATGAGCTTGAGGATCAGCGAAAAAAATTACAGCATCTAGCTCGCCTGTAGCTATCAATGCTCCAAGTTGTTGATCTCCACCCCGAGTGCCCCTATGCAAGCGCATAATATCCAAAGGAGGATATGATTCTCGTAACATCGCGCCCGTTCCTCCGGTACAAACTATTCGATGCCGACTTAGAACACGCAAATGTCTTGCGACCCAAGCCTCTAATTGAGCCTTTCTTTGGTTATGAGCGACAAGCGCTATCGTCCGCGGTGCTGTCGACAATTGCGCTGCTTTATTAGTTATAGCTAAAACTGAACGAACTTGCTCAGTTAGTCCTAACCCCTCTGCTGGGAAATCGCCTGCAAATGCTGCTGTCCCTACCGTAAAGCCAGATGCACCGGCAATCGCGGCCGCCCGGACTCGTTCTTCACCATCTATACTTCCTGCCACAACTACCGGTTTGGTTGAAACTTGACAAACAGCACTTATAAGGTTCGGAACATCTCCTTTGAATCTATAAGCGAGGAGGTCAAGACCATGCACCCCTTCTAATGCAGTAAGCTCTTTCGCACTCTCTACTATCTCGGTCACCGAACCATTCAACTGGTTAGGGTGCCCAGACACCTCGCCGGGGAAGGGAAAATATCGGACAGGGTTTGATTTTATGATTTTAACTACGTCTTTTGCTCGAGTGCCCCCAAGCAAGCAATCTACATCAAGTTGAACAGCAACCTCGGCCGAAGATAGCTCGCTTTCCTCATCTAAACTAACTACTTCCAGATACGAACGACCGCCAGCAGCCCGGATACCTGAAGCCAGAACTTTAAGTTCCTCTAAAGGGAGACCAATATCTTTAAAGCCGATGTGTCTCGCGCCACCAGCCAACACTTCCTTCAATCTGTTAGGTGCATCAGGGATTGTTGCGTCTTTTGCCGTCAACATAAATATGAAATTGAAGCTTATGATAGATCCCCTCAGTATGTTATTTAATGCTTATTATCTAAATAAAATAGATCATTTAAGTGTTAATCGACATCTTGCAAAGCTATTTAGGCTTGCGTAGGGTCATCGAACTTCTCTTTTTTAACTAATAACAATCAGTTTTACATGAGAACAGCCATTATAGTTTTCCCAGGCACCAACCGTGAACGTGATATGGCATTAGCTGTAAAGCTAGCATCCGGCAAAGAACCCGTTATGGTCTGGCATAAAGAAATTGAATTACCAAAAGTCGATATAATAATTCTGCCGGGGGGGTTTTCTTACGGGGATTATTTACGAGCTGGGGCCATGGCTGCAAGATCACCGATTGTCGGTCAAATAATAAAACAAGCTAAGCGTGGCCTGCCTATTCTTGGCGTTTGTAATGGGTTTCAGATTCTAACGGAGATTGGATTATTACCTGGAGCTCTAATGCGAAATACGGGCCTAAAGTTTATATGTCGCAATGTTGATCTTAGAGTAGAAACTACTGAGTCTATCTTCACAACAAATTATCGCAAAGGACAAGTGATAACTGTGCCCATTGCTCATAACGATGGTAACTATTTCGCTGATAGAGAAACTTTAAAGCGCCTAGAAGGTGACAGCAGAATCGCGTTCAAATATGTTGATGGTGATGGAAATATTACGACGGAAAGTAACCCAAATGGGTCTTCGCTTTCAATAGCGGGCATACTTGATAAAACCCGCAGGATAATGGGTTTAATGCCACATCCCGAAAACGCCACTGACCCCAAGTTAGGAGGAACCGATGGTCAACGCATATTCGGTTCAATAATGGAAGCCGTGGGATGAATGAACACCAAATGCAAAACTCAAATTCACTCTGGGGCGAACTTGGTCTCTCAAAAGAAGAGTTTTGCTTAATTAACAAAATACTAGACCGAGAGCCATCTTTGACAGAATTAGGTATATTCTCGGCAATGTGGTCAGAACATTGCTCATATAAATCTTCTAAAAAGTGGCTCAAGATTCTACCTACAGAAGGTCCACAAGTGATTCAAGGGCCGGGGGAAAATGCAGGCGTCCTCGATATAGGTGATGGGCTCGCAGCTGTCTTCAAGATTGAGAGCCATAATCATCCCAGTTTTATTGAACCCTATCAAGGTGCTGCCACAGGTGTCGGCGGCATTTTAAGAGATGTTTTTACCATGGGTGCTCGTCCAATTGCCAATTTAAATGCTTTACGATTTGGCCATCCAAACCACCCAAAAACGCGACACCTTTTGTCCGGAGTAGTCGCTGGAATTGCTGGCTACGGTAATTGTATCGGAGTACCTACCGTTGGAGGGGAGGTAAATTTCCACCCATCTTACAATGGAAATAATCTCGTTAATGCCATGACAGTAGGACTAGCATCTACAGAACGTATTTTTTATTCAGCTGCTTCTGGGATCGGAAATCCAGTTGTCTACGTGGGAGCTAAGACTGGACGCGATGGTATCCATGGAGCAACCATGGCGTCTGCTGAATTCTCAGACGATATTGAGAAAAAACGTCCTACAGTGCAAGTAGGCGATCCGTTTATAGAAAAATTACTGTTAGAAGCGTGTCTGGAGTTAATGCAAAACGATGCAATCATAGCTATCCAAGATATGGGAGCAGCTGGACTCACATCCTCATCTGTAGAAATGGCTGGGAAAGGAAAACTTGGTTTGCAGCTTGACCTCGATTCGGTGCCCCTTAGAGAAGATAACATGACTGCCTTCGAGATTATGCTTTCTGAAAGCCAAGAACGGATGTTAATGGTCTTGAAACCTCAATCCGAATCTCTGGCTCGGTCAATTTTTAAGCGATGGGGGCTAGATTTTGCTGTGATTGGAAAACTTACATCCACGGGCCGATTAGTCATAATAAAAGGAGGTAAACTTGAAGCCAATATTCCAATCGACCCAATGGTTGACGCTTCTCCAGAATATGACAGGCCATGGACTTCTCGGCCAAAACTACCACAGCTGTCTATTAGAAAAGAAAACGATTCCCCCAAGCTTAGTCAAAGCCTAGTCACTCTCATGTCATCGCACCACTTAGCGAGTAGACGATGGATTTGGGAACAATATGATCATTTGGTAATGAATGATACAATTGTTCGACCAGGAGGGGATGCAGCCCTTTTACGCGTCAGAGACACAGAAAAAATTCTTGCCATGACCGTAGATTGTACCCCCAGATATTGCGCTGCTGATCCTGAAGTCGGTGGAGCTCAAGCCGTAGCCGAAGCATGGCGAAATTTAACTGCAACGGGTGCTATACCTTTAGCCATAACTAATAATATGAATTTTGGCAATCCTGAGCGCCCTGAAATTATGGGGCAATTTGTTGGATGCATAGAAGGCATGCGAAATGCGTGTCGAGCACTTAATTTTCCGGTTATTTCTGGCAATGTTTCACTTTATAATGAGACCGGTGGTAAAGCTATTTTACCCACACCTGTAATAGGCGGTGTTGGCCTAATAGAAGGTAAAAACCATCACACTACTATTTCCGTAAAAGCAGCAGGCGAAAGCATTTGGCTCATCGGCGCCACAATTGGCTGGCTTGGACAGTCAGTTTATCTATTAGAAATGGAAGGCAGGGAAGATGGCCCCCCGCCCCCAATTGACTTAGAAGCAGAGAAAGTTAATGGTGATTTCGTTCGCGCCCTAATAAACCAAGGCTTAGTAACGGCATGCCACGATATCTCTGATGGAGGTATTCTGGTAGCGCTGGCCGAAATGGTGCTAGCTGAGTATAAAAAAGAATTCACTTTTGGTGCAAATTTATTAACATCTGAGCTACCCAAAACCGAAGCCATTTGTTTCGGAGAAGATCAAGGGAGATACTTAGTCACTACGACAATAAATCACGATATAATCTATGATAGAGCAACAGCAGCAAATATCCCAATCAAATTAATTGGGACAACAACCACCGATGGTCTGTTGACACTTGCCTCTAACGATTCCATATCTGTAGAGAAGTTACGTGCTGGTTTTGAGAGCTGGATGCCAGATTATATGCAGAAATTTTAACTACATGTTAGGAATCACATAAATGGCAATGACAGCTGATGAGATAGAACGCCTTATAAAGGATGATTTCCCGGACGCCGAAGTTAAAATTGAAGACCTACGTGGCGACGGTGATCATTACGCAGCTCATATTATTTCATCGGCGTTCATAGGAAAAACGAGAATCCAGCAGCACCAAATGGTTTATGCCGCTCTGAAAGGGCGCATGGGAAATGAATTACATGCACTAGCTCTACAAACCTCTCGGCCCAGCGCGCGAGATTAAACAGCACATTATGGGAGTATTAACTATGCTAGACGTTGCAACAAGGGATAGAATTCAAAACGAAGTAGACGGGGCCGAAGTTCTACTATTTATGAAAGGTACACCAGTATTTCCGCAGTGTGGTTTTTCAGCAGCAGTGGTTCAGGTATTAAGTCATCTTCAAATCAAATTTCATAGCATAAATGTGCTAGAAGATCCGGAAATCCGGGATGGTATTAAGCATTTTTCCGATTGGCCAACAATTCCTCAACTATATGTAAAGGGTGAATTCTTAGGAGGCTGTGATATAATTAGGGAAATGTATGAAACCGGTGAATTAACTGAATATTTTGAGCAACAGGGTGTCTCGGCAAAATCATCAAACTGATGTTTTGAAAAGCCGAAGATAAAAAGATCGTAAATTAAAAAGACCTTTTTCACGCCAGATAAAAAATGGCTGAGACCCGCGGTTCTAATTGATCGATTTTCATATGTTCACCAAAAATGCTACTCCGTTAATCAAGAAAATATTGGATCCATCACCCAGCACATTATTCGCGGTAGCCTTTATTGCGCTAGCAGCAGCTCTTTTTAATGGTTACCCAAATGCAAAGTTTTTAATAAAGGGCTCAGTTGGAAACGCTGAAATCATTGATGTAGCTGATCCGTCAGAAGACTATGCTCGGTATCTCGTTAGTATCCATCGACCGAATTCGCCATCGGTTCAAGGTGTAATAGATTCTGACAGGCGAAATTTAAAAGTAGGGGATGTAATTGCTATTTTTTATCGCCGAGACAATCCCAAAGCGATGCTTTCAATTGAACTTTTCGCACCCTGGACAAAATCTATTTGGTTAACGATTGTTGGTTTATCCGCCCTCGGACTCGGTTTGCGCGAGCGAGAACGGAGAACACGGAAAAAGTCGGGGCCAAATCGGATTCAATAGAGGAAAATAACGAACAAATCCAATTTGGTTTAGTAAACCGTTAGCGGGAATAAAATTCGATGACTAAATTCGGCTCCATTTGAACCGGATACGGGACATCTTCTAATTTTGGTTGCCTAATAAAAGTTCCCTTCATCTTAGAAAAATCAACGTCCATGTAATCAGGTACATCGCGTTCATTCGATGCGACGGCCTCAAGTACCATTGGGATCTCTTTGGATTTTTCTTTGACTTCTACAATATCCCCTTCTTTACAAAGAAAAGAGGGAATTGTCACTCTACGACCGTTAACACTAACGTGTCCATGACTCACAAACTGTCGAGCTCCAAAGACTGTAGGTACAAACTTCATTCTATAGACCACCGCATCTAATCTGCATTCCAATATACCAATCAGATTTTCCCCAGTATCGCCTCTCCGCCGCACCGCCTCTCGATAATATCTACGAAATTGTTTCTCTCCTATATTGCCGTAGTACCCCTTTAATTTTTGTTTGGCCATAAGCTGGACACCAAAATCAGACGGCTTGCGTCGGCGTTGCCCATGCTGACCAGGACCATATTCTCGGCTATTAAAAGGCGATTTCGGCCGTCCCCAGAGATTTACTCCCAAACGGCGATCTATCTTATGTTTCGAACCTATTCGATTACTCATGCTGGGCTCCTTTAGGCCTCTGTTTTGTCCCGGTAGGGCTAAAAAGCCGGGGATGAAAAAAAATCAACCCGCTTTCCCGAGAATAAGCCGAGCAATATACGAACCATAACGGGAATGTCAAATGCAACTAGTGCAGATAAGCTTATATATACTGTCAGTCAAGAAGTTTGAACGACTTAACGCTTATCAAAATCTAAAGACCGAATAAATTCTATTTAATACGCATAAAATTAATTATCGTTTAGAACGGGACTAAAGCCCAAGAACAACCAGAATTTCATATGCCGAAGGGATTTTATAATGGAATGGATCGATAACCCTGCGATTTGGGCTAGTTTATTAACACTGACACTGCTTGAAATCGTGTTGGGGATTGATAATGTGATCTTCGTTTCCATCGTAGCAAATCGCTTGCCTCCAAAACAAAGAGCCAAAGCCAGAGGTATCGGACTCAGTGTAGCACTTATTTTGCGGTTAATTTTACTTGCCGCAATTGCTTGGATTGTGGGGTTGACCCAACCAATTTTAGAATTCCTAAGTTATTCCTTTTCATGGCGCGATATCATATTATTTTCTGGCGGTATCTTTTTGATTTATAAAGGAACAACTGAAATACATGCAACCGTCGAAGGTAACAATTTCGATGAGCAAACCAAGTCACCCGCTAGTTTTACGAATGTTATTGGTCAAATCGTAATATTAGACCTCGTCTTTTCAATTGACTCTGTGGTGACAGCAGTTGGAATGGCAGAACATCTTTGGGTAATGATTGTTGCTGTAATAGTGGCAATGTTCGTTATGTTTTGTGCGGCTAAACCAATTAGTATCTTCATAGATCAACACCCAACCGCCAAAATGTTAGCCCTTTCGTTTCTACTTTTGATTGGTGTGGCTTTGGTAGCTGACGGGTTACATTTTCATATACCACGCGAATATCTCTATTTTGCTGTAGCTTTTTCAGCCGTTGTGGAAATCTTGAACTTATTAGTTCGACGAAAGAAAAGAGTGCAAACTTAAAGATTTATTACTCGCAAAGTTTAGCTACCTATCTTTTCGGTTTCTGTTTCTTTTTGTGTCAGGATTCGTAAGGGCTGTTAACACGCCGTGAAGCGTGCGAACTTCCTGATCAGTCAAACCAGCTCGGTTGAACATTACACGAAGGTTTCTTTTGATAGATGGAGATAAATTTTCTGGAAACAAAAAGCCAGCTTTCTGCAACTCCCTTTCTAAACGCTCATAAAAGTACTCTCGTTGCTCGATAGTAGCTAAAGGCGTATTACCCCACGAATTATTAGGCGGGTCAGATCTGCTCCGGGCTTGCAACCATTGATAACCAACTAATAAAACAGCCTGAGCGAGATTTAATGAAGCAAATGCTGGATTAAGTGGAACCTCAATTATTGCATTAGCTAACACTATATCATCATTAATCAATCCTGCCCGCTCAGGACCGAAAAGTATACCAGGCCGACCGCCATTGGCTATGTGTCCGACTAGGCGTTCACCTGCCGAACAAGGTGTTAAAACTGTTTTTGCCAAATCCCTTTCACGGGAAGTCGTAGCAAAAACCAAATCAAGGTCTCTTGTTGCTTCTATGGTTGTGTCATAAAGTTGTGCTCTTTCCAACACTAATCCAGCACCTGAAGACGTCGTCACTGCTCGGGGATTAGGCCAACCATCCCGTGGCCGGACAATCCGCATGTTCGTTAGACCACAATTCAACATTGCCCGAGCTGCAGTCCCTATATTTTCTCCTAGTTGCGGATCAACCAAGATAATGACAGGCCAATCACTTTCTATACCATCAACATTTGACCTTTGATTAGTGCCGGCCATTATTTAGTCCAAACTGAGGACATTTCATTCATCCGAGTAAAATTACTTCCCGAAAGGAAAGACAGGTCTAAAAAAACATCCTTTTATATACTTCCTAGTGCCGCCGCCACACAGTGCCATCTATACTGTCCTCTAAAACTATTTGTCTAATCTTAAGTTCATCTCTAATACGATCAGCCTCGATAAAGTCTCGTTTCTTTCGAGCAACCTCTCTGGCCGCTATCATCTCCTCTATCTCCTCTATCTCCGCTGTTTCAACGTTATTATTCCCTTGAAACCAAGTCTCAGGATCATCAACAAGTAGTCCTAAAAGATAAGCTGAGGAAATTAACTCATCTTTTAGTTTATTCATTTTCTTACTATTCGTCGTTTTGTTTATTAATTTCGCAATTTCGTGTAGTCTAGATAATGCTAACGGTGTGTTTAGATCATCTGACAAAGCTGCTACCACAGATTTAGCAGGTTTACTTAAATTACTGGAAATCTTGTCACCACCAACACCCCGTAACGCGTGATATAGGCGGTCAAGCGATGCCTTGGCATCCATTAAACCCTGTGTTGAATAATCCAACGGGGCACGATAATGACCCGCTAACAAAGCGTATCGGATAACTTCACCCGGCCATTCTTTTAAGAGATCATGAACAGTAAAAAAATTCCCTAAGGACTTGCTCATTTTCTCGCCATCGACCGTAACATACCCATTATGCATCCAAATAGAAGCCATTGATGACGTATCAAATGTACACCTCGTTTGGGCTATTTCATTCTCATGATGAGGAAAAACCAAATCGATACCGCCAGCGTGAATATCAAATGATTCACCCAGATACATATGACTCATCGCAGAGCATTCTATATGCCATCCTGGTCGGCCGTACCCCCACGGACTTTTCCAACCTGGGGTATCTTTTGCCGAAGGTTTCCATAAAACAAAGTCTGTCCCATCACGCTTATAGGGTGCAACATCAACACGAGCCCCCGCTATCAGTTCAGTCTTATTGAGCCCCGAAAGGCGCCCGTAATCCTTCATAGATGACACATCAAACAAAACATGATCGTCCGCGACATACGCGTGACCTTTATTAATCAAAGTTTCTATCATTTCTATCATATTAGTAACGTGCTCTGTCGCCCGCGGTTCGAAAGTCGGCGGCAAAGCTCCAATTCTTTTCATATCATCTTGGAAGACCTCAGTCGTTTCATTGGTTATTTCTCTTATCGAACGTCCCGATTCAGCTGATCGATTATTTATCTTGTCATCTATATCAGTGATATTGCGAACGTAAATTACGTTGGGATAAATACATCTCAACAGACGATACAGCACGTCAAATACTACAACTGGTCTGGCATTCCCTATATGCGCAAAATCATAAACAGTTGGACCGCAGACGTACATTCGAATTTTGTCTACATCTAATGGACAGAAATCGACTTTTTCCCGAGATAACGTGTCATAAAAAGATAAAACCATGGAAACAAACTCTAAATAAACGCACTAATCACCATATTGACCGCTAATCGCTGAACATCTTTGGGCGATAAGCTTTTTCGAATGCATTGGTAATTGGATATCTCCTGTCGCGACCAAATGCCCGATGCCCTATTTTTACGCCTGGTGGAGCCTGACGCCGCTTATATTCAGCTCGGTCGAGCATTCGCCATATTCGCATAACCAAGGATTCCTCATAACCTTTAGACATAATCTCCTCAACAGTGGCCTCATCTTCTATTAAGCCCTGTAAAATGGCATCCAAATCCTCATACGGGGGCAGCGTATCTTGATCAATTTGATCTGGTCTTAATTCAGCCGAAGGTGGTTTCTCTATAATTCGGTTCGGCATGATAGGGCCAGCTGGACCAAAGCAATCGCGTGGCTTATTTTTATTTCGCCAACGCGACAAATCAAAAACTGTCATTTTATAGACATCTTTTAAAACTGAGTACCCGCCACACATGTCGCCATATAACGTAGCATAGCCTACCGACATTTCTGACTTATTTCCTGTAGACAAAACCATAGACCCAAATTTATTTGAAAGAGCCATCAGCGTTAGGCCCCGAGACCTAGACTGTAAATTTTCTTCCGCTATATCGCTTTCTGTACCTGCAAAATGATTTGTTAACATAGAGCTAAACGCCTGCATTGCGGGCCCGATAGATATAGTATCCAATTTTGCTCCTATCATGTTCGCAGCCAAAGTAGCATCATCCAAACTGTCTTGACTTGTATACGGCGAAGGCATCATTACGCAATGAACTCTATCTGGTCCTAAAGCATCTACCGCCACCGCTGCGCTTAAAGCCGAATCAATGCCACCAGACATTCCAAGTATTACTCCGGGAAATCCATTTTTATTAACATAATCGCGCAATCCCACTATCATTGCTTGATAAATTGCGGACAGGTCAGTTTCGACTGGGCTAGTTACTCCAGTTTCACAAATCCACCCGCCGCCCAATCGGCGCCAGCTCGTAACGGCTAAATCTTCTCGCCAAGCCGGCATCTGCCATGGCAAACTTCGGTTTGAATTCATTACGAACGAAGCGCCGTCAAATACCAATTCATCTTGGCCACCGATTTGATTCAAATACACTAGTGGTAGACCCGATTCTACAACTCGGGCAACAGCATGATGGACCCTAACGTCCGCCTTGCCTGCTTCAAACGGAGACCCATTGGGCACCAAAAGTAATTCCCCTCCAGTTTCAGCGATACATTCCACCACATCCGGTGTCCAAATATCCTCACAAACAGGAACTCCTATTCTAACATCTCGAAAATTAATAGGGCCGGGGAGAGGGCCGGGATCGAAAACTCTCTTTTCATCAAATACTCCATAGTTGGGTAAATCATGTTTGTGCCGAGCTGTTACAACGTTACCGCCATCCAACAAAACCTGAGAATTGTGCAATCGATCATCTTCTACCCAAGGAGAACCAAGCAATACTGCTGGCCCACCATCATCAGTTTCAACAGAAAATTTCTCAACCACTTCACGTATTTCTCTAACAAATAAAGGTTTTCGAACAAGGTCTTCCGGAGGGTACCCACAAATAAACAACTCGGATGTGAGAAGCAAATCAGCACCGTTTTTTGCGGCCTTATTTCTTGCCGCGCGTAGCTTTTCTAAGTTAGCATCTAGTTTTCCCACGGTAGGATTTAGCTGGGCTATCGCTATATTGAGTTTATCGGCCATTATAAATTTCTTTCCTAAACAAAAATGCGATAACAAAAAAGTCTTATATCCCAGGGTCAAGTAAAATTTATGGTTATTTAAAAGAGTCAGTGGTTTACAATTCCGGTTTTTGAAACTTTTTGATAGACAATCTTATAAGCTTACGGTGTTAATCTAAAGAGTATGATGAAATTTCCAAAATTACTTTTTTGTCACATGGATACGTAGATGGTTGGCTAAAAAATTAAATGTAAGCGATATCAAAATCAAAATGTAGGAGATAATTATGCCTCTTGGATATGTTATTGCCCAAGTTAACGTCACAGACCCCGAAGCATTTGAGAAATATCGCATCCAAGTTCCAGCCGTTACCCAGAGCTATGGGGGACAATATCTAGCACGGGGTGGAAGACAATCCCACCTTGAAGGTGAAGGACCTATCGGGAACCGAACAGTTTTAATTCGCTTTGAAAGTTATCAACGCGCGGTGGACTGGTATCATTCAAATGAGTATGCCGAGCTTATAAAACTCAGACAAGCCGGATCTGATGGGACTCTTATAGTCGTCGAAGGAGTGGACTAACCGGAAAATACAAATTGGAAATAATTTCTGGTCTAGTCGATTCCTCTTCGTTTAAAAACAACGTTGCCTTATTCCTAAATCGAAAACAAAAATCACCTCACTATAAGCAGTTCATGTCAAACATACGCGTCGGATCACATTAACAATGAGTTACATCGAATATTTTTATGCATCGCATTCGGTTTATGCCTATCTTGGATCACGTCAGTTGTTAAAAATTGCAGCCAAATCAGGACGGCGGATACTCCATAAACCCTATGACCTTCATCTTGGAATTATCGCATCTGGCTCTAAACCAATTGGGGAAAGAACGCAAAATTATTTGGATTACTTTTTTGTACGGGAAGTTGAAAGATGGTCAGAAATTCGAGCAGCCCCTATTTTGAAACCGTTGCCCACGCATCACCACAAATCTATAGCACCATCTAATAAAATGTTAATTTCAGCTTCACTTCAGGGAATTAATATAGACTTACTTGCGCATAAAATGATGGAGCAACATTGGCGTTACGATGCGGATTTAGCGGATAAAGACACACTGGAACTAATTGCACGATCATTGCAGTTAGATCCAAAGCCTATTTTACAAGCCTCCGAATCAAAAACCGTAACAGATATATATGAGGCTAATACAAAAGAAGCAATAAATCGTTCAGTTTTTGGTTCTCCTACATATTTCGTAGACGGTGATATGTTTTATGGTCAAGATCGCCTTGATTTAATGGAGCACGCTCTTACAAAACCGTTTTTAAACCAGTGGAACTCATGATGTTCGAGCAACATGAATCATGTACACTCTTCCTCGTCAAGTAAGTGTCGCTATAATTGGTGCCGGACCCGTTGGGCTGATGACCGCCAATCTATTGGGTAAGTTTGGAATCAAAACGGCGTTGATAGAGCGCAACTCTGCGCCGTACGAAGTGCCCCGAGCTATTACATTAGATGACGAAGGATGCCGAACACTCCAAGCTACTGGCTTAGATCGAGAGTATCTTCCTAAAACAAGACAAGGACTAGGGTCCAGATACTATGATGATGATAATATCCCATTCGCAAATATCGGACCCGGTCCAATAGAATATGGCTTTCCACGCCGGACTCAAATATTTCAGCCTGAGTTCGAGAGCGCCCTCCTAGACGGGCTCAAACGGTTTGAGAATATTTTCGTTTCTTACTCTACTGAAATGCAAGATTTCGTTCAGAATAAGCACGAGGTAATTATATCGCTATTAGACACCGACAACAAAATTCGTTACCTCGAAGCAAAATTTCTTCTTGGTGCGGATGGAGCACGAAGTTCTGTTCGCCAAAAATTAAATATAAAAATGTTGGGTAATTCATATCCGGAGGACTGGTTAATTGTCGACACTCTGAACGATCCCGATCAAGAATCTGTATCCAAATTTTTTTGCCGAAGAGATAGACCATATGTCAGTATCCCCGCACCCAACGGTGGGAGACGTTACGAATTTCGTGCCCGCGCGGGTGAAAACCAAGAATCCCTTCTCGATCCCAACAACATTCAAAAGTTAATAGAGCCTATCAGACCCTTCAATGAAACTGACATACTAAGAGCTGTGGTTTACACTTTCGAAGCAAAAATAGCTGAACATTGGCGGAAAGGACGTGTTTTCCTGTTAGGAGACGCAGCTCATCTCACGCCTCCTTTTGCTGGGCAAGGAATGAATGCAGGCTTGCGTGATGCACATAATCTTGCCTGGAAACTATGGGCAGTCAACAAAGGCAAAGCGGGATATCTTCTCTTGGACACCTACGAGCAAGAGCGTCGTGATCCCTCATGGGCTATGATTCAGTTGGCGGTGGCAATGGGTGATATTGTAATGCCCCAAGGAGAGGAGGATGTCGCTTTTCGATCTAGCGTTTTGAAATGGATGGAACGGTTTCCCGAAGCTCGTGATTTTATCATTTCAATGAAATTTAAGCCCCCTCCCCGATACCAAAATGGCGCGTTTGTTGCGATAGATTCTCAGCCTTTTACTGGATCCCTAGTGGGTCAAATGCTACCTCAGCCCGCTTTAACTCCTAAGTATCATGCTAATACAAAGCTGGACGATATAATCGGTATTGGTTTTGCATTTATTTCACAGGAGGAACGCACTACGAAAGAAATGATAGAATTAAAAACAAAATTACTTCCGGAAATTTCTCCAAAACTGATCTCAATTGGGGCACCCGACCAACGGGATGACAAAAATATTACATTGGTTGTTCCAGAAGAATGTTCGGCACTAACAATGCTTAGGGCACACAGAGATCAGATACTACTTGTCCGTCCAGATAGATACGTAGCGGCAGCCTTTTGGGCAAAAGATGCCAAAGACACTATGGAATCCTTTCGGTTAAAAGCAAAAATGAATAGAGAATCTTAACGCCTCTCGATCCAACCCCAGTGATTAACCTCAAGTCATCAAAGTGAAAGTCTTGAGTATCCGTATGTTAAAAATCAAGAGACTCTGACAACTATTCGTTCGGACGATGCGTGGACACCATAAGTTTTAAGGACGCTATTCCCAATAGCACGAAATCCATGTTTTTCGTTTGGGTGAAAAATTAAACTTGAGCCAGGTCCAACCACTCTTACCCCCTCAACGTTCTCCGTCCAAACCTCGGCCGCTCCTTCTAAAAAGCAAACTACCTCCATATACGGATGAGAATGGGTTCCCGTATTATAACCAGGAGGTGAAATTTGAATTCCTATTCGAATTGGTGTCGAATTATTATTGTCTCCAACTATAGTTTGGTAGGTTGCTCCGTTAGGGAATACTTCTTTTAGAATCCCATCCCATTTTATAAGTTCCACTGCGTCCCCCTTTATCTCCTAAACCGACGAAATAACGAATTTTATTTGAATTTATAGTCATTTCGTTGTTTCAGTTCTAAACCAAATTTGTCTACGCCAATAGATGACTATCAAAACACTGACCGCAAGGCCAAATATACTATATATAAAAACAGTCCCCTTAAACCCTAACCAATCTATAAATAAACCAGATGCCATCAACCCAATAGGCAAACCATAAACTGCAAGCATCCGCACTCCCATAACCAAACCTCTGAATTGTTCTCCGGCCATATATAGCAAAGTCACGACCATCGAAATCATAGACAAACTCTGTATATAGCCTATTAAAAGCAAGAAAAATTGGCCGGAATATTTACTTTCGAGTTGTCCAAATACCAACAAAACCATGTACATCAGCCAGATATTAACAATCATGAATCGCGCTGGATTACTTCGAGGTGCAATTAGAGTCATTGTGATGGAGCCGAATAATGCGCCAGTCGCATAGGAAGCCACTAAATGCCCTAATCCATTTTCGTCGATCATATAAATTTCTTTAGCTATATACGGCAAAACACCGTGAGTGATGGGAAAGACCGTAAGATTAACCAGAAAAGCAAGCCAAATTGCGGCTAGGATGGTAGGGGTAGTCCAAACGTAACTAAGACCATATTTTAAATCTTTCCAAGAAGACCTTAAGCTTAGATACTCTTTATCTTTAGAACGGCGACGAACTGACGAAACGCCAAATGTCAACGCAAAACTTACCCCATAAAATGCTGTAATAACTATATAAGCGGGTCCCATTCCAAGCTGAGAAAAGAGTCCTGCACCTATAACAGCTCCAGCAACACGGGCAGAATCCAACGTGGTTCGTGAAATACCCATGGCCTTCATCAATTGGTCTTCAGGCATCGTATCACCTATCAACACATAGCGCATTACGAGGTCTGATGGCCGAGCCAGCCCCGCTAAAAAAGCAATTATAAAAACGTGCATAGGACTTAAAACTTCAATTAACGCCAGGATCATCAACAGTATCGACAACGTCAAATAAATAGCTCGCAATCCGCAGAGCATGACACGACGGCCAATACGATCAGCTAAAACACCCAATATCGGAGAAATCAAGGTGCCGAGATATTGAAGTGAAGCAAAAACAGTCAACGCTAAAACGGATTGAGTTTCAACTAAAATATACCAGCACAGAATCAATGTCTCCATTTCGAAGGCCCAGGAGGTTAGCAGGTCTGATGGCCACTGAAACCGAAAACTTTTAACGCTAAATGGGCCTGACCGGCAAAGTTTGATGAATGAAGACAAGGTATTAACACTCAAAATTCATCAAACTAATCCCGCGAATTCTTTATGCAGAAACACTCTAAAATTGGTATCTAGAAAACTTTAGTACATTTAACAAACCCGATCCGCACCACTTTTTTGTATATCTTTTTAATGTGTCGATGGCAGCACGATAATACCGCTGCCCGATAGGATACAGCAATAATCAACTTGATAGATGTGATTTATTCTAGAAAGCACTATTTAACAATCTGTGTAAATGATAAGCAAAAGTTGCAAAAATTTGAGTGGGCAATCGAAATGACAATAACATTTTATGATTTATCTGGGCTGGAGGGAAGAAGGTTCAGTCCATTCGGTTGGCGAGTCCGCATGGCTCTTGCACACAAAGGCCTAGAGGGCACTGCCAAGGTCGAACATATTAGCTTTTCCGATAAACATAAGCTTAATTTCTCGGGACAAAGTTTGGTGCCTGTAATCGTTGATGGTAAAAAAATAGTATCCGATAGTTGGGATATAGCAGTATATCTTGATTCTAAGTATCCTGAATCCCCCTCTTTATTTGGCAATCAAACTGAAGAAAGTATTGCTCGATTTGTCGCAGCATGGGTGGATAGTCAAATTCATCCTCTAGTCGGGCGCTGCGTAGTTGCCGATATCATGAATGTCATAGAACCAAAAGATCAACCGTACTTTAAGAAGTCTCGGGAAAAGCGCTTCGGTATGCGTTTAGAAGAGATTGTATCTAAACGACAAGAGGCTAAGGATCAATTAAAATTGGTACTTTATCCTGCCCGTAAAACCCTTGAAAATTGTGATTTCCTAGCGGGCACAGCACCTAAATTTGTTGATTATGCATTGTTTGGAGCGTTCATGTGGGCCCGCATCACCAGTCCATTTCAACTCCTAGAAGAAACTGACCCTTTAAATAAATGGCTCGAAAATATGTTGAATTTATACGATGGTATGCCTCGGACGGAAACCAGTTTAGCTGATTGAAAGGAAAACCTATGTCCCGTATAAAAGATCTAGCGGCAGAGAAAATGACGCCCGCACAAAAGAAAATCCATGAAGATATCGTCTCGGGACCCCGGGGTCAGGTTCAAGGTCCCTTAAAAGTTTGGTTAACCAGCCCAGAATTAGCAGACAAAGCACAAAAACTGGGCCAATTTTGCCGCTATGAGAACAGCCTTCCTACGCATCTCACCGAGCTGGCAATTTTAGTGACTGGCCGATTTTGGGGTGCTGAATTTGAATGGTATGCCCATAAAAAGATAGGTATTGAAGCTGGTCTTGATCCGAATATAGTTGAAAGCATAAGGTGCAGAAGAATTCCAAAATTTAGGACTAATGCTGAAACAATAGTATATGAATTTTCTACACAACTTCACCGAGACCACCGTGTAGCCGACGAAACATATGCTGCCGCTGTGAAAGAATTTGGAGAGGTCGGTACCGTTGATTTAGTAGGTGTCCTTGGTTATTACACTCTGATCTCAATGACTCTAAATGCTTTTCAAGTACCACTGCCTGATGGTATTGCAACGGAATTAGATTGAAAATCGAAAGAAAAACATATTTCTTCAATTGATCACGAAACTACTGTCAAACTCGCCTATATTATACCTATATTATATAAGGCTGATTATTACCCCGAACCCAAATAACGCCATTAGCGCTATATGACCTTCTCGAAATGCCAATTCATAAGCCTTTAACGTCAGAAAATCGCTTATATAGGCTTTCATCAAAACAAAGCGCTCAACGTCCGTCAAACCCATCACCTTGAGTACAGAAGCCGCTTCGACTACTAGGTCACCCGATTTCGGTTTCCCGGATATTATTGTCAACCCAGATGCGGTTAGGATCATGCAAAACCATCAATCTCTGTCCTTCAGAAATTTATTCGCCGGATTTTACAAACATCCTACTAACTAAACCATCCATTGGACTTACTATTTTTCGGGCCTCGACATCATTAAGTTAACTTTCTAGACGGGCGTCGATCTCAACGAGTCGGGCTTCCAATTCTGAACGTTCTGCAACTTTAACCATCAACTTAGTCCGATCCGCCAAAGCCTCATCTAACGACGCCCTAGCAGTAGAGATAGCGGTCTTCGCCCTTAATAATTCTTGCTCTGCTTTTAAAAAATCTCGCTTAGCCCGATCTAGTTTGGATTCTGACACTGCTTCAGTTTTTGATAGTTCTTGGATACGACTGAATTTCGCTTTAGAAAAAGATAATTCATGGACATAAATGCTATGAATAATCTCCGCCTCAGCAAGGCTAGATCGTTTATTTCAAATTCGGGTCTCTGTCTGCTTACTTATTATCGCTGTTTCCGCCTCAAGCTTAGCAAATTCTGCTTTCACAGAAGCACGTTCTGCCCTCATCTCTTTCAGCCTAAGGATTGCTACTTTTGGATCTATCTCCGCGAGCAATTGTCCTTCCACTATATTGTCTCCTTCTTCGATTGAGATTTTGAGAAGGCGACCATCTACTTCACTACCGATCGAAACTAAGTCAGTCATAATTCTCGCGTCTGTCTCATGAACATATAAAATTGCTGTTTTAATCCATTGTGCGATCCACGCTCCCATTGCAATGAGTAAAATAATCAACAAAAAGAAACGCAAGATGAAAAATAGTTGTTTACGGGATGTTGAATTCAAATTCTCCGACGTCCTATCGACCCTCTGCTCATGATTAATCTGATTAGAATCATCAACCATTATCAGGTATGCCTTCGCTTCAATATTCAGGAGTTCTTTATAGTCATCATTGCGTCATCATTTTTGGTCGATGGTAAAAAACGGTATATCAGAAAGGAGCGCCGTAAAGCCCATGAACACAGGAGCGGACGTCAGCGCTTGAATAATGCGTTTGCAGCGGAATTAATGCCTTGTTTGGTTTCAATCATCACTTTGGCTCGATCAATTTCTTCTTCCATTCGGGAAATGTACTCTTGAAGGTCTTCTATATTCCATGAGCTCAAATCTTTCTTTTTTATAATCTTATTTTTTGGTTCCAGATCCTCTAGTTCCATTTCATGTCTCCTTCTTTCCACATCGTCGATGAAATTATAACAAATCCTCCCAATGTTATGTTGGTGTTTGATAATTGAGTAATATTTCTTATATATACTAAAATTTGCATACTCACTCTCATGGCGATTGGATGCATAAAAATATGCTCATTTCATGTTTGTGAAGAAGGAGGATTTATGACGCAACCATTAATGCCCAAAGCTACCGCAGTATGGCTAATAGAAAACACAGCACTATCCTTCGAACAAATTGCTGATTTTTGTCACTTACATGTCCTTGAAGTTCAGGCAATTGCTGACGGTGAAGTAAGTACTGGGATGCAGGGGTTTGATCCCATCGCAAATGGTCAGCTATCTCGAGCGGAGATCGAGCGGTGCTCACCCGACTCATCTCTAAGACTACAAATTCAAAAAAGCGCACTCCCCCAAGCATCCACTAAAAGCAAGGGGCCAAAGTATGTTCCAATATCGAAACGGGGCGATAAACCAGATGGAATTGCCTGGTTACTCAAACACCACCCTGAGCTTAAGGACAGACAAATTGCAAAACTTATTGGAACCACAAAGGAGACAATAACTAAAGTTCGCGATCGCACTCATTGGAATACTCAGCAAATAACAGCTAGACATCCGGTACTACTAGGCCTATGTCCACAAATTGATTTGGAAAATGCTGTAATTAAATCAGGGGGTCAAACTGTTTCACCCGAAAATCAATTAGAGTCGATTTCCGAGATTCCATAAGTGAAATAAAGGCGGGAGATTTTAGAAAAACCTAACCAGTAAAGGCTAGCGCCGTAGTTGTTAGCACATCTTTTTGCTCCAATCTATTGGAGCGCTCTGCTCGGGGTGTTTTACCGTAATATTCTCTATAGCATTTTGAAAAATGACTTGCAGATACAAACCCACATGCCAAAGCTACTGATAAGATCGACATACTTGTCTGTAACAACAAACCGCGGGCTCTTTGCAAACGCAACATAAGATAATAACGAGTCGGAGTGTTATTCAAATATTTACGAAACAAACGCTCCATTTGCCTTGTCGATATATCTGAAAAACTTGCCAATTCCGTTTGACTAATAGGCTCTTCAAGATTGGCTTCCATCTGACTTATGGCAATTATGAGCTTTGGATGACTAACCCCTATTCTTGTTCTGAGTTCCATTCTCTGATGATCATGTGGCTCTCTAATTCTATCGTGAATAAATTGTTCAGACACTTGATTTGCTAACATTTCTCCATGCTGTCTGCTTATCAAATATAGCATCATATCTAACGCTGCAGTACCGCCGGAACAAGTAATACGATCACGATCTATTTCATACAAATCCGAAGAGACCTCTATTTCTGGAAACTCTTCGCTAAAACTAGTAAGATTTTCCCAGTGAATAGTACATCTTCTATTTGCCAATAATCCTGCCCTTGCTAGTAAGTGCGAACCTGAACAAAGTGCCCCGATCATTGCCCCTTGCCGAGATGCTCGCCGCAAATGCCCAGATAATCTTTCATCCTCAAATAGTCCAATCTCCAAACCCGATACGACAAATATCAACTTACTTCTAGTATCATAAGTGCAAACAGCCGTTGTAGATACCTCAACCCCGTTGCTAGCAGAAACCATTCCACCACCTGGGCTCAAGATTCTCCATTTATAAAGTTCCCTATCCGACAGCCGATTACTAGCCCTTAATGGCTCTATTGCTGAAGTAAATGCCATCAGTGAAAATTCGGGGACTAATATGAAGTCTATCAAAAGGGGTGCATCATCAGGATTGTCAAACATTCAGCTAACTCTTTCTAAAAAGCCGAGGTCCAACTCAAAACATTAATTCCGTTAAAACAACTTTTGTGTAAATTATTTTTTTTTTTTGGACGAGTAAAGAAAAATTTTAACGTCAGGCTCTGTTTGCACAATAAAATTGGATCATCGTACAGCTTTTGATTAATGCGGTGGTTAATAATTATAAGAATGACGGTTAAAAGATTTCATCATTTGCAGAAAAAAGCTATTTCAGCGGATTATTCATATGAATCGATGGCGTAACCCATCCCTCTAAGAATATCTTCAATTTCCTTTAGTATAACTGGATCATCAATTGTCGCGGGCATTTCAAAATCTTTAGCCTCTGCTATTTGTTTTATGGTACCCCGCAGAATTTTCCCCGATCGAGTTTTAGGCAACCTTTTAACCACAGCTGCTTTTCGAAAAGAAGCGACGGGGCCGATTTGCTCTCGAACCATCTTAATTACTTTCTCTACAATTTCGCTATGAGGAGTATTGACACCATCTTTAAGAACTAGGAGGCCTAGTGGTACTTGCCCTTTAATTTCGTCCTCAACTCCCAAAACGGCGCATTCTGCCACATCCGAGTGAGCCGCCAGAACTTGCTCCATACCGCCAGTAGAAAGACGGTGACCAGCCACATTTATGATGTCATCTGTGCGTGACATAACGTGCAGATAACCGTCTTCATCGATGATGCCAGCGTCACCTGTCTGATAGTAACCAGGGTATTGACTTAAGTAACTTTCAATAAAACGTCTGTCATTTTGCCATAACGTCGGTAAGGCTCCAGGAGGTAAAGGTAATTTTATTGAAATAGCTCCTATTTCTCCCGGAACCACTGGTTTCGAGTTTTCATCTAGGACTTCAATATGCCATCCCGGAACCGCACAAGTTGGGGATCCAGGTTTAATTGGCATTGATTCCAAACCGATACAATTAGCTGCTATTGGCCAGCCGGTTTCAGTTTGCCACCAATGGTCTATAACTGGGACTTTGAGTAATGTTTCCGTCCATCTTAAAGTATCTGGGTCGCACCGTTCACCAGCGAGAAACTGCGACTTTAGGCTTGATAAATCGTATTTTTTTAAAAGCTTGCCTTCGGGATCTTCTTTTTTTATAGCGCGCATTGCCGTGGGAGCCGTGAACATACAAGAAACTTTATGATCCGATATAACTCGCCAAAAACCACCAGCGTCTGGTGTGCCGACAGGCTTTCCTTCATATAGCACAGTCGTACAACCGTGAAAAAGTGGCGCGTAAACTATATATGAATGGCCTACCACCCAGCCAATGTCCGACGCAGCCCAATAAACTTGGCCTGGATGAACTCCATATATGTTTCTCATCGACCACTTTAAAGCAACCAAATGTCCTGCTGTAGGTCTAACCACTCCTTTAGGAATACCTGTTGTGCCTGACGTATACAGAATGTAAACAGGGTCTGTCGCTTCTACTGGAACGACGTCAGCCCGAGAGGCCCCATTGTGCGCCTCACGCCAGTCAACATCGCGCCCGGGCAGTAAATCAGCTTCTAATTCAGCCCGCTGAAAAATGATGCATTTATCCGGTTGATGGTCGGAAAGTTGAATGGCTTCATCTAAAAGTGGTTTATATGAAACAATTCTATCTGGTTCTATCCCGCATGATGCAGACACCACCACTTTTGGCTTAGCATCGTCTATTCGTTTTGCTAGCTCGTTCGATGCAAACCCTCCAAAAACGACTGAATGAACGGCCCCTATTCGGGTGCACGCTAGCATAGCTATTGCCGTTTCGGGAATCATAGGCATATAAATGATCACCCGATCCCCATATTCAACACCATATTTTTTAAGTACGCCCGCAAAAAGGGCCACGCGATTCCGAAACTCTAAATAGCTCATAGTCTGGATAGTATCAGTTAGGGGGCTATCGTAAATCAGAGCTATTTGTTCACCACGTCCTTCATCAATATGACGATCCAGAGCATTGTAACAGGTGTTAATCTTTCCTCCTACGAACCAACGAGTAAACAGCGGATTGTCGTCATCTAGAACCCGCTCCCAGTGTTGTTGCCATACCAGATCTCTAGCGGCTTCAGCCCAAAATCCTTCTGGGTCTTCTAAAGCGCTCTTATACGTTTCAGAATAACGGCCCATCCCATCCTCCTTGTTTGATCCCGCAGGTTTTGCAGGGTCATAAAAAACAAAACACTGGAACCGAACTTAGAGACTAGATGATCCTGAAGCTGTCCAGTCACCATCGGCTATCCGAGCTTAAACTCAAATCATTTTGCCTCATCAGCCAAACTTTGATAATTCTTTCCGCACTATTAAAATTGGAACCGAGTACATTATTACTAGTAGAAATATTTTACTTGGATTTTATTTTTACAGAGCATCTATATTATTTAATGGCCGCTTACTTAGACATAAGTTTTGCCTCGGCACCACCACCACCTACCCTATGCGATAAAGAGGCCTCGAGAAATTGGTCAATGTCACCATTTAATACACCTTGAGCGTCAGAGGTCTCTACGCTGGTACGTAGATCTTTTACCATTTGGTATGGCTGCAAAACATACGAACGTATCTGATGTCCCCATCCAATTTCAGATTTGGTGGCTTCGATGGCATTGGATTCTTCTTCTCTTTTTCGAATTTCTAGTTCGTACAAACGAGCACGCAACATTTCCATTGCTGTAGCTCGGTTTCGATGTTGGGATCGATCATTCTGACACTGGACAACCACTCCCGTTGGCACATGCGTAATCCTTACTGCAGAGTCAGTTCTGTTTACATGCTGTCCACCCGCGCCAGACGCCCTATAAGTGTCAACACGAAGATCCTTTTCTTCTATTACCACATTAACTGAATCATCAATCACAGGATAAACCCAAGCAGAAGAAAAACTAGTATGACGACGGGCCGAACTATCGAAAGGGGAAATTCTTACTAATCTATGTACTCCACTTTCCGTCTTTAGCCACCCATATGCGTTAGTTCCTTCTACTTTTATAGTAACCGATTTCAAGCCTGCTTCTTCCCCGCTATTCTCTTCTAGATAACTCACTTTATAATTATGCGCATCACACCATCTTACATACATTCGCAACAACATCTCCGCCCAATCTTGCGCCTCTGTTCCCCCTGCTCCAGCATGAATTTCCAAGTAGCAATCATTTTTATCCGCCTCACTGGAAAGTAAAGCTTCAAGCTGTTTTTTTCTACAAATCTTCGATAAACGAAATAAAGCATCCTCGGTCTCAGTTATAATTTCTTCATCACCCTCGGTTTCACCCAATTCCATAAGTTCTAAAGTTTCGTCTAATTCTCCGGAAATTCTAATAATGTCTTTCAATGATTTTTCTAAATGGTTTCTTTCCTTTAAAATCAACTGTGCTCTCTCGGGTTTTTCCCAAAGAGTTGCATCTCCAACAATAGCATTCAATTCCTGTAACCTAAGCTGGGCTTTATCCCAGTCAAAGATACCTCCGGAGAAGTTCGATGGACTGACGAATTTCTTCAGATATGGCTGTAATTTCCGCTCGCATAAATCCTCTCCGACTACAAATTGTTACAAACCGTGATAGTTTAGTATATTCCCGATCTAGAACGAACAACTGGAGTTGATAATTCTTCTGTCAATCCATCAGTAATTCGCCAATCCGCCTTATAGCCACCATCAAGAATTTCACTTACACCCTTAGGTTCGGTTCCCGGTTTAAATGCTTCAATAATTACCTTCTTATCACCTTTTACAGCTAAAGCTCCCGTTTCCGAATTTATCCTAACATGCAAAACGCCAGGCGGCGCACGAAATGGAATCTCCGGTTTTCCCTGTAACGCTTTTGCCATAAAAGACTTAAATATCGGAGCTGCTACATTAGATCCAGTGTCTGAACTACCAAGCGTTCTTGGAATATCAAAACCCACATACGCTCCGACAGCCAAATCCGGCGTAAAACCAATGAACCATGTATCGACATTATTGTTAGTCGTTCCCGTTTTCCCAGCTAAGGGTTTACCCAATTCTGCTATCCGCCTGCCTGTGCCTCTTTTTATAACGCCTTCAAGCATTCTAATCATTTGATAGGTTGATGCTGGATTGGCAATACGCTCCCTAAGGTCCGGTACAATCGGAACCGGTGCGCTAACCCAATACTCCGTGTTGCATTTAGTACATGGCCTATGATCGTGTTTAAACACCGTTCGGCCGTTCCGATCCTGAACTCTATCTATCAATCTAGGTTTGATTCGCTTACCTCCATTTACGAGCATCGCATAGGCTGCCGTTAACCGCATTAATGTTGTTTCTCCTGCCCCAAGGGACATGGATAATTGAACTGGCATTTTTTCGGTTATACCAAATTTCCGTGCATAATCTACAACTCGTTCCATACCTATTGTCTGGGCCAAACGCACCGTCATTAGATTGCGGGATTTTTCTATCCCTAAACGCATTGCGCTTGGCCCATAAAACATTTTGGTATAGTTAGACGGCTTCCATTTTCCTAAACCACCACCCTGATCAATAACGAATGGTGCGTCTAAAATTCTGGTGGCAGGTGTAAAACCGTGGTCAAGTGCGGCTAGATACACAAACGGTTTAAATGCGGATCCTGGTTGACGCCTAGCTTGCGTAGCACGATTAAATTCGGATAATCTAAAATCCCAACCGCCAGTCATAGCTAAGACACGACCTGTATGAGGGTCTAGCGCCACCAAAGCTCCCCCAACGTCCGGAACTTGTCGTAATCCATAATTATTAACATACTCGGCTCCCTTCTTATCTTTCATAGGAATAGCCTCCGCAAGAATCACATCGCCTACCGATAAGACATCAAAGATCTGTTTAATTTTAGGACCCAGCCTCTGTCCTTTCTTGCATTTCCTAGCCCACTTAACCTCCTCCAAAGGAATATAACCCGTGGTACCGTCCGAAAACCCAATGCGCGCGAATTTTCTATTTAAATCCAACACTACACTCAAACGCCACGTCGAAAGAATGCCTTCTGGGAGATCAAACGTTAGAAGTAAACTTTTCCAATCATTTTCTATCGATATAGACGCTATCGGTCCTCGCCAACCATGTCGACGATCGTATTTCATTAACCCTTTCCGTAACGATTTTTCGGCAATCTTTTGCAATATGGGATTTAGGGAGGTCCTTACCGACAGACCGCCTCCATAAACTCGCGCTTGGCCAAATCTGCCTATCAATTCCCGCCGCACTTCTTCTGTAAAATAATCGGCTTCAACAAATTCGGTGGCTGTCCGTTTGTTAATGCGTAGCGGCATGCCTTGTTCATAAAACTTTTTAGCTTCGGAAATAAAGCCATTACGTTGCATTTGCTCGATTACCCAGTTTCTTCTCGATTTTGCAGCTTCAGGCCGACGAATCGGGTGATAATTATTTGGCGCTTTTGGTAATGCTGCTAAAAACGCAGCCTCTGCTATAGTGAGAAAATCGAGAGATTTATTAAAATAATTAAGAGCAGCGGCGGCTACACCATACGAACCAAAACCCAGATAAATTTCATTAAGATATAGTTCCAGTATTCGGTCTTTAGAGAGAGTGCGCTCAATCCTCAGCGCTAGGATTGCTTCCTTTATTTTCCGTTCGATGGACATCTCATTGGTCAATAGAAAGTTTTTAGCAACTTGCTGTGTGATAGTTGAAGCTCCTCGAGGTCGGCGATTAGTTCCAAGATTCAGTAAATTACCTATAGCAGCCCGAACTAAACTGGGAATGTCTATACCGGGATGGCTGTAAAAATTTTTATCCTCCGCTGACAAAAAAGCCTTAATTACCAACTTGGGCATAGCTTTTATTGGGATAAATACACGCCGTTCCCTGGCGTATTCCGCAAGAAGTCTGCCATCTGTCCCATGGACCCTCGTGACCACTGGGGGCTTATAATCAGCAAGTTGTTCATATTCTGGTAACCCTCGTCCATAAATATGAAACATCCAAGCCAAGCCACCAATACTTGACACCAATATTATTATAGTTAGAGAAATGAAATATAATATCCAACGCATTTCTTCTTGCCTGAAAACAGCTCTAACATACAATCAAGTTTTAACAGTAATAATTAATATCTCTGCCTTTAAACTCAGAATATGTCGTCTATATGGCAGTATATTAACGCACTGATGATTTAACGCTTTGAAAATAACGGTCAATTCCCCGCAATAGGGCATTGGCGACTTTTTCTTGGAACAAAGGAAGGTTAAGTAGACGTTCTTCCCGCGGGTTGGATAGATATCCCATTTCAAACAAAATAGAGGGAATATCAGGGGCTTTAAGCACCGCAAATCCAGCGAATCGATGAACTCTTTTATTCGTTCTAATTGTTTTTTGCAATTCTGTTGCTAAGGCACCAGCCAATCGCGCAGATTGATTCATCGTTTCTCGTTGGGCGAGATCAATCAAAATATTTGTCACTTCTGACGTTTCTTCTGTTAGATCCAGCCCTGAAATAATATCAGCTTTATTTTCATTTTCAGCGAGTTCCGCTGCTTCTGCATCGGAGGCAGTCTCGGATAATGTATAAATTGTAGCACCACGTAACGTTTTATCCGAAATTGAATCTGCGTGAATTGATATAAATAAACTTGCATTGGATAACCGTGCTTTTCGGATCCTTTGTCTCAATGAAATAAATTGATCTTTACTGCGTGTTAGAATCACACCGTAACGTCCACTTTTTTCCAAAACTTCTTTTATTTTTAGAGAGGCTTTCAATACCACGTATTTTTCGTATGTACCGGACGCTCCTATAGCTCCTGGGTCAACGCCACCATGACCCGGATCTATAACAACCACTCTTTTCCCCGTCCGGGGGAGAGAAGTAATAATTTTAGGCACAATCGAGCCCATATTACGTTTTCCCCGCTGGTTTTCAGTGTGACGCCGGACAGAAGCTACCGATTTCTTAATGAATTCAGATCTACTTATTTTTTTTAAATCTACCACTAGTCTGTAGAGGTTCTGGTCGTTAGGCGGTAAACTGAAAATTTCGGCTATACTCCGCGGTTCAGTGAGATCAATCACAACACGAGAATTTCCTGGCTTAAATAATCCTAATCTATAACCAGAAATACCCCCCTTTGCCTTGCTAAGTTTCCGAGAACCTACTTTAAACCTTACTTGTTGTAGATCAAAGACTACTCGATAGGGATTTGCTAAAATGAAGGTATTAAATTCAATTCGACCATCACTATCCATAACTATTCTAGTTTTATTTTTATGAATACCTATCCTGAGATCACTCACGTTAATGCGGCTTATATTTTTCTCAGATTCGGCTAAAACTGAATCAAATGAAAAGGAAGTCAGAATCATAATGCTAGTTAATACGATGAATAATCGCGCTAAGCACACTTGGATAAGCAAAAATTTCTCCAATTACTAATTGGCAATATCTCGCCAAACACTGCCTATAAATTGTAGAAAATACTTATACAAAAGACAATAATATCCTTGAAAATCAGCTTTTTAACTGTTGAGGTTCCATCCAGATTTAAATAGAACTTAATATGGTTTAATTTTTGATTTCTGGATCTTGCAAAAAATGCCCTTAACTAAATATTGTGACAATGGCCAGAAATCATTATGTTTAGACCCTATGGGGCTAAGCCATCATAGCGATTTCAGCTTATGTTTGCTGAGGGTTAATTTTACGATTTACTCGAAATCAATTGGCTTATCCAAAATAGAGAGATTTGTTTCTGACGTGACACACTTATTCGATATTATAATTGGCCGGCCGAACCTCCCAGAAAACTTTAGGGGGAAATGGTTCGCTGCGATCTGTCGAATAATATCGTCGGAATACAACGCAGCTTTCGAAAAGGTTGTGCGACATATAGCGCGCATGAAACATTCACATTCAAAAAATGAACTCGAATTTAGATCCATACTCTGGTTTTTATGTGAAGAGACAAAGTTAGTCTTTTCTACGAGTATGATTGGAACATCAGGATCTACGAGTACACTGGAGTATAAGTTTTATGACCAAACAAATGCTTATAGACGCCACTCAGCCAGAAGAAACTCGGGTGGTTGTCAAAAGCGGAAGCCATATCGACGACTTCGATTTTGAAGTCGCTAACCGCAAACAACTCAAAGGAAACATTTATCTAGCCCGAGTTACCCGAGTTGAACCGTCTCTCCAGGCTGCTTTTATAGAGTATGGTGGTAATCGGCACGGTTTCTTGGCTTTTAACGAAATCCATCCGGATTATTACCGAATACCTGTTGAAGATAGAGCCGCCCTCATAGCAGAACAAACGGGCGGCCCCGAAGCAATCAACAACGAAGATTTTAATCTTTCTCTTGATCATCAAGAAGAAGATTCACAAGAAAACGGTAACGAGCGAACAGAAACTGATTTTAGTCTCCAGAATGAAGACGCGGGTCTGTCCGACTTGGAACAAAATCCGACCACTGAATTAAATAAAGATGAAGATAGTACATCCGATGCTGACCTAATTGAGTTAGATAAAAATATACCTTTAGAAGGCAAGAATATAACAAAATCTGATCGTCGTGTTGGAAGAACCTCCAACCGTCGATACAAAATCCAGGAAGTTATTACTCGTCGTCAAATAATGTTAGTGCAAGTCGTTAAAGAAGAGCGCGGGAATAAAGGTGCAGCGTTAACAACATTTTTATCATTAGCGGGACGATATTGTGTACTTATGCCCAATACCCCTCGAGGGGGGGGAGTGAGTCGAAAAATTGTTAACGCCGTAGACAGAAAGCGACTTAAACAAGTTGTTGAGGGTCTAGCCGTCCAAGACGGAATGGCAATAATTGTTCGGACAGCAGGCAGTCAACGAACGAAAACTGAAATTAAAAGAGATTATGAATATTTAATCCGATTATGGGACCAAATTCGCGAATCAACCTTGATATCAACGGCACCGTGTATAGTACATGAAGAAGCCAATTTAATAAGAAGATCAATTCGAGATCTTTATGCCCGAGATATCACCGAAGTTCTAGTGGAAGGGGACGCAGGTTATAAGATTGCGAAATCGTTCATGAAAACCTTAATGCCTAGCCACGCGCGCCGAGTACAACCATTTAGCTCTGGAGGAGTCCCAATATTCAGTCGGTTCCAAGTAGAGACTCAACTAGGCGCAATTTATGAACCAACTGTAGAACTGCGATCAGGTGGCTATATTGTTATAGATCAAACTGAAGCATTAGTCTCAATTGATGTTAACTCAGGACGATCCACGCGTGAAAGAAACATCGAAGGAACAGCTGTCAAAACCAATCTTGAGGCGGCTGAAGAAGTTGCTCGCCAACTTCGATTACGTGACTTAGCCGGACTAATAGTTATTGACTTCATTGATATGGATGAAACAAGGAACCAACATACTGTTGAACGCAAAATGAAGGATGTGATTAAACTGGACAGAGCCCGCGTTCAGTTAGGACGCATTAGCCAATTTGGTCTAATGGAGTTATCACGCCAACGTATGAGACCAAGCATTAACGACGCAAGTACTCAGCCATGTCCTAGTTGCATGGGGACAGGCAGAATTCGATCTATTGACTCAGCTGCTCTTCAAGTTTTGAGAAATATCGAAGAGGAAGGCCTTAAACAAGAAGCGTCAGAAATCATAGTGCATCTTCCGGCCGAAATTGGGTTTTATATTTTGAATAAAAAACGAACTGTTCTGGTTGATATAGAGCAACGCTACGTACTAAAAATTATCCTAGAACCCGATGATAATTTAATTGCGCCCGACTACAGAATAGAACGAACCACAGCCAAACCAGAAAATGAACGTGAGACTTTCTTAGAACCCACGCCGACAGAAGAGCTCCCTCCCAATGAAGTCAAGAGTGTATCACCAAATGAGAATGAAGAGGAACCAAAATCACACAAGAATAGAAAACGGCGTCGCCGATCGAGCAACGGCCGAACCGAAGTCCCCGTCGACACTTTGGAAACCGATAATAACGCTGCGCAGACCGATGCTAGAAGCCAAACAGAAACCACCACCACTAATATAGCTGATACGGAAACAGAAACAGCCGAAGACGAGGATAATTTAAAACGAAGAAGACGAAGGGGCAAAAGAGGTGGCCGACGGCGCACAAAACGTATAGATACAGATGAAAATACAGGCGTCACAGACTTGGAATCAAATTCAGACGACCCAGAAAACAGCAAAACAGCCGTTTTATTAAAAGAAGATTCTGACGCCGGAAAAACCTCATTATCAACTCGTAGAAAAACTAGAGCCCTAAAGAGTACCGATAAAACGCACACGGAAAAAGCTGAAAATCTAAAACCAATAAAACGAAAAACTAGCCAAAAACGTTCCAAACAAAATAACAGCCAGAATAGTCAGTCCTTAACTAGTCCCATTGACCAGAAGAACGAAAAGCGTAAGGAACTGCCGGTCACTGATAACTCAGTAGTAGAGCAGAGTGTGGCCAACCAATCCTCAATAAACCCGCAAGATTCTATACCAGATTCGCATTCAACTAAAATCGACGAGGACGTTATTACAATAGCAGGAAAAGCTGACGACGTGGTAGAGGAACAAAAGATCAAAGAAACATCCCCCGTCACAGGTCCACCTCGACGCGGGTGGTGGAATAAATTGCTTAAATAATCAGTTAAAGCATTTTGAAATTTAGTTATGAACGGAATTTAAGCCAAGAGTTGATCCTGCGACAGGATTCTCTAACGGTTTCAGTGGAACCTGCGAAGGAGATTCTAACATTGTGGCATCCTCTATCCGGATCGAAATCAACACCCGGCGTGCATGCAATTCCTATATCGCTCAACATTCTTTGACAAAATTCAACACTGTTATTGGAAAAATGAGCTATATTGGCATAAATATAAAAGGCTCCATCCGCTGGCGCTAAATCTTTTATGCCGGCCTTCGGCAGTTCATTCAAAAGCACGTCACGGTTAATTTCGTAACGCTTCACGTTGGCTTCGGCTTCCTCGTAACAATCAAATGCAGCTGTGGCAGCAATCTGAGATAATGTCGGCGGAGAAATAAACATATTTTGTGCTAAACATTCAACTGACCTGATCAAATCTGGCGGCACAATCATCCATCCTAGACGCCATCCGGTCATCGAAAAATATTTGGAGAAACTGTTTATCACTAACGAATTTGGTTCCACCTCTAAAGCAGAGACCGCTTTGTCATCATAAGTGATCCCATGATAAATCTCATCCGAAATCAATCGAATATCATTCGATTTGCAATAGTCAGTAAGTTCAATCATTTTTTGTTTGCCAATCATCGTGCCTGTCGGATTCGAAGGACTAGCTAAAATCACACCATCTATCGAACCTTCTAAAGATTTTAATAGGTCTACCGTAGGTTGAAAACGATGCTCGGGCCCAGCTAGAATAATTACAGGCTCAATCCCGAGTGATTCAAGAATGTTTCTGTAAGCAGGATATCCTGGCGAAACCATTGCGACACGATCTCCATGATCAAAAGCGGCTAAAAAGCTGAGTATAAACGCTGCCGATGAGCCTTTAGTTATAGCTATTCTTTCTATGGGAATGGAAATTCCATACCAATTTTTATAATGTTCGACTATCTTCTCTCTCAGTTTCACGATACCATAAGCTAGAGTGTAGCCTAGATTATCAGTTTCCAAAGCTAGCTTAGCTGCTTCAATTACTTTTTTGGGGGCTTTAGTAGAAGGTTGCCCTACTTCTAGATGAAGTATATTTTTACCCTGAGCCTCAGCATTTATAGCAGATTGCATCACATCCATGACAATAAATGGAGGTACTTTTCCTCGCCTAGCCACCTTAAGCATATTTTTCCCTTTCGACGGTTCCTCAAGGCGAATAAAACCTTAGTAATGGAAAATTTCTCCAATATCACTTTTGGACGCCCAAATATGTTACCGCATTGCTGCACTTTACATTTCAATCTAATAGACAAACTCATCAAATCCAAATGATCCTTTTTGATGCTAAATTTATATAAATTTTCAAAAGTTTTAGTCACCTTAAGCGTGGTCATCCTATGCTTGGAACCTTTATCTGCCGATGCTAAGCCAAATAATAGAAAGTTAATATTCGATACTGAAATCGATGCTACTTTGAGGTTTTTCGCAGACCCGTTACTTAGAGCAGCGAATATTCCGGTTGAATCGGTTCGCATTATTGTTGTTAAAGATAATAACTTAAACGCCTTTGTATCCAATGGTCGAAGGCTATTTCTTCATACGGGGTTACTATTAGAATTCAAATCACCGCTTGTGCTACTTGGCGTTTTAGCACATGAACTTGGCCACATAGCCGGCGGTCATATAGCAAGGAAATCGCGTGCTATTCAGGACGCCTCGAAAGCAAGCATGGTAGCAACTGTTCTAGGGACAGTAGCTACCATTGCCGGAGGTAGAAGCGATGTATCAATCCCTATCTCGCAAAGTCTAGTAAATGTCGTAACATCTTCCCTATTGAGACATAACCGAATCCAGGAAGCTGCAGCTGATCATGCGGCTCTCCGGTTTTTAGAATCTGCGGGGTTCTCGGCAATAGGAGTAAACGAAATTTTAAAAACTCTGCTTAAGCAAGAGTTATTACATACTACGCTACGCTCTCCCTACGCGCTTACGCATCCCCCAACTAAAGATCGTATTTTGTTGGTCAAGAAACATTTGAAACTTTCGCAACATACAGGATCGACCCTAGCACCAATTTATGATCGACTCTTCCAACGAATGGTAGCTAAATTACATGGTTTCCTCCTATCCCCAAGAGAAACGTTTTTACGTTATCCAATCACCGAGAAAACACCCGCATCGCGCTATGCACACGCTATTGCCAGTTTCCAAAATTCTGATACAAACAAAGCATTAAAATTAGTTAACGAACTGATTCGGGAATTCCCAAATGATGGGTATTATTGGGAGTTGAAAGGGCAAATATTATTCAAAATCGGTAAAGCCCCCGAATCACTTCGAGCTTATAAGACAGCTTTATCCCATATCGAAAAAGCACCGTTGATTGAAACCGCAATAGGACAAGCTGCTCTTGCTATTAATAGCCCAACCTCCAATAAGGAAGCGCTTAAATATTTAAAAAAAGCGAGTCTTGTTTTACCCGATCTGGGATTTATTTGGCACCAATTAGCGATCGCTCAGGGACGAACTGGCGATCTCGGGATGGCTACTCTATCGTTAGCCGAGGAAGCTGTTATACATAATAGAATCGAGGACGCTAGGCGTCTTGCACACCGAGCCCAAACTAAATTAAAACGAGGAACATCAGGTTGGCAACGCGCAGACGATATAGTCCATCTTACAAATCGAAATAACTAAAATTGGCGACTTTATAAACTTTTAATTAATACGGTTTTTTTCAACAATAGGCAAAAGAAACAGACTTTGTGGTGGAGAAACGGACATTCCCGCATGCTAAAATATAAAAAATTTATAACGAGACTAACTTTAAGTGCTGGAATTCTTTTTAGTTTTTCACAACACAGCGTGGGGCATGAGACGAAGACTTTGAACATAAGAACGCCCTCAGATGTAAAGACCATAGAAGCGCTCATCCGTAACTATATTTTAAAACACCCAGAAATTATCATAAAGTCTCTCGACGACATGGAGAAACAGAAAAAAGCTGCGGAACATAAATTGCAAGCATCTAGAATTAAAAATCACCTTAGAGACTTAGAAAGAGATGAAAAAGATCCTGTAATTGGTAATCTTGATGGAGATATTACAATAGTGGAATTCTTCGACTACCAATGTGGTTATTGCAGGATAATGATCAACCCATTACTAGAACTTTTAAGAGAAGACGGAAAGACAAGGATCGTAATGAAGGAATTTCCCATTTTGGGACCACTATCTATGCTAGCAGCCAAAGCATCGCTAGCGTCTATGAAGCAAAATAAATATGAAGCATTTCATACTGCCCTCATGCGACTTCGCGGACGTCTAACCAAGCCTGCTATATTTCAAATCGGTGCAGAGGTAGGTTTGAATATCAGGCAACTAAAAAAAGAAATGTCTTCGCCGGAGATCCTCAACCAAATCAAAAACAATCTCAAGCTCGGACGTAACCTTTCCATAAGAGGAACCCCAGCCTTTATAATAGGAGGAAGAATATTCCCGGGAGCATTAACAGAATTGCAACTGAATGACCTTATTACAACGATCAGGAATACTAATTAAGTATTATTTATTTTACAATTTTTCTGCGTCGGGTTGATTATCGGGATGAGCTAGGCTAAATGCTCTGTGTTTTTTGCTCTCGACCCAAATACTATTTATTTTGGGATAAAGACTTATATCAAAGGAATACCGAAACGCATTAAATATCTGTGGGACAAGACAAATATCTGCCAAAGTTGGGCTATCCCCATTGCAAAAAACGCCCTGACGTTCATCTTTTTGTAGTAAGTTTTCAAATGCCGTAAACCCTAACGTAATCCAATGATTATACCATTCAACAATAGCCGTTTCGTCCTGATTCATTCTTGTTTTTAAAAAATTCAAAACCCTTAAATTATCGATAGGATGCACGTCACAACAAACAAGATGAGCGAGAGCTCGAACTCTGGCCCGGTCTAAGGGCTCAGAAGGTATAAAGCTCGGGGCCGCAGGAAATCTTTCATCCAAAAACTCAAGTATCGCTAGTGACTGAGTCAAGATTCTACCATCTATTTCCAGAGCAGGAATCAACTCCTGCGGATTGAGTTGATGAAAGGCATCCGTTTTATGCTCACCATTTCTCAAATGATACGAGACTGTTTTGTATTTTAGCTTTTTGAGATTTAGCGCAATTCTTACTCTGTATGCTGCCGAAGATCGATAATAACCATGCAATACCAGGCTCATCAAAAATACTCCGACCCTTTATGAGACATTAATCCAGCTAGAGGCTTTAAGAACAGGTCATCTACATCTCGAAGTCAGCAACATCTCAATGTCAATTTTAAACATAAAGTAATTGATACGAATATTTATCTATTTAACAACACAGGAAAAGTGTCCGAATCAAGCGGTTGTCCGACCTCTAAAACAACTTCGGGAAACGGAGGCGACATTTCTCCTTTTCTTTTCACATAAACCGCATCATCTCCCGTAAACCTGGCCACAAATGCTCTCCTTCGATTCTTTAGAGAAAGATTGCCTGGAGCACCATGGATCGTCAAAAAATGAAATGCGATGCAATCTCCAGGTTCCAGATTCCACGACATTATTTCGTGCTTTTCTCGCTCAGAATCTATATCTGGAATCATCTCGTAACCTTCGTCCTGCCTTTGAAATTGCGTGCCTATAAATTTAGTGGGTGTAAACCATCTACCCCAATTATGGGAATTAGAGACAAACTGAACGCATGTGTCTGTAGTAACTGAATCTAATGGAATCCAAAGAGAACAATTGTCTCGGCCGTCTACACAATAATAAGGCTGATCGTGATGCCAAGGGGTGCGCTTTTGTGTGCCTGGTTCTTTAACCAAAACATGTTCGTGGAAAAGGTTTACTTTGGAAGACCCCATCAATTCCCCAGCGACTTTAGCAGCGGGTGATTCAAATAAAAAAGATCTGTATTCTCTAATACGCTGCCAATTGCAATAGTCGCCAATAAATGCTCCTTTATTTTCGCTACCAGAATAATTCCGCATATAAGGTCCAGGGAATTCAAGATTTAATTCCAAACCTTTTCTTAATTTATTTATCCACTTACTTGAGAATACATTACGTAATAATACCGCACCACGGCTGTGGAAATTATCAATAATCTCAGCATTCAAGGGCATCTACACTCCTTATGGTCATAAAAAGACATTAAATCTGCTTACCCAAGCTGATTCAAGTCGAAAGCTCTCTACAATCTCATTTACCCATCATACCAGTTACACTGATATCCTCTGATCCAATGGCATTTTTCAAAATATCAAGGCCGTGGCACAATTCCTGATAAGAATCCCGGTAATGCCTCAATTCTGCCAATTCTGCCTGCTTCAAACTACCACGTGCCGCATCTCCGGCCTCTAGTAATTTTGCGATATATCGTCCACGAACTTGAGCCGTAAGTCGCGTTACTTTAGCTATCTCTTCACTTGTAACATCCATCAATACAGTTTTAGCAAAAAACCTATTTTGATTGGCTTGGAATCTATCTAATTCACGAACAAATTGATTTGGATTAATGCCCGGAGAATTTGACCCTCCTCCCAATTTTGTAGCCCCATTAAGTTGGTCCGATGCTTCGTTTACAATCTGTTTACTTGCGCCCTTTGACGATATTTCCTGATTGACATTGGCTGGGTGATGGACACGCTTAGCTTTGATTTCAGGCGCATGAAAAGTATCAGAAAGGCCTAACACGCTTGAATCTGTGGCATGTTTCTTGGGCAATCTAGACCTGGCATTAGAATTGTTAGTAAGCTGGGTCCAGTCGGGAGTGGAAGCAGAATCTGGCTGCTCCTTTTTATCTCTTTGTGCCAGCCCTGCCTTCAATACCCCAGTTAATGACATTTTCTTCTCCATTACATAAAACTTCATTATTTTAAATTATGAAAATAGCCTCGCAAAAGTCATGCCGCCTACAAAGTATAGAAAAAATGCTAAACGTTAATGCGGGAAGGCCGCCAAAAATTTGGCTCTTGCTCGAAAACATTAGAACAGCCAAAGTAAGAAAAATCAGTTATTACTCTCCGGCATCCGTTCGGGTCCTAACCGTCAGCTAAAATGAGGAGCATCTATGGCAACTGTCATTTCCCAGTTATTACCTAAAGATAAAATAAGGGTGATCGCAGCGAAGCTTTTCTCAATGCCATTCGCTGATGGAAACATGAGTTCTGGAATATTAGGAAATGACATAAAGAAAAACAAACAAATCCCACCTAATAGCGCAGAATACCGAGAAATTTCCGAGTTGGTAATGACCGCAATGAGAGAAAATGAAGTCTTCAATACCGCGGCCATTCCAAGACGGATTCTTTCTCCAATTTTTAACGCCTACGGACAGGGTGATCAATACGGCAAACACATTGATGCCGCTATGATGGGTTCCTACCCAGGAATGAGAACTGATTTGTCTATCACGATTTTTCTAAATGACCCTAGCGCTTATGAAGGAGGAGAGTTAACCCTCGAATCCCCCTTCGGTGAGCATGAATACAAACTGGATCCTGGCGACGCTATTTTGTACCCAACTCAATATGTACATCAAGTTAAACCTGTTACTAGAGGCCGCCGACTAGCAGCAGTAACGTGGATCGAGAGCATGGTTCCGGATTACCAAAAACGAGAAATTCTTTCCGAATTAGCTGATGCTACGGCGGCGTTAATAGAAGACACTAAAAACTATGATGTGGTCAGAAAAATTGAAAAAGGGCGCTTAAATTTACTAAGAATGTGGGCTAAAACCTAAAACTCCCAGTGAACACTCCAACACAAAATATTGAACCACTGCATTAACCTATTGCATATTCCTTTACAAACTCAGATCGAAAAACCAAACCATGGCCAGGCCGTTCCGGTGCTATATAACTACCATTGATAGGCAATATCGGATCAATCCACGCGTCATCCATCCAATTTACATACTCTAACATTAGAGCATTTGGAATTGAGGCCATCAACTGAACCATTAGTTCAGGAAACAAATGAGGCGCGATCTTCATTCCCCAAGTATCGGCTACCACCGCGATCTTTCGTAACTCCGTTAGCCCGCCTCGCATAACGTCCGGTTGCAGAATTGGTAGTTTTGGGTTTTCAAAAAATGGCCGCATATCGAAACGAGTAAAATGTGTTTCCCCGCCAACAACACGCAAATCTAAAGCCTCAGCGATACGCGCGTAACCAGCAAAATCCTCACAAGCAACAGGTTCTTCTAACCAATAAAGGTCATATTCTTGAAAACGACGTCCTGTAATGATTGCCTGATCTGCCGTCCAACCCATATTTGCATCAATCATAATCTCTATCCGGGGGCCCAGTGCATCCCTCATCATGGCAACATTACGAACATCTTGGTGTCGGTCAAACAAGATAGCGCATTGCATCTTAATTGCTTGAAATCCATCTTCGATATAACGTTGGGCTCTTTCAACCATTCCCTCAGGACCATAACCTCTCCAACACCCACTACCATAGGCCGGAATGGTATCGTTGGAGTGCCCCCAAAGGCGATGCAACGGCATATTAGTATATTTTCCAAGCGCATCCCAAAGCGCTATATCGATTGCAGACTGGGCCATTAAAGTAACTCCCATCCGACCAATCCAATAATTAGATTTCCAAAGGTCTTGCCAAATTCCTTCAATATCCGTAGCGTCTCTGTTGATCAAAGTCGGGATAATAAGTTCATTCAAACAGGCTCTTATGGTGGGAACGCCATTCCGGAGCAGGATAAGATACCCCATACCCGTAATACCCGAGACAGTTTCAATTTCCACGACTAAAATTTCGCGTGTGTCAGGAACTATAGGCCCAAACTTAGGGGGATCGACCCAAGGAGCGCGTAAATGTCTTGTCCTAATTTCCTTAATTTTCATTTAATCCTTCTCCATTCGTTGAATTCTAACCGTATTCGAAATAACTCTTATAATGTCTATTTCATGGGGTGTTTATAATACTACTGACAGTAATTTTTCATAAATATAGAAAGAAAATTCTAATTTCAGTCACAAATTCTTATTTTCCAAAGGAGCAGTAAGCTATGAATTTCGCCGGAATTTTAGCTCGAATTTCCCTAACCTATGGGGATCGACCTGCTATATCCAAAGGTGAGGATGTACTATTGGACTATCAAGCGCTTTCCAATAGGGTTCGTCGATTAGCAACGTCGTTCAGTATATCGCTCGGCCTTGAAGTTGGTGATAGAGTGGCGTTAGTGATGAAAAATTGTCCCGAATATATAGAGCTAATGTTTGCATGTTGGCATGCTGGTACAGCCGTGGTGCCAGTCAATGCGAAACTTCATCCTCAAGAGTTTCGATATATTCTTGATAATAGTGGAGCAAAAGTCTGCTTTTTAACAAATGATTTAACAGAATCTATACAAGAAGCTTCTAAAGAACCCACCAATGTCCAACATTGTATAAGTGTAAATTCACCAGAATATAGAGCCCTATTTAACTGTGATCCAAGCCCTTTAACCGAAGTACAACCTACCGACCTAGCATGGTTATTTTATACATCCGGGACAACGGGACGGCCTAAAGGTGCAATGCTTACACATCGTAATATCTATTCAATGACCATGAATTATTTTGTAGACGTCGATGTCATAGAACCTCAGGATTGCATGATACACGCGGCCCCAATGAGCCACGGATCAGGTTTATACGCTCTTCCGCATGTGGCCCGAGGTGCCAACAACATAATCCCCGAAAGTGGTGCATTTGATGTAGCGGAAACATTTAAACTAATAGAGTATTGGGAAAAGTGTTCCTTTTTTTTCGCTCCAACCATGGTAACCCGTTTGGTAAATAGTCTTGAAAACAAATATTTTAATACGTCAAATTTAAAGACCATCGTTTATGGCGGTGCCCCGATGTATCTTACAGATACGTTAAAGGCTTTAAAACTACTAGGACCCAAGTTAGTTCAAATTTATGGCCAAGGTGAATCTCCCATGACCATTACTGGTCTGCCAAAGCGCATTTTCGTCGACGCAAAACATGAACGATATCACACTAGGCTTGCTTCAGCCGGAATCGCCCGGACCGACGTCGAAATCAAAATCGTCGATGAGAATGGCTCTTCTTTAGATGTAGACGAAATAGGGGAAATTTTGGTCCGTGGAGACGTAGTCATGGCGGGGTATTGGGAGAATTCAGAAGCGACATCTAAATCTTTAAGGCATGGCTGGCTTTGGACGGGAGATATCGGTTTCATAGATTCGGAAGGTTTTCTTACTTTAAAAGATAGATCCAAAGATTTAATCATCTCAGGCGGCACCAATATTTACCCAAGAGAGATAGAAGAAGTTTTATTAAAACATCCAGCTGTGTTCGAATGCGCCGTAATCGGCAGTCCGCACCCTGACTGGGGAGAAGAAGTTGTTGCGTTTATTGTTCGACATTCGGGAACATCAGTTAGTGCTGCCGAACTTGATATACTTTGTTTAGATAATATTGCCCGATTTAAACGCCCAAAGAATTATAACTTTGTCGAAACATTACCTAAGAATAATTATGGTAAAATCCTCAAAACAGTCCTGCGAAAAATGTCACCCGAAAACTACGACAGTGAACATTAAGTTCTCCTTTATTGCGGAGTTTGGTGTTTATCTAGAAAGGACAACAAAACTGATCTAAACGACGTAATGTTTTTATACATTTGTGTTTCCCTTGGCATTCCTCGCACTGAAGCAGCAAGAGCTGCAATTGCCCCAGCATTGGATTTTAAGGACGATATCGGGTCGAGATAAGTCTTAATAGTGAATAACACCCAACCAGAACGGGGTAATCGACGCAACGTTTGGCGCTCACAGCGTATAAAAATTTTTTCTCCCACATCTTCCGCTTTTATGACCGAATGTTCGCTGTAACCCTTACGACGAACTGGCTGGTACAAAGTGGGATCATCCACCAGTGACCAATTAACTCTACAAACTGGTCTGTCTACATTCAAATGATCAAAAAATCGGTTAACCGGAGCAGATAATCTCTCTTCAAAACCTGGGACGGGACTATGAATAGCTGCCAATTGCTTTCCCATCTTATCTGCAAGCCTCCATCGAGACGGGAAACAAAGAGATGCCGCTTCTAATGTATACCCTTTTTCGCTAGGCGCCATCAAACATAAATCTTCCTGTACCAGACGACCCGCTAGATTTAATGGATTAATTTTATAATCCTCCACTCTATAATTTCTCTTAATTGGTACTACTTCCAATACACCTTCGTGAGATCTAATCAGATCAGGATATAGGCGAACCATATGTTCTATCAAAAGATGCAAAACTTCCTGTTGTGCCAATCGACTGTTAGGACGAGTTTGAAAAACATCTTCGAACCGTTCAGAAAACAACCGATCTTTTAATTCCAACTCCTCCCCAAATTTTTCGTCCGATTCTATCCAATCGTCTAAATGCATAGCAATCAAACCCATCGTCAGTCGAAATTTTGCTGAGACGAATGGGATATAGCGGGGACGCTTGATTATCGAAGAGTTCAGCTTATGCATGATCCAACCTTAGATTAAAAGCTCATAATCCAGATTTATTACAAACTCCCAAGGTGCAATTAATTTATCACCAGGTTTTTGCCATGTCCTCCGACTGAGAAATATCAGGCAAGGACATTTGTGAACGCAAAGAATTAGATCGCTCTTGTGCTCCATCAACTTTTGCCCATTCCGCCAAGAATGACCATTTTAATGCTTCTCTAAGATTTTTCTTTATCCCTCTTCCTTGAGCAAACAATCTACTTAGCTGCAAAAGCGAAATAGCAATTCCATCCCTGGCAGTTTCTTCAAACAATTTAGCTGCCTCAAGTGGCATAGAATTTCCACCTTCTCCATTTTGTAACATAACTGCTAAGTTATATTTTGCTTCTATGACACCATTTTTAGAAGCCTTCTCGTAGAGCTGTCTCGCTTTTATTGAATTTGCCTCAACCCCCTTACCTAAATGAAATATTACACCTAATTTATATTGGGCCAATGGGAACCCGCCGGCCGCTGCGCGCTTGAACCATATTAAAGCAGATTTAGAATCTGGGTTTCCTAATAGGCCCTTTTCCAGAGCAATCCCATAATAAAATTGGGCCTTTGTATCTCCAGCTGCAGCAGCCTCAGAATACCAATTCATAGCCTGTTTATAAGTCTGACGCTCTCCGTCTTCTGCAACGACTGCTGTTGCAAATAATAACAAATACATAAATCCAAGAGCTATGGAGGAAAATGAGATGCACTTCAAAGTCATAGTCCATTTGGTTAAAAAGTTTCAAGGACGCAAAGGTCCCGTTCCTGATGTGCTACGGGGTGCGGGCCCTTCATGGCCAACTAAACGATTAGCTTCTTGGCCTTTTAAAGGCTCCGAATAGCAATTAATTGTTCCTATGCTCCGGTAGCAATAACGCGGTTCTGAAATCCCTGCTTCCTGCTTCGCTGAATTGCCCAACACATAGTTAATATTTTCTCGGATACGATCAGCACATCCTGACAAGATAAAAACACCCAAAATCATCAATATAAATTCACGCATAATTTTAGAGTCCGCAAGTTCCAACTAAAGTATTTTAGCCAATTCACGCACACCTCTACAAATCAAAACAACACATAAACAATCCTCAAATTATAGATTGCCTTTAAAATTAAATTTTTCAACATTAAGTTATACTCTTCAAAACTTCTCGCATCGTTTCCATCATAAAATCTATGTGACCTTTTTCTGCTATAAGAGGAGGAGAAAGCGCTACTGTATCTCCCGTTGTGCGAACCAACAAACCTTTCTCATAGGCTTTGGTGAAAACTTGGGATGCTCGCGAGGTTGGTAGATTTTTCACAGGTTCAAGTTCGATACCCCCCATCATACCTAAATTTCGGACATCTATAACGAAATTAGCTGTATCCAATGAATGAATTGCCTCTTCAAAATAAGGGGCCAATTCGGCCGAACGCTCGAAAAGTCTTTCCTTCTTGTAAAGTTCCAAAGTCGCAAGGCCCGCTGCGCATGCCAAAGGATGTCCAGAATAAGTATATCCGTGGAAAAATTCGATTGTATTCTCGGGTGCCGTAGTCACAATAGCATCATAAATGTTTTTGCGAACAAAAACCGCTCCCATAGGGACTGTGGCGTTTGTAATGCCCTTTGCTGCAGTGAATATATCGGGCTTAACATTAAAATATTCACTTGCAAAGCTTTCTCCCAGACGCCCAAATCCAGTAATAACCTCGTCAAAAATTAGCAGGATACCGTGGCGGGTACAAATCTCACGTAACCGCTTTAAATAACCCTTCGGTGGAACAAGAACTCCCGTCGAACCGGCTACAGGCTCAACTATAACTGCTGCAATACTTGACGCATCATGGAGTGCTACTAATCTCTCTAAATCATCAGCTAAATTCGCTCCAATTTCCGGCTGCCCTCGAGTAAAAGCATGCTGTTCTAGATCATGTGTATGCGAAAGATGATCAATACCTGACAACATATTTCCAAACATTTTTCGATTGGCGGATATTCCACCGACGGAGATTCCACCAAAACCCACGCCGTGATAACCACGTTCGCGCCCTATCAAACGTGTCCTTGATGCCTCTCCAATTTTTCTTTGATAAGCTAATGCAATCTTCAAAGCCGTATCGACTGATTCAGATCCGGAATTAGTAAACATAACATGGGGGTAACCTTCAATCATATCTGTAAGCCGGGACGCAAACTCAAAAGAAAGAGGATGCCCCATTTGAAACCCAGGGGCATAATCGAGTTTTTCTACTTGTTTGCGAACGGCTTCAATAATCGGTTTACGCCTGTGACCAGCATTTACACACCACAAACCAGATGTACCGTCTAGAACCTTACGGCCATCTGTAGTGATATAATACATACCATTCGCTTCAGCGAATAAGCGAGGTTGCTTTTTAAAAGTTCTGTTGTCTGTAAACGGCATCCACAGCGACTCAAGATTATTGGGTATATTTGCGTCAACGATAGACATCACTGACTCCAGTCAAAATTAGGGTTTTATCAAAAGCGAACGTACACGAATAAAATTCTGTTAATTTAGCCGAAATGTAACGATTTCCTTAAACTAAAGCGCAATTGATTGAAAGAAGTTTAAATATTTTAAAACCACACTTTCTTCACTAAATTTATCTCGAAATGTCATGTGCCCAATCTCCCCTAAGCGTTTCCCAATATCCGCAGAATTAATAACCTGGGTTATGGCCCTTTGCATGGCTAAATGATCGTCTATAGGACATAAAAGACCGTTATTACCATCTTCTATTAGATGGTTCGGTCCATCACTCGCGGCTGCTATAACTGGTTTTTTTTGCGCCCACGCCTCTAGGATAACATTTCCCAACGGCTCGTGGCGAGATGGGCATATTAAAATATCCGCGGAAGCAATCAAATTGATTACATCTTCTCGCCATCCCAGAAACCTAATTCGTGACGTTAGCCCCATTTCCGACGCTAGCAATTGCAGTTCTGTTTTCAAAGGTCCATCGCCGGCAAGCCATAGTATGACATCTGGAACATCCTTTAACGCTTTGATAAGAGTGTCAAAGGCCTTGTTTCGGTGAAATCGGCCAAGCGCAATTATAACAGGGACACCTACTGGAGTATTTAAAGCAGCACGATCAATCAATTGACCCGGTGTGGAATTCACAAAATTTGGAATATATTGCACACGTGCACTTGGCCATCCGGAAGAGGTGATATGATTAACAATGCCCGGAGTATTAGCGATCAGGTAATCGCAATGACGATAATACTTTAAGCTATAATACCCCCCCAAACGAGCAATGTGAACAAATGGACCTTTTGGCATTTTCAAGGTTGCTCTATTCATCCAAGTGAAAACTATATCTGGCCGAAATTCTTTTATTGCCTTTTGCAATTTGAACTTGGTCAAAAAATCCAACCTTCCGCCAAAACTTAATTCGAGAGGTTTAATTCCAGAATCACGCAAGGCTTTAGAACGCATAGTATGTTGACGAATAATGACATTTTGCTTGACACCAGCTTTTTCAAAAGCGATAGCTAATCTGACAAAAAAAGCCTCAGCACCTCCAAATTCCGCACCCGCTATTGCTTGAAGAAGTTTCGTCATTTATCTAACAATCATTTTCTCGAAAATCGCACAGAGATTAGTTTGTATTTTAGAATATTTACCGGCAAATAGATATTATCGCATATTGCGTGTTTTGTGTTTTAGGCATCATCTATGATAGACGGAACCATAAAATCAGGAGGGACACTAGTTATCCAACCCTTACCCGGCATCGGTGACACTGTCTGGCATCTTCCACATTTAAAAGCCATTTCGGATAGAACCCAGAACAAGCAAATTACTCTGCTGACTAAAGAACGATCGATGGCCCGACAACTTCTTGCAGGAACCCGGTTTATTCGGCAGGTACTATATTTAACTCGAGATGGTGGACGACACAGCGGCCTATTAGGCGGATGGAAGTTGGGAAAGGATTTGCGATCTAATAATTTCGAAAGTGTCTGGATATTGCATAATAGCATACGTTACGCTTTGGCTGCTTCCCGAGCAGGGATTAAAGAACGGATCGGCTATGGAATTGGATGGCAAAACGCTCTTTTAACGACCACAAATAGTCTATCACGGAAAGAAAAAAACCTTAAAACAATCGCCAAAGCCACTAGACTGCTTAAAAATCACGATATTGACCTAGTCTCCACACAGCCCGAATTACACCTCACAAAAGAAGCGCGGCGTTCCGCAGAAATATTAGTGTGTAGAGTGGAAAAACCAAGAATTGCCATCGCCATGGGATCTAGTGAGCCCTTCAAACAATGGGGCGAGGAAAATTTCACTAAATTAATAAAACAGCTCCGTACTGACCACGTAACTTCAGTAATTCTTCTTGGAGGCAAAAATGACATTCAAATGGCAAATCGAATTTCGATTAAACTTAGTGAACCTAAGTGGCTAATTAAAGCTATTGATTTGCCCATCTTAGAGGCCGCTGCGATTGCCGGTCTTTGCCAAATTTGCATAGGAAACGACACTGGAATGTTAAACATAGCCGCCGCTGTCGGCACGAAGTCAATTGGTTTGTTCGGTGGTTCTACTCCGGAGATCAACGACAGAAGAATCATAAAACTCTCACCTCCTGGACTGGTAGCTGCTGGCCGGAATAGAATGGACGAAATTACGACAAACATGGTAATAGATTCACTTATTAATCTGCGTTTGTTTTAACAATGACTTCGCAGCATGCAAGACCCTCTCCACCGATAAACCTTCCATTAAACTTTGATCCGTTAACGGCCTGTAATCAGGATGTCTCTGTAATTCATAAAATGTTTGATCTGTCCGAACATAGCTACAATGAGGCCCCCACGGCCTATAGTTTTCCTCTCTAGTCGGACCAAATAGACCTAACGTTGGGCACCTTGTGGAGGCTGACAGATGCATAAGGCCACTATCATTTCCTACATATAAGGTCCCTCGATTTATCACAGCGCCTACATTTAATAACGAAATTGGTCCGACTAAATCGATTCTGCTTTCGGTAGGAATAGATGAGAGTATCGGTCTTGCTACAGGTTCCTCTCCTGGTCCACCAACTACAGCTATTCTGGCCCCATTAAGCACGCTACCTGCAGACGTCAATTCATTAATTAAAGAAACAAACCGTTCAGCAGGCCAAATTTTGGGGTTCCAATTTGCCGTAGGCCCAATAATTAAAAGAGGTCGGTCGTTTTCGGCTCCTAATATGTTATTGGCAAAGGCATGATTTTCTGCCCCCAACCACACATATGGTTCTTGTGGCTCAGTTAAACGCAAAGTATGCCGCATATCTTCTATGCGATGTACCAATCGATTTCGGCGAAAATAAATCCTCCGCCGTGCTGTAATCAAAATCCACGCTATGGCGGAACCTCTCATATCCACAACCATCCACCAAGGGGTAGTAATTGCCGAAAGTAGAAGTTGCCGCCAGTGCGCCATCCAGCGTCCTTTTCTCATCACCACAATACGCTCAACATTAGGAACGAACTTGAACAAATCTGCTGCAACAGGTCCACAAGCGATGGTAAATCTGGCGTTGGGGTATTGATTTACCAAATACTTTAGTAGGCCGGTTGTAAGTACGGCGTCGCCAACGCGGTTAGCAGTTATAAAAAGTATACGCATACGAACTAATGAAAATATACCAAAACTGATGAACTGACTAATTGACTCTACAAAAATTTATTTAGGATTAGGCCATTCGGGGAAACTTGTAAGATAGAAAATAAAAAATCCTTCAGTCATGGACAATAGTTTTTTTTAGTTTTCTGTTATAAATGGACAATCTAAAACCATTTTTGGATGAGCAGTGACGAAGGTATTGATAAACTCAGTAACAAGAACGTTCAAAATACGACGAAAAACCAAAACTATTCATGCTCTGGGACCAATAGATTTGACCGTTTTACCAGGAGAATTTATTGCGATAGTAGGGCCATCTGGATGCGGAAAATCAACGCTACTCAGACTAATAGCTGGTTTAGATCAACCAACCGATGGCGTTATAAGCGTAGATAACATTCCGGTGACCAAACCCACACCAAAATGCGGTTTGGTTTTTCAACAATTTGCCCTTTTCCCTTGGCTGACCGTCCATAATAACGTGGGGTTTGGCTTAAAAGAAAATATTGAGGCTAAAGGTAAACTGAACTCATTAGTTGAACGTTGGCTTAAAGCAGTAGGGTTGTCCGAGTTTGGAAAAGCTTATCCCACGGCACTATCTGGCGGCATGCAACAACGCGCTGCACTAGCAAGGGCACTAGCTCCTAATCCAAAAATTTTGTTACTAGACGAACCTTTCGGTTCTTTGGATCAACAAACTCGTTTTATTATGCAGGAGCTAATAGAAGGATTATGGAATAAGGAAAAACGAACAGTAATCTTAGTCACCCACGATATAGAAGAAGCACTCTATTTAGCAGATAGAGTTATCATTATGTCCGCACGCCCTGGTCAAATAATTCAAGAAATTTCGATAGATTTTAATCGACCACGCCAGAACACTCTTAGAAACAGCAAGCGTTTTACCAATCTCAAATTGGATATTTCAGAAATTCTACGGAATCAAGTTTTATACCAATGGGAAGAAAAATCGTTTAAATTATAACTATCTACAACCTAAAACTTCTGGGGACATATGAGCGAAAGCAATCAAACCATGGTCATACAGTCTGAAACCCTTAAAGACTGGCTGCAAAGAAACCAAGTGGATCTTTATGACGTGCGAGAGCCAAACGAATTTAAGACGGGCCATATTCGCGGATCAATTCTAGTACCGTTATCCACTTTTGATTTATCCAAAATAGACACTTCGACAGTACGCAATATTGTTTTTTATTGTAAAAGTGGTGTGAGATGCGGGATCGCTTCAAACCTTATGAGATCTGCTGGGTTTCAAGGGCCCTTATACCGTTTAGAAGGAGGAATAGTCGCCTGGGAGATTTTCGGAGGCGTATTAGATTGGGAAACATGTAATTTTTAGCTATAATGCTTAAAGAAAGAATACCGAAAATTTCTAAATTTTAAATCAAAACCTATTGAACCCATTTGCATAGCAATAAGATGCTGAAATTTAATTTAGTGCGGCGTGTATTAACGTCAGCTGGTTAGACGGGACTATATGTACATCTATCTGCCGATTGCAGAGCTGTCGGTTAACATTTTCCTTATTCTTGGGATGGGGGGCGCCATAGGTTTTTTGTCTGGGCTATTTGGGGTCGGTGGTGGATTCCTCATGACACCATTACTAATTTTTATCGGCGTACCAGCACCCGTAGCCGTGGGCACCGAAGCGAACCAACTAGTGGCCAGCTCTGTTTCCGGTGTTATAGCACATTGGCGCAGAGGCAATGTAGACTTCAAAATGGGAACGGTATTATTGGCGGGAGGATTTGTTGGCTCATCCGCCGGGGTTGCGCTTTTTAAGTATCTTCAAACATTGGGTCAAATCGATCTAACAATAAAATTATGTTATGTCGTTTTTTTAAGTGCAATTGGCGGCTTAATGTTCTGGGAAAGCGTCCGCACCATAATTCGATCTCGGTCAAGCACCAGTCGTCGAGGAAAACTTCATCAACACAATTGGCTGCATGGTTTACCATTAAAAATGCGTTTCCGGAAATCGAAACTTTATATTAGTGCCATATTACCTTTCGGGATCGGCGCAATTGTCGGGGTTTTATCTGCATTAATGGGAGTTGGTGGCGGATTTATAATGGTTCCCGCAATGATCTATTTACTTGGAATGCCAACTTCTATCGTCATCGGAACTTCTTTATTTCAAATAATTTTCGTAACGGCCAACGTCACTTTTTTACAGGCTATATCAACACAAACTGTTGATGTTCTTCTTGCCGTTATTCTTCTGCTAGGAGCGGTTATTGGCGCCCAATTTGGCAGCAACTACAGCGTAAGATTAAAAGGAGAACAACTAAGAATTTTATTGGCTTTGATGGTTATCTGCGTTTGTGCGAAAATCACGTACGACTTAGTTGTACAACCCGATGAACTTTATTCAATTGCACCACTGTTCAATCATTGAGAGAGTAGTGTGAGATTTTTTAACTCAATTTTATTATTTAGCTGTATGACATTTTATTGATTTATCCCGAATCTATGCCAAGCTGAAGATTTGATTGCTGATCTATCAACTCACCATGTCGCAATAACAACAGGTTTTACGGGAGCAGAAGTTTTACTCTTCGGATCTATTGACGGCTCCGGCGACATAATCGTCACGGTCACTGGCCCGTTAGAAACAGTCGTAGTTCGACAGAAAGAGCGCTTCGCAGGCGTATGGGCTAATTCACAAAATGTTATTTTTAAAGACGTGCCGAATTTTTACGCGATAGCGTCAACTCAATCTCTTTTAAAGATTACCACAATGGACATACTAAAGCGCCTCCAGATTGGGCCAGATTACCTTGAATTTAAAGTATCGAATAATTCTCAAGACACTTCCACGGATGACTTGCGCCGATTTAGTGATGCCCTCAAACGCAATAAAAAGAAGGAAAACTTATACACTAAATCATCAAAACCGGTATTTTTTGTTAAAGAAAAACTATTCCGCACCAAAATTTATTTGCCTGCAAACATGGCAACAGGTGATTATAGGGCTAACGTGTATCTTTTCCAAAATGGAAAACTGTTAAAAAGAGTCAGCACTCCTATGTTAGTAGAAAAGGTGGGCTTTGGCGCAGATGTTTATCACTTCGCTCATCAAAAATCGGCCCTATATGGAATCGCAGCAATTATAATAGCAATCTCAGCGGGTTGGCTTGCCGCTGTATTATTTCGTAAAGCGTAAGAGTGAGATCAAATGTCGGATACTAATCAAAAAAGTTTAGATCATCCGCCTGATCACATAAATCACCGAGTTTTTCTCGTGGTAGTAGACGAATCTCAAGAAATGCGCGTCGCTTTGCGCTTTGCTTGCATGAGAGCGAAACATACTGGCGGACGGGTCGCATTATTTCGTGATATTGAACCGGCAGACTTCCATCATTGGGCAGGTGTTGGTGAACTCATGGAAGCTGAGGCTCGGGAATCCGCCGAAGAACGTCTACATGAACTTGCCCAAGAAGTCGTCGAAATATCAGGCCTTATCCCAGCTCTCTATGTCCGAATCGGTCCAATAGTCCAAGAATTAATTACACTTATAAATGAAGAACCCAGCATTTCAATTTTAGTACTTGCGGCCCGCGCCGGGAATGAAGGACCAGGTCCATTAGTGAGCTACCTTGCAGAAAAAGGATCTAATAATTTCCGAATTCCTATTACCATCGTCCCAGGAAACCTGACCAAAGAACAGATTGATGCTCTAACTTGATGACATACTACTTTTGAAAAATAAATAAAAGCTGGCTTGACTGAGTCTTTACTATTGAAAACCTAAAACCTATGAGACGGGTCATGCTTGGCAGTCTCACGACATGGTGCTCTAGAATAATCGATCAGTTCTTCAACGAGCAACTTCTTATTAAGAGCAAACAGAAAAACGATATATAGTTAAAACTACATTCGCAGGGAATGCAACTTCCGAATGCACCAATGCCAATAGACTATAAATATACTATGGTATCTTGGTAGAAATTGTATTTTTCGTATATTTTAATTACCGCTATTTTATGTAAAAGACGTATTGACGGCACCGTGAAAAGCGAGCGACAGTGAGCAATAAATATCTGCAACCGATCCTTCGGAAAATTCATGGACTTTAACCCGTTCAAAGCAAAGACTGAAATTGTGGACACTTCGCCAAAAGTGGCTGACAATATCAAATTTACAACCTGTTACATGTGTGCCTGCAGGTGTGGCATCAAAGTATATCTTAAGGATGGAGCGATTCGATATATCGAAGGGAATCGAAATCATCCTGTCAACCGCGGCGTACTTTGTGCAAAAGGTTCTGCTGGTATTATGCATCACTATTCACCCGCGCGGTTAACAAAACCGCTGAAAAGAATTGGGGATAGGGGGTCAGGTGATTTTGAGGAGATCGAATGGGCTGAAGCCCTAGATCTTGCCACAACTTGGCTAGCTGATATTCGAAAAACCGATCCACGTAAACTGGCTTTTTTTACTGGGCGAGATCAAAGCCAAGGTCTCACAGGCTTTTGGGCGAGCCAATTTGGAACGCCAAATCATGCGGCTCACGGCGGGTTTTGCTCAGTAAACATGGCTACAGCTGGACTCTACACCATAGGCGGTTCGTTTTGGGAATTTGGTGAACCAGACTGGGAACACACTAAATATTTTATGATGTTCGGTGTTGCTGAAGACCACGACTCTAACCCTATTAAAATGGGCTTAGGGAAATTAAAAACCCGCGGAGTCAAATTTGTCTCCGTCAATCCAATTCAAACAGGATATTCAGCAATTGCAGACGAGTGGGTTTCTATCAGGCCCGGCACCGATGGCCTTTTTGTGTTAGCTCTTGTTCACGAGTTACTGAAGGCCAATCAGATCGATTTAGATTATCTCGTCCGTTATACAAACGCACCATGGTTGGTAATCCAAGATGAGGGAGCTAACGATCACGGGCTTTTTGCGCGGGACGACGAGGGACGTAACCTAGCTTGGAATAAAACTGTGGACAAGATTGCACCAGCTTTAGCCACAGACATCACCCCAGCCTTGGTTGGGGAGTTCAAATTACCCGATGGACGCAAAGCTGTACCGGTTTTTCAGCTTCTTGCTGACCGTTATTTAGATGAAAAATATAGCCCAGAGAGAGTGGCTGAATCCTGCGGCTTAAAAGCAGAAACAATCCGTCGGTTAGCGACGGAGTTAGCACATTATGCCTTTCAGGAAACTGTCGAATTAGAAGTACAGTGGACTGACTGGGCCGGCCGAAAACATGACAAAATGGTTGGGCGCCCCGTAGCTATGCACGCCATGCGAGGCATTTCCGCTCACTCCAATGGCTTTCATACTTGCCGAGCTATACATATACTACAAATTTTACTCGGCAGCATTGATGTCCCTGGGGGATTTCGATATAAACCGCCCTTTCCTAAACCAGCCCCACCCCCGCTTAAGCCCGCTGGGAAAGCTGACCAAGTAAAACCTCTCCACCCGATGCCTGGCCCTCCGTTAGGTTTCACAACTGGGCCAAATGACTTATTAGTCGGAAACGATGGCACTGCTGAGCGGATTGATAAAGGTTTTTCATGGGAAGCCCCGATGTCTGCCCATGGACTAATGCATCTTGTAATTAAAAACGCCTGGGCTGCAGACCCGTACCCAATAGATACACTATTTATGTATATGGCGAATATGAGCTGGAATTCATCAATGAATACTCCAGAAACCATAAAAATGTTGACCGACAAAGATAATGAAACAGGAAGTTATAGAATCCCAAAAATTATATATTCCGATGCTTTTTTCTCTGAGATGGTTCCTTATGCCGACTTAATTTTACCCGACACAACCTATTTAGAACGCTGGGACTGCATATCACTTCTTGATCGCCCAATTTGCGATGCTAACGGCGTGGCAGATTCGATTCGTCAACCTGTCATTCAGCCTGATCGAGATGTCAGACCGTTTCAAGATGTATTGATTGACCTAGGGGCTAGACTTAGTCTACCGGCCTTCTTAGATGAAACAGGGAAAATAAAATACCCAGGCGGTTATTCAGATTATATAGTAAACCATCAACGTGCTGAAGGAATAGGCCCTCTAGCTGGATTTAGAGGTGAAGACGGAAAACAAGCAGGAAAAGGAGCGGTTAATCCCAATCAACTCCAAAGATATATCGAAAATGAGTGCTTTTGGAGATATGAATTTAACCCTGAAGAACGGTATTTCAAACACTCTAATAAAGCTTACTTAGAAAAAGCTGTAGAATTGGGGCTTATCGGCAGTTCTGACCAAATTATTTTGCAGCTTTATGTGGAGTCATTGCAAAAATTTCGACTTGCTGCGGAAGGTCACGGAGAGATACAGCCCCCAGAAGAGCACCGTGCAAGAATCAAATCCTATTTTGATCCATTACCCATTTTTTACAGACCGTTTGAAGAAACCGCCGTAAGTAACGAGTCTTTTCCGATGCATGCCCTCACTCAGAGGCCAATGGCCATGTACCATTCTTGGGGATCGCAGAATGCTTGGCTCCGCCAAATACATGGATACAACCACCTCTACATGAACAGGGAAAGAGCCGAAACTCTTGGTATTACCGATGACGATTGGGTCCGCGTTACTTCTCATCATGGAAGTATAAACGCGCAAGTTCGGCTAATGGACGGTGTAAATGCTGATACAGTTTGGACTTGGAATGCCATCGGTAAGCGGCGGGGAGCATGGAATTTAGCGAAAGATGCTCCCGAGGCTACCAAAGGTTTCCTCTTAAATCATATAATTTCGGAGTTGCTTCCGAAACCAGAAGAAGGATTTCGATACGCAAATACGGATCCAGTAACCGGCCAAGCAGCCTGGTTTGATTTAAGAGTGAGAATTGAAAAGATAGAGGATTCACAGAGCGGCAATATGTCTGCTCCTCAATTTGATATTTTAACACCAGTATCAACCACACCTAGAGGAAATTCGACACTCCGATACGGCGAGAAAGGGAAATAGTCATGACTGGTCTTTCCTCAAGCCCAAACACAAAAAAGCTTGGCCTTGTAATTGATCTCGATATCTGTGTCGGTTGTCACGCCTGCGCCGTTAACTGCAAAGAATGGAATTCTGGCGGACACTCTGCTCCAATGACTGACTGGAATGCCTATTCGGACGAAACGAGCGACGACAGCAGCGACAAAGGCGCATGGGGAGTTTGGTTCAACCGAATCCACACATTTGAAATTAGCGGCAAATCGGACAGCCAAACTGTTTATTTTCCAAGATCATGCCTACATTGTGAAGAAGCCGACTGCGTTACAGTATGCCCCACAGGCGCGTCTTATAAAAGAGAAGAAGACGGGATAGTACTAGTCAATTCAGAGACCTGTATTGGATGCAAACTTTGCTCCTGGGCCTGCCCTTACGGTGCACGGGAATACGATCACGCTGATGGGGTAATGAAGAAATGCACTCTATGTATCGATAAAATATACAATGAACAATTAGAGGAGGTCGACCGCGTTCCAGCCTGTGTTTCAACCTGCCCTACAAGCGCTCGTCATTTTGGTGATCTTGGCGATCCAACATCCGATGTCTCGCTTTTAGTAAAAGAACGTCAAGGATATGACTTAATGCCGGAATTAGGCTATAAACCCACTAACAAATATTTACCCCCACGGCCACGGTCTAATCATAGTGGGACTATAGACAAGCCTGCGCAGTTATTGCCCGGAAACGGAAACAACTCATCTGATGAGTCTCAAAAGGTTTCCAATTCGTTACTTGCGTGGATCGACACTATGCTATCTCGTTAAAGAAGGAATATCATGAATCCGGCTTTTTCTGTAATCATTTTCACCGCTCTATCTGGGGCCGGATACGGGCTACTTACGTTGCTTGCGATTTTCTCCGCGGCTGAATTTCTACCCAAAAACAGTACAGTAGGCCTTTATGGGATTGGAATTTCCCTATTATTAGTTACTGTTGGACTTTTATCCTCATTGGCCCATCTAGGACATCCAGAACGCGCTTGGCGAGCATTAACGCAATGGCGATCATCATGGTTGTCCCGAGAAGGAGTGTTTGCAGTATTAACCTATATTCCGACTATGTTTTTTTTTATTGGCTGGGGTTTCTCTAATTATTTTGATATAGCTTGGAAAAATTGGGGTATTCTTGCCGCATTATTAGCAATGATTACCGTATTCTGTACTGGTAAAATTTATTCATCCCTTAAAACTATTCGGCAATGGAATAATTTTTACGTAGTGCCAGGTTATTTGTTAATTGGATTACTTGGCGGATCTATTCTTCTTTCTTTTATAACCGCGATTTTTGGCTTGTTTACGAAAGAATTTGGGTGGACTGCATTATTGCTCTCAGTGATAGTCGGCATGCTTAAGATAAATTATTGGCGATTAATAGATACACAAAAGTCACTATCAACTACGCATAGCGCTACCGGTCTAGCTGACGATAAAAAAAAAATCCGCATGTTAGATGCCCCAACAACGTCTGAAAATTATATCACGCGTGAAATGGCATTTTCTATAGCTCGTAAACATAGAACAAAACTTCGCCACATTGCCTTGGTAACGCTTTTTATCATCCCCGCCACATCAGCCCTAGCGATGACACTGATTCACTCAGCATTTGGAATAATTATATTATCTCTAATAGGAGTTATGGCGGGAGGAATTGGCACAATCGTTGAAAGATGGCTGTTTTTTGCCGAAGCAAAACATGTTGTCACTTTATACTATGGAAACCAATCTGTTTGATTCAGCCTTTTTTAGGAACTCGTATATTATCGAAAACTAAATGCAGATATATTATAACGATAGAGCCAATTTTGTTTTTACGGAAACATAATAATCTAAACTGTCGTTAGTTAGTTTCACCCACAACTTTCATAATATCCGGTATCTTTAACCAACGGGCGTTGGTATCGCTAGCATATCGGAAGTCAGGATCAACAAGTGTGGCGCCAATTTTTTTATATTCCAAATTTAGAGATTCAAAAAAGAACGGATTTAAAATCGCATATCTATCCAACAATTCCACAGTGGAACGAGCATCCTCCTCTGAAATCATCACCTCATGCAATTTTTCACCCGCTCTTATTCCGACTATCCGGTGAGGCAAATTGGGCGCTATGCTTTTAGCAATATCTGTGACTTTCATAGAAGCAATTTTTGGAACAAAAATTTCTCCCCCTTGCATAATCTCCATACACGAAAGTACAAATGCTACCCCTTGATCAAGGGTTATCCAAAACCTCGTCATCCGTCGATCAGTAATAGGCAAATCTGGTGCTCCATCCTCCACTAATTTTTTAAAAAAAGGAACAACACTGCCTCTAGATCCTATTACATTTCCGTAGCGAACAACCGAAAACAAACAACCCCCGGATCCAGATAAATTATTCGCCGCAACGAAAATTTTATCCGAAGCAAGTTTTGTTGCCCCATACAGATTTATTGGATTGGATGCTTTATCCGTAGACAAAGCTATTACCTTTTTAACGCCGGTCCGAATTGCAGATAGAACAATATTTTCTGCGCCATTGACGTTGGTCTTCACACATTCAAAAGGATTATATTCTGCTGTTGGAACATGTTTCAGTGCCGCCGCATGAACCACATAATCGACCCCTCGCATCGCAAGTTCAAGACGCTCGGGATCTCTAACATCGCCTATAAAGTACCGAATCGGAAGACCGGGACCAGACGGAAATTCCTGTGCCATTTCGTATTGCTTAAGTTCATCCCTTGAAAAAACGATACACCGTTTCACATCATGTTTTGCAAGTATCGACCTTATAAAGGCTCGGCCAAACGAACCGGTTCCGCCCGTTACTAAAACAGTTTTTTCGTCTAGATTAATTTGATTTTTATAAAA
>CAZADS010000089.1:0-21945 GCA_964483985.1 uncultured Thalassobaculaceae bacterium
AAGTGGGCTTTGGTGGGACCGATCCACGTAGCGGAAAATTATATGCTTTCTATGAAGCAATAGCTGGTGGATATGGTGGTCGAGCTACTCTGGATGGGCCAGATGCGGTTCAAGCGCATGGACAAAATACAGAAAATGCCCCAATAGAAGAAATTGAAATTAATTATCCAGTTCGCATTACCCGTTATGAATTAATTGAAGAAACAGAGGGTGCCGGACGTCATCGCGGTGGATTGGGTTTGCGGAGGGATTATCTTTTCCCCGACCACTCTACTTCATTTACTATACTTGCGGACCGAGACCGCTGGGGGCCTTGGGGTTTATTTGATGGGGAATCCGGTTCCAAAGCTAACTTCATTCTGAATCCGGAGCGCGACAATAAGGTATTGAGATCCAAAGTTACGTTACAACTTGAACCGGGAGATGTTATTAGTTTCCAGACATGCGGCGGTGGAGGATACGGCGCACCTAGTGATCGAAATCCACAAGCTGTTCTTACGGATGTGAGGGATGGAAAAATTGGAATCACACGGGCTAGAGAGGTTTATAGAGTTTTGATCGATCCGAAAACGGGGCGAGTCGATGATAAAAAGACTGCTGAGCTTCGGGCTCAATCCTAGTTAAACGATATAAATTCAGAAGCTTATTTGTTAGTTTTCTTATAAAGTCCTATTTTTTCAAGTTGTCTCCAAAACCAATTCAAGCGGACATAGGGATGCAATAACTCGAACCTATAAGAGATAGATAAAATTTGTATACTTATCACTATCTCTGTTGTGTTGATTTAACCGCCGTTGCGTAGAGTTTTCATTTTAAAATTCATAACTGTAAGTTACTAGCGCGCCAACGCGATCGCTTTCTTCATTTTCTTCGTCGGCTCGCTTATAGCCCAAATCCAATCCAATCCCATTGGAAAACGTATAACCGGCGGAGATTTGAAAGATGTGGCCATTGTGACTTTCATCTTCCTCATCGGCATCGTTTTCAATATAGGTATAGGAAGTTCCAAGCTTCCAATTTTTATAATTAATACCTAAAGCGAGTGTGCTATAGCTTCTGTCATGTGCTGCCTCTCCACCGAGGTGATCTATCGCCATATATTCAGTCACTAATTTTGCGTCAAAATCTTTAGAGAGTATGTGCTGGTATCCCAAAGAACCCGAATAACGGACCTCATCTTGTTCGTTGCCAGTTCCGGCGGCCTGTTTTGCATAACCGATGCGATAGGAGAGGCCTTCTGCGATATTATTAGTGAAGGAGTAAAAATCATCGCCACCTAAAGATACCGCAAAGGATGATAGGTCCTCGGTGTTGGAAAGACCACCATCTCCCTTACTGGTGTGACCTCGCTGAAACAAAATTGAGTCACTCAACGCTGTGGTATCTGTAAAAAATGTACTAAGGTTCAGAGTGTGTTTTCCCAAGTTATCCGCGTCGTGATTTAGTTCTGCTCCCAGGCCAATGCGTTCACGGATTAAGTATCCTTCGATAACCTGATAGCCGTAAATACCAGGGAATTTATGATAATCAAATCCGACAATCGGATTGAATTTTCCGGCATATATTGAATAGTGTTCATTATCAAAATTTATAGTTAAATGTTCGATAAGTAGTGGATGGTCATCAAAAACTTTATCGCCTCCCGGACTCTCGGAACCTTCTCCGCCGTGCCCGTGTGCATGCCCAGCGGGCTCACCCTCTAATTTGAGATTCGAATTTATTGAAAACTTTGGGCTTACTTTTACGCCCAGTTCTAGGTGCGAATGACTATACAATTCATCAAATTCCTCGTCCGCTTCTTCTGAGTCAACAATGCGATCTACATGGACGCGAACATCAAGATGACTATAAAATTTCTTTTTACCCTTAGAATGTGCGCTGTGATCGTGGTCACCAGCCGCATATGCGGGACTGCTCAACAAAATTATAGCAGCGACTGATAGTAATTTAAGTTTCATCGTTATCTCTCTTGGATCAATATTGAGTTTAAAACCGAAATGTTATAACATAACATTAATAGATATAGAATTTTCGTTTCTAAAATCAAGTGTCAGGAACTGTCATGAGTTTAAAGAGTGTAGCATTAGTTTTGGTACTGTTCGGGTTTTCGATTTCTGGCGCACAAGCGTCGGAAACCGCGGGTATAGTTGTAACCATAAAACCTCTGCACTCACTTGTTAGTGGCGTTATGGGAGATACGGGTAGTGCGACACTTTTGGTTGCCGGCGCTTCATCTCCACATGGTTTTCAATTTAAACCTTCCCAGATGAAGCTGTTGCACAAAGCAAAGTTAGTTTTTTATATTGGAGATAATTTTGAGACATTTCTTAAGGATGCGTTTGAAATCATACCAAGGCATGTTGTAAAAGCACCTGTGTCGAAAAAAGCTAAGTTAAGGTTACTTCCTTTGCGGAAAGGTGGTGTTTGGGAAGAGGATCAGCACGAAGGTCACAATCATGCAGAGCACCAACATGAAGAGGAACATGGTGATGACGCGGTTCGCGACATGCACGTATGGCTTGACCCAGGTAACGCTAGTCGAATCATTAGTGCGATCACAAAAGAATTAGGCGCCCTCTATCCAGAGAACCGAACTGTCTATAAAGCTAACGCACGAGACTATATTGAGAAAATCGCTAGTCTAAATCTTGAGTTGACAGCCTCGCTTGCCAACGTCAAGGAAAAACCGTTTATTGTTTTCCACGATGGGTATCAATATTTTGAACGACACTATGGTCTTAGAGCGGCTGGTTCGATCACACTTGATCCTCATGAATTTCCATCACCAAATCGTATAAAAGAAATCCGGGAAAAGCTTAAGCAAACTTCGACTGTATGCATTTTTCGTGAGCCGCAATTTTCTAATCGTTTAATTAAAACAATCACTGAAGGGACATCCGCGAAACATGGAATACTCGACCCGCTAGGAGCAAGGATTGATGATGGTCCAATGCTCTATTTCAAACTCATGCGTGACATGGCAGATAATTTTAAACAATGTTTAAGTTTCTGATTACGTAAATACCGATAATATTTTCCGCTTAGGACTTAGGTCAGTAAAAAGCTCAATCGACTGTAGCGAATAGTATTTACATGGTATTCCAGCCGTTTTTGTTCCATTTAGACAATTTTTGTTAGCGTAAAAAGCCTTAGTTGGCTCAAAGTTGGATTATGAGACGGTAACTGATACCGGTTGAAATGATTTATTCCACTTGTAACAAGTACTCATGAGGCTTGATCTAAATGCTGAATTCATATGATAAGATCAAAATGATGAAGCTTAAAGATTGGATGCCAGCTGGCTGACTGATTGCTCTTGCCGGTATAGCAAGCGTTGTAATACTCTCATAGGGGTACACACGGATACGGATTATGGCGCAGAAGATTCAGGATTATTTTTGATTAGAAATGATTGGAAGGGAAAATAGTAGTGATACTAGAGTGTCCATTACTGTTTTGTAAAAGTTTCTAAGTGGTTGACCAAAAATACAGAATTGGCGTGGATATAGGCGGCACATTTACTGATGCCACTTTAATTAACGAAAATACTGGTGAAATCAAGGTAGCTAAAACACCTTCGACACCACAAGATCCTTCACTGGGTTTTATGGCTGTAGTGCACGATATATTGGAATCTAACAAAGTTGATCCAGCCAATATCACATTTCTTGTGCATGCAACGACGGTAGCGACCAATGCCATTATTGAAGGTAAAATGGCCAGAACAGGATTTATAACAACGGATGGTTTTAGCGATATGCTGGAAATAGGAAGGCAAACAAGACCATCGCTTTACGATTTGCAATTTGAGAAACTGCCGCCTTTAGTGCCCCGATATTTGTGTTGCGGAGTAACAGAGCGGCTGGATTCATCAGGTAAAATCCTTTTGCCACTGGATGTTGACGAGGCTAGACGTATCGCTCAGAAACTTCGGAGTGAAAAAGTTGAGTCCATCGCGATCTGTCTATTACACGCTTATCTCAATCCGACTCATGAACAGCAGATTGCCCAGGTTATTAAAGAAACTTTCCCTGACGTTCATCTATCTCTTTCGTCTGAAGTTGCGCCTGAGTTCCGAGAATATTCCCGTGCTAGCACGACTGTTATAAATGCTGGAATTCGACCCGTCGTAGCTCGGTATCTTGGGCGCATAGAAACTCAATTACGGAGAGAAAACCTAACTGCTGAGTTGCTACTCATGCAGAGTGGTGGTGGGGTTTACACATTTGCTGAGGCTATAAATAAACCAGTATTTATGGTTGAATCTGGTCCGGCGGCAGGTGTTGTCTCGGCAGCTTATTTAGGTGAAACGTTGAATAAGAAAGACGTTATTTCTTTTGATATGGGCGGTACGACTGCGAAGGTGGGACTTATCCAAAACGGCGCACCAAAGGTAACTAAGGATTACGAAGTCGGTACTCAAGCTGGATCAGGGTTTGGGTCTCAAAGGGGTGCCGGTTATCCCATACGTACGCCTGTAATCGATCTCGTGGAAATAGGGGCCGGCGGTGGGTCGATAGCTTGGATTGACTCAGGTGGAATCCTCCGGGTGGGGCCAAGGAGTGCAGGCGCTTTCCCTGGTCCCGTTTGCTATAAAAAAGGGGGTTATGAGCCAACCATCACAGATGCAAATATAGTCCTTGGCAGGATTCAGGAAGATTTTTTTCTTGGTGGTAGAATGAAATTAGATAAAAAAGCGGCTTATGATGCGATACAAGATCGATGCGCTCGCCATTTGGGACTTGACGTGGTTGAAACAGCGTACGGTATTATTGAAATTGCAAATGCTGCGATGGTAAACGCTATCCGTCTGGTATCAGTTCAGCGCGGCTATGATCCGCGAGACTCAGCGTTGGTTGCTTTTGGAGGAGCAGGCCCCATTCACGCTAATAGATTGGCGGAGGAAACAGGGATGCCGGTTGTGATAGTGCCAATGAGTCCGGGCACATTTTCTGCATTGGGGCTCTTGGTCACAGATTTAAAACATGAGATGTCCGCAACTTGGATAGAAAGGATCGACCGTATAGATTTTCCCTCCCTTGAAAAGGCCTTCCAAAGGCTATTGCACGAAGGCACTCAGGCATTGGATAGGGAAGGCGTTGCTGAGATAGAAAGAGATTTTCAACGTCAAGTAGATATACGGTACGTTGGCCAAAGTCATGAATTGACAGTTTTTTTTCCAGATCATGTTTTGACGCCTGAGAATATCGGAAAAATCCTAGAAGAATTTTACCTAGAACACGACCGCGCTTACGGGTTCAGTACTAAGGGTGAACCTGTTGAGATTGTCAATTTACGGGTTACGGCCGTCGGTAGGGTTGCAAAACCCAGCTTACGAAACTTGGTGGGTGCAAAACGAAAATTGGAAAGTGTTCAATTATCCGAGCGATCTGTTTATTTTTTCGAGAGTAATGGTTATGTGACTTGTCCCTTTTATGATCGCTATAAATTGGTTCCTGGGGATTGTTTAATTGGGCCAGCCATAGTCATAGAATTAGACGCCACGACAGTAATTCACCCCGGTTATCAGAGCGTGGTTGACGATAAAGGAAATTTAATTTTAAGTGCAGTGGTTTGATCAACTTATTATCGACGCTACGTTTTTTTGAGAATAGGTTAATTAAACGACTTCTGGCCTGTATTTATTTGATGGTACAAATCCAGTTTGAAGTGGATCGCGTGGTTCGCTTACCCAGAGCTGACGATTCGGGTGCATACCTGCTCCCAAGGTTGCAGACACTGCCGACTGTCGCATTCGATTGAGTAATCTTGTATCAACTTCGCCGACAGATGGATGTATCCCGTTATTCGTATCTACGGTTTTTTGCCAATTTTTCTTGCGGGTATTCAAAACTTCTTCTTCCAAGAGCTGGGTACAGTTTATCTCATTTTTGTTTAGATCAATAACAATTTCATCGCCGTTCTCTATAAAAGCAATTTCCCCACCTAACGCTGCTTCTGGGCCAACATGTCCGATTACAAGCCCAACAGAGCCGCCGGAAAATCGACCATCGGTCATTAAACCCACTACGATGCTATTTTCCCTGCATAATGTCGTTATTCTTGACGTGGAATCGAGCATTTCAGGCATGCCGGGAGCCCCACTTGGCCCTTCATAGCGAACTATCACCATATCATTATTCTCGAAGATATGTGGCTCGTTTTCAAGCGAAGATAGAAGGTTGCGTTCACCATCAAAGACTCTGGCTTTTCCTTTAAATATATTGTCTTCTAGCCCGGCTTCGACACCAGCGAGCTTCAATACAGCGCTAAAATCCTTAGAAAGATTGCCTCCAAGGACTCTCAGGCCTCCTGTTGGTTTGTAAGGTTTCTCGACCGTATAAATTACTATGCCGTCTGGGCCTGATGGGCTGAGGCGTTCAATCTGCTCTTTAAGTGTTTCACCCGTACAGGTAATTGTATCACCATTCAACAATCCAGCATCAAGTAATTCTTTTACGATAACTTGGACCCCTCCTTTTTCGTCTATATCTACCATTGAATACCTACCAAAAGGTCTAGCATCAATTAAAACCGGCACTACGTACTGCGACAGATGGTTAAATTCTTCGGGAGACATTATATCCTGCGCAAAGTTTTTAAAACCTGCTGCCCTAGCAATCTCCGGTCCATGCAGGAGAACGTTCGTCGAACCTCCAATCGCCATAGACACAATCATCGCATTGCGGATCGAATCACGGTTAACAATATCCCTCGGTAATATTTGAGCATCAATCATGCCCTTTAAATAATTAATAAGCTGATCTGGGAACTGTTTCAGGCGACGGCTATCATCGGATGGAGGCGCAATCATATGAAGAGGTTCCATTCCCACAACACCGATAAATGTCTGCATCGTATTGTATGTAAACATACCACCGCAGCTACCAAAGCCGGGGCAAGCCTCACATGCAATCCTCTTCTTTAATTCTTCATCATCGTGCCCCCCCAATTGAAAGCCCGTAATGATATCTATTGGCTCCTTCGTTACTGAGTCTGTGCCTGGACGAATCGGTCCATCAGACATTATGATTGCGGGTCTATTGTGTTCAAGAATGGCGGCAATAGTTCCTACTGGCGGTTTGTCGCATGCGACGACGGCGATAGTCCCTTCAAGTCCGCTTGCACTTAAATGCTCACAGACGGTATCATGGGTGACTTCCCGGCCGATAAGTGAATATCGCATTTCCCTGGTCCCATTGCGCATCCCGTCCGATGTTGCAACGGTATATTCTGGCTGAACTAACCGCATGCGTAATTGATTGTTTCCCCTACCCATTTTCTTTCGAAGTCGTTCTTGTATAACTTCAACTTTTTGTTGAACGCCTAAGTAACACTGAGAATCACCTTTGTTACCGATAACCCCAATTGACGGTTCATGGATGAGTTCAATATCTGTTCCTAATTCTCTTGCTATGCCATAGGTTTGGGCATTTCGCCCGGGATTAGTATCTATGAGGACAGTTCTTGAATTTCGCACAACAGTTTCTCCCCATTATTTATTTCGGGTGTTTATGAGCGGCGATAAAGGTAATAAAGGTACGGCCATGAATCCCTTGATATGATATTTATTCTATTAATAGTGGATTTGACTATTGTGCAAAGCAGTCAAATCCCCATATCGTCAAAAACTTCTTTAGCGACACGAAAAGCCGCCGACGCTGCCGGCGCACCTGCATAAATAGCTGTATGAACAAAGGCCTCAGCAATTTCGTCTTTAGAGAGGCCATTATTTATAGCACCTCTAACGTGAAGCTTAAGCTCTGTTTCTCGTCCTAGTCCAGTTAACAAACACAAATTCATGAGGCTTTTTGATTTCCTATCCAAAGTTTCGGAAGTCCAGGTTGTCCCCCAGCCATATTCGATTGCAAATTGTTGAAATCGATGAGTAAAAGGGTCTTTGGCTGCTACTTCTAGGGAGCGTTTAACGTGCTCCTCACCCAAGACCTCCGTTCGTACTTTTAAGCCCTCTTTAAAAGCTTTTGTTTGATTGAAATTAGAAGTATCCATTTTTCTGCCATTGGTTTGATATATAGAAGACTTTAGATTGGTTGGCACCCCTTTTTACTATTTATTCTCTTAGGGGTGCCAACCAGCATCTTTTTGCGTTTAAATTTCGTATTTAATTGACTTAGATTGGATAAAATGCATTAGCCAACTATTCTGCGGTTTCTTTAATCCCTGTTTTCTGAGGAGTTAAACGGACGTAACTATTTTGCTCGGGTTTATAGTATGCACGGTCCGGTTTATAACGACCCCCTACAATAGTCACGGCAAAAGTATCGTCAGTTAAAGCTTGAAAGCTATGGATTTCTCTTGGCGGCGCTACCATGGCTAAATCGTTTGCTTCTAAAACTCTATCGTCAACTATTTCTAATTCTGCATAACCTTCTTTACTACCGTCGTCCTTTCTGTCGTAAACGACATGTTTTAATTTTCCACTATATACCCCCACTGATTCCCAAACGCCATGATCATGGGGTGGAATGTATTTATCTTTTGGAAGTTGATCGAACGTAATAGACATTTCACCGTCGTAATATAGGTATTTGGAATTATTAATGTGATTCCCCTGTCGTTTTACTCCGGCTTCACTTAGATCCTGGGCAAGCATGGCTGCGTACGGTTTCTTTAATCCCTCAAGTAATTTTGGTCCATCCTGGCCATGTATCGCAACAAGGCGCTTTACTTCTTCGGCTAGTTGACTCGCAGTATAATCTAATGAAGCTTTAGACATCATAATTCTCCAGGCTATTTGCGCTTTGGTAAAAAACATTCCAGCAATTAAGTAGAATTTAATCGATTTATTAGCCGTTTTAAAGTAGATCGTCGATTCAATCCTATTTTACCCGTGAATTAACATTCCCTGGATTTCTCCAGATCATTTTGGGGTTTAGTCGTGTAATATCTTGGAGTATATTTTGTAGTAATTTTCTATATGGCAAGAGGATTTTCGTCATCGATCTTAATTTATCGGGTAAATCTGTTTTGATAACAGGTGGTAGTAAGGGAATTGGTTTCTCAATAGCAGAAGCCTTTGCGAATGAGGGCGCGAAAGTTGCTTTATGCGCCCGCGATGCTGGGGCTCTAGAAGCATCCTGTTCAAAAATCCAGGAAACCGGTGCTAAGGCGGTTTGGGTTTCAGCTGATCTTTTTACATCAGAAGGATGTGAGTCTGCTGTGAACGAAACTGTTAAAAGTTTTGGTGGTTTAGACATCTTAATCAATAATGCGTCGACAAATGTTGGTGGCCGCCTAGAAGACCTTTCGGATGAACAGGTAATGGAACGCGTAATCGGTAAGACGCTAGCGTCGATGCGGTGTTGCCGATTTAGTCTTCCTTTTCTTAGGGCAAGTGGAGCCGGACGTATAGTTTGCATAGGAGGGACGTCGTCAAGAACACCGGGGCCGTCTTCATTGCCGAGTGGTTTAGGAAATTCCTCGCTATCAAATTTTGTTAAGCATTTTAGTAACGATATTGCAGCAGACGGGATAACTGTAAATGTAGTGCACCCTCCCTTTACAAAAACAGATCGATATCCTGCTCGTTTGGCTGCTCGGGCAAAGCAACTCGGCGTTTCTATTGAGGAGGCAGAGGCATCTTTTACTTCTGAATTTCCGATTGGAAGGATTATAGAACCAAAGGATATTGCCCCGTTAGTTTTGTTTCTGGCATCCATAAATGCGTCGGCTATAACGGGCCAGGCGGTAGCAGTGGATGGTGGGGCCACACCGTATGTATCGTATTAAACTTGATGCTAAACGACTTCTGGTTCGCTTAAGCCATAAAGACGCCGTGGATTATCTTGTAGAATTGCTTTGAGGCTATCGGCGGATAACGCTTCTTGGGTAGCAAAAAATTTTTTCACTGGTCCGTCCCTGGCGTCTAGGTGCGGATAGTCAGAGGCCCAAACTATCCGTTCGTCTCCGATCAAACTTATAGTTGCACTAAGTGTTCGTTCGTCGGGATCACAACTGATCCAGCAATTTCGATTAAAATAATCACTTGGTTTCATAGTCAAAACAGGGGCTAAATGATGCAATCTCTCAAGATGCTCGTCCAATCGGTCCAACCAACCTGGGAGCCAACCGCAGCCAGCTTCTAAATAGGCCACTTGTAAATTTGGAAATTTCTCAAAAACGCCACCCACTATCATATTTGCGCAGGCCGTCATTTGTTCGAATGGATGTGAAATCACATGAGTTAAAATATAGTTGTCGTATCTGTAAGAGCTAAGTGTGCGCTCGTGGCCACCACCTCCTTCATGGAATGATAGTGGCACTCCTAACCCCTGAACGGTTTCATAAATAGGGTCAAAATCTGGGTGGTCGAGATTTCGTTCGTCCGCAGGCGCCGGGTGCGCCATTACTCCCCGCATAGCTAATTCGGTTACGCATCGTTTAGCTTCTCGCACAGAAACTTCAGGATGTTGAAAAGGCACCAGGGCTACACCGATCATTCGATCAGGAAATTGTCTACATTGGTCGTATAACCAGTCATTATAGGCGCGGCACACAGCTTCAGCAAAACTGGGGTTTTTTACAGTGGCTATCCCGAGGAGTAGCATAGACGGATAAAGTACCATCGTATCTATTCCTTCGCTATTCATGTCATTAAGGCGTTCTTGGGAATTCCACCCACCTTCTCGTCGATGATCGGAATCATGATCGTAAAAGGCCCCAATCCCTTCCGGTCTCCCGGCCCCTAAACCAGCCTGTTTCGGCCAAAGCTTTCCATCCAATTGAAATCGTAAATTACCATTTGAGTCTTTTTCGAACCCTGGTTTATTTTTGGCGAAAGCAGGGTCTAAATACTGGGTGAACATGTCCAAAGGTTCTACGACATGTCCATCAGCATCTATTATTTGAAAATGTTTAGACATCTTTCTCGCTACTTTCGATGAATATTTATCCGTTGGGATCTAAGACAACGCAGTGTTTTGGATCTGCTATTATATAAACGTCCTCGCCCTCTGAGTATGGAGTATCGATACTTCCCTTAATAACTATTTGGTTGCCTTCCCAGGTCAGGCTGTATTCATAGGCTTCGCCAAGAAAAACGCGTTGTTTGATTTTAGCAAGCCAGTTATTAAGTGATTTTTTATCCGGTGATGACGCTAGGTGTGCAAATGCCGGTCTAAACGCGACTTTCATCGAATTTTCTGTAGTCACTCCCTGGTTTTCGGCATGAATTAAGTTTCCTCCAGGAGTTTCGATTACGACTTGCGAATCATTAGTTAGCTCTGGCTTTAGTTGACCTGAGACCACGTTTGCGGCGCCGACGAAATCGGCTACAAAGTCAGTTCTTGGGAATCGATAAAGATTATCCGGTGTGTCGATTTGCGCAATTCGACCAGCATTCATAACTATTATACGATCTGATAATACTAAGGCTTCTTCTTGATCATGCGTAACGTATAAAGAGCTTACGCCAATCTGTTTTTGGAGTTGCTGCATTTCGCGTCTCATTCCAGCTCGAAGACGAGCGTCCAAGTTGCTCAGCGGTTCGTCGAGTAATACAACACTGGGTCTAACAGCTAGCGCTCGCGCGAGGGCTACCCTTTGCTGTTGCCCGCCAGATAAATTGGCTGCACTACGGTCTCTAAAACTCTCCATTTCCACCAATTCCAACGCCCAATTTAGTCCAGCGTCAATTTCAGCACGTGGTAGGCTCTTTACCTTTAAACCATAGCCAACGTTTTGGGCTACTGTCATATGAGGCCAGATAGCATAAGACTGGAATACCATTGCCAAACCGCGATTTTCCGTGGGAATATTTATTTTCTGGTCGCTCGAAAATACGGTCTCACCGTTGATTGTAATTTTTCCGGAACTAGGTTCTTCAAGGCCGGCTATAGCCCTTAGTGTCGTTGTTTTTCCACACCCAGACGGCCCCAGGAGCGTCAAATGTTCGCCGACCCGGAGGTTAAAATTTATACCATCAACTGCCGTGGTGTCCCCATATTTAACTACAAGGTCTTCGACCTCGATCATATTAGTTTCAGATTCGGAATCGTATGTTGACAAAGTAAAGTTCTCCTAGGTGGTCTTTTATAGAGCTAGTTTAACCAAATCGCATTCTTGTTGTAATTAATTGCCCGGTCATAAATTTGCTGGCGGGTCCCGAAAGAAATAGAACGGTTTCGGCAATGTCCTCCGGCAAACTTAATCGTCCGAGAGGGTCTTGACTCCATCGTTTCTCCCATTCCTCGTTAGTCAATGTACCGCGCGCTAGTGGAGTGTCTGTAGTGCCTGGGTTGATTGCATTAACCGTTATGTTTTTTGAACCTAATTCAAGGGCGAGAGATTTTGTATAAGCAATCACTCCGGCCTTTGATGCAGAATAATGCGACCCTCCAGATAAACCAAAAATGCCCCGATCGGAGGCAAAAAGTACTATCGCGCCAGATTGTTGCTTTACCATCACTCGCGCAGCTGCCCGCGTTATATAAAATGTTCCATGCAAATTAACTGCGACAACTTGGTGCCACTCTTCATCAGACATTTCGATTACATGTTTCCGGGGAGCGATGCCCGCGCAGTTGACTAAAATATCCACCTGTCCCCATTGTTCTGTTACAAACTCGATTGCTTCTTCACAGGATTGATTATTTGAAATATCAAGCCGGTGCGCGATCGCGGTACCGCCGGATTCATTTATCGCAGCTGCGCCGTCCTCGACTCCGTCGAAATTTAGATCAGTTAGAACAACTTTTGCACCATTTCGTGCGAGCAACTCGGCAGAAGCTCTGCCAATACCTCTCCCGGCGCCAGCTATAACGGCAATCTTATTTTGCACAGTCATAAGAAGGACCCTCCTAGTTTTTTAACGGCCTTGGCCAAGAATATTTCCCCCTAGAATCCAATATCCCACGATGATAATGAAAGCATTAATGGCTAATAATATTACAGACAAAGCAGCGATGGCTTCCCAACTTGGCAACATATATGCATCCATAATAGCGGTGGCTATGACTGTGGTTTTGGCATTATATAAAAGGACTGAAGAACTAAGTTCTTTAACGGATGGAACAAAAATTAATATAAATCCAGCGAGCATTCCTGTCTTCATCAGCGGGCCGGTGATATCCCGCAATATCCGTAGCCGGGATGCCCCTAGCACACTCGCAGCACTCTCCAATTCTTCATAAATGCTTGCTAGAGAGGAAGAGCAACTCATATAGGCAAATGGCATGAACTTGGTCAAATAAGCCAGCGAGATAATGGTAAGGGTACCATAAAGCATAATGGGACCGCTGCTGTATGCCGCAAATAACCCGACGGCAAATACCATGCCAGGTATCACCAAAGGTGCTGTGGCTAGGAATGCTAACCATCCACCGAGCGGAACAATATTGCGCACAGATAAATAAGCGATAACCGACATAATAGCGACGCCGATTGTCGAGGCAAAAAAACTGGTAATCAAGCTGTTCTTAATCGAAAGCAGGCCAAATTCATAATCGAAAAGCACGTAGTAGAAGTTTGTGAAACTGAAATTGTCTAAAGAATATCCTTTCCAGGATTGCTCTAACAAAGAAGTCCCGATTATCATCCAATAGGGCAGAATAAATGTAAAAAGGATGATCAAGAACGTTAGAATAATTGCCGGCCATTTCCATGCGCCAAGGCTTACGCGATGACGTCTGCCACCTTTGCCTTTTATGGTTGCATAGTTTCCCCGGCTTAGCATTTTTCTTTGGAGCCAAAGTAATACAACAGTGACGAGTAATAAGGGCAGTGATAAAGCCGCTGCCAATCCTACTTGAGGCGGGTATTCAAATAGAGACCAAAGTTGGGTCGTTATAACGTAAATATTGGACGGCACACCTAAAGTGGCAGGTACACCATAAAGAATTAGGGATTCTAGAAACATCAAAATGAACCCAGACAAAGCGGCCGGCCATGCGAGCGGGAGTGTAATTGATGCCAACACCTTAAACTTTCCTGCGCCGGATACGCGGGCAGCCTCTTCTATTTCAGTGTCCATCATTTCAAATGCATTATACATAAATAAAAACGCTAACGGATAAACAGTGGCCAGTGAAACCAGGATCAAACCCTCGAAGGAAAAAATATTAATAAGTGGGTCGGCACTTCCTGTCATCCAACGCCATATTTTGTTGAGCATTCCAGCATTTGGGCCACCCAATAAAATCCAAGATAGAGCGTTGACAAAGCCAGGCGTTACAAAAGCTCCAAGAACCCCTATACGTATTAAGCCACGACAGGGAATATCTGTACGGCTTACCAACCAAGCTAACGGCGCGCCCATCAACATTCCTAAAACACCGCAGGCTAACCCCAGGATAAGGGAATTTTTGACTGCTAGGTGGAATGTGTTATTGCGAAATAGCTCCGCATAATTTCCTAGTGATGTTCCCTCTTCCGTTATGAAGCTCTCTAATAAGAGGTGATACATCGGCAGTAAAACTAAGATAAGTAATGCGGCGATAACGCCAATCCATATGAGATTCGTGGCGTTTAAATGTTGGCCCCATCGAATTTTTTCTTGGTTGTCTCGCGATGTAGCGCTGGTGCTTAACAGCGTCATGTTGAATATCCTAGTTTAATAGCTGGTCGCAGGTATAGCTTTGAAGTTACATAAAAAATTAAAGTTAGTTAAACCCCTATATAGAGATTGTCTGGATATCAAAATGCCTGATTAGATCAACGGGCACTTAATTTTCCCCGGTTCGAAGCATTATCGAACCGGGGAAGCTTTTTCAATCTCTTAACTGTGATTGAAGGATTGTATTTTAATTAACCCCCAAAAATAGCCGAAAATTTCTTTTTACCTTCTTTTAACCATTTCGCAACTTCTTTTGGATCCGCGCTAATAATAGTCATTGTTTTTGGGTTAGGATACCGGGTTGGATATTTGATATCGTCGTGATCGATTGGTGAGAGCACACCGCCGTTGACATAATATTGCTGGCCTTCTGGTGAGGTGATCCAATCTTTTAACACCCGCGCCGCATTCGGATGTGGTGCATGCTTCATAATGGCAACCGGTCCTAATTGACCAAAAACCCCATCTTTAGGAAATACGGTTTCGATGGGAAGTCCACGTGTCCGGGCTGGAGCAGTGATTTGATGGTCGCAAAGCAGAACCAGTCTTTCGCCACTTGCCACTATATTCGAGGCGTCGCAAGATTGTTGGGTCATGATTCCGTTTGCTTTTAGTTTTTTGAAGTAGTCCCAACCGTATAACTGCACCAAATGATAGTCTAAAATAGCTGATGTGCCACTGGCATTGATGTGCCCTTGAACTACTAAATTTTTGTATTTTGGATCAATCAAATCTTTCCAGGAAGTTGGGATCATGTCCCCTTTAACAAGCTGATCATTATATTGAATAGCGGCCATTCCGATTTGGGAGGCATGCCAGTAATGTTCGGGATCGTAATAATCTTTTTTTCTATATAGTTTAATGTTGGCAGGCTCAAATGGTGCTAGCATGCCTTTCTCTTTCATACTGTAGAAATGAGCAACAACCGAGGTATCGATTATATCAGCGTTATGCACGCCCGTTTCAAATTCTTTAACGGCTCTTCGGAAGTTCGTTGATGAACTAATTCGCGTAATTACGACCTTTATCCCAAGTGCCTTTGTTGCCGCTTTCCCAATGGCATGAGCCGTTTTAGTGGCCCTTGAAGTGTAATAATGCACAACCCCTTCTTTTTGGGCAGCAGCTTTTTCAGCAGCTGTTGCCCCCGCTGCGTTGGCGAGCGAAGGTGATAACGAAACCATTGCAGCTATTCCTGCCACAATTGCTGTGTATTTTAATGACATTGATGTTTTTATGAGATGGTTTTTACTTATACTCAAAGCGTTTCCTCCTAATTTAAAAGGGCTGTCACTTTACAAGTACCAATAACCCTGTATTTTTACGGATGTATCTTGGTACGATACTCATAGGTAAATCAAGTGACTGAAATTAAAAGCCTTTGTGGATTAAAAGAAATCAAATATAGGATTTTAATTTTGCGCATTAGTTTGCTGGAATATTGAGATTTGGAGAATAATTTGTCTGAATTGAAAACACTATTTGAAAAAATTTGGAGCCAACACCTTATCAAAAATTTAAACAGTGATGGAGCCTGTTTAATCCATATTGATCGACATATGGTCCATGAATGCACTTCAGCTAAAGCATTTAAGGAATTAGATGAGGAAGGTCGCAAAACACGTAATCCTGAATTAACATTTGCAGTTATCGATCACATCATTTCCACAAAGCCGGGTAGGTCTGGCTACACGTTTTCCGGGGGGAAGGAGTTTGTAGACAGCATCCGGAAAAACTGTGATGCCCACGGGATTGAACTTATTGATGTTTCTGATTCCAGACAGGGGATCGTGCACGTAATTGCACCAGAACTGGGGATAGCATTGCCAGGAACTACTTTAGTGTGCGGGGACAGCCACACAGCTACTAGTGGAGCGTTGGGGTGTTGGGCCATGGGTATTGGGACAAGCGAGGTTAAGCATGTTCTGGCAACGCAAGCACTCGTTCAACACAAACCCAAGTGCATGAAAATTAACTTTTCTGGAACAATAGACGAAGGTGTTTCTCCAAAGGATGTAATTTTATATACGATCGGACAAGTAGGCGTGTCAGCTGGACGTGGCTATGTAGTAGAATACGGAGGTGAAGGCATCCGAGCTTTGGAGATAGAGGGGCGTTTAACTATATGCAATATGTCAATTGAATTAGGGGCACGCTCTGGCCTAATTGAACCCGATGATAAGACGTTCCAATATTTGTCCGGCCGATCGTATTCACCAAAAGGAGCAGCTTGGGATCATGCGATTAAAAACTGGCGCCGGTTGCCAGGCGATCCCGGGGCAATGTTCGATAAACAAGAGAATATAGATTGTTCAAAGATTGCCCCCCAAGTAACCTGGGGCACGACGCCGCAGGATGTCATTAATATTGCTGAACACATCCCTGACCCGTCAAAAATTAAAGAAAAACAACGTCGTGAATCTATGGAAAATGCACTGAATTACATGGGTTTAACACCAGGAATATCTATGTCGGGTTTAGAAGTTGATGTGGCGTTTATTGGATCTTGTACTAATTCCCGGTTATCGGATTTAAAAGAGGCTGCAGCCATTGTAAAAGGGCGAAAGGTGAATCCTAAAATAAGGGCTTTGGTCGTGCCAGGATCGGCGCAAGTAAAACAAGAAGCCGAAACAATTGGTTTGCACAAAATATTTCAGGCATCTGGGTTTGAATGGCGAGAGGCTGGTTGTCCAATGTGTGTGGCAGTGAACGATGACCAAGTAGGGGTCAATGAACGCTCTATATCTACTTCAAATCGAAACTTTGAAAACCGCCAGGGGCCGCGCAGTCGCACTCACTTAGCCAGTCCAGCAACCGTTGCAGCTACAGCTGTAATGGGGGTGATAACCGATCCCAGAACTTTAACGACCTAGAAACGAATGTCGCTATGGAAGCATTTACCCGCATAGAAGGTGTTGCCGCAAGTTTGCCTCGGCCTAATATAGATACGGACGCAGTGATACCAATCAAATATCAACGTTCTCTATCTGCGGACCTTGGTGAAGGCTTATTCGGTGGCTGGCGATACGATATATATGGAAAAGAGATTGAAGATTTCGTTCTTAACCGAGCACCTTTTAGAGAGAGCAAAATCTTAATAGGAGGGATAAATTTTGGATGTGGGAGTTCTAGAGAGGCGGCAGTTTGGGCTATTATGCAGTTTGGTGTCCGGAGCGTAATTGCACCCAGCTTTAGTGACATCTTCACTGAAAACGCATATAAAAATGGCCTTCTGCCTGTAATTCTTGATCTAGAAGAAGTGGAACGGCTACATCGACACTGCCAAACGTCTGAAAACCCGCTGGTTTGTGTTGATTTAGAGCATTGTATTGTAGAAATCCCGAATTCGTACTCATTTAGTTTTAGTATTTCAAAATCAAGGAGAGTCGCATTAATGGAAGGGCTCGATGAGATCGGCCTGACATTAAAGCATTCGGATGATATTGACTGTTTCCAAGCAGACAACGCAAAAATGTTCCCATGGATATTTGATAGGGGATTATAATATTAATTGCTTTTCTGAAATTCTGAGAATGATAAATATCAAAGAACGAAGGTGCGATCCTCTAAGCATTTCTGATTTCGATGGATAAGAGTTTTGGAATTGTTGAGATTAACGGTTGCCGAATAAAATATCTCGAAAAGGCTTATCACCTTTTACTACAACACGATGGACTGTTCGCGCCTCCTTGATTGGATCGTAGGGCTCCACACAATGCAAGGTGCACCGATTGTCCCACATTAAAATATCATTTACTTGCCATTGATGACGATACACAAATTCTTCTTTAGTAGCATGCTGTTCTAGTTCTTGTAGCAAGGATTCACCCTCAGATATATCCATTCCCGCTACATGACTAGCATGATTCCCTATATATAATGCCTGTCGACCGGTCTCGGGATGAGTCCGAACGATTGGGTGTTCTACTGGTGGGGCAGCGGCTAATTCCGAATCGGTAGCCGGTCTGTCTTTAGATTTTTCCCGGCTTCGTTTCCAACTATGAATCGCATTAAGATTTTCTATTTTTTCCTTGAGGGGAATTGAAAGGCTTGCATATCCCTGAGACATATCTGCAAACATCGTACTTCCCCCGACGCCAGCAATCTTAGGGGAACGAAGAATGGTTGTGAGAGATGGTGTAGGAGTATAAGATTTATCAGTGTGCCATATGAGTGTACCCCGCTCAATCTCGCCCGTAGTTGTCCCATCCTTATTTTGGTTGCTAAAAACTTGAACTTTTGGATGTCCTTTTAGGTGAGTGTCCCGGTTAATATGAATATCAAGTTCACCAAATCTTTCAGCAAACGCCAAGTGCGATTCATCATCAAGCGGTTGGTTTCGAAAAAATAAAACTTTATGGTCCAAGAACGCTTGATAAATTTGACTAAAGGCTGCGTCAGTAATGATATTTTGAAGGTTGATACCACGGATTTCCGCTGAGAACGTATTCTTGCCCGGATGCACGGTAATTTGGTCTACGTTTGATTTTATTTCCGCAATAGTCATATTTAATTCCTCAAATTATGGCACCGCATTGTAAAAACTTTAGCTCGAGTTAAGCTATATAATCTTTATTAAATCCGTGAAAATCGACTACTTGATAGGTTCTGATATTGTCATAGATTAAAAGCATGGTTTCTAAATTCCTCTATGGAATAGAAAAGCGTTTGTAAAGTCTATAAAATGAGTTTTTTTGAAATACCCATGCAAAAGTCTTGAATGGAATTTTAGGGATATCTCGATGGAATTAGGACTGAAATTGAAATCAGAAGAAATTGCTCACTACAAAAATGAAGGATTTTTAATCCCTGAATATAAACTGCCTGATGAAATGGTAAACCGAATGAGGGATTCTCTATTGCAGCTTATAGACGCTAATTCGCATCTGGAATCGGATGTTATGTATGGTCCGCATATATCGTTTAATCCGGGACAAAAAATGAGGGGTGATCCAGTTTGGTTGAATTATGCGAGTCATCCGCCTATTTTGGATATTCTTGAGCAATTAATCGGGCCGGATTTTCTGCTATGGGGTACAACGGTCTTTGGTAAACCAGCGAATGGTGGCAAACGGGTACCTTGGCATCAAGATGGTGAATATTGGCCAATAGAACCATTGAGCAATGCGAGTGTATGGATTGCTCTGGACGATTGCACACCAGACAATGGATGTTTACAGATAATTCGGGGTTCGCATAAAGAACGACGTTTATTCAATCACTACAACGACGATTCAGATTCCTTACTAATTCACGAGGTCGCGGATGAATGTGAATATGATACCTCAAAAGCCTGTGACATATCTTTGAAGTCGGGCGAGTTTGTTATATTTGATGTCTTTTCAATCCATGGAAGCCACCCAAACAACTCGCATAAACGAAGGGCAGGTTTTGTTCTTCGTATTATGCCTACGACTTCTTTCTTTAATCACAAACGACAAGACGTTGCCCTCAAAACCCCTATACTTGACTGGGCAAATCGGCCGTTATTTTTGTTAAGGGGTCGAGACATATGCGCCCGTAATAATTTTCTTTTGGGGCATTAGTTGATTACTAAAATTATTAGTAATCATGAATAAAGAAATATTCTTAACTGTGTGACGACCTAAATGCCTTTTAATATAGGACTTTGTAATGACGTTTTCTGCTAATCTCATCGGGCGAACATTAGGTGCTGAAATTGAAGGAGTCGATATTAGAAAATTGATTTCGACGGAAGTGTTTAATTCAGTGCAAGCAGCTCTTGACCAGCATTCAGTGGTAGTATTTAGGGAGCAAAATATAACAGAAATTCAACAAATTGAGTTTAGCAAAAAATTTGGTCCCCTGGCTACTTTTCATGAATCAGATAAAAGGTCAATTTCAGAGCCAGAGATTTTTCGAATATCCAATGTAGAGCAGCAAGGCAACAGCGTCAGAGATGGCCAAGATTCTGTTCATACATATTTTACTAACGTCACACAAAGATGGCATACTGACGGCTCTTACAAAGCTATCCCTGCATATGCTACAACACTTTATGCATTAGAAATTCCACCAAGCGGGGCAGATACTTTATTTGCCGATATGTTTGCTGCATATGAATCTCTTCCGTTAGATCAGAAACAAGAGCTAGAAAGGCGGCATATGGTTCATAATTACGAGAATAATATGCAGCTTACTAATGGACAAACGATGAGTGTGGAAGATAAACGAGCCCTTCCTCCCGTGACTCACCCGATAGTTAGAAATCATTTGGACGGACGGAAATCCCTTTATTTAAGTGAGAATGTATCCCAATACGTTGGTGGGATGGGTATAGAGGATGGACGTAAAAGACTGAAAGAATTGATTGCTTTTGCAACCCAGCCTCAGTTTATTTATCGTCATAAATGGCGCCGAGGGGATTTATTGATGTGGGATAATAGGTGTGTTCTTCATCAGGCAACTCCATATGATTCGAATCGTTACCGTCGTACTATGTTGAGAACGGAAATTATGGGCGTGGTTCCGCCATTTTAGCTGGCCAAACTAGGTTGGTTATTATTCTAAAACGACCAATCATTATTTGTAGTCACCAGTTTCAGAATCAGAAAAACAGGTCGTTTGTCAATTATTTTGATGGGGGAATTTGCATAGGTTATAGGAGCTTAACTTTAATTGAGGCCTTTTTGTAGCCCAAAAGAATGGTTCGAGGAAGGCGAAATGCCTCAATTAGCTGTGTTATTGAAGTATTTTTGTTAAATATACTAGTAATAATAATTATTACCACAGCCGTTAATGTATAGACATTAACGGCTGTGCCAAGGAGGCGGGTGAATCCTGTTGACACAGCTCCTTAGTGGAATTTGCATTCTTTAAAGCCAGTTGTTTTGGAAATTACACGTGGCATTATCCTTATCAACAATTAGTTAGGCTCCCGTAACGTACGGTACTAACTGCTGGTGGAGCATGTCCAACCTCCATCAACAACTAGTTCAGCGCCCGTAATGTAAGACGAGTCATCAGAACACAAAAAAAGTGTAGCATTGGCGACTTCCCAAACTTCACCATTTCGTCCAAGGGGAACGCCTTTAAGCATTTTTGATCGAACTACAGGGTCGGCGGTTTGGCCTGACGTGCGCATTGGAGGCATTAAGCCCGGATGGACGCTATTAACACGTATATTATCTGGGCCAAACCGATCAGCCGCTTGCTTGGTTAACAAACGAACAGCGCCTTTGGATGCGTGGTAACCGCCGTGAATAAAACCTTGACCGAGAATCCCACTGATTGACGAAATATTTACTATTGCTCCCCCATTTGCCCGTAACAAAGCTGGGGCGCAGTGTTTTAAGCCGAAGAAGGGTCCGGTAGAATTAATATCCATCATTTTATGCCACAGTTCCGTGTCGTCG
>CAZADS010000090.1:0-4519 GCA_964483985.1 uncultured Thalassobaculaceae bacterium
CCGGCCGCTGCCAGGTAGGGGATTAAGGCGACATGCACAAAAATAACATCCCCCCTGGATTGCTCAGTACTAAACTGCCTAAGGGCTTCAATAAAGGGCAGGCCTTCAATGTCTCCGATCGTGCCCCCGATTTCAGTAATAAGCACATCCACTCCATCGCCGGCCTCATAGATACGATCTTTGATTTCATTGGTAACGTGCGGAATTACCTGCACGGTTCCACCTAGATAGTCCCCACGTCTTTCATTGGCTATGACATTTGAATAAATTCGGCCAGCGGTCGCATTATCGCTTTGCCTTGCTGAAACTCCGGTAAAGCGCTCGTAATGTCCAAGATCGAGATCTGTCTCTGCCCCGTCATCTGTCACGAAAACCTCTCCATGTTGATAGTGGCTCATTGTGCCTGGGTCGACATTTAAGTATGGATCAAATTTTCGCAGTCTCACCGAATAGCCACGCGATTGCAGCAATGCCGCTAGAGAGGCTGAGGCAAGTCCTTTGCCTAATGAAGATACCACTCCGCCGGTCACAAAAATGAATCGCGTCATGGAACGCTACGGTAACCTATTGTAGGCGTTTAACCAAGAGAAAGTATAATGGTTGGCTTCGGTGACTTTATTCTTCAATTGGGGCTTGCGGCCCATTTGTGGAATCATCGGACGGCATCGACTCAATTACGGCCTCATTGGAATCATCTAAAATAGAGGATGTTTGGGACGTCCTAGACGCTAAAATTGCTAGTATTAAACTGGTCGCAATAAAGCATGTGGCAAGAATAGTCGTCGTACGAGTTAGCATGTTAGCCGACTGTCTGCCAGAAAGTAAATTTCCGAATCCCCCGGCGTCGCCCCCACCAAGACCCCCTAGAGCTCCACCATCGCTTCGTTGCAACAAAATTACTGTTACAAGGCTAACGGCTAGAATTAAATGTATAACAAGGAACACCGTCGTCATTTATATCTCCCAGAAGAAACAATTAAATTTGGGGGGCAATAAAAACGCCCTTACTCTAACTTATTATTGGAATAAGCCAAGCAAATGTCACTAAAAGTGTCTCCTTGTAGGCTGGCTCCCCCGACAAGGCAACCGTCGACGTTATCGATATCGATGATTTGGTGTACGTTGCTAGGTTTTACGGATCCACCATAAAGAAGCCTAACAAAATCAGAACTTTGGTTGCATTTTTCATTAAGAGCCTGACGAATGGTAAAATGAATTTCCGAAATTTCCTTAGTTGTCGGAACCACTCCAGTGCCGATTGCCCAGATAGGTTCGTAGGCAATTACCAACTCCGAAGAGTTAAGCCCTTTTGGTACGGATAAGCTAATTTGTTTTCCTACAACCTCTTCAGCATTTCCAGCATGTCTCTCAGACTGAGACTCGCCCACACAAATAATAACTGTCAAACCCGTCTTTACGGCATTTTCTGCCTTTCTCTTTACCAGAGCACTACTCTCTGACCAAGATGTACGTCTTTCCGAATGGCCTAACACAACGTATTCACATCCCAGATCCAAGAGCATTTCTGGAGCTATATCTCCGGTATACGCTCCCATACTAAATTCAGAACAGTCTTGAGCACCCAAGGCCAAACCTTTGACCTCCCTTATTTTATGACCAACATGATTAATCAAAGTAAATGGGGGACATAGGACAACGTCACAATTAGGGCGATTCTTCGATAATCGCTTAATGAGCTGTGAAACGAGTTTATCAGACTTGGCAGTTGTGCCGTTCATTTTCCAGTTAGCGGCAATTAACGGCTTAAGAGGCTCATTAATGACGATAGGTGCTTTCTGGGACCTTAGATTCGAAGCGTCGAGGCTATGAAACTCCTGGTGATAATGGTGGATATATTCCCTGTTGCCCAAACGATGCAGATTCTTATCATGTTATGCTCCTGCTTTATACGGGCTTTTTCGTAATTTTATTTGAGTTTAGGTCTCTTTTAGTGATGTTTCAAAGTTTGTTTTCAAATCTCAAGTCCTTGGCGGTTAAAGTTTTATTAGGAGTCATAGCACTTAGCTTCGCATTTTGTGGTGTAGGTGACAGCTTTCGCTGTAGTAACGATCCTGTGATAGCCTCAATAGGAACGATTGATATCACAGCTTCGCAAATTGCTAGGAGCTATAACCGAGAACTTGAACAACTGCGACGCTTGACAAATGGCCAAATCGATGCCGAACAAGCGCGAGCAATGGGTCTCGTAGAAAATACTGTACAACAATTAATTAATAAGGGAGCAGTTGATTTACAGAGTAAACAGTTCAAACTGGCTGCTTCCGATAGAATAGTTGCTGAGGAAATACGGAACTCATCAAATTTCCAAAACGAGTTTGGCGAATTTGATCGAAATATCTTCGAGTACTCGATTCGACAAAGTGGAATGACTGAAGAAAGTTTTGTCGAGGCTGTGCGACAGGATATAGTCCGAGATCAATTAGTGGACAGCCTCGTTACGTGCATTCAACCTCCCCGAGTTCTTTGTAAGGCTTTAGCGAAATATGAAACAGAGAGACGATCTGCATCTCTTGTAATTATAGATAAGGAAGTAGTTGGGGAGCCCCCTTCACCTTCACTGGCAGAAATACAAGAATTTTATAACGAAAATTCGCATCGCTTTATGTCTAAGCCCTATCGCTCAGCAAGCTATATTGAGTTCCGGCCATCAGATTTTGTTTCTGAAATACAAATCTCAGATGAGGCCTTAAACGAGGAATATGAATACCAAATTGATAGGTTCACGGTGGAGGACCAAATCGACCTTGATTTAATGGTTTTCGATGAAAAAGAGGCGGCTTTTAGGGCGATAGATAGGATAAATTCTGGTGAGGATTTTGTCGCGGTTGGTAGGGATATGACAGGCCTTACCGATTCTGATCTCAGTTTAGGACTTTTGGCGCGGGGTTCACTCCTTCCAGAACTTGATGATATAGCATTCAATACATTGCCTGGAAATACAACTGAACCAATTGAGACTGATTTTGGTTGGTATCTAATCCGAGTGAATCTTCAACAAGAAGGTGGAGTTCAAAGTTTTTCTCTAGTTAAAGAGATAATCCGTAAAGAGATGGCAACAGAGGAAGCGTGAGAACTAATCTATGCGTTAAGTAATCGCCTAGAAGATAACCTGGCCGCAGGTAATACTTTAGAAGAGGCAAGCCGTCTGTTGGGAGTTACTCTGAAAAACCTTCCGCTAATCGACCCAAATGGATTAAATGAAAACGGGAATATCTACCAAAATCTACCACCATCTAGTGAATTTTTAGCGACCATTTTTACTGAAGAAATTGGAATGGATATTCCTCTTATAGAATCAGAAGGAAATGCCATATTTAAAGTTCGAGTAGACAATATAGTTGAACCAAGATTAATGTCGCTGGAAACTGTAACAGACCAAGTAATTGCCTCATGGAAGAGCACCTGGCAGGACCAACATGCCCTAGAAACGGCCACAAACTTCATTGATGTGGCTACCTTAGCTACGTTTGATGAAGCGGCGGGGCAACTAGGTTTGTTACCAATTAAAGGAGCGCCATTTACCAGAACCGGAATTGGCTTGGAATTTGACGTTAATCAGCAGACAGTTGATGCCGTGTTTGATTTATCAATTGGTGGTCTCACTAACGTAATCAAACTAGACAGTGGGAAATATGTTGTGGCAAATCTCAGTAAAATAGAAAACGATACTATAGCTGCTGAGTCAGAAGTTGAAAGAATTACTCGAGAGTTAAAAAATTCATTGCAGACAGATATACTTGCAGTGTACCAACTCGCTCTTAGACAGAAGTATAAGTTGATTATAAACGACCAGGCACTAGAAAATCTGTTCTAAAACAATGTCTAAGAATCAATCCTTTTTCCCCGATTTTAGCGATTTTTTAAGGAAGTACGATTCAGAAATTTCACAAGTGGTATACACAAATTTAATTGCTGATCTAGAGACTCCTGTCTCCGCTATGTTAAAAATCACAAATAATAGCAGATATTCTTTTCTACTAGAGTCGGTCGAAGGGGGGTCGGTACGTGGTCGTTATTCAATTATTGGCATGGAGCCAGATATAATTTGGAAGTGCCATCACAATTCGCCGGAAATCAATAGAAATGCAATTTCAGATATCGAAAATTTTACCCCAGAACCTGACGGTTCTCTGAATTCTCTTCGAAGACTCCTCGCGGAGTCTGAAATTACGCTTCCCCCGCATCTCCCTCCCATGGCAGCTGGTCTTGTCGGATATATGGGATACGACACAGTTCGCCTGATGGAGAATATTCCAGACCAAAATCCAGAAAATTTATCTGTCCCTGATGGATTATATATCAGGCCAACTATAATGGCTATTTTTGATTCAGTTTTGGATACACTAACGATAGTTACGCCAGTTCATTATGATTCAAATATTTGCGTTAAAGATGCGTACGATAATGCCGTAACTCGTCTTAATTCTGTTACTAAAAACCTTTCCCGAGATCTTGCTTTGCAAAGGAGACAACCAAAAGCGAATCTAGACAAATTTAT
>CAZADS010000091.1:0-8519 GCA_964483985.1 uncultured Thalassobaculaceae bacterium
ATTTATTTTAATGGAGAGTGGGTCCAAGGCGTTAAAATAGAAGCATGCATTTCCTCTAGATTATCTGGCCCATTCTTAGTAAAATTTTGCCAATCTGGATCAGCGCCTGCCGATGCTCGAGTTGCCGCTCGTTGATTTAAATCTTTATAAACCCAAAGATGGGAAACTTCATTAGGCTGGCCCGTATCCGTAATCCATATACACACATTCTTGGAATGTCTTTCCCGAACGGGCATGGCAGCCGTTAAAGCTTCTGCAAAGGGCTTAGTCTTGCCCACCTTACATCTATAATAACGATATTCATAAATATTGCCCTCAGACTGAGGCGGATTTAGCGGTCTCGTAGGCGTCATTATCCTATTATCCTGACGGATGATTAACGGGCCTGCCTTGGTCAAATATTCATTCCGCCAAGCTTCATTAACAGCAAGCTTGGCCTTGACCTCCATTCGGTGATTCATATCCTCATAAGACCAAAGATGCATAACCTGATTTAAAGGTCCAATCTCGGTCAGCCAATAACCCTCTAGTTTACCATGGTCATCACCACGAATGGGCCGACCTATTTCCGCTGAATATTTGGCCAAAACAGGAGCTTGTCCAGGAGGCGTGGTGTATGTCCGAAATTCGTATATCATTGTAAATACTCCTTTATTTGTTTTTCTTTAGTAGATGATTAATTTTAGAATCTCATAGCAATATATTTGCAAGGATGAATATCATGATCAGACCCAAGTACTAGCAATTTTCTATATCGGTTTCGAAATGCTACCAAACTTTGACAACCGTTATTTTCGCAAAAAATTCTGCATACGCATTTATAGAAAAATCTATCCTAATATGCTTTGAATATAAAAACACAGTGCTGGGAATAATCTAAATGGCATGTCCAAGGAAAATCAACTTTGAAAGAGCAAACCGTGATCAATTTAACAGCTAAGGAATACCCTACCTTTGTCACTCACCTAGAGTGCTCGATGACTGGAGAACGCTACGAGTCCAATAAAATTCTGGGCCTTTCCAAAATTGGAAGACCATTATTGGTTAGATATGATTTAAAAAAGCTATCAAATGCCATTACCAAAGAAGTATTATCTAAAAGGAACGGCGGATTTTGGAGGTACAGAGAGTTTTTACCAGTCACACAAAACAAAAATGTCATTCGTTTAGGTGAGGTTACCACCCCGTTAATAAATTTACCAAGTATAAGCCGGAAATGCGGGGTGGCACCCGAAAAACTGCTTGTGAAGGACGAGGGTCGGCTACCAACCGGTTCCTTTAAAGCCCGCGGTTTGGCAGTCGCAGTATCTATGGCCAAAGAGCTTGGCCTCCATCATCTAGCCATGCCAACTAACGGTAATGCGGGCGCTGCAATGGCCGCCTATGCCACTCACGCTGGGATTAAAACGACAATTTTTTGTCCCGATGACACTCCAGAAATCAATATTTCCGAAATAGAACTCCAAGGTGCTACAGTCCATCGAGTAAATGGATTAATTAATGATTGTGGTAAATTAGTGGGTGAAGGACAAGCTGCGGCAGGATGGTTTGACGTTTCAACCTTAAAAGAACCCTATAGAATTGAGGGAAAAAAAACTATGGGGTTGGAACTAGCAGAGCAATTGAATTGGACGTTACCAGACGTGATTTTCTACCCAACGGGTGGCGGTACCGGCTTAATTGGCATGTGGAAGGCCTTTCAAGAATTGGAAGAAATCGGTTGGATTGATCAAAAACGACCTCGTATGGTCGCGGTGCAGGCAACTGGTTGCGCGCCTATCGTTAAAGCTTTTTTGGACGGGGAAGAACATGCCCCTATGTGGCCTAATGCAAATACGGCTGCAGCCGGAATCAGAGTTCCGGTTGCCGTTGGCGATTTTCTCATTCTTAGGGCAATAAGAGATTCTAAGGGATTTGCAACAGCTGTTTCCGATGAAGAAATTTTCAAATCTCGAGATGAGGTTGCAAGAGAAGACGGGCTTTTACTTTGCCCTGAAGGTGCTGCAACATATGCGGCTTATAAAAAGGCTTTGTCAGAAGGTCAGGTGAGAAAAAGCGAAACAGTCATTTTATATAATTGTGCTACTGGACTAAAATACCCAATGCCATCCGTAAACCGTAAACTTGATCGAAACAGCTGGATCAATTACGCCGAACTTGCCTAATTTCAAATTTTCTATTTAATTGCAACCTAATAACATTTGATCACCTTTAAATAAATTTGCAACTGGATACAAAAGGATAGGAACGAAAGTTTGGAGGAGCGATTTAGTTTTAAATCAAGACTATGAAACCATTTTTGTAACTTCGGTGTTATAAACTTTTTATTATATCGGTGATACGATCTAAGAAATAGGCAACGAAGTGAATGCCAATCGGAGAATTTGAACCCAATTTGTTAATTAATCCATCGCATCTTTGAGATGCACAAGCTTCGTAGGAGAAAAAAATGCTATTGGATGTTCGAACATACACTTGCAGACCTGGAACGATTAAAGCTCATCTAGAAGTTTATGAAAAATATGGAAAACTTCCCCAAACAAAACATCTGGGACAACCAGTCGCATATCTGGTTACAGAAACTGGCAACGTCAATCAATATGTTCACATTTGGGCATATGACAATGCGGGTGATAGAGAAACTAAACGCGCGGCAATGCAGGCAGATCCCGATTGGATCATCTATACGCAGGAAAGCGCTAAATTAGGAGCGTTGATCAATCAAGAAAACAAATTGATGCGCCCCGTTGAGTTCTACGATTCACCCAAAAGATAGTCTCTCGTTATTAAGGAAAAACTCTCCTAGACCTTGGGAGAGTTTTTCCAGTAATTTTTCGCTCCGTGTTATCAACGCTAGTTCTTTCAACTGGTTTTGTTCTTCGCATATTTTTTGGTTTTTATTCTTTTACTTGGCAAACCATGGTATGAGTATAGGATAGCTAATTTCATTCTGTAGAATCATCGGGTTCATTATATCTCGACAAACACAAAAAAACTCGATAGTTGCAAGGATTGGGATAGAGTTGAATCGACAATCAAAACAGACGGGATTAAAGCCCACTCCTGACAATTTAATTGCTTCAATTTCTACTCCTAACAAGGAAACTAATAACTATCAATCTACCTATATTTCATTCACAAATGCTTTCTGCAACGGGCGTAATTCATGACAAATCGTTGGATTTATCATCTATCTCGCAGTAAAGACTGGTTATGGGCAAAAAGAACAGCTAGCTATAACGGTTCCAAAGAAGACATTGCCGACGGTTTCTTGCATTTTTCTACTGCTCATCAAGTAGAGGAGAGCGCTTTAAAACACCGCACCGGAGAGCACAATATTATCCTATTAGAAGTAGACGCTTTTAAGCTTGGCCCGGCACTTAGATGGGAAACCTCTCGAAATTCCCAAAAATTTCCACACCTATATGAATCTTTGTCCCCCAATGCGGTAATTCGAGAATTCAGTTTACCTTTGGATCGAAACTGCCGCCATGTTTTTCCTCAGATGAAAACAGAGCCTATTTAAAATATGTCGTTATCAAATTTGCAGATGGCATTACTGCGGCGAATTGATCCGGAACGGGCCCATCGTATCGCAATAAATGCCTTGCGTTTCGGGTTATTCCCGCGTAGCCAGTTGCCGAAAAACGATCCTATTTTAAAAACAAAGCTCTTCGGAATCACCTTTCAAAATCCCATTGGATTAGCTGCTGGGTTCGATAAAAGTGCCGAGGCTTTTGAATCTCTTCTCTCCCTGGGATGCGGATTTGTAGAAGTTGGCACCCTGACCCCAAACCCGCAATCAGGCAACGCAAAACCCCGAGCTTTTCGATTAAAAGAAGATAGGGCCGCAATCAATCGACTAGGTTTCAATAACGAAGGCCTTACAAAAGGCCTTAAACGTCTAAGTGTCCGGAAAAAAAATAAGGGTATAGTTGGGATTAATATTGGGATCAACAAGGGTGCCGAAGACCCAATTAAAGATTACACTGATGCCGTCTATAGGGCGACACCATTTGCAGATTATCTAACCGTTAACGTGTCATCACCTAACACAGTCGGATTAAGAGATTTACAAGCTGCCGATCAACTGGAAAAACTGTCGAGTGCAGTTATACAGGCAAGAGATACAGCAGCTGCTGATTTCGATCCTCCACCCCTTTTATTAAAAATAGCGCCCGATCTATCTTCTCAGATGGTAATAGATATAGTCGAAATAGCTATAGAGAAAAAGATCGATGGCTTAATCATTTCCAATACCACAGTATCCCGACCAGAATTCCTAATTAGTAAGAATCGATACCAATCAGGTGGTTTAAGCGGGAAACCTTTATTTAATCTTTCTAATCAAGCGCTAGCCAAAGCATATCTGGCTGGAAATGGGCGAATTGGTTTAATCGGAGTTGGGGGAATCGATAGCGTTCAATCCGCCTACACTAAGATCCGCGCTGGTGCAAGCATAGTACAGATCTACACAGGTTTAATGTATAATGGGCCAAGTCTCTTCGACGCTTTATACTTTGGGCTAGCTAACACACTTCGAAACCACGGTTTTAGCAACATAACTAATGCTGTTGGCTTAGATGCGGAGGCATGGTCACAACATTCTTAAGGCTGTTTATAAAAAGGAAACTTATAATCTTGAATATTATCCTTCTTACTATTGGTTCAGTAATTGCCGTTATAATCGGGATAATCAGTGAGTTTTACATCCAAATTGAAATTCCAGGATGGTTAATAACTCTTTCTTTAATCGCTATTTTACTGATCCTCTACCAATTATTCAAAAATATTAAAATACAACAAAATATTGACCATACATTGGCCCAATTAGAAGATTACCGACGCCATTTTAACGAGTTAAGAGAAAAGGTATCTGACGTTCAAAATATAATGAATGAAATTCCAGACCAGAAAACAGTGGCATCTGAATTAAGAGTTCTAAAAGGATTGATTAACAAATTTTCGCAAAACGAAACATTAACTCCAGCCACATCCTCCGTTACTCCTGTCGAACAGAAACAGCAATCAGTTAATCAGAACGAGCCAAATTTAAATCAATCCAATTTTCCTGATGGATCAAACAATGGATTAGTAGACCCAAAAGTAGGGTCAATATTAAGTTATGATGAAAAAGAGATTCTCCATTTTCTTGAAAAGGCTGTGCGACAAGATAGAATAGAGCTGTTCTTGCAACCTACGGTGCTACTACCACAGCGAAAACGCGTTTTTTATGAATGTTTTTCTAGAATAACAGATGACGGAGGTAATATTATAACTCCAAAAGAGTATCTGCCTGTAGCAGAGAAAGCCGGTTTAATTGCAGCCGTTGATAATCTTCTTCTTTTCCGATGTGTACAGTTAGTAAGAAAGGCGCGTCGCGACCATATTGATATCAGTTTTTTTTGCAATATTTCGAAAGAGACATTAACTGATATCGATTTTTTTACCGACTTCATCGACTTTATGGCAGAAAATACTCAATTAGCTTCCAGTTTAATATTTGAATTCAGTTATAATATATTACGCGATTCGAATTATGTAATTCAAACTAGTATACAAAGGCTGGCCTTGATGGGTTTTCGTTTTTCGCTCGATAACCTTAATGAGTTAGATTTGGATTTTGCTAAATTAGCTTCAAATGGCTTTAAATTCATAAAAATTGACGCACATCTCTTACACGAATTAGCGCGAGGCGAAGATCCTATAATTAATATGCGATCCCTAAAAGGCAAACTGGATAGGGAAGCTATCGATTTAATTGTCGAAAAAATCGAAACGGAAGGTATGCTGCTAGATCTCTTAGATTTAAACATTGATTTTGGTCAGGGCTTTTTATTTGGAGAACCAAAGCCAATTTCAACCGTTAGTAAATGATGAGGTGTGAACCAATTATTTTATCTGGAATTTCAGAAATTGCACATCAGTTTGATGCATTTATTTTCGATGTTTGGGGAACACTTTACGACGGTAAAACCACGTTTCCAAGTGTTCCAAAGTTATTTAAAGAACTCCGCGCCTCAGATAAACCCCGAATTTTGCTATCCAACTCTCCTCAAATCCCATCTGTTGTGTGTTCTCGATTAACGGCGCTCGGCATGCATCAGTCTTGGTTTGACTTGATAGTCACGTCTGGAGGTGAAACCAGAATATCTCTTTTTGAACAACAAACACCGGAAATAGCGCATTTTCAGGGTAAAGTATATCAAACGGGCCCAGAGAGATTTCCTGATACCCTACCTCCGGGTATTTTTGAGAGCGTAGATGAAATTACCAAAGCTAATTGGATCTTAAATGCAGGTCCAAACCAACCCCTTGATAGGTTAGAAGATTATGAAGAAGTATTAGTTCAGGCAGTTTCAATGGGATTGCCAATGCTTTGTGCTAATCCAGACCGGTTAGTTTTTCATGGATCCGAGGTTCATTTATGCGCCGGTTCAATTGCAGAACGCTACTCCAAATTAAATGGTTATGTTCACTCTATTGGAAAACCGTTTCCAGCTGTCTTCAACAGATGCAAAAATTTTCTGGATAGCATACCTAGCAGCCGAATTTTGATGATAGGGGATAATATCGAAACGGATATCAAAGGAGCAAATAGTGTTGGTTTAAGTTCACTCCTAATTGCTTCAGGGGTACACCAATTAAAAAATGTTAATGGAAATGTTGATTTAAAACGTTTGAACCATTTGCAAAAGTCTTTGTTTGGGCATTCGGATTACGTTATTTCAGATCTTCAATGGTAACGCACTAGATCTTTCGATCTGCTCTTAATAAGATTTAAATTAATCTCAGTGTTAAAGTTTGGAGCTTTTTAATTGATTGAAAATGTACAAATCGATACGACGGGCTGGAAACTTTTGACAGTACTTCAAAAAGACGCACGTTTATCTTTCAGTGAGATTGGACGCCGAGTAGGGCTTTCCGCACCAGCTGTTGCTGAGCGCGTCCGAAGAATGGAAAGCCTAGGAATCATTACGGGATACCACACCAATATAGCGCCAAATTTAATCGGGTATTCCATAAGCGCCTTTACAGAAATAAAAACAAATAAACAAAATTTTAAAACCTTAACCAACTTACTACCTAGTATACCGGGGATAATCGAGTGTCATCACTTAGCTGGACTAGATGGTTTTTTGGTCAAGATCATAGCCCCCTCCACAGAAACGCTAGAATCAATAATCCTCAAATTGCAGGAATATGGAGAAACCAAGACTTCCATTGTGCTATCCTCCTTGATAAATAAAAAGATAATTGATGGCAATGCCGCTATCAAAGATGATGTGTTATTTTAAATCATCTTAACACAAAAACCATTAGTCTTCCTTGACGGATGACGCGACGTAGCGTATATGCGCCAGTCTTGATTGGCTCATCTCCATACCAAAAAACAAGACTATATTGTTGAAGGGGGAAATTCATTATGGCTCGTCGTTGTTCTATAACAAGCAAAGGCGTTATGACAGGCAATAATGTTAGTCATGCCAAGAACAGAACTCGTCGAAGATTTCTTCCTAATCTTCAGAAAACGTCTCTTTTAAGTGAAGCGTTGGGTTCCACCATCCGATTAAGGCTATCCACATCCACACTTCGGACCATCGAACATAGGGGCGGGCTGGATGAATTTCTCCGAACAACAAAGGATACAGACCTAAGTCCTGGCGCAAGGGTACTCAAACGGCGTATCACACGCGTTAAACGTGAGAGATTAAACACTTGAATATCTTAAAAACATCTTTCCTAGTGTTAAATCTTACTAAGTTTCTGCCTGTTTTACAAACAAGTGCACTACCCAAATAGACGAGCAAAATAACATAATTGCTCCAATTTGATGAGCTACCGCAATTTCCGTTGGAACCACAAAAATGAGCGTCAAAATTCCTAAAAACAATTGTAAAATCACAATGCCTGTCAGGATATAAGTACCAATCGTTTGAAGCATCGGTAACTCGTGCCTAGCAACGCGCCATAAAAAATATAACGTTACTATAAACGTAGATAATGCAAGGACGCGGTGATTAAACTGCACGGCTCCTTGGTTTTCGAAAATATTTATCCAAAACGGAGACTTGTACCCATAGTCATTAGGTATAATACGACCGTCCATGAAAGGAAACGTATTATAAACCAGGCCTGCTTTCGTTCCAGCCACTAGCGCCCCAGCTAAGATGGTTAAAAAAATCATGACTAGTAATAATATTGCATGAATTCGAAACGATTTGGGAATATTGCAATTATCAATAAAATTCATATCCAGAATAGTCCAAACGGTTAAGCCCAGAATTATAAATGCTATACTCAAATGTAAGACTAGCCGATATTGACTTACTGTTGGATCACCCGATAAACCACTCTTGACCATCCACCAACCTATACCGCCTTGCACCCCACCAAGCATCAATATAAAGCCCAATCGAAGAATTAAGACTTTCGACAAGCGACTGCGCAATAAAAACCAAACAAATGGAATTATAAAGGCAATGCCGATTAACCGGCCCCAAAGACGATGCATATAT
>CAZADS010000092.1:0-14062 GCA_964483985.1 uncultured Thalassobaculaceae bacterium
AATAAGCATACAGGATTTAAGAAGGTAAACGCCTTGGATACCGCTCACTTCTACAGAACCTTCTTTAACAGCCCAAGCCGCCGCCACATAAGGCCAAGACACCCACCATATCATGGTGCACACAGGCAACAGGATGAAAAAGACTCCAAAAAGATCAATTTTTGCCTTTCCTAGCCTACCAATATTTCCATACAGGATATCAACTCTTACATGAGAGTTATGTAGTAAAGTGTAGCCAGCGGCGACCAAGAAAATAATAGCATGCATGTACCAAATGGACTCTTGCATGATTAAAATACTAAGTCCAAACACATAACGCATAACCACAACAATTACTTGAATAAGGACCATCGCCAAAGCCAGCCAAGCAACGGTTCTACCAATGAATTCATTGATATTATCTATGTGCCGCGCTACTTCTGCGAGAGCTCGCATCACTAAACTCCCTGATCAGATCTAAACTTAAAAAAACACCCGCGCCACCATAAGTTGGCGCGGGCATCTTTGATTTTACGATAAAGTTTAACCCTTTCCATATTGGAATGGTAAAGTTCTCGCATTCATAAAACCTTGCAAACCAATCTTCGACCAGCCAATTGCCGTTTTACGGAAATTTCGGTAACTATCCCAAACCGCTTTTGCTGTAGCATCGGTATTACCTACTTTGTCTACAACTTCTCCGGAAACCCGACCAAGTTCTTGAAGCAGGGAATCTGGATACTTATGCATCTTTACACCATGCTGGGTAATCAATTTTTTTAATGCTCCTGGACTAGCACCATCATATTCTGCAGTTTGAATAAAACATTCCGCCTGCAAGACCGATTCGATTATGGCTTGATCATCAGTTCCGAGACCGTTCCAGAACTTTTTGTTTATGGCATAACTTCCCATTGTGCCGGGCTCATGAAAACCTGGCCAATGATAATTTTTCACCACTTTATAAAAACCAAATGCTAAATCGTGCCACGGCCCGACCCATTCTGCTCCATCTATTGCACCCGATTGTAAAGCCGGAAAAACTTCGCCACCAGGTAAATTAACGACAGCTACACCAAGAGCCCTAAGCACTTCACCACCTAGACCAGGCATGCGAAATTTAACACCCTTGAAATCATCAAGTTTGGTAATTTGTTTGTTTAACCAACCACCCATTTGAGTTCCGGTAGATGGACCGATAAAAGGCTTCATCCCGAATTGATCGTGTAGATCATCCCAAAGTTTCTGGCCACCTCCGTAGTGGATCCATGCATATTGTTCAGCTGGAGTCATTCCAAATGGCACGGCGGTAAAAAAATTGAATGCTTGAGCTTTGCTCGGAAAGTAGTATTCCGCGGAAAAATACATTTCTGCATTACCTTGTGAGACGGCATCGAACACACCAAATGCAGGCACTAGTTCACCAGCATTGAATAATTTCACATTAATGCGTCCACCGGAAGCAGCTTTAATTCTTGCAGCAACCCTATTGGCAGAAGTACCGAGACCCGGGAAATTTTTAGGAAAAGAAGTTACCAACTTAAGTTCCTTAGCTCCTTGAGAGAGAGCTGGAGTGGGAAAGTTGGCAGCAGCGGTAACCGCTCCCGCTACGCCAGCGGTTGCGGCACCCTTCATAAAGGCACGACGTTTCATTAACAAATCCTCCCTAAATGCGTGAAAGTACGCACTTTGTTGCACCAAGTCATAACAAAAGGAAATAACACTCCCTTTTGACCTACTAAAACGCACTACTAAAAAATACTAGACTCGGGCTGCTATCGGCGCAACATCCCAGTCAACAAATCTACTCTTTACGCTAATCAATCACGTGAAGAATTGTTTAGATGAAATTTTCCTAGATATTAGTTAGAAATTGGATTTTCTTCCTTTTCAAACTCCTATCCATAGCTCTTTGACATTCCGTCTGCTGGATCTGCAAAAGCGGAATATGGAGGGTAAGGATAACGTAAACCATTTCGAGCCAAATGACCCATCCCTTCTACTCCTCGAACAAATTCGTCTGGGGGACAAGCCATTAATAATTCGTCATCTGCAACCCCCCCATACCGGCGTTCAGCATAACAAGGAAGGGCTAAACTTGTTTGCCGAGTGGACAAAGCCCTGCCCCAACTATCAGCGCAGGCGCTTTCTCCCGTAAGAGTAAAATCATAGCGCCGATAATTATGGTATTGTAAGCCATTAATAAATAGTATCATTTGACCCGGAGAAGCATAAAACAAACAAATGTCCGGTAAATCTAAGCGGCCAGAACGGAGTGGAGAAGCTGCCAAGCCTGAATAACGGCCGCTTTCGACCCGAGGCATTTGAGCTTGATGTGCTGACGCCGCTTTCTGGTTGCCAAACCAAACGCCGTTCATCTTTGAGCCAGAACTCAAATCCTCTGGGATTGGTTCCAATCCTATGTTAGCACCACAGCTTGATCCAGGACGTAGGTTATCCTGAACGATACCAAGCGTAAAACCTGCCGTCCTAACTTGGGTAACCAGTTGGCAAGTTGTAAAAAACTTCCCGTCCGCAGGCGTCCTAAGGCCCTGAATTTTTCGCATATCTTCTGCATTTTCAAACAATTTCATTCCAAAAGGAAAAGTTCGAAGTTTAATTAAGTCGATCAATCTTTCTGATGCTTCTTTAATTTTTTCTACGTTCAGATTGTTGTCTGCATGTATTTCTCTTGAGCCTTTCATTTAATCATTCCCTTTCAACTCATTTATGCGTTTTCCCGAGCATCTTGAATGATCATAGACGATGCTTTCTCAGCGATCATTATTGTCGGTGCATTGGTGTTACCAGTCGTTACCGTCGGCATAATGGAGGCATCAACCACTCTTAATCCAAAAATCCCGTGAACCTTTAATTGTGAATCAACAACTGACATTGGATCCTCACCCATCCTGCACGTGCTAACAGGATGGTAGATAATACCGCCCCTTTTTCTAGCAAAGTCCTCTAATTCAGAATCGGATTGTGCACTTATTCCTGGAGATATTTCACCTGCACTAAATGAATGTATTGCTGATTGAGAAAAAATTTTGCGCGCTTGGCGCATACCCTCAACAATCACTCTTACATCCTCTTTATTAGAAAGATAATTTGGGACAATTTTAGGATATTTAAACGGATCAGAGGATTGAGCCATGATGGATCCCCTGCTAACTGGCCGGACAGGGCAGACAGCTACTGTCATCCCAGGTGCTTTCTCAAGCTCTCCGAAACGGGTATCGGAATAGCTTGCTGGCGTAAATAACAATTGTAGATCAGGGCTGGAAAGACCCTCTCTACTTCGAGAAAAAACCATCGCACTAGTGACGCCCATAGTTAAAGCCCCTCTACCTAAAAACACCCAAGAACCTATTTCTCGAACAAGTTTTAAACCCCGGCTTAACTCATTAATTGACTGCGTGTTTTTTACCCTATGACTAATACGCGCAACATAATGGTCTTGGAGATTCCCACCCACGCCCGGTAAATCGTGCAATATGTCTACACCAATAGAACGCAAATGTGCTGCTGGTCCTATTCCCGAAATCTGAAGCAAATGGGGTGAATTAACGGCCCCCCCAGATATTATCACCTCTCTGGTCGCACTAGCTTCAAGATTTTTATTATGCTGATAAAATTTTATTCCAGTACACCGCAGTCCTTCAAATGTTAACCCCGTAACAATCGCATTGGTTTCGATTAAAACGTTTTCACGGGTTTTAGCTCTGGATAGGAATGTCCGTGCGGTAGACCCACGCACACGACCCTTTCGAGTCATCTGGGAATATCCCACCCCTTCTGCTTTTGTCCCATTCAAATCTTCACTTTTTGGAAACCCAGCCTGCTGTGCAGCATCCACGAAAGCATGCGTCAAATCCAAAACAGAACGATAATCTTCTACCTCAAGCGGTCCTCCTGATCCCCGGACTTCTGGATTTCCTTTATTTTTATAATTTTCAGACTTTTTAAAAAATGGAAGTACTTCATCATAAGACCAACCTCTACACCCCATTTGCGACCAACCATCATAATCTGCGGGGTTCCCGCGCACATAAAGCATACCATTTATCGAACTTGAACCACCAAGCACACGCCCACGAGGCCAATGTATACGTCGATCGCCGCTTGTTGGTTCTGGTTCTGAAGAATAATTCCAATTCACCTTAGGGTTATGGAGTAGGGAAAGTATTCCCGCCGGTATGTGAATCATTGGATGCAGGTCTTTCGGACCAGCCTCGATTAACAAAACCCTGTAGCCGCTATCGCTTAATCTATCTGCGAGAACACACCCAGCGGATCCAGCACCCACGATAATATAGTCCGCTTTCATTTCTACAGCCTGCCTCCACCCATCAAAACTTTTTCAAGACTTGATCCGAAAATCGTTCCATCGAAGCCAAAGTTTCTTTAAGATTTTCTGGTTTAGCTAATTGAAACATAAAAATTTCTACGCCCATATCTTTTAAAACCCCTATATCATCCATAATTGCTGCGGGTCCGCCTGTCATAATGTGTCGAGCACCCTCTTGCGGTGTTCTACGATCCAGCACCTCGTGGTCCCAATTACTCCAAAACCCTAGGTCTAAACTATCGGGGTCTCGATCAGCCTGTGCGGCCATATGCTTCAAAGATGATATAGCAGCAAAATATTTAGCCGATGTATTAAGTGGAAAATTTGGATTGGCACCGATCGGAAACCAACCATCCCCTAAACTGATAGCACGACGTTTCGCTGCCGCGCTCTCACCACCAATCCATAATGGTGGATGTGGTTTTTGAACGGGTTTTGGTTCAAATTTAATATCAGAAAAGCTGTTATATCTACCGTGAAAGGATGGCTTATCCGCAGTCCAAAGCTCCTTAAATATTCTGATATATTCGTCGGTTACTTTTCCACGCTCGTTAAAAGGTTCAGCGCCAATAGCCAGGAATTCTTCCTCCATCCAACCGGCTCCACAACCAATAGTGATGCGGCCCTTCGATAAGATATCTATTGTCGCAATCGTTTTGGCAGCATGCACAGGATTACGGTGAGGCACCACCATAACAGACGAAAGAATTCTGATATTTGAAGTCACAGCCGCTATATAAGACATTAATGTCAACTGCTCCAGACATTCTCCGTCTGGGGGGAAAGGTGGCTCGCCACTATCCGAATAGGGATACAAAGGCTCTATCGATCGTGGAATCACAATGTGATCAGAAACTGATACATAACCTAGTCCTATTTCTTCAGCCTTAGTAAGTAACTCCTTTATCGAACTAGGGTTGGCCAAGGGGCCTCTTGTAGGAAGTCCAAATCCAAAAATCACTTTCTTCTCCTCTATTAAATCGCCAAGTAATTAAGAATGGATAATGATTTATTTAAATAGAGGTAAAACTTCACCTCCAAACCACTCCATTTGCTCTATAGTTTCTGATAAGCTGGGCTGCTGAAATACAAAAACCATCGTATGCAAACCCAATTTTTCAAATTTAGCGATGTCTTCTGCAATAGAATCGGCTTTACCCGTCAAAATTAACCTTTCACCGTTTTGATTAAATCGCTCCTCAGATGCCACAGCACCAGTATAAAAATAGGCGATATCAATTTCAGCGGGGTCCCTAGCCTCTTGATGACAAACATCATTCAAAACTTCAATTCGTTGTCCCAGACTATCGGCATCCAAAATTCGATACCTAGGATTATTGGAAGCAGGATACCAAGCATCTCCAAAGCGCGCTGTTCGTCGCAAAGCAGCAATACTTTCTCCGCCAATCCAGATTGGCGGGTGCGGTTTTTGAACTGGCGACGGCTCAAAATGTATATCAGAAAAACTAGCGAATTGACCTACGAATGTTGGGTCTTTAGCCGTCCACAATTCCTTAAATATCGAGAGATATTCATCTGTTGCTTTACCACGTTCGCTAAACGGCGGACCGCCAATTGCCTCAACTTCTTCAGCCATCCAGCCTGCCCCACACCCCAGAATGACGCGTCCATTCGATAAAACGTCTGCTGATGCAATTATTTTAGCAGTTAAAACAGGGGCCCTATAGGGAACAACCATAACAGAAGTTAGAATTTTTATTCGTTTCGTTTGACCTGCAATAAAGGCCAATGCTGTCAGCTGCTCGTGGCATTCTCCGATTGAAGCACCTGGCCATACTCCACTGGAGGTGTACGGATAAGTACTATCAATTCCATCCGGAACCAAAATATGGTCATTAATACTAAGAACATCAAACCCTAGAGACTCACCCTTAACAGCGATGGCCGTTATACCTTCTGGAGATATCCCTGCACCACGCAGCATTAGTTGGAAACCAAATCGCATACTGTTCACTCCTTAGCTAGATTCTGGAGCATTAAACATTCACCTTCAATAAAACCTATAAATATAGTTTAGAGATCAATTTAATGTTTAGAACGAAGTTCCGAAACGTGGTTTAGCACTTTTTCAATAATTTGCTCCGTCTGATCTTCCATCTCCGAATCACCCGTCCCAATGGGTCGGAGGATAAACTTGGATACACCGTGATCAACATATGCCTGAATGCGATCAAGCATTTTATCAGCGTTTCCTACGACAAACCCTCGACTGGCCTCTTTCCCCGTTCTTTTCTCAAAATCAATAGCCATTTTTCTTACTGGTTCATCATCCCATGATCCAAAACGCACACCGAACGCCGCACTAAAATGCTCACGATCCATTGACCGACCATGCCGTTCCGCTGCCTGCATAATCTTGTTAACGACATCACCCGCTTCTTCTGGAGAATCAAAGGCGGCTTGCCAACCAGTGCCGTACTTTCCAGATCGTTCTATCGCCGCGTCAGAGCTCCCACCAATCCATAGTGGCAGCGGGTCTTGAACGGGCTTTGGGGATACAATGGCCTTATCATATTGAAAATGTTTACCACTAAAACTCATCTCTTCACCCGCCCATAAACGCCCCATAATTTCTAGAGCCTCGTTCATTCTTTGTCCACGCGCTTTAGTCGCCGTGCCTGAACCCACCCAATCTCGCGATCGATTGCTGCCTAGGCCAAAAGCCGGCAGCAATCTTCCATTGGAAAGATAGTCGACGGTAGCGCATTGCTTGGCAGTCAACAGTGGATCCCTAAGTCCTAAAGAGGCCACGTTCATCCCAAATTTTATCTTGTTAGTAGCTCCTGCCAAGCCAGCCATCACTGACATACATTCCAAGAATGGTTCTTTAGAAATCAGCCGATCGGTTTGCCATAGAGAATCCACCCCTGCCTCATCGCATCGTTTTACCCATCTCCAATATCCATCTGCACTCGAAAAAGTATAAGTTGCCATTCCTAGACCCAGTCCAATACCCATAGCCCACTCCTAATAATCGTTAGACCTTATTTACCAAGGGAATTACCTGATTCACAAGTCGCTCAAACTGCCCCATTTGATCTTGTGATGTAATTCGGAGAGCAATATGTTTAACACCAGAATTTACATAAGCGCTAATTGATAAGGCACACTCTTCAGCAGACCCATAAGCAGTCCAATCTTTGGTTCGTTGGGTCAGAAACTTTATTCCATAGTAATTTTCCAAAAAAGAGTGGGATTCCGCTAAAGCCTGCTTAGGATTATCGTTAACGCAAATATTAACCACCAATGCATTATCAAGTGTATTAATTGATTTCCCTTCGTCCGTAGCCGCTTTTAAAATATGGTTCCATGCTTGGGAAAAAGTTTGCGGATTTACAGAATGTGTCATCCAGCCATCACAAACACTTCCCACTTGTGCGAGAGTTTTCATCGGCATCCTCCCAGCGGAAGTTCCGCTGGCCAAGCGGGTTATGTTAGTAGCGGCCCAAATTGGGGGTCTTTTTTGGAATGGCTTGGGTAAAACCTGGACATCTGTATAACCGTGATAGCTGCCATGAAAGGTAACTTTATCCTCGGCCCATAACCGTCGAAAGAGTTGGATCCGCTCCCACATAATTTGCCGACGCTGTTTGGAATTAACGCCAGTGATTAAACCCTCGTTATCCCAAACAGCCTTGCTTCCACCCCCTGTGCAGGCAACCATTAAACTTCTACCTAGAGATATCTGGTCTAGACTTGCCCATTGATACGCCAAATCCAACGCATTTCTCAGCGTAAAACTACCCATGCAGGCAGGTCCCAATCGTACCCTTTTTGTCTGGCCCGCGACAGCCGACAATAAAGCGATAGAGTCAAGTCGAGGATTTGCAAGGAACGCGTCTCCAGACCAAACCGTGTCAAAAACTTTTGACTGGTCAGCCGCAACTGCCATAGAGATCAACTCATTCGGGCTACTGTAACCCAATACAGGCCCTCTATTTGAAAGCATTATACCAAATGTTAATCTTTTCTGATCCATGAGTTATAAATATTAAAAACACTCCTTCAGTTTGCTGCCTCTTGTATATCAAATCCAGGACGGATTAGTCTGTCTTTAGGACCACGACCTCTAGACTTTCGCACGGGATTATTAACCACATTTGAAAGAGGTTTCGCTTCATAGGATTTGAGACTTTGTTCTTCTGACGGAATTCCATAAAGCGTAGTGCGTTGCTTTGCCTTCCTTCCTAGAGTTGAAATAACTGAATCCATTTGTTTTGGATCTAACTCTTGACCGTGACTTGCCCCTGCCGAACGAGTTATTGTCTCATTCATTAAGGTGCCACCCATATCATTAGCTCCCGCATTTAGACATAAACTAGCTCCAGATGGCCCAAGTTTGACCCATGAAGTTTGGATGTTTGGTATTATAGGATGCAGCACCAGACGAGCCACGGCATGTATTAAAATGTTCTCGCGCCAACTTGGTCCTTTTCGCGCACCTCCCTTTATATAAATTGGTGCCTCCATATGGACAAATGGCAGAGGGACAAACTCAGTGATGCCATTTGTTCTTAATTGAAGTTGTCTTAACCTGAGAAGATGCCGTGCCCAATGTATCGGGCTCTCAACGTGACCAAACATAATAGTTGAAGTTGTTGGCAAACCAACATTGTGCGCTGTTTCGATAACCTCTAACCATTGCTGGGTATTTACTTTGTCTGGACAAAGAATCGCCCGCACCTCATCGTCAAGTATTTCTGCTGCGGTACCAGGGAGACTCCCAAGACCCGCATCACGAAGTTTACCAAGAAACCTATCCAAGGTAATACCCAGAGTTGCCGCCCCTTGATGGATTTCGAGAGGAGAAAAAGCATGCACGTGCAAATCTGGGAGTTCGGTTTTTAATGCTCGTGTAATTTCAATGTAAGTATTCCCATTGTAATCGGGGTGGATTCCCCCTTGAAGACACACTTCCGTTCCCCCTCGATCCCAAGCCTCCTTAGCTCGTCGTACAATTTCTTCTATCGTCAAATCATATGGTTTGCCGCGAAGTTGCTCGGAAGTCTTCCCTTTTGAAAATGCACAAAAACGACAGCCAAAGTAGCAAACATTTGTGTAGTTTATGTTTCTGTTGACTACATATCGAACTGTATCGCCATTCATTTCTTTGCGCAGTTGATTAGCCGCTTGAGAAACCAGTTGGACTTCCCCATCTCGTGCCTCAAACAACCGAACGATTTCATCTTCTATCAAAGGGTTGCCCGCCAATGCCTTATGGATAATTTTATCCAAAGCTACGTCAGCGATAAATCCCTGAGTTGCCGAAATTTCTGGGATTACGTTTTCAAAACCTTCAGCAAGACCTGGCGACCAGTTCTCTGTTCTAGCAAAACCGTCTGCGTCCGATGCTGACAGAACCGGCCCCCAAAAACCCCGATCTAGCCATACCTCATGGCCTCGAATAAATTTTGGATAAACGGACAATCGTTCTACAAGTATTTTTTCTTCACTTGCGGTGTCTTGGGCGAGAGAAGTTAAATGCGGCCATGGAGCTTCTGGATTAACATGGTCCGGCGTTATTGGAGATACACCACCCCAGTCGTTAATCCCTGCCGCTATAAGGGCTTTTGCATCTTTAAAAGAAAGATTCGGCGGAGCCTGAATTGACATCTCTTCACCAAAAATAAGCCTGGCCACTGCTATGGTCCACTGAAGATCTAGCAGGTCTGGTTCCTTGGCATTTGACATCTTTGTATTTGGCTTTGCCCTGAAGTTTTGGATAATAATTTCCTGAATATGACCATAACGTTCGTGCAAATTTCGCAATTCTAAAAGTGATTGGATTCTTTCTTCCCGAGTTTCTCCAATCCCTATGAGGATACCCGACGTAAATGGTACATTTTGAACACCTGCGTCCGCTATGGTCCTCAATCTAATTTCTGGCGCTTTATCGGGTGACCCAAAGTGACATTGCCCTTTATGGAGCAATCGTTCTGAAGCACTCTCAAGCATGATCCCCATACTTACCGAAACCTCGCGGAGCATCTTAATGTCAGACGCAGTAAGCACTCCAGGATTGAGATGGGGAAATAAACCAGTTTCCTCAAACACTGACATTGCTATGTCCCGAAGATAACCAAGTGTCGAATCATAGCCCATTTTAGATAGAGCATCACTGGCAGCCGAGTATCTTAGCTCAGGTTTATCTCCCAACGTAAACAGCGCTTCTTTGCAACCGGCCGCTTTGCCCGCTTCAGCAATGGTTAACACTTGGTCCTTGTTTAAATAGGGGCTACTCAATTCTCGCGGTGGCTGCGCGAAAGTACAATAATGGCAAACGTCGCGGCAGAGTTGTGTTAAAGGAATAAATACTTTTCGTGAGTAAGTTATTCGCCTACCGAATCCCTTGTTACGGAGATTTGCTGCAGCCGACATGAGTAATGAAGTATCTGAACATTCTGATAGCGCTAAAGACATATCAGGATCCGGCCGAATGTAGTCTTTAATCCATCTTATTCTATTCTGCAAAATCTTTCCCATTTCGCTGTTAATCTATTTTAATAAGCCGAATTTCAATAATCGATCAAGAACACCGCTATTTTTTAAATATTTATGGGTTGTCGTATTACCATCCCTAAGACAAAAGTCATACAGATCATGAGGGGTATCTATATCAAAGGCAAGACCCGGCGGGGCTATAATCTCAACCGTGGCAGCAACAGCCTCCCCTAAAGCTCGATGTCTAGAAAAACTGCCCGGTCCAAACCTCGTCTTCATCAAACCAGGCGGAGTTAGTAAAAGGGCATTGGTTCCATCTCCATCACGAGCAGGAGCAATGCGAATGCCTTTTAAGGGTGCACCAGCTATGAATACCTCAATATCGTTCGATGTGATCAAAGGTAGGTCTCCAGGCAAAACCAACATAGAGTCCGAACTGGAAACTCGTGGGTCGGATATGGCAGTTGCTACTGCGGCATCGTATCCTCGGTTGCTGGGCTCTAAAATAGTAGAAATACCTTCAGGAGCATCTGATGAATTGTCTGCTACAATTAAACCGCTGGAAATGAACGATGTCCGTTTCACTGCTGATAAGACATCGTGAAGCATTGATAATACCAACTTTTTCCTCTCTAGCCCCGAAAGAATAGGTGCCAATCTACTCTTCGCATTAATTAAATTTTTTAAAGGAATGACAGCTGTAATCATCTTGAAGCCGATATATTTTCAATGAATTCAAGACAATCTAACGCCAGATTCTTTTTATCCTCGAGCGAATTCATAACAGTTTGTGTTACCAATACCTCCAATCCCATGGATTCAATGGTTTTCCTCTGATCGGAATCAACTTCGTCTATCACTATAGCATCTATAAAATCTAAATAATATTCGGCAACAGCAGTTGCCGAAGCCGGCATCCCTAATTCAGCCATCATTTTGTCCGCTGGCCCCTTGATCGCCCTTCCTCCAACAATAGGGGAAACGTCAATTATAGGTCCGGTAACATTGCATAGTGCCGAACGCAAATTCGGCACTGCAAGAATCGGGTCTATACTCACAAAAGGATTAGAAGGGGCGATTATAATTCCATCGATTCTTTTCCGTTCTAATCTTCCCACAATGCATGAATTAGGCCTTGCTTTATTAATGCCATCAAAACAAATACCTATCGCTTTTGGTTTACATTTTTCTTTAACAAAGTAGTGCTGAAAACTAAGTTTTCCACTTTCTGTATGCACGATTGTAGAAACAGTATCGTCGGTCATCGGTAAAATTGGAACCTTCACATTAAGAATACTAGAAATATTGCTAGTGACTTCCGTTAAACTGTGTCCAGCCGATAATTGACGTGTGCGTTCTACGTGCATTGCGAGATCAGTATCACCTAAATTAAACCAGGTTTCTCCTTTTAATTTGTTAAGGGCACCCATAAAATTCCAAGTTTCGTTTCGTCTTCCCCATCCTCTTCTATCGTCTGATAAGCCGGCTAAAGAATAAATAATACTGTCAATATCCGGAGCAATATGAAGTCCAAAATGGATAAAATCATCTGCTGTATTAGCAATAACGAAGAACTGCCCCGCATGCAGAATATTTGCAAAGCCTAAGACCAACTTCGCTCCACCCACCCCACCGGAAAGTACCGCAAGAGCTTTGGTCTCGTTGACACATGTCCTCACCGAAACATATCCATTTCTCGTGAACGGACAAGTGCATTGGCTCCCTGATGAGGGGCCTTCGATGCAAACCCCCTTATCAACACCACCGGCCTGCCCTCCGATCCCTGTCCTTGAATAAGAGATGCGGCCGACGCCAATTCATCAGCCACAGCCTGTTCACTAACCAACAATTCTCGGCCGAAAAGGTCAGATTCACCACGAAGATCTATCACGGCCGGTAAACCGGCAACCCCAATTGCGACACCAATAGTTCCTATTCGCCATGCTCGACCCACACTATCGTTGATGATTATTCCCACCGACACACCGAACATTTCTTTAAGACTTTTTCTCAAGTTCAAGCAGCTCTCGTCGGGGTTCTCTGGCAGTAATAAGACATTCTCAGACCCTGATCTATTTTCAATATTTGAATGATCAATCCCAGCGTTTGCCATAACTAAACCTAGGTTTTGTTCAACAATTAACACGCCAAGCTTCGACCTGACTATTTCTTTGGATTCGCGCAGAATTAGTTCAACTTGACGGGAATCTTTATCTATTGAAGAAGCGAGTTCAATAGCTTCCAAGCTGGCTTCTACGTCTTCTAAATTAACAATTCGACCTTCGATTTTTGACACAATCTTTTGGGCGATCACTAATACGTCACCATCTTGAAGAATTTCACCCGAAGAGTTTAACGCCTCCGCCACCACATCAGCTAAATTATCATTGGAACCCACTAATGGAATTCCACCCAAAGCTATCAAAGACAATCTCGCTACCATTTTTGTATTTATTCTTTATTTATGGAGCTGTCGGAACCCGTAATTTTGATCCCAGCACCATCAATTTTATAACGATTATTCATAAAAATTAGTACTGAGGTCATAGCCTCCGCGACTATAGAATTCGCTATCACACCTGCATGCCAAGCTTTCATTCCCCCGTCCGCCGCCAATTGTACTATTTCTTCACGTGCTGCTGGATCATTGCCACAAACAAGGACATCACAATCGATTTTTCGATCAATATGAACTAAATGGTCTGCCGCAACACTCTGAAAAGCTGAAACCACTCGGACACCTGATCCCAGTAAATCTTGAGCAACTTTTGCACATGAGCCTCCATCCGGAATATGTACTGTACGAACTTTCGGCGGAATAAGAGGCACGGTAACATCAACAAGAATTTTACCTTCTAACGCCGAGGCAATTCCTTCCAACGATACCCGATGATTTGCATACGGCACGGTGAGGACAACGAGTTCCCCTTCTTTCGCCGCCGATAAATTATTTAAACCGCGAATATTGTCCGTACGGCATTCTTGATTAAATCGTTCAGCCGCTGCCTCTGCCCGACTAGCATCTCGTGAACCTATCAGAATGGAATGCCCTGCGCAGGCCCAACGTTTGGCTAATCCAGCCCCTAATGCCCCAGATCCGCCTACAATTGCTATAATTTTGGGATTACTTTTCATTGAATTTTATCCACATTGAACAATATTTCCATAAAATTAGATTTCGAACCAATCAGCTCAAACGAACGCATTAAACGAGTGTATCTCGTATTAGCAATACCAGTAATGGATAACCGCAGAAGTTGAAACCCAATT
>CAZADS010000093.1:0-80955 GCA_964483985.1 uncultured Thalassobaculaceae bacterium
AAAATTCTACAAAGAATTCTGCGTGGTTCCGAAGACATTGTTGATACAAAGTGTGAAGTATTGCGTGACCTGTCCGATCTGCGGCGGCGCAAGCTCTTTTAGCCATTCTTTTGCCATTGTCTAGCGTATGACCACCAAAAGGCCGTTGATAAATTTTTCCTTCTTCTGTTCGAGAAAAGGGTACACCATAGTGTTCTAGCTCTATGACTGCGGGAATGGCATTTCTGCACATATATTCTATTGCATCTTGGTCGCCGAGCCAGTCAGATCCTTTTACAGTATCATACATATGAAAGCGCCAGTTATCACCTTCACCCATGTTGTCCAGAGCGGCACCAACCCCTCCTTGGGCCGCCACAGTGTGACTTCGAGTTGGGAACACTTTTGTGACACAGGCAGTTTTAAGTCCTTCTAGTGTCATTCCTAGAGTTGCACGGAGCCCAGCACCTCCTGCTCCTACAACCACCACGTCATAACTATGATCGACGATTTCGTATGCACTCATAAATTTAGGTCCTTATAAAGATAATTTGAGGCTCGAAAAAATTGCCACTACGGCAACAACAAAGAAAATAAGTTTCTCTAAAATTAGCCAAAAAAACTTCCAACCTTCATTATGTATATAATCCTCTATCACAACCTGAACGCCAAGTGCTGCGTGGTAAAGCGTCACGGTTACCATTAAAATCATTGCTATAGCGACAAAAGGTGAGGCTAACCACTCTTTAGTTTCAGTGTATCCGGCTCCTAAGAGACTGACGATAGAAGCCACAAACCAAATGAGAAGAGGAATTAGAGCGATCGCAGTTAGCCGCTGCATCCACCAATGATGGGCTCCGTCCTTGGCTGATCCAAGACCGCGAACGCGACTTAAATCAGATTGCATACCTTTGTCCCTCATGCCTTATGCCTCATAATAGTTTATTTTGATAGACCTATGGCCCAGGCTATAACAGTCATAAAAACTGAAAGTGCTAAAGTTATCCATCCAGTCCTATAAGCTGTTTCTATTTCAAAGCCATATCCTGCATCCCAGAACAGGTGGCGTATACCGTTACAAAGGTGGTAAAATAGGGCCCAAGAAAGACCACCTAAAATCACAAGCCCAAGCCAAGAAGACATTATATTGCTTACGAAAGCGAAATGATCTGGCCCTGTTGCTACGGAAAATAACCACCAAACTAGAAATAGAGTCCCCAATGCTAAAGCCATGCCCGTTGCTCTGTGTGTAATTGACAATACGGAAGTTAGTTGGGGCTTATAGATTTGTAAATGTGGAGACATTGGACGGTTAGAGCGGCTCATAATTTTTTCCTATCAGTTTTGACTAACAAATTGTACCGCGGGCGTTCTATGATTATAACAAATTTTTAAAGGGTAATGCTTGCAGTAGTTTACTATGTTTTTTAACAGTGTCCTTATGAAAATTATTCATGATATAAAATATAAATTTTCTAGCAGATTTGAAGTTTTTAGGTAACTAACCAACTAATAACAACGTTAAAATGATATTTGATTATCTAAAATTTGATGCTTGCAATATCAAAACCTAAAAGGCAGACGCTTTAGGCGGGAGAGCCCTTGCTATGACGAATAAAAATTTATTCCCAGTACCTCAGGATTTAAAAAACACCGCTTTGATTAATGATAATAGTTATCGGGAAATGTATCAGCGATCTATCTCGGAGCCAGATGCTTTTTGGGCTGAACATGGAAAAAGGATAGATTGGATTAAACCATACAATAAAATCAAGGACGTCTCGTACGATGAATCAGATCTCCATATCAAATGGTTTTACGATGGCACACTTAATGTTTCGGCTAATTGCTTAGATAGACATTTAGCAGAACGTGGGGATCAAACCGCTATAATTTGGGAGGGTGACGACCCAGCTGAGGATCAAAACATCACCTTTCGCGAACTGCATCGCGATGTCTGTAAATTTTCTAACGCCCTGAAACATTTAGGGGCGAAAAAAGGTGACCGAATAACAATTTATATGCCGATGATTCCCGAAGCCGCTGTAGCAATGCTGGCTTGCGCTCGTATCGGGGCAATTCACTCGATCGTTTTTGGTGGGTTCTCTCCTGATGCACTAGCAGGGCGAATACAAGATTGTGACAGTAATATAATTATAACCGCCGATGAGGGATTGCGAGGTGGTAGACCTATTCCGCTCAAAAGCAATACGGATGCCGCTCTGGAAACCTGCCCGATGTGCAAAACTGTAATCGTTGTAAAAAGAACTGGAAATACAATAAACTGGGTTAAACAGCGTGATCATTGGTATCATGAAATAATGGCCACAAGCTCTGAAGAATGTGCGCCGGAAGAAATGAAAGCTGAAGATCCGCTTTTCATTCTTTATACATCGGGTTCTACTGGTAAACCTAAAGGTGTCCTGCATACTTCGGGAGGCTATATTGTTTACGCCTCTATGACACATCAGTATGTATTCGACTATAGAGAAGGAGAAATATACTGGTGTACGGCCGATGTTGGTTGGGTCACTGGCCATAGTTATATAATTTATGGCCCGTTGGCGAATGGTGCTACGACGTTAATGTTTGAAGGAGTTCCAAATTATCCGGATTCCAGCCGGTTTTGGAAAGTTTGTGATAAGCATAAGGTATCTATATTTTACACGGCACCAACCGCAATTCGAGCACTTATGAGGGAAGGAGACGGGCCGGTGAAAGCAACAAATCGTTCATCTCTCCGACTTCTTGGTTCAGTGGGAGAACCTATTAATCCAGAAGCATGGTTATGGTATCACCAAGTAATCGGTGATGGTCGTTGTCCTATAGTGGACACATGGTGGCAAACTGAAACAGGTGGAATTCTTATCACGCCACTACCAGGCGCAACTGCCCTAAAACCTGGTTCGGCCACTCGACCATTTTTTGGAATCCAACCCGTTATCGTCGACGGTGAAGGGCAATTGCAGGAAGGAGCCACTTCCGGAAACCTCTGTATTTCGGATAGTTGGCCGGGTCAAATGCGGACAGTTTACGGTGATCATAATCGATTTTTCCAAACTTATTTTGCGACGTTTCCTGGAAAATATTTCACGGGTGATGGCTGCAGGCGAGACGAAGATGGCTACTACTGGATCACGGGCCGTGTTGATGACGTTATAAATGTGTCAGGACATCGAATGGGTACCGCGGAGGTGGAGTCAGCGTTAGTAGCTCATTCAAAGGTGGCTGAGGCTGCTGTTGTAGGATTTCCCCATGAAATTAAGGGTCAGGGTATTTACGCTTATGTTACATTAATCCTTGGTGAAGACCCAACAGACGAACTGCGGGAAGAATTGGTTCGATGGGTGAGGAAGGAAATTGGTCCAATAGCCAGTCCAGACTTGATCCAGTGGGCGCCAGGTTTACCTAAAACGAGGTCAGGAAAAATAATGCGTCGGATATTAAGAAAAATTGCAGAAAACGATTTCAAGTCCTTGGGTGACACGTCTACCTTGGCGGAACCGGCAGTCGTAGAAGAATTAATAGAAAATAGGGCCAATAGGTAAAAAGTTTGATTGTCGTTAGTCGCAGCTTTGTATTGCTATATTATCTATAAGCCGGGTTTCGTTTAACCATGCGGCGGCAAAAATTCTAACTGGTCTTTTTAAATTTGTTGCCTCCTGGAGGGTCTCAGCATCGCGTAAATCTAGATAGTCAATCTTTCTAAACCCGCTTTTCATAAGATGATTTCTGGCTGCAATGATGGTTAAATCAAGATTCTCTCCCGCGGAAATGGATGCTGCGGCCATGACTAATGCCTTATGCAGGTTCGGGGCATTATTTCTTGCTGTTGCATCCAAATATCCATTTCTAGAAGATAAGGCTAAACCATCGGGTTCTCTAATTGTAGGGGCACCGAGGACCTTGGTGGGTATGTTAAGATCCTTTACTAATCGCTGGATAATTTTGAGTTGTTGGTAATCTTTTTCTCCAAAAATAGCAATATTCGGTGTTGTTTGGATTAACAATTTTGCGACAATTGTTGCTACGCCATCAAAAAACCCGGGCCTCGAGATTCCGCACAGACAATCTGCAAGTTCGGAAACGCTAACTGAAGTAGCAGAGCCCTCTGGATACATTTCATTAATGGCCGGCGCAAAAAGCATATCCACTTTATTAGCGATAAGTTTTTTGACATCCTCGTTCTCGTTACGGGGATAAGATTCAAAATCTTCGGCAGGGGAAAATTGCATTGGGTTGACAAAGATTGTGGCTAAGACTCGATCGCATTTAGAACGAGCCAAACGCATTAGCGATAGGTGGCCTTCGTGCAGCGATCCCATCGTAGGCACTAATGCAATAGTCTCTCCTGCATTTCGCCAAAGGTTTAGACGACCTTGCAATTCGACTACTGTTCGAACTGTATTAAAAGCACCATTGACCATTAGTCACTCGCGGTGAGTTATAGGCGAGGTGATAACCATTTTAGGCAAGAGTTTCAAGCGCGGAGAAATTTCGTTCGTTATGATACTTTTATATTAGCATCTGACATTTGCCTTTGAATTTGACTCAGTGTGACTCTCGCATAAGGGGTGTGCCACTCTTGCCAACCAGAAAATCTAAATCAGCACCCTTATCAGCTTGGTTGACGTGATCCACGTATATTTTTGTATAGCCCCTCTCATATGGTGAATTGAACCCGTTCCAGCCTTTCTTCCTCCTTTGAATTTCTTCCTCGCTCACATCTAAATTTAAAGTTCGATTCATAACGTTGAGTTCAATGATGTCACCATTTTGAACAAACGCTAGGGGTCCTCCTGCCGCTGCCTCTGGGGCGGCATGTAAAACGACAGTTCCATACGCAGTTCCACTCATTCTTGCATCAGAAATCCTGACCATATCAGTAATTCCTTTCTTCAAAATTTTAGAGGGAAGTCCCATGTTGCCAACTTCAGCCATACCTGGGTACCCTTTTGGTCCACAATATTTCAGTACCATCACACAGGACTCATCGATTTCCAGTGCAGGGTCATCGATTCTTTCGTGGTAATCCTCGATACTTTCAAATACTACGGCCTTTCCTCTATGTTGCATTAGGTTTGGGGAGGCTGCAGACGGTTTAATAATAGCCCCGGCTGGGGCTAGGTTGCCTTTTAACACGGCGATACCGCCATTCGGTTTAAAAGGTTTTTCAAAAGGAAAAATCACCTTTCGGTTATAACATTCCGCGTCTTTGCAGTTGTCCCAAATAGTGTTTCCGTTTGCTGTCATTGCGTTTTTATTTATAACACTGCTCAATTCTCGGATAACGGCAGGTAGGCCGCCGGCATAAAAAAAATCTTCCATCAAGTATTCGCCCGATGGCATTAGATTAACCATACATGGTACGTCACGGCCTAGCCTGTCCCAGTCGTCTAGGGAAATATCTATTCCCATACGGCCGGCAATAGCTAACATGTGAATTACTGCATTTGTAGACCCGCCAATCGCTCCATTGACTATTATCGCATTTTCGAAGTTTTCGCGCTTTAATAATTTTGACATGGTGATGTCCTCTCGGACCAGATCGACAATACGCCGACCCGCCATCTGAGCGAGTGTGTATCGCCGAGAATCAACGGCTGGAATTGCGGCATTTGCGTGAAGTGCTATCCCAATTGATTCGGCGAAACTTGCCATCGTAGAAGCAGTGCCCATAGTCATACAATGTCCAGCCGATCGAGAGTTATCCTCTTCGGCGGACATAAATTCTTCTAAAGTCATTTCTCCTGCTTTGACCATTTCTGAGAATTTCCATGTATGCGTCCCAGAACCAACTAATTCCCCTTTATAGTGACCGTTCAACATAGGGCCACCAGAAACCACGATGGTAGGGAGATCGCAGGAAGCAGCACCCATCATAAGTGCTGGTGTTGTCTTGTCGCATCCGACTAGCAGCACTATTCCATCCATTGGTAAGCCACGAATTGATTCTTCAACATCCATTGAGGCTAAATTTCGATATAGCATTGCTGTGGGGCGAAGCTGACTCTCTGAATTTGAAAAAACAGGAAATTCCATAGGTACTCCGCCAGCTTCGTAAACCCCACGCTTGACACGTTCTGCGATTTCTCGGAAATGAGCGTTACAGGGATTGAACTCGGACCAAGTATTGCAAATACCAATAACGGGTCGGCCGTCAAACTGATCTGCTGGAAGACCTCGATTTTTCATCCAAGAGCGATGGGCAAAACCATCCTTGTCATTTTTACCATACCATTGCGAAGATCTTCGTTTTCCTTTGTTAGTATCATGTGAATCGTTTTTGGGCATTTAATTCTCCGATCTTCAAAAGGCGGTTGGTAACTATTGGCAGCTGTAAAGCTACCATCTTTAAATAAAGAATTAGAATATGTTGTTATTGGCTAGTTAAAATTACATTTCTTTAATTACTTATCTCATTCGTAAAACTTAAATATCATGATCCAGCGAAACAGTTGAGTAAAAGCCTATCGATAAACTAACTATAAAAGAATCGGAAATGTATTGATGAAGATATGTATATATGGAGCGGGAGCAATAGGCGGGTTTTTGGCCGCGTATTTGGTGAGGGCGGGGCATGACACCGCGTTGATAGCGCGTGGGAAAAACCTTTCGGCAATACGTGAGTTTGGTCTAACATTAAAACATGGTACCGATAGATTTACAGTCTATCCAAACTGCACACAATGTCCAGCAGATGTAGGTTTTGTTGATGCCGTATTTGTTACAGTTAAGGGGCCATCCCTCCCTCACGTTGGGCAAAATATAGGGCCCTTACTGGACAAGAATACCTCTGTCATTTTTGCAATGAATGGGATTCCTTGGTGGTACGCCGCACAAAACCAACATTTTGGCGCAGGAGCAGGGGAAATATTGGATCCGTCTGGTTGTTTAAATCGGCTTGTCGGCTATCAACGTGCAATCGGCTGCGTTATTGATTGTCCGGCACAAGTCTCTGAGCCTGGTACAGTAGTTTGTAACAGGCGAGCCAAAGGAAAATTTACTTTGGGCGAACCCGACTGTTTCGAAAGTCTTAGAGTACTTGAACTATCAAAAGTGCTAGAAAATTCCGGCATAGAAGCTACTGTATCTCTTAATATACGAGAAATAATTTGGTCAAAATTGATAATAAATCTTTCCCGTTCTCCTATTTCTGTATTAACGGGCAACACCGAAATTCAGTTGGCTAACGACAAGATAATTACAGAAATATCCAGAGATTTGATAGAGGAGGCTGCCAACGTTGCTAAAGCTCACGGCATAGTTCTCGAGTTAGATTGGGATTCTTTACTTAAACCTTCTTACAGAACCAATCACAGACCATCCATGCTACAAGATTGGGACGCACAAAGACCAATGGAGATTGATAGCATTATCCGAATTGTAAGTTATTTCGGTTCTGTTGCTAATATCAAGACTCCAACCATCGATAGAATCGGTGCGTTGTTAGTTTTGAAAGCGCAGGAAGCTGGGTTGCGCTAACATATTTATTTTTGCGTTTCACCGGTAAGGGTCTGCGGCGTCCCGAAGACCGTCACCAAAGAAGTTAAAAGCAAGCACAATGATAATTACAGGCACAACAGGTGCCATTATCCATGGATAAAGCTCTACTGCATTGATATTTTGAGCTTCGGTTAACAAAACCCCCCACGAGGTGATAGGGGGCCGCAAACCTAATCCTAAAAAGCTTAGGGCCGTCTCGCCCAGAATCATAGACGGTATAGATAAAGTGGCTGAGGCTATTAGGTGACTCATGAAACTCGGTAATAAATGACGAGCTATAATGCGTCGTGGTTTGGCTCCCATCAGTTGCGCGGCTAGAGCGAAATCTTCTTCACGCAAAGACAAAAGCTTGGATCGCACCGCACGAGCCAATCCAGTCCAATCCAGCATGCCGAGAATCAAGGTGATCCCAAAATAGACTAAAATTGGACTCCAAGTAATAGGTAAAGCAGCTGATAGTGCCATCCATAGAGGGAGTTCTGGAAACGAACGTATAACTTCAATAACCCGCTGCGTTAAACTATCTATCCATCCTCCATAATAGCCTGATATTCCTCCAATGGTGATCCCGATCGCAAAACTAAATATAATCCCTAAAAGTCCAACTGTAAGAGAAATCCGAGTTCCATAAACGATACGAGAAAATACATCGCGACCAAGTCTATCTGTTCCTAAAAAAAATAAGGTTCCTCCCTGTCCGGGACACGCTATATGAAATTTACTCGGAATGAATCCCCAAAAAAGATAGGGATCACCTTGGCAAAAAAACCTGATTTTGTGTACCTTTTCAGGGTTATTTGTATACGTTCTTTTTAACGTTTGCATATCCAATTTATAATCGAAACCATATACATACGGTCCTATAAATTCACCTTTGTTAAAGAAGTGAATGGATTGGGGGGGAGCATAGATAAAGTTCGTGTGTCGTGAATTGAGCGCGTATGGAGCCAATACCTCGCTAATTAGGATGGAGAAATACATACATGCCAAGACGGCGCCAGATATCAATGCTAACCGGTGGCGGCATAGTTTCCACCACATTAACTGCCATTGTGTGGCCATATAATAGCGTTCTTGCTCTGGCGTAAGAGTTTGTATTGAATCGGGATTAAAAGGTTCCCTGTTTACGTAATGTCTAACACCGGATCTTGGAGCGTTCGTCATTTATCGGCTCCTGCGCCCAAACGAATTCTGGGATCTAGCCATGCAAGGGCAAGATCAGAAAGGAACATTCCAACAACTGTCAAAAGCGCTAGAAATATAAGAAATGACCCTGCAAGATACATGTCTTGGCTTTGTAAGGCAGCAATCAACATTGGACCAGTAGTTGGTAACGATAAAACCATTGATACGATTGCAGATCCGGAAACCACTTGAGGAAGCATATTTCCTATATCGGCAATGAATGGATTTAGTGCATTTCTCAAGGGATATTTAATTAAAGTCTTTAATGGAGCTAAACCTTTGGCTCGCGCCGTTATCACATATTGTTTTTGCAGTTCATCAAGCATATTTGCTCGAAGACGCCGGATCATACCGGCAGTACCAGACGTTCCAATCACCACTACAGGTACCCATAAGTGTTCAAGAACAGAAAGTGCTTTGCCAAAGGTCCATGGTTTGTCTAAAAAATATGGATCCATTAGCCCTCCAATGCTCGTGCCAAACCAAACATTGGAGAGGTAAAGAAGGACTAGCGCGAAAAGAAAATTTGGGGTGGCTAACCCAATAAATCCAATAAAGCTGAGTCCATAATCTCCCCAGCTATACTGATGAGTAGCTGAATAAATGCCTATCGGAAAGGAAACAACCCAAATGAAGATAACCGTGGTAAAATTTAAGAGGAGCGTCAAAAGTAACCTGTCTCCAACAACTTCCGAAACTGGAAGTTGGTATTCAAACGAAAAACCAAAGTCTCCCTTCAACAACCCCATGGCCCATACAAAATATTGCTCTATTAATGGACGATCCAATCCATATTGAGCTCTTAGGGCTTGGATTTTATCTGTGTCAACATTTTCTCCTTGGCTCTGCAACTCCGCTATGTAGGTAGAGAGATAATCACCGGGGGGTAATTGAATTATAATAAACGTAATCGCACTTATCGCGAAAAGCGTAGGTATCATTATTAATATGCGCCGAATAATATAGGCGAACAACTTAACTTCCTCCTAAGGCTTTACCCGATCTAATGTCTCGAACCAAAAAGTATCTGGATTGTAAATGCCGAAATGGGCACCTGGATCCCAATTATAAATTCCACTCTCAGGTACGTTGTTAAGGTGATTGGAAACCACAATTGGTTGGAGCACCCCAGCTACTAGGCCAATTGTATAAATTTGTTCGGAATTGATTTTTAAAATTTTATGCCAGATACGAGATTTCTCTTCTACCGAAGTGGTAGCACGCCAATCCAGATATAATTCTAAAAGCCTTTTTGCTTCCGGTAGACTTGGTGATTCCCCTGCCTTGCCATCTGTTTCGAAATGCTGTCCCCATTTAGGCCATTGCAGTGATTGTTGAGTGGTAGGGGCGAATTCTGCGGGACTGCTGTTGGGATTAACTAAACCATTTTCCATGCCAGACCAGATGGACATGGCCGTTTCTCCTGAAAAAACTCTATTGCGAAAAACGTTTCTCTGAGAAGGTTTTATAAATACTTTAATTCCTATATCAAACCAGGAGTCATGAATTAATTCTAGAACGTCAGTTTGTTCAGTGCTCTCTCCTGCAGTTTCAATTATTATGTTGACAGGCCTTCCGTTTGGCAAGAGCCGTATCCCAGCACTATTCCGTCGTTCGAGGCCTAATTCATCCAGCAAGCGATTAGCTGTTTTAGGATCAAAGTTGGCCCAGCTGCCTCTATAATCTGGTTTGTAAAGGGGTGATTCAGGAAGTACCGTATTATTTCCTTCTATAGCTAATCCATAGTAAATGACCTGGTTAATTTCGCGACGATTTACCGCTAAAGATAACGCGCGGCGAAATTTTACATTGCGAATCAGTGAACGTAATTCCGAGTTTGAGGTATTCAGATTTGGGAAGAGAGCCAGATGGGCACCTTTTGCCGTCCGCCATAATCGGGTTGAGTAATCTGATCGAGTTTCTCCTTGTTTTAAAAATGTATAATCATCAAATCGGAGATATCTTGCCTGTATATCAACTTCTCCCGTTCCAACTTTCGCTGGGATTAATTTGTTGTTTGCGATTTGGAAAATGAATTTGTCTGCGTAAGGTAATTGTTGGCCTTTAGGATCCACCCTATGGAAATACGGGTTACGTTCAAACACCAATCGGTTAGAGGATAATTTAGAAGTTATGCGCCAAGGCTGAAGAATTGGAAGGTCTGGATTATCGTTACGGTATAGGTTATCAACTTTGTTATGTAGTGTCGCCCAATTCCGTTGGCGCCATATTTTGATCCTGGCTTTCAGTTTCTTTGGATTGGCGTATTTATGATGAAACTGACGCATATAATGTGCTGGTCTATAAATATAAAGAGGGCTCGCGCCAGCCAGTCGTCTTAGAAAATCAGGATTTGGTTTGGTCCATGTATAGCGAACCGTATGGTTATCTATCACCCGAAAAACTGGATACTTTCCATCAACTTTAAGAATAGAAGGAGGCCCAACTGGGGAAAGTTCTGAATTATTCGCTACATCCTCCCACCAATAACGAAAGTCTTCTGAAGTAAAAGGATGACCATCAGACCATTTATGACCGGGACGAAGGCGAAAGATAAAATCACGACCATTATGCACTTCGTAAGATTTTAAAAGATCAGGCCTTATGGTGAAATTAATAGGTTCGTAACCTACCAATCTCGCGTACCCGAAAACAGTCATTTGGCGAGCATCTTTGGCTCGCGCCATTAACATCCTAATGGACCCCCCGTGTTTGCCAATTTTAATGCCGAGATTATTAAAATTAATTACTCTTGGTTCTTTAGGTAATCGTTCATTAATGGGTGGAAGATTGCCATTCTGAATTTGTTCCAAAAAAAAGGGGGGGTCCGTGTAGTCGGCTGCCCACGTTGTTGAGGTAGCTAACAATGCCACCAGAATATATCCAATAATATATCTCATCCTAATGGGATCGAACCAAATTTCGAGGAGTTAGCTCTGACTAAATGTTTTTTGCCAATATCTATTAATGAAGGTTGGTTTTCCGCGTTAATGACAAAAGGGGGTCCCCATAAGCTTGGCACAGAACACCTGTCATCTAAAATGGAATCAAAATTCAGGGGGTTGTCAAGGTCGGGATCTGGAACGGCCGCAAGTAACGCTTTGGTGTAAGGATGAGTAGGGTTTTTAAATAAATCATCGCGGGAAGCCAATTCCACGATCCGTCCGGCACACATAACAGCGATTCGATCAGCAACATAATCAACTACTGCGAGATTATGGGATATGAACAAGTACGTTAAGTTTAATTCCTTTTTTAAATCTTTCAGTAAATTAAGTATTTGGGCCTGTATAGAAACATCTAGTGCAGAAACGGGCTCGTCACAAATTAGGAGCCTTGGACGTAACGCTAAAGCGCGAGCGATACCAATTCGTTGTCGTTGGCCGCCGGAAAAGCTGTGGGGATACCTATTCAGATGTTGCACCTCGAGGCCTACTAACCGGATGAGTTCTCGAACGATTTCGCGTCGATAGGATTCATCCCCGATTTTGTGTATTAACAACGGTTCGCTGACTATATCAAATATAGTCATTCTCGGATTCAATGAACTGAAAGGATCCTGAAAAACAAATTGAAGTTTTCTTCGGAACTCGATCAATGAGTTGTTATCTAGATTAAGAATATCTAGCGTTCCATCTCGATCGGTATATGAAATGGACCCTGAATCGGGTGATAGGGCACGCATGATTATTTTACTCAAAGTGGTCTTTCCGCATCCTGATTCACCGACGAGGCCCAAACATTCCCCTCTTTGAATTTCAAAACCAACATCGCTTAACGCAAAGGTTCTGTTCGAATTTGTTCTAATCAAGCCGCTTTTTTTTATGGTGAAAGATTTTGAAACACCGGTAACCTCTAGAATTGGCGCAGCAGCAAGCTGTTTCTCATCGGCAATTAGTTTTCCATCCGGCTTCAATAAAAGCCCAGTTTGAGACGAAATAGTCCTTATTGGTAAAAGTCTTTCATCCGGTGACATATTGAATCTTGGAACTGCAGTTAAAAGGGACTTTAAATAGGGATGTTCCGGACTTCGGTAAATGTCTCTAACACTACCGCTTTCCATAATTCGTCCTCGATACATGACCACTACCTCGTCAGCAACATTAGCTACGACACCTAAATCATGGGTTATTATCAGAACGGCCATTTTAAGTTCAGATTGAAGATCCCTGATTAATTTTAGAATTTGAGCTTGAATAGTTACATCTAATGCTGTTGTTGGCTCATCTGCTATTAGTAAGGCGGGACGACAAATTAATGCCATTGCAATCATAGATCTTTGACGAAGTCCTCCCGATAGTTCAAATGGATAAGTTCTGATTGCCATTGCAGGATTAGGAAAGCCCACCAATCGTAACATATCCTCGGTTAGTTCTTGGGCTTCGCGTCCGTGGACATGCCGATGTAACTCCAAGGCTTCTTGTACCTGATTTCCAACAGTGTGTAGAGCCGAAAGGGAGGTCATCGGCTCTTGAAATATAATTGAAATACGGCCTCCTCTTATTTTATTCATTTTTCGGTTGTTTGGATAAATTTCAGCAATGTCAACGACCCTTTCTGGAGAATCGGGATCTGAAAACAGGATTGAGCCATTGAGAATTTTTGCGTTTTTTGGCAGTAAACCCATTATTGTTTGACTGATAACGGTTTTTCCAGATCCAGATTCACCGACAAGTGCAATAGTTTTAGCTCGATTAATATCAAACGATACTCCGTCCACAGCTGTAATTGCGCCTTCGGGTAAATCAAAACCTACTCGAAGATTTAAAATTTGTAGAATTGGACTTAATTGTTGATTCATGAGCCCTCCCTCTCCCTAGATGGCATTGGTTCGGTTATTAGACCATCAAGGATTGGGATGTCAGCGCTTTGAAAATTTTCTAAAGTAGTTTGAGAAATTTCAAGTTGGTTGTCAGAAATGGCTTTAGAACATCTGGCCAATAATGTTTGAAAACCTTCCAGATTAGAATCTACAGAGAGGCTATTCTTAGAGCTTTTTAATGTTAATTGATACCACCCTTGTGTTCGGTCGCGGCGAGTTGAAAAATAACGCAACTGAATTTTGGTGATATCGTTCCAATAAATAGTTTTTTTGTAAAAATTATATGACTCAATTGTATGATTTGAAATTTCTAAAGTAGTATTTTGTTTCAACCAGGTCCGAAATATAAAGCCCCCGAAAAATATAGTTAAAACAATAAATATGTATTGAATAATCATTAGCATATTTGCCGATAGTAATAGCAACCCCGTTACACTGAAACCGATTAACCCTCGGATATAATCCCCAGTCAGTGATTTTGTTGGATAACGATGAGACGTCATTTAATTTTATCTTCACTTAAAAAAGAGTGTGGATGCAGTATCGTGGCTCCTTGGTGGTGTTTCAATAGAGCAAAAATGCTTGTAAATTCTCGCCAATCACGTTCGGTCATTTCGAGGTGATGAGATAGTATTCCTGTAGGTTCTCTGCAATCCATGATGTCACTGCGTGCCTTGTTAAGTGACTTGGCTAATTTAAATGCCATAGCCTCTGCTCCAATAAAAGCACGGTCTTTGTGCCAATTGATAATATCGATGTGAGTGTTTACTTGAAGGAGTCCAGGCACCGGAGAAGGCGCGGCGCGCGGTCCAAATGTTGAAAGAACTGAAATACCAAGTTTCGGAAGTACTTTTACAAAATCTGCGCCAATTCTGTTCCAAGGTGGCACAAAACAATTAATTAAATGGTTGGCAAAACATTGCGTTAACTGTTTCTTTCCCTCCATTAGATCCCGTAACCGGATAGATATTGGGCGTGCGGATCCAAACTCGGACTTTTTGTTCGATTTTGCTTCATGGTTGATATGATTGAACCCGTGGATAGCAATACAATTTTCAAACTTGCTTAATTGTTCTTGCAGGTTTGGAGAAGTGCGCGCGGGAATCAGAGCTAGTAAGGGTGCAAGATTAAGACAATTGGCGGTTTCAATGAGCTTATCCAGTTTGTTGGAGGGATAGCTGGCATCGTCATCTCGCCACCAAATTTTTGCTTTTTCTCCGGCAGAGATCCAAGCGTCTAGCTCTGCTGATAATGTCTCTAACCCATTCATGCCGGTCCTAACAGTTTATGTAAAAAGTTGGTTGTTGTTTTGGCACCGTCTAAATTAATTAAATGGTTTCGCCTCCTCCCCCGCCTATATGCCTGCTGCATAGCTTTATCTAGGGTTTGTTCGTCAAGAAGATCTTCAGGTAAAACTTCGAGATGACCGGATCGAGCTAATAAATCAGCTCTGAGACGCTGTTCAGTCTCCACGCCTCCCTCAAATGGAATAACAACGGACGGTGTTCCTTTTGCAATTAATTCTGCCACGGTATTATACCCAGCTTGTGAAATAGATAGATCCGCGCGCTCGATTACCTCGGGCAAATCGGGAATGGTCCTTTCAACTATAATATTACTGTTAGCTTGGTTGGAAAGTTTTTGAAAAGTCTCTGATGCCATGTGGTGACCCGCAACGAACCGCCAACGGCGATCTCGCATCGAAACCAATTTCCTAAGCTCAAACACCTTGGATATTGTTTCTTTTCCGACAGCGCCTCCACCAACTGACACTATTACTTCACCCGCTCCAACCGAAGTTCTGGATATTTTGCTGCGGGGGGTTAGTACATAGCCAGTATATTCTGTCAGATGAGATATTTCTTGATATAGTGGAAAAGTCTCTGCAAGTGTAATAATTCTCTCATCTCCATGAACCAGTACGAGATCATAAAAATTAAGCAGCGTGTCGGCGATTTCTCTATTTCTATCAGCGCGTGGTTTAGTTACCAAAATATCTCTCATCGAGCATACAATTTTGGGATTCCAATTGGCGGATTTAGCACTTTCAAGCAAAGGTATTAATTCAAAGCGTAACTGTCGTCTTCCAAATGGAAATAGCTCGGTAACCAAGATTTGAGGTTTTATATTCTTGAATAAAGCAAGCAGATTGTCGCGCCGGTTGCGACGCCAGTTATCGTCAATTGGGCGTCCTTTACTATCTAAAAGCGTTTTGAAATTATCATCTTCTGTACGGACTGGCGGTAATTGATGAAAGGTAGCTCCCCCGATGTTTAAATCTGGGACTTCCATTCCACCAGATACAAATGAGACGCAGAATCCGTCTCGGTCGGCTGCCTGAGAAATTGCTGCCGCTCGACGCAAATGACCTATTCCTAGTAAATTTTGGACGTATATAAGAATTTTAGGTCTGCTCATAATCGGGATTAATTCCTAACAAGTGGAACATTAAAAAAATGCGGCTTGAGTGCGCCATTTGAAGTTAAAAAGAAGACGTGTGCCATATCCCAACTTAGTCGGACTGGTGGTTTCTCAATCATATCCCATCCAGTAGCTAATGATAAAAGAGCTCTAATTACACCTTTATGAGTCGTAGCCGCTGTAATAGGCGGGCCCGTCGCTAACTCTGATAATAGTGGAGATAATCTCCGTTGCACGTCGCGGGGTGATTCTCCGTTAGGTGGTTGAAAATCAAGACCCTTCTTTTCATTTTTCGTCATTTTGTCGCCCAGAGTACTTCTTAGTAGGCTAAGGGATTGGCCCTCCCAGTCCCCCCAATTAGTTTCAATTAACCTATAATCTACTAATGCATTTTCAATACCGAAGAGTGTTGTCGTTTCTCGTGCTCTTTTTAGTGGGCTTGATCGCCAAGATGCATCCAATAGACAGTCAGGTAAACGTTTAGTGCTGATAAGCTGTCGACCGTGATCGCTTAGTTCGATGTCAGTGCGTCCCTGAATCCTTCCTAACTCGTTCCACTCCGTAAGACCGTGTCGTATTACAGCGAAAAGCCTCGTCATTTTCTTGAACTTAAAGACTTGTATACATCAGTAAGTAGGATATTAATTTTGGCTGCGCTATCATTGAAGTTATGTTCAGATTCTATGATTTTGCGGGCATTATATCCCATTTTAGACCGAGCATTTTTGCTAGAAACTAGTGTTTCGATTGCCTCAGAAAACGACTCTATATCACCCTCCGGGCACATAACACCAGTCTTGCCGTGTCGAAGAATGTCCCTGACACCACCTGAATCTCCTGATATCGCAGGTAATCCGGTCGCTTGTGCCTCCAGAAGTGCCATACCATATGCTTCATTTATCGCGGGCCAAACGAAGATATCAGCAGCAGCGTAGTAAGCCATCAAATTTTGAGTAGATAACATACCTGCGTAAATGGTTTGGAGCGGTAAAGTTTCTTCAACGAGCATTCGAGCCACGCCATCGCCGACTACAATTAAGCGCCAATTATTTTCATTTTTTATTTCTTTTAAAGCTGCACCCAACAAACGATAGGATTCTAGTTTAGAATCGTTCCGCATCATGCCAACGGCTAATAACCAAACGGTGTCGTCAGGTAAATCGTGACGCAACATAAGGGTTTTTCGGGCGCTGGCTTTTAATGGAATAAAATTGTTAAACGTATCTGTAAATGGACGGAGTGTTTCGTATTTAGTTTGAGGACCAATGACAGCTTCCACGCATGGGCGATCTCGGCTGTTCAAACCTATAACCAGGTCAGCTTGATGCAATGCAGCTTTCACTTGTTGGTGATTACGTTTCCACTTTCCATGTTCCCTTTTTGGGGCGTGTGATGCTTCAGCGACTACGTAGGGTATAGACAATTTGGAGGATATTTTAGGTCCAATCCAATCTGGTGCTTTGTAATATAGATGATAGGTAAACCAAATATCTGGACGCCAAGCTCCTGGAGAAAAATAGTGGTGGATTAAGCGATCGGATATCCTGTCCCCGATGGCTTCTAACCGTGCTTGGAAATTTGCATCTCCTTTACTATCCCAACTACGTAGTCGGCTCTCAAGCTTAACGTCATGATCGTTTATACACATACTCTTATGTAGTAATTGGGCCATCTTTAAGTCGCCTGAGGGTTGCTTTGAATCAGGTGGTTTTAGGGGGGCGTAAAAGGCTATTCGCATTTGGTGGTATCCAGATTTGGAAGGGTAAATTTTTTACAAAGTTCATCAAAATTACTTTGGTGATTAAATGCATTCAACAAAGTATTTCGGCTTTCTTTTCCCAGGCATATTCGTAATTGAGGAGAGCGAGATAAATTCAGGATTGCTTCTTTAAGTGCCTCTGGTGCTTCCGGTTCGATAATCCATCCCGTTTTTTTATGTCTGATGAACTCAGTAATGGCAGCTACGTTGGTGGTAATGCAGCAGAGTTCTTGACTTGCTGCTTCCATTAATACATTGGGTAAACCATCGCGATCACCATTTCGAGCAATTCGGCAGGGTAATAAAAAAAGGTCGGAGTATTGATAAGCTTTAAATACTTGGTTTTGCGCTTGTGCTCCGAGCCATGAAATTTTTTTTGATAAACCTAATGATTGAGACTGGACTTTTAAAACGTGCAAATGCTCACCTCGGCCGATATGAGTCCAATGCCAATTAAAATCGGCGGGCAGTAACGCAAGCGCATTCAGTAGTATATCGTAACCTTTTTTTGAAACGGCTCGGCCTACGGAGAGAAACTGAATGGGATCGTTTGGATCGTCACCAGTTCGAGAAGATCGCAAGCTAGGTGGTTTTGGTAACAACGAAAGATCTAGGCCATGATAGCTTAAGGAAACTTTTGTAGGATTTAAATGGTCCAAGTGCTTTTTACCATAAGCCGTACATGTAACAGCCCATTTACAATCTAACAATTTTTCACGTTTCTCCCAATTAGGTGTTAGCCAGATATCTTTTGCATGTGCGGAGACGGACCAAGACCTATCGCTGATTAATGCGGTGTAATGGGCTACTGACGCAGGCGTATGTATAAAATGTGCATGCAAATGACGTATATCGTTATCGAGTTCATGAGTTAAAATCAAAGCTTGACCCCACCGTCTGATCCTATTTGGTGTGGGGTCACGAAAAAAATCACGTAACCATTTTCGAAAAGCTAAAGAATAACCTGGCAGTGATCGTGCCTTCCACCAACCCTTTAGCACGCGAGAGGGCGCTTGGTATAGATATTCTGGGAGGTAAGAAATCGGAACCTTTATTTTTTTGTGTATAGGATGGACTTCTTCATCCGTTGGATTCCTTAAAGAAATTATTGTTATATCGACTCCTTTTTTCTGGAGTGAAAACAGTTCTTGCGTAATAAAAGTTTCGGACAGCCGAGGATATCCTTTGAGGATCACAGCAACTCTATGTCCATATTCAAGTGGCATCAATTTTGTAGACTTTAAGCTTTGGTCCATTGCTTCTTAGGCGCGACGGGGTAATCGCGTTCTTCGATAGGATTGGCTCTGTTGAAGCCAACGTTTCGCTAATACATTCACTCGATCTAAACCTCCTAAAATTTCATTTGAAAGGCACTCAGAAGGTGTTTGTTGACTTGGTAATCGTCGCAGTGAAAGTGCCATTTCACTTGGATCACGATCGCCATCATCTACGAGCATGCTTACCATTCCCAGCTCTTCAGCTCGTTTAGCTCTGATATACTGCTCTAGCCGTGGCTCTGTTCGAGGAACAATAAGAGCTCTTTTGTCGAAAGACAGGATTTCGCAGAACGTATTATAGCCGCCCATCGAAACCATTGCCGCGGCCCGCGCCATTAGGCTTTCAATACGAGCGTCAAAAGTTATAGCCTGAACACGATCTAAAGTAGAAGCTCGCTCTATAAATTCGGCTTGTTGTTCCTGCGCCATGAAAGGACCAAGAACGAGAAGTGCTGGATAGGGAAGGTCTGGGTCATATTCATAAGCTCTCAGCACCCATTCCATCAAACCTTCTCCGTCTCCGCCTCCACCAGCAGTGACCAATATGAAAGGGTCTTCAATTATCGAAAGTTGAGGTGTTGCGGCAACACTTGGAACATGCCTTCTTAGATAGCCAGTGTAACGAGTTTTCATCTTAACAGTAGCTGATAGATTTAGCCCGTCAAAGGGATCACAGATTTCTTTCATTCCATAAACCCAAAGTTCATCATAAAGTTCTTCTAGTGCTGGAAGAACATTTTTTCGTTCCCACTCGGGCGCAAGTGCAGTAGGTTCATCCATAACGTCTCGAAGCCCTAAAACGATTGGCGTTTCGCGGCGTTTTAGCAATTCCATTGTTTGCCGAACTTCCCCTCGTAATCCTAACGGTTCTTTGTCAACGATAAATAAGTCCGGATCAAATGTTTCGGCCGTGTGGCGGATAATGGATTCTCGTAATTCTAAAGTTTCTTCGATATCAAGGTGTAAATTTAGAGAGGTATAATCCCCATTTCGAAGTTTAATAACGCCGGGCACACGAACAAAATCCACCCGCGCACGAAAATCAAAGCTGCCAATAATTGGTGAACCAGATAGAATAAGAACCGATGTCTGGGAATTATTGGCCACTAGCGAGTGAGCAATTTCTCGGCAACGGCGAAGATGGCCAAGGCCCAGAGTGTCATGGCTATACATCAAAACTCGCGACGGTTTTGGTCCTTCTCCTAACTGTCTCACAGGCATCACTAATCCCTCCTCACCATTATTCCGGACGGAGTGTTATCGAAATAATTCGAAATCTAAACATACGATAAATTTTATTATGAACCATTTTTATTTTAGGGTTTAGCGGGCGGACTATGCCACACTGGCCAAATTCAGGAAATATAATTTCATCGCAGTTTGTTACAATGCATTTACCGCAGTCGATCCTTCGGTTAGATTACTGTTATTATATGGGTATAAAATTATCAGATCATTTATAGGGGTCTAGGACCAAATGGAATCTTCAATCTTCAGGTTCATCTGGCGTTTTAGCAAGAAAGATCAAATTTTTCTTCTCATTTTAACGGCCTTTTCTTTTCCATTTCTGTACTTTTCTCTCGATCTGCCAAAAATTATTATCAACAAAGCAATAAGTGGTAAGGATATTCCGCCTCATCTGTTTGGTTTTGAATTAAATCAAATTGAATACCTTATACTCTTGAGCTGCGTATTTCTCGCTTTGGTTTGCGTTAACGGGGCTTTTAAATTTTATGTTAACGTTTTCCGTGGTAAATTAGGTGAACGGATGCTTCGACGTTTGCGCTTTGACTTGTTTGCGAGAGTATTGCGATTTCCTTTGCCTCAATTTCGGCGAACTAGTCAAGGTGAAGTAATTCAAATGGTGACTGCAGAGGTGGAGCCGCTTGGAGGTTTCGTAGGAGACTCTATCGCCCTTCCGGCTTTTCAGGGCGGGACATTACTTACAATTCTTATATTTATGTTTGTTCAGGACCCAATTTTGGGGGTTGCAGCCATAGCTCTATACCCAATTCAGGGCTATATAATTCCAAAACTCCAGTGGCATGTGAATCAGCTTGGAAAAGCAAGAGTAAGAAATGTTCGAAAATTATCGGAACAAATAGGGGAGTCAATTTCTGGCATACAGGAAATCCACGCCAACGACGGGGCTCGCCGAATTCTGGCAGTTTTCACGGAACGATTGGGTACGATTTATGATATTCGTTACGAAATTTACAAACGTAAATTTTTTATCAAATTTCTCAATAATTTTATAGCTCAATTGACTCCATTTTTCTTTTATTCTATCGGTGGCTATCTTGTGATTAAAGGAGACCTTACTTTTGGTGCGCTTGTAGCAATCCTAGCCGCCTATAAGGACCTATCAGCTCCTTGGAAAGAACTGCTAACTTATTATCAAAGGTTGGCAGATGCGAGAATAAAATACGATCAGGTAATAGAACAGTTTGATCCTCCGGGAATCCTACCTCAAGAGTCGCAGGTAGCCGAACTCGAATCCGATTTTAACCTATCTGGCCCGATAGAAGTGACAAATGCCTCTGTACTTGACGAAGAGGGCCAACCTATCGTTGAAAGTCTGTCGTTCCAGTCGCAAGTGGGCGAGCAAATAGCTGTCGTTGGCGCCAGCAGTGGTGGAAAAGATACGGCAGCCATGGCTCTCGCGCGATTGCTGATGTTGGATAGTGGCCAAATAACCATTGCTGGGAAACGAACGTCAGATTTGCCGGAAGCTGCTACCGGTCGAAGGATTGGTTATGTAGGTCCAGCAGCCTTTGTCTTTAATAGTTCTTTGCGCGACAATATTTTAATGGGAGCTATGCATCGGCCCGTTCAACCAAACTCATTGAGCTCAAATACAAGTGATGAGCACAAACTTAATCAAGAAAATGCAAAACTTTCTGGAAATTCTCTAGATGATTTAGCTGCAGATTGGCTTGATTATGGGGCTATTGGAATTAGTTCTAAAGAGACGCTTTCGCATCGAATGTTAGAACTCCTACGCGTTGTAGATTTGGATTCGGAGGTTTATTCACTGGGTCTACGTGGCACTATTGATCCAATAGAGAATCCGGAGATAGTGGAAAAGATTTTACTGGCACGTAATATTTTGAGGGAAAAATTAGCACACTCGGATATTTCAGATTCCGTTGAGCTTTTTAGTGCAAATAGTTTTAATACAAATGCTTCGGTTGCAGAAAATCTTCTTTTCGGCACGCCAAAAGGTGATGAATTCACGATCGAAAAATTATCGACGAATCAATATGTCAGGCAAATTTTGGAAAAGGCAGGCTTAATTGAAGAATTTGTTAGAATAGGACGTGATTTAGCTATTACTATGTTAGATTTATTCGCTGATTTGCCATCGGACCATGAATTTTTCTCTCAATACTCTTTTATATCTTCAGAAGATTTACCAGAATTCCAAATCTTAATAGGACGCGCCGATAGGCTGGGTCTAGATGGGATGGATTTAGAAGACCGAGATAGATTTTTATCTTTACCTTTTATGCTAGTACCTGCACGACATCGACTTGGGTTAATAGATGCTGATATGCAAACTAAAATTCTTGAAGCGCGTAAAATTTTTTCGGATGAGATCCCAAGTGACTTAAGGCAATCCATAGAGTTTTTCTCTTTGGATAGTTATAATGCCGCTGCCTCAATCCAAGATAATATTCTTTTTGGGAAAACTGTCTACGGTCAGGCAGATGCTTCTGAAAATGTTGGTATTGCTATATCTGAGATCATTGATTCAGAAGGTTTGCGCCCTTCACTGATGGAGATTGGCCTTGATTTTCAAGCCGGTTTGTCTGGTTCTAGATTAACTCAGGGTCAACGTCAGAAGATAGCTATTGCCCGGGCCCTCGTGCGGCGACCCGACGTACTAATTCTTAATGAGTCGACTGCTGCCTTAGATATTGGAAGCCAGTCAAAAGTCATACCAAATATACTTGCTGAGATGAGGGGCGGTAACCTTATTTGGGTTTTGCAAAGAGCCAGTCTTGCTGAAACGTTCAAACGAGTTCTTGTAATGCAAGGTGGTCGAATAGTTGAGAATGGTGTCTTTGCTGATTTGAGCAACAAAGATGGTGCTATGAAGGCGCTGTTGGATGAGGAATAACACGGTGGGAAAAAAATACGGAGAATCGAGATGAGTCTATTTGAAGAAGTTGAATTGCTCAGAGATATTCCGCTGTTTAGTAAAATTGATCCCTCAAAACTGAAATTGCTTGCTTTTACATCAGAACGTTTGTCTTTTAAAAATGGTCAGATAATTTTCAAGGAAGGTGATGTAGGAGATTCTGCCTATATAATCATCGATGGAAAAGCGGTTGTTCTTATTGATACCGATTCGGGATTGATGGAAATCGCTCGACTCAATAAAGGTGATATTTTAGGGGAAGTAGCAATTCTATGTGATGTTCCTCGCACTGCAACAGTGAGGGCCGAGGATTCACTAACAACTCTTAAAATAAATAAAGATACGTTTTTCAGCTTGGTGAGCGAATTTCCACAAATTTCTGTAGAAATAATGCGGGAACTTGCTACTCGATTAAATCGAACAAATACGAAATTGCGCGATGCTCTAGGTGATAAAAGTTCTTGATTCTATGATAAGAATTTATTGTCGCTTTTTGAAAAAATGATAGATAGAACCTAGGGAACGACATGAGTCGTTTAGAGAGCGCAATCCGCCGATTGACTGCCCAAAAAGAAGCGTTGGATTGGGCAGCTAATATGATATGTGGAAAAAAGGGTATTATTCTTGAGTTAGGTTTGGGAAACGGTCGGACTTATGACCATCTTCGGAAAATTTTGCCTGAGCGTGAAATATTTGTATTTGAGCGCAAAGTCGCCGCTCACCCAGATTGTATTCCAGACAACGCTCATCTATTCCATGGCGATTTCTACGATTGTTTGCCGAGGGCTTTTTTTCAACTCGGAGCAAAGGCTGTTTTGGCTCATTTAGATATAGGAACCGGCATAAAAGCTGATAGTGAGCGTTTAGCTTCAGGGATTGCGCCTTTGATTCTGGATCTTATGCGACCGGAAGCTATCATTATAAGCGATCAGGAAATTGCTGAATGGAAACATATCCGCTTGATCTTACCAAATAATATTAGAAAATCGCGGATTTATTTGTATCAGGTAACTAACTCCGTTTCCGAAAGTGGGGAAAAGTTTTCCGCATCCCCAATCTGTTGATGATGGTTGAGTGCCCAATGAACGCTTGGAAAAGCCAAATTATCCCAAGGTATTTCTTCCCAAGTGTATAGGCCCACGGATTGGGATTCGGGACCTGCAGCTATTTTGGGTGAGATTAAGGTGGCTCGGTAGATGAGCTGAACCTGACTAAGTCTTGGAATACTATAAACGCCTAACAGGGCATTGATTTCTATTTCAGCACACGCTTCTTCTCTTGCTTCTCTTTTGGCTCCATCTATAGCAGACTCTCGCTCTTCCATATATCCGGCAGGAATAGTCCAGTAGCCGGAACGAGGATTTATGGAGCGTTTACATAATAAGAACATGTCTTTCCAGGTGCACACAGACCCAACAACGATTTTCGGGTTAATATAATTGATAAATCCACATTCATTGCAAACTAAACGTTCCATATTATCATCTGGGGGAACCCTAATATGAATAGGGCCTCCCGTTTGATTATCATAAGAAAAATTATTCATAGGTTACTTTGACATGCCTTTAAGCGTGAGGCAAAGTGCATAAATCAACATTAAAAACAGTGCCCAATTTGGAATAGCTAGATAACAAATATATATTTGGCTTTAAAACAAACTGCGATTTTTGAGGGTTCAGACGGTTAAATCTAAATTTCCCCTTCGCGGATCGTTTCGTCCATTAGATTGCTGTCTTCCATTAATTTTTTCCTGGTCCGCGCGAGGATTTTGTGCTGACACCGCTTCATCTTCGTCAGATGCTGAAACTCCTTGAGCCGTGCTCGGTCGTACACCCGTGTTTCTCAGCTGTTCTGTTGGACGTACAGCGACAAGCGTTGGTAGTGCGGCATTAACCGGCACGGATGGCGGTATTACTGGCTGAACCATCATAATCTCCTCTGCTGAAACTATAGTCAAAATATGTTTATAAATCAAGATTTCTGGGGGATATGGTTTAGCGAACGCGTTTTAGACCTTTAATACCAGGCAAGTCTTTCCCTTCAAGCCACTCGAGAAATGCGCCACCAGCAGTAGAAACATAGGTAAATTGATCTTGGGTACCAGCTTTATTTAGTGCTGACACCGTGTCCCCGCCGCCGGCCACGGATAGCAACTTTCCTTCTTTAGTAAGGTGCGCAATATTTTTTGCTAGTAAAATAGTGGCTTCATCAAAAGGTGGGGTTTCAAATGCCCCTAGTGGGCCATTCCAAAGAAGGGTTTTGCATTGAGAAATATTTTCTATGAACCGTAATACCGACTTTGGCCCAGCATCTAAAATCATAGAGTCGTTTGGTACTTCGTCTGCTCGAACAACCTTCGTATCAGTTCCAACGACCAGTTCTTTCGCTACGATCACGTCTTCCTGCAGTAAAATCTCACAATTAGCAGTGCGCGCATTTGCTTCAATTTCATCGACCACGGTGGTAAGTTCTCGTTCAACGATTGATTTCCCTACCTTAAAACCATGAGCGAGCAAAAAGGTATTAGCCATGGCTCCCCCCACTATGAGTTTATTGACTTTGGTAACGAGATTATTCAACAGATTTATTTTAGTTGATATTTTCGAACCTCCTACTATTGCCAGAATGGGGCGATTTGGATTTTCTAGTGCGACTTTTAATGCTTCTAATTCGGACTGCATCAATAGGCCAGCAAACGAGGGTAAAATTGTGGTAATAGCGTCTATAGAAGCATGACTTCTATGTGATGCGGCGAAGGCGTCATTTACATAATAATCACCAAGAGTTGCTAGCGCTTGAGCAAAACTCAGGTCGTTATTTTCCTCACCTTTGTGGAACCGTAAGTTTTCCAGTAAAATTATATCGCCATCTGCAAGGTTTTGGGCAGCAGCTATAGCTTGTTCCCCGATACAATTATTGACAAAATGTATAGGACGGCCGCCAAGTGCTTCAGACAGAGTTCGCACTAGGGGTTTTAAGGAAAGTTTCGGGTCTTCCCGACCTTCAGGCCTTCCAAAGTGAGATATAATAATTACACGGCCGCCGCGAGTAACTAAGTTTTTTATAGTTGGTACAGCACGTTCAATTCTCGTTTTGTCTTCTATTTTACCATCTTTTACTGGTACATTGAGGTCAGTACGAATCAGGATACGACTACCGGCAGGGTTGAAATCATCCAGGGTAAAATATTTACACATTACTGGTCTCGCTTATTTTCCCAAGGTCGTAAATATAGCGTAAATTCGATGAACAACTATCGATCAAATTTGAATTATTAGCTCGGTTGGCGATTTAGTAAGTACCTCGAAGCCATTTTCTGTTACGACAACTGTTTGCCCTAAACCAATTCCTAACCTGTTATCCGTATCGCTCAACATAACGTGTGGAAAAAACACCATCCCAGATTCTAATACTAAAGGATTTCCCTCGTATATAATTGGAGGTGTATCCATCCAAGTAGGACGAAATGTGGCTCCCAAAGAATAACCACAAGCTGAGTATCTGTATTTGCCGAACCCCGCGGAATCCAATTTGTGGCGATGGATTTGATCTATAGTCCCGAGCAAAATGCCTGGCCGGAACATTTCCAACATTTCTAAAAGGGTCTCTTCGACAATAGCATACCGTGTTTTTTGTTTCTGCGAGGGTATTCCCAAAATCAAGATTCGTTCTACACACGCATTATAACGTCTATAAGTCCCAGCGAGTTCAATCAAAATCTGATCTGGATATGAGAGTTTTCTGGTCCCGCCTATCCCGCGACCGTATACCGCTCGAACGCCGGAGTTGATTAATGGTCCAGCGGGCGGCATATCGCCTCCCTCTGTTAGCATGGCATGCATTGCTGCGGCCGTCAGTTCGCTATCTTGAATGCCCGGTTTGGCCACATTTTGGATAGCGTTCACAGCTACGTCCGCTATTTCTGCGGCCTTTCGTATGTAATTAAGTTCATCAACTGATTTAACTAACCGTTGCTTGCGGACAATATCGGAACAATCTTCTAAAATGTAGCGATTATGGAAAGTTGATAAAATAGCGGCATAGTTAGCAGCAGTGCATCCGAAATTGTCTAATTCAATTCCGATACGCTCACCCCTTAACCCGTGCCTGTCCAATATTGCGAGCAGTTGAGCCGCTGGGTTTGCATCTTCTGAATTTATCCAGACGTTAATTATTTTTATATTGGATGTTTCTCGTGCTTGTGCCACGTCAGGAGGGCGACATAGGAGCACGGTTGTATCACAGAAAGTGTGTAAAATAGCACATTGAAAAAACACATAACCTCCTCCATCGTATCCAAAAAGGTAGTAATGGGATTCCTGCGCAAAAACCAGTAAAGCCGAAAGACCCCGTTTTTCTAACTCCTTTCTAGTGGCTCGTACACGTTTTCTGTACGTATCCTCGGTAAAAGCCGCCATTAATTGGATTCGGCCCAGTCAATTAATTTTAGCATAAATTCGATACATTCTTGCATTTGAGACACCGTGATAAACTCATCCGGCTGATGTGCTTGTTGGATGGAACCTGGTCCAAAAATCACACCAGGTATACCGGCCTGCTGAAATAAACCCGCCTCTGTGCCAAAAGAAACAGTCCCGGATTCATTGAGACCAGTGAGGTGTCGAATTAGTTGTTCCGCGGTTGATTCTTTATCTGGTATTAAAGGCGGGGTTGCGTTTTTTAGAACTGTTTTTACAAATGTGTTATCGGAAACAGATTTTAATTTAGGTTCAACATCCGTTGCTATAAAATCTCTTATTTCTAATTCTAAAGCTTCTGGGTCTTCATCGGGTAAACTTCGATAGCCCCAATTTAAATGGGTATATTCGGGGATAATATTATTGGCGGTACCGCCTTTTATCACTCCGAGATCGAATGTAGTGTAGGGAGGGTCAAATAAGCAGTCAGGATCAGCTTCCTCAGCAAGCCTTTCCTGCAATTTTTCGATATATCGGATTATCTTAGCGGCAGCAATTATAGAATTGGCACCTCGATGAGGTTCGCTGGAATGACCTGGGACGCCTCGTATCGTAGTTTCAAATGAACGTCCTCCTTTATTTCCTCCTATTATTTTCATCGATGTTGGTTCCCCGACAATTACTGCCCGCGGGATGGGTAAATTTTCTACCACATCTTGAATGAGGTTTCGAACGCCCACGCACCCCACTTCTTCATCGTATGAAAAGGCAAAATGGATGGGAATTTGGAGTTTTCGTGTCATCATTTCGGGAGTTAAAGCTAATATAATTGCGCAAAATCCTTTCATATCGCATGTCCCGCGACCAAAGAGCTTTTGGTTATTTTTAGTTAATTTGAAAGGAGGGTAAGTCCAGTCTTGTCCATCCACTGGAACGACGTCTGTATGCCCAGATAGAACTATCCCGCCTTGGTTGTTAGGGCCAATTGACGCCCAGAGATTAGCTTTGGTCTTCTCATTATTGTGAGTTATTCGAGTTGGAATTCCAATTTCCTCTAAATAAGTTTTGATAACCGAGATCAATTCTAAATTGCTTAATTTCGATGTAGTATCAAATCCTATTAGACAATCTAGCCATTCGATTGACCGTGCTAAGTTGTCATCCATTTATATTGTATCTCCATTGATTAATTAGTGTCAGCGGGCCCAAAAAGCAGGGGAAAATATAACAAGTATTGTAAAAAGTTCTAGACGGCCTAAAAGCATTCCAAATGATAGCAACCACTTTGCGGCTTCCGGTAACGAACTAAAATTTCCTGCGGGTCCGATTACGTCCCCAAGGCCTGGTCCAACATTACTAATTGCCGTTGCTGCTCCTGAAACGGCTGTAATGAAATCTAATCCCAGACTGGCGAGTGCGGCAGCTAAAACTCCAAAACAAAGAACATATAGAAAAAAGAAGCCCATGACGGCATTGGAAACGGTTTCGGGGATAGCTTTTCGATTGTAATAGGGAATAAAAACTCCATGAGGTACAAGTAGCCGGTGAATTTGGGCGCTTGCAGTTGCATAGAGTACCTGGAACCGAAAAATTTTTATGCCGCAAGTGGTGGAACCGGCACACCCACCTACAAACATGAGGCAGAGTAAAAGAGTCACAGGAAATCCTCCCCACGAAGCAAAATCGGCCGTGGTGTAACCCGTGCCCGTTAATACAGAAATCACATTGAACGTCGCATATCGCAGGGAATCGGGAGCATTAAACCCTAGTTTGTACCAAATCCAAATGGTCACACTTATTGCGGACGCGAAGACTATTGCTAAAAACCATTTGACCTGACTATCTTTTAATATGGACGTTAAATCACCGTGAACTACTCGTAAATAATAGACGAACGGCAACGACCCAATAATCATTCCTGCTATTATTATCCAGTCTGCACCGGCATTTTGGAAGTACCCGATGGAACCGTCCTTGGTTGAATAGCCGCCTGTGGCGATCGTCGTCATAGCATGAGTGATGGCATCGAAACCATTAAATCCAGTGAGCCATAGTCCGAGAGCGCAAACGCCCGTTAGGATAAAATAAATTGCAAAAATTCCTCCTGCTAATTGAGCTGCTCGGGGCAAAACCTTGTCTGGTGCGTCGAAAGCTTCTGTCCTAAAAAGCTGCATTCCTCCTACACTTAGCATTGGTAAAATCGCCATGGCCATTACGATTATCCCAACACCCCCTAGCCATTGCAGGAGGCTGCGCCACAGCAAAATTCCAGGAGGGGCAGAATCTAGTCCAATTATAACGGTTGAGCCCGTTGTTGTAATTCCGGACATGGATTCGAAAAACGCGTCCGAAACGCTAAGGTTTAATTCGCAAAAAGCAAAAGGGAGAGCCCCCACCGTTGCGACGGCAACCCAGCTCATGCTGGTCAACATAAAAGCTTGACGAAGACTAAGATTTGTATGCCTTCCAGTGCGTGTCGCAAGCATTAACGCCACACCAATAAAAAGGGAGACAGAAGCAGAACCTGCAAAGACTTGCCAGTCCGGATTGTTGGTCGCGAGGTCGGCGATGGCCGGTAGCCCCATAGCTATCGCCATCAACGACATCAGCAAGCCAATTATGAAAAGAACTGGGCCGATAGTGACCAAGATGTCTCCGAATATTTACCCTCAGGATTAGAAGATAATTGGAAAGAATTTCTCCTGAGTCTGTTTGGTTTAAAATGTTTATCAAAATAGTAATGCTAATTAGGTTGAATTACCAATTAATGATAGGAATTCTTGTCTCAATTCGGCTTCTTCCTTAAAGCAGCCGAGCATGCACTTAGTCACCATTGATACCCCTGGTTTGTGTACGCCCCGTGTGGTCATGCATTCATGCTGGGCATCAATCGCAACAGCTACTCCTTTTGGCCTCAAAGCAACGTTAATTGTATTAGCCACTTGGGAAGTTAATTTCTCCTGAATTTGAAGCCGCTTTGAGAATATTTCTAAAGTACGCGCTAATTTACTTATACCGACCACGCGGCCATTGGGTATATAGGCTATATGCGCACGACCAATGATCGGAAGCATGTGATGTTCACAGAAGCTTTCAATTCGAATGTCGCGAAGTAGGATGATTTCATTATAATTATCTGTTTCCTCGAAAGTGCGTTCTAAAATTGCAATTGGGTCTTTCCCGTAACCATTGAACATCTCTTGATATGCTCGGGCCACTCTTTTAGGCGTATCGATTAGACCTTCGCGCTCAGCGTCGTCTCCTATCCAACGGATGAGAGTGCGGATTGCCTCCTCGGCATCCATACGAGAAGGGGTCTTGACTGACGAAGTCGTAATAGTTGAATTAGCATTGCTTTTAGCAAGCCTGTAGTCGTCTGGCGACATTTAGCCATCCTCTCCGTGTAGGCTTTAGGGTGTGATATGTTTATCTTCGGCGTTAACACAACCCATATTTAGGCTAAGTTAAAATTAATAACCACTGAAATAAGATATTACATATAATGATATATTCAACCTCTTCAGTTTAATCGGACTGATTGGTGGGGACTGTCAAGAGAAAATGCAGGTACAGACACATTGAATCTCTCGCCTTTTTCACTCTCCATTTCATAAAACCCAACCATAATACCAGAAGGGGTTTTTAAAGGGGTCCCGGATGTATATTCAAACGATTCCCCAGGACGCAGTACCGGTTGTTCTCCAACAACTCCTGGGCCGGTAACTTCTTCCGTGCGGCCCGTGGCATCAGTAATCATCCAAGCCCGATTCCGAAGTTGAACTGTCTCTGTACCTAAATTTTCTATCTTTATTTCATAAGCCCAGACATAGTGCGCCTCTATGGGAGATGAGTGTTCTTCCAAGTATATCGGATTGACACTAACTTTGATAGAATGTGTAGTTTCGTAGTACACGCTGATACTCCAATTAGTGAGTTGAGCTTGTTCAATTCGTTAGGACTCGTAGCATATCATTTTAGTTATATAGGGATTTAATAAATATTCTGAAAGTTACTAGTGTAAAACAATATCATGCTGGATAAATAGAATTGGTTATCAAAATAAGTATTTTAATGTCAGGTTAAATTTAAGAGTAGTAGGTGTCCCGCCAACGGATCAATCATCTCCAGTTAGGAAAAAATTATCCTAAGGACTTCAAACAAAAAAAGTAAAACTTTTGATAGTGGGCAAATTAGTTGGATAAGAGGTTTATTTTCAAATTGATACAGTTTTAATAATGCGGGTGTAGTTCAATGGCAGAACATCAGCTTCCCAAGCTGAATATGGGGGTTCGATTCCCCCCATCCGCTCCATAAATTGTTTGTTTGGATAAAATTTGTACCTTGGTTTTATTGTGCGCGACATTGGGTCGCGGTTTAAGCTACGCACAAAATCAAACCAGGGACTTGTGTTTTTGATTTTGCAGCTTTAGGTCCTGTCACCAGATGCAGGTTTTGCCAAGTAGATAACGTTTGAAGGATCAGGTTAGATAGTTCTGCGCATTAAAGTAAGACACCTTTAAGTGGGGGATGATTACTATAAAAACGGTATCGTATAGAGCAAAACTTGATTGATCCTATGACGGGAGAGAAATATGGAAGATAAGCCGCTTGAAGGAAAAACCATTGCTATAATGGTGGGCAATGGCTTCGACGAATTTAGTTTTACAGAATCTCAAAAACTTTCTACTAAATTTGGTGCTAGTTTTCTTGTTGTTTCCAAATCAAGTGGTTTGGTTAATGGTTGGTATAAGGGAAATTGGGGCCATTTCTTCCCAGTCGACTTTGATTTGGCCAATACGTTGGCCGTGGACTATCATGGCCTGATTATTCCCGGAGGTATTAGAAGCATCAACGAAATGGCCGATGATCCACATGCTAAACGTATTCTAAAGGCCTTTCTTAGGGCTCAAATGACAGTTGCCTTGATTGGAGACGCATTAAAATTGCTCTTAATATCTGAAGATGCTAAGGGTAGATCTGTTACAGGAGTACCAGAATTTGAAGATTTACTCACTGAGTCAGACGCAAAAAGCTGCGATGAAAAGGTTGTTGTTGATGATAATTTGGTGACAGGACGCGCTTCAGATTCAATTCACGAAACTTTCAAGGAATTTATGGAATTGGTAGTTAAATACGATGGAGAGATCATCGAAGCAGCATGATCTGTTCCATAATTACCTTTCAGTAGTTATCTTATTGCTATAACAGTGTTTTTCTGTGAAAACTAGCCAGTCGATAGGAATCCTAGTTTGAGTATAGTATCACCGTGTGTTGGAGTTTGCCAAATTAACGTCCAGACAAAATTCTGTTTGGGCTGTTGGAGAACATTACGTGAGGTGGCTCAATGGTCGAGATTATCAGATGAACAGAGAAAAGCAGTTCTGGATGAACTAAAAAAACGCCAGAGTGAGGCTGGAGTAGATAGGCGTAGAAAGACGAAGCGTCGTAGGCATAGTAGGTATCAATGAGGTATTGGGCAATGTTTTGGAACCCGAATAGAGGATGGATAGGTTTCTGACATTTGCATATGGTAACGAAAGCTAATTGGCTAGCACTTACAACAAGGCGTATTTTGAGTGAATAAAATGCAATTCTGTCTTGACGACAAACTTAGTGAGAACAATATTGCTTTAAAAACGGCCGAAGGACAGTCCCCAATAGAGGATTAGTCTGTCCGGCCGTAATGTCGTTTTACGGAGGATCAACTTCAATAAATCACGAACTTTTGGGCGGCACTTATCAATTTGGCCGTCAATTTTTCTGGTGAATGTAAATCACATGATATAATGCCTCGATGCTTTATACTTGACGGCGTAGAATTGAGTGTTTGTGGTTGCTTGCATCTTCTTTTATCTAGGAAAACGCGTCTTCCTCAAATAAATGGGGTTATCTTGAACAATAAAACCGTCACAACCGATGATTAATTTACCAAACCAGCTAGCACCGAAATTTCGGAGAAAGAAAAAGTTAGTAAATTGTGGAACAGTTCAAACAATTCAGTTAAAGACGATCACTTTGCCAGCCGAGATGGGATGATATTTGCCGGCACACATCTTATGATAGACTTATGGGGATCTTCGGAAATTGATGAACCTGAACACATAGAAAAAACGTTACGAGCCGCGATAACGGCGGCTAGAGCAACTTTGCTTCATATCTATTTACATCGATTTACTCCATCTGGTGGAGTTACGGGTGTTGCTATTTTAGCGGAGTCTCACATGAGTATACATACTTGGCCAGAGCGTAATTACGCTGCTATAGATATTTTTATGTGTGGTGAGTCGTTACCGTATGAGACAATTCCAATCTTAAAAAAAGCATTTCGTCCATCGTCAATACAGGTCACTGACCACAAGCGGGGAGTGATATTGTAATGGAATGGTTTGAGGAGAAATTACACTGTGGCCTGTCTCAGCGTTTGTCGGTTGATAGAGTTGTTTTTGAGCAGATTACGCCGTTTCAAGATCTAGTTATTTTTGAAAACAAAATGTTTGGTAAGGTTTTGGCATTAGATGGGATTATTCAAACCACAGAGGGAGACGAATATATTTATCACGAGATGTTGAGCCATGTACCGTTAATCTCCCATTTCGATGCGGGACGAGTATTGATAATTGGCGGAGGAGACGGTGGGATGGCTCGTGAAGTTTTGAAACACTGTCAGGTAGGAACAGTTACTCTGGTTGAAATAGATCCAAATGTAATAAGTCTTTGTCAAAAATATCTCCCATCGATAGGGCGTGGGGCTTGGGGGGATTCAAGATTAAAGGTGGTTGTGGCGGACGGTTTTAAATTCGTGGCATCTTCTGATGAAAAATGGGATATTATAATTATAGATTCGACGGATCCTTTAGGCCCCAGTCAAGTACTGTTCACTGAACGATTTTATAGTGTTTGTAAAAATTGTTTAACAACAAAAGGGATATTAGTTACCCAAAATGGGGTTCCATATGTTCAAGGGGCACAAATAACAGACAGTTTTCGTAATCTTTCCCGTCATTTTGCTGACGTATGGTTTTATTTGGCGCCAGTTCCGTCCTACCAAGGTGGATATATGGCTTTTGGTTGGGCAAGTATGGAGACATGTTATCGAACCTTAACCGTGCAAGACCTTCAGAAACGTATAAAAAAAACCAATATTTCCACTAGATATTATAACGCTCATGTGCATGCTGCGGGATTTTCTCTTCCTGAAAATATTATCAATCTCCTCAATTGAGCCGTTGCAGCACTTTGCTTATAGATAAAAGGGAAAATGTGTTACAGGTTTTATTATTAAGGAAGGGAGATTTGATTTCAAAATCTCTATTTTACTTATAAGCTGTGTTAAAGAAGGAAATAGTTACTTTTTTGATTGTTCTATTTATGTCGTGCATTCACCGGTGATATGAATCTAAAACCTTCGCTTTTTAGCATAATAATTGTGGCATACAACGCTGGTAATTATCTCAGCGATTGTGTGGAGGCTTTGAACTCCCAAAATTTTAAAGATTTTGACGTGCTAATTCTGGATAATGCATCTACAGACGGCGCAGTTGATAGGTTGAACCATTGCAGCCCAAATATAAGGGTAATTAGTCTTAAAGACAATCTTGGTTTTGCGAGGGCCGTTAATTTAGGAGTAAAGAACACGAGGAGTCCTTGGATAGTATTTTTAAACCCAGATGCAATCCCAGAAATAGATTGGTTGACTAATATTTTCCATGCTGTTCGGCAGTATCGAACGACAGTCATGTTTGGTTCCACTCAACTTCGTGCAGATAAACCGGAAACGTTGGATGGTGCTGGGGATCACTATCACCCCTTTGGGCTTGCTTGGCGAGGAGGAGCTGGAGATCCGGCTGACACTATACAGGCGGATGCAGAGGTGTTTGGACCCTGCGGTGCCGCAGCAATTTACCGAAGAGATGTATTTGAAAGAGAGGGAGGTTTTGAGGAAAGCTTTTTTTGCTACTATGAAGATGTAGACCTTGCTTTAAGACTTCGGCTTTCGGGCGAATTGTGCATTCAACTTGCGCACGCCAAGGTTCGTCACGTGGGTTCTGCAAGTACTAAAAAAGATTCTGATTTTGTTAGATATCATGTTACCAGGAACCGAATATGGACATTTTTTAGAGGCTTACCAGGACCATTATTGCTAATTTTTTTGCCGGGTCTAATTTTTACCATTCTTTTACGCATTCTGATAAGTGCGTGGACGGGTGATTTTAGTGTTCGTGTAAAGGCCATATACCATGCGATTAAAAAATTGCCAAAGGTGTTAAAAGACCGAAAAGTTATTCAAAGCCGAAGGCAAGTGAGTATAATGGAATTTGCCAGAGCACTGACATGGTCGACGGGAAAATTAATTTTACAAAGTCGGGATGCTCGGGCCGTTCCCTTAGATCAAGTCTTCAACCATAATTTACCATCAGATCATTAACGTTATGATGGTATTTGAAAAAAGCGAAGTAGCAGCTGTAATCGTTTCCTTTGAACCGGATGATCGCTTGAAAGAAGTGGTTACCAATTTATCCAGTCAAGTCGGTAAAATATGGTTGGTCGATAATGGTTCAATGGTTCCTCCAAAAAGTCAGTTAATGGGAGGATGGGATAGCGACGAACTTTGCGTTAATTTGATTTTAAATAAGGAAAATCTCGGCCTCGCTGCAGCTCAAAACCAAGGTATTAAAGCTGCATTGGATTCGGGCTATAGTTGGGTATTGTTATTAGATCAGGATAGCATCCCAAGTGAACAGATGGTGGTTGAATTGCTAAATGCCGCCTGCAATAGTCAGGATCAAGATCGTATTGGGATGCTTTGTCCCAGACATGAAGATGATAGAGATGATGTCCCTCTTCCAACGTATTCTATGGGCAGTAAATATATTTTAAAGAGATATGTTATTCAACCAGGGGAAATTGATTCTCGTCTCGCATTTGCGATGTCTTCCGGCTGTCTTATACCGTCAAAAAGGTTTCGTGAGATAGGCTTGATGGCAGAAGATTTTTGTATTGATTACGTAGATTACGATTTTTCATTTCGAATTCGAAAGGCTGGCTATAGGATAATAGGTGTTGGTTCGGCGATGCTAAGGCACAGATTAGGTGATAGGTATCAGCATTTTTTTTTCGGATATAGGTTAAGTTTTAGCTTCCATCCGGCCTTCCGTCGCTACACAATGTACCGAAACAGGATACGAGTGATGCGTACTTATGGCGTTTCTTTTCCCGAATTTTTGATATTCGAGGCGTTATCTATTTCTAAGGATTTGATTAAATTGATTTTTTTAGAGCCGGATAAAGTCGAAAAATTCAAGGCAATATTCAAAGGTATTTTTGACGGATTGTTTAGGCCTCGCGTTGAATAAAGTTAATAACGTTTAATTTAGTTCAGGCCGCCAAAAAATAAATGAAACGTGTCTTATGAATTTAGAAAAATTTCTTAAAAACCCATCGAATGGCTAATGGGAAAAATCGTAAAGCAAAACGAAAATAGATTGTGCCGGCAAAAATGTTTAACATCGTTTTTGGATATTGTGGCTGGAAATGTTTGAAGAAATATTTTGTGAAACTCCGGCTTTTATGCCATTCGACAAAACCGGGGAAAACTCCACTGGTGCTTTTTTGATGCATAACGGAGAGATGGGGAACGTATAAAATTAAACCTTTTTGTTTTTCAATCCTCATACAAAAATCTACGTCTTCTACGTGTAAAAAATAATCTTCATCCATACCGTTTAGGTCTTCGAAAACATTTTTAGGCATCAACATGAACGCGCCTGAAATACATTGGACTTTCGTGATTTCCGTCAGCGGTTCAGATTCATTTAAATTGAGTCGTTTAAAATGAGGGTGATTTGGCGCTAACCTATCTAAACGGAACTGCTCAACTACGCAGGTCCATGGGGTCATCAAATTTCTCCTTGCGCCTCTTTGTTCGCTTCCATCCGAATCCTCAAGCCGAACAGTCAAAAGAGAAGCATCGGGATATTCGCTAAAAACCGCTATTGCTGAATCTAAAAGGTTTTCGGTTAGAATTGAATCCGGATTCAACAAAAGTAAATATGGACTTCGAGCTCTTCGAGCTCCTATGTTACACCCTCTTGCGAAACCAACGTTTCCATGGCCACTTATAATTTCTAATCTTGGCTCGTCGTCTGCCAGTGAGTTGATTTCTCGAATTGTATCTCGGGAATTCCCATTATTTACCAGTATGAGTTGATGAACATCGGGTTGGTCTAGGACTGACTGCAAGCAGGCAATAAGAATGGGTCCAGTTTTATAGGATACTACAACGACACTACACGCTTTGGGCTCGATTTGGGACCTGAACTGCTGGTGTTCTAGCGTGAAATGCCTTGCAGAAGGATGTTTGATTATTTTGACATGATCCGTCTTGGGAAACAGTTTTGTTTGACTATTCATTTTAACCGAACCAATTTGATTACCCAGAAGGAACATTAAAATTAGATTGGACCGAAGGCTTAATTATAACTCTACTAGATAAAATAATTGTTTTTCGGTGGTCGTGTCAGAATGCAATGTTTAGTATATTTCTTTATACTAACATAAATGCATGAAATGATACGATAGGCAATATTGCGGGGGTTGGGTGGACGTGATATGAGCGATTAATATTATTTATAATCACGGTAGATTTTATAGTGAAAATTATAACTACAGAAATAACTGATGTTAAAATAATTTCGCCAAAGAAATTTGGTGACCACCGCGGTTTCTTTTCTGAAACATACAATAGTAGCGCACTCTCTAATCATGGGATTGATTTAATTTTTTGTCAGGACAATCATTCTTTTTCACGAGAATCGGGCACTCTTAGAGGTTTGCATTTTCAAATCCCGCCGTTTGCTCAGGATAAGCTGGTTAGAGTTACCCGAGGAGCAATTTTTGATGTAGCCGTTGATATTCGTTATGGGTCTAGGACATTTGGTAAATGGATTGGTAGAACGATAAGCGAAGAAAATTGGGATCAAATTTTTATTCCAATTGGTTTTGCACACGGGTTTTGTACCATTGAGAAAAACACGGAAGTTCAATACAAAGTAACAGCGCCTTATTCGCCTAATCACGAAAAAGGGATTCCTTGGAACGACCTATCGTTAGCAATTGATTGGCCGCTGAATGGTGCTAAACCAGTAATTTCAGCTAAGGATGATAAGTATCCCGGTTTTGTTGACCTTCCCCGTTATTTTACCTGTTAAGACAGTATAAAAATGGTCAACCCAAAGAATATTTTAATTACAGGAGGGGCCGGTTTCATTGGCTCCGCTTTGATTCGTTATTTGATTAAGGAAGTTGGCTGTTCGGTTGTGAATATCGATAAATTAACTTACGCGGCAAATTTATCATCGTTGGATCAGGTGAAGGATAATTCGCGATATTTTTTTGAGCAGTCCGATATTTGTGATCGGGAAACAATTCTGAATTTATTAAGGACCTACCGTCCAAACGCAGTGATGCATTTGGCTGCAGAGAGCCATGTGGACCGATCTATTGATGGCCCAGATGATTTTATCAAGACTAATATTCTGGGGACCTATGAATTATTGGAGGCGGTTCGGATTTATTGGTCTGGATTGGAGACGGAAGAACGGAAGCTGTTCCGTTTTCATCACATATCTACAGACGAGGTTTTTGGTTCACTTGGTGAAACTGGTTATTTTACCGAAACCACTCCATATGATCCTCGCTCTCCTTATTCCGCTAGCAAGGCATCTTCGGACCATTTAGCTAGAGCTTGGTTTCAAACGTTTGGGATTCCAATTGTAGTGAGTAATTGTTCAAATAATTACGGCCCGTATCATTTTCCCGAAAAATTAATTCCGTTAATGATTATAAAAGGTTTGAAAGGAGATCATCTTCCAATTTACGGTTTAGGAGACAACATTCGCGACTGGCTCTATGTCGAAGATCATGTCAGGGCGCTTTATGCGATCGTAACTCGAGGTAGGCCTGGTGAGAGTTACAATGTTGGAGGTGGAAATGAGATTAGTAATGTTGAGGTGGTAACGAAAATTTGCGAGTTGCTTGATGAGTTGGTTCCCTGCCCCGACAAAGGCAGGCACGACCGCCAGATTACATTTGTGCAAGATCGGCTTGGACACGATTTTCGTTACTCAATTGATGATACAAAAATACGAAACGAATTGAAATGGAAACCTAAAGAAACGTTTGAGAGTGGTTTACGTAAAACGGTTATTTGGTATCTAAATAATGAGGAATGGTGGCAGCCAATTCTTAAACAAAAATACGAAGGACATAGGCTTGGTTTGGGAAGTAAATGAGATTGTTTGTTACAGGTGGTGCAGGGCAAGTTGGCGGCGAGCTTGCGAAATTTAAAGCCTATCGTGATCTTGATGTGATTACCACTACTCATCAAACTTTGGATATCACGGATTATACCGCAGTTTACCAAACCATAAAACAAGCTGATCCGGATCTAGTCGTTAATTCAGCAGCTTACACCGCAGTAGATAGGGCAGAAGATGAAAGGAAAAAAGCTTTTGCTACTAACCGAGATGGCCCCTGTATTATAGCTAAGATATGCCGCGACTTGGACTTGCCTTTGATTCATATTTCGACAGACTATGTGTTTGATGGGGACAAAAAAGAACCTTATTTAGAAATTGATCCCGTATGCCCGATTGGTATCTACGGAAAATCAAAAGAAGCTGGAGAGAGAGCGGTTCGAAAGAATCACGCGAAGCACATAATCTTCAGGACGTCATGGGTCTATGCCGCCCACGGCACCAATTTTGTTAAAACCATGTTGAAATTGGCAACGGAGCGGGATTTGATACGTGTGGTTGATGATCAGTTAGGCGCGCCAACGGCTGCTGGAGATATAGCTAAAGCTATTGTTCATATAGCGGAAAAAATACACAAGGACGAATTAATAACTGAGTGGGGCACTTATCATTTCGCCGCTATCGGTGAAACGACTTGGTGTGATTTTGCAAAGGAAATATTTTCGTTAGCTGGCTCTCGCTTGTCTTATCTTCCTAAAGTGGAAGGTATTTCAACCGCTGATTACCCAACGATAGCAAAACGACCTTTGAATTCGTTATTGGATTGCTCTCTAGTGGAGGAAAAATTCAGAGTGCCGCGTAGGAACTGGAACGAAGGGCTGGCGGAGGTTCTTGAAAAACTGTTACAACCCCAGTCCAGTAAAACTGATTAAGGATTTTATGGGATGAAAGGAATCATCCTTGCCGGTGGCTCTGGAACTCGGTTGTATCCGTTGACCGTGTCCATTTCTAAGCAGCTATTGCCTGTTTACGATAAACCAATGATCTTCTATCCCTTAAGTACTTTGATGCTTTCTGGTATTAAAGAGATTCTAATTATAACCACGCCGGAAGACAAAAACACATTCGTCCGGCTTTTGGGCGACGGTTCACAATGGGGAATTTCATTAACCTACGCTATTCAACCAAATCCAGGTGGATTGGCACAGGCTTTCATTATTGGTCAAGATTTCATTGGTCAGGATTCTTGTGCTTTAATTCTCGGAGATAATATTTTTTATGGACATGGGCTGACGGATATATTGCTAAAAGCCGTTGGCCAAGGAAGTGGGGCAACAGTATTTGGATATTATGTAAGGGATCCAGAGCGATATGGCGTTGTTTCCTTCGATCATCTAGGCCGTGCTATCAGCGTTGAAGAAAAGCCACTTTATCCAAAGTCAAACTGGGCCGTAACCGGATTGTATTTCTACGACAATTCGGTAGTTGATATTGCGAAAAGTATAAAACCTTCTCAACGTGGCGAATTGGAGATTACTGACGTCAATAAAATATACCTCGAGCGAAACGAACTCAAAGTAGAAAGACTAGGCAGGGGCTATGCGTGGCTCGATACAGGTACACACTCATCTCTTCTGCAAGCCTCTGAGTTTGTTCGGACCGTAGAAGAACGACAAGGATTGAAGATAGCTTGTGTCGAAGAAATTGCTTTAAGAATGAAGTATATCGATAAGGAACAGTTATTACGCTTAGCAGAGCCATTAAAGAAAAGTGGTTATGGCGAGTATTTGATAGCCCTTACTTATTGAGTTGAGTCCTAAAAAGAACGGGGTTCGAGTATTTGCCGTATCACCAGGCCATCGCTGAGGCGATCAAAACCCTCGTTAATTTCCTCAAAGCCGATGCTCCTATTTATGAGCTGATCCACAGGAAGTTTGCCCTGTCTATAGAGTTCAATATATCTTGGGATATCGCGAATTGGAACGCAGCTTCCCATGTAACTGCCTCGAATTGCTTTTTCAGAATTCACGATGTCCGCAGGATTGAAAGAATATAGTGCATTGGATGGCGCTAAACCTACTACTATGACTTCTCCCCCAATACGTATGGTTTTATAACAAGTGTCAGTTGCTGAGACGGATCCAACAAATTCAAACGCGTAATCGACGCCGCCTCCTGTTATATCTAATATTTGTTCTACGTGAGTTTCATCACGGGCGTTGATGGTATGTGTCGCGCCTAGTTGTCGCGCGAGTCCGAGCTTATCGTCGCTTATGTCAACGGCAATAATTTTTTCCGCGCCAGCCAACTTCGCACCTAGCAACCCGTTTAGTCCCACTCCCCCTAATCCAACACAGGCTACTGTATCTCCTGCTCTTATACGAGCAGTGTTAAGCACAGCTCCGACCCCAGTCATAACCGCACAACCAAAAATGGCAGCATCCGCAAGGGGTAAGTCCTTATCAACTTTGACAGCCGTCCCACGGTCTATTACCGCATATTCGGCAAAGCAAGATACACCGGAATGGTGTGCTACCTCCGTTCCTTTGGAGTCACGCATTCGACTGCCGCCACCCATTAGATGACCTTTGGATCGAGCCAAATTATGGGTTTCGCAAAGCTGTGGTCTTCCTCCCAAACAATTACTGCAAATACCGCAGGATGCTGAAAACTGAAAAACTATTGGATCACCTGCTCTAATATCTCGGACGCCTGGTCCCACTTCTACCACTTCTCCGGAACCTTCATGCCCCAGAACTAATGGCATCGGACGAGGGCGGTTACCATTGATAACCGATAGATCGGAATGACAAAGACCACCACCTGCAATTTTGATTAATAACTCTCCTGATTGAGGAGAATCGAGTTCTACTTCTTCTATTTGTACTGGTTTAGAAGAGGCGTACGGGCGTTTAGCGCCAATTTCACGCAATACGGCTGCTTTCATCTTCATTTCTCGCTCTCCTAACTCATTTGAGTCGACTTATTTATCTATTTAGTTTCTCCATCACAACCCCAAAAACAAAAGTGAATAATCTCGCTCATACCAGATATGGGATTATAAAGGCGATTGACATTAAGTCATTCCCGAGATGGGTTGCAGGCTACCCAGTCTACACGCAGACTTTATTTTGTTAATATTGATGTAGATATTAAAGGTAGCATAAATCTGAAGAGTTTTATTGTTGTCAACGCGGGAGAACTAAAGATGAGTAAAGCGCTGGATGGTATTCGAATAATTGATATGACACATAATCAAGCTGGGCCGGCCTGTACTCAAGTATTAGCTTGGCTTGGAGCTGAAGTGATCAAGTTGGAGGAACCAGGAAAGGGAGATGCGGCCCGTTCCAACATGCGAGATAAGAATAGCGATAGCCTTTTCTTTTTAGTTCTAAATGCTAACAAGCAGAGCTTAACCTTGAATCTTAAGACAGAGGAGGGAAAAGCGTTATTCAAGCAGGTTATATCCTCAGCTGACGTGCTCGTCGAAAACTTCTCACCGGGCGCTCTTGATCGTCTGGGGCTTGGTTATGACGTTCTCTCAGAGATTAATAAGCGTTTAATCTATGCGACGATTAAGGGATTTGGGACTTATGGACCGTATAGCGGTTTTAAAAGTTTTGAACCCATAGCTCAAGCTATGGGGGGGGCAATGTGTACTACGGGGTTTCCCGATAATCCCCCAACGTTCGTTTGGCCTGCCATCGGTGATTCCGGTACTGGGATGCATATGGCAATTGGTATTCTCGCAGCACTGCAGCAGAGGCATTCGACTGGTAGTGGCCAACAGGTAGAGGTTTCTATGCAGGACAGTGTAGTCAACATTATGCGGATTAGTTTGCGGGATCATCAAAGAATGGGTGGTGTTCAGCCACGTACAGGTAATCAACTGGGCCGCACAATTCCTGGGTCAACTTACCAATGCGCGCCCGGAGGACCAAATGACTATATTTTTATTTTCGCCCAACAGCAGATGTGGAAGTCTTTCACGGAAGCAATTGGCCGCTCAGATATAACCGACGATCCGCGTTACGCAACTTTGGAAGCTCGGTGGGAAAACAAGGAAACTTTGAATGCTATTATTGAAGATTGGACGCGACAAAAAACAAAGCACGAGGCGATGAAAATCTTAGGTGATGCCGGAGTGCCAAGTGGTGCTTGTCAAGATACTGGTGAAATATTCGAGGATCCACATTTGAAACAAAGAGAGATGATAATGGATATAGATTACCCCACCCGTGGAATGTATAAAACGGTTGGTTGCCCGATTAAGCTATCCGATTCGCCTGCAGAGGTTCACCGTCCCCCTCTGCTCGGGGAGCACACGGAGGATCTTTTGGTTAATATTTGTGGAATGGATTTGTCTGAGATATCTAATCTACGAGATAAAGGTGTTGTCTAATAACTCAAAACATTTCATCCATTTGGCTTAGTAACCGGAAGCTTAAATATTAAATGCCAAACACTATAGAGATAGAATTTCAAGCCTCAATAGCGGTTCTGCGCCTGAACCGTCCAGAGGCTTTAAATGCGTTAACTCAGGAACTCGCCGGAGAGGTTGTGAGTAATTTGGTTAGGCTAGACCAAAATCCAAAAGTGAGTGGTATAGTGCTCACTGGTTCAGGTAGTAGGGCTTTTTGTGCGGGCGTTGATTTGGTAGAGGCAAAAACAATTAAAGTAGAAATGATAGAGCAGTGGTTTGGTACAGTTTGTAATATTTATCGACAAATTTTATTAACGGAAAAACCAATAATTGCTGCGGTAAACGGAATAGCGGCGGGTGGCGGGTTTCAAATAGCGCTCGTGTCTGATCTCCGGGTTGGACATTCAGAAATACGAATAGGGCAACCGGAGATAAATGCCGGAATTCCAAGCATAATGGGTTCGTACTGGATGAGTTTGCATCTTGGTTGGTCTAAAAATCAAGAATTGTCCATGACAGGACGCCTTATGGATGGGGAAGAGGCATACGCTTTGGGATTAATTAATTATTTGGTGGAAGCTGACGACGTGGTGAAAAAAGCTTGCTCTATAGCCAGTGATTTGTCTCAAAAACCATCCATCGCGTGGAAACGAACTAAAGCTCAGTTTCGAGGAATTGCTTTATCCGGTTTCAATGAGGCCTTTAAAGCTGGGGTCTTGGGTCAGCAGGAGGCATATTCTAACGGCCAACCACAAGCCTTGATGAAGGCTTTTTTAGCAAAAAAAAGCGACAGCTAGTGGCCCACTAAATATTCAATTGTTTACCATTAGAAATAAATCTAAAAATAGGCTGGAAATCTAGCCAAGTTTAATGATTTATAAACGAATTAGATTTTAGATAAGATTAAGCGCCAACTTCCTAGCAAAGTAGAGCTTTAATAATGAGAGAGGATTATATTATGAGCATTTCGATAGACCGAGCTCACCTGCATTTTGTAGGTAAAGTGGATGGGATCGATTTGCGCCAACCGCTCTCTAAGGCTGAGGCTATTCAATTAGACCGTGCTTTGGATAAATTTGGCGTTCTGATTTTCAGAAACCAAAATATTTCGGATGAGCAACAAATTTTGTTCACCAAGAATTTTGGGAATATTGAATTAGCTATTGGGGGTAATGTAACTAAACCAGAAGAGCGCCGATTAAGCATTGAGTTAGCAGACGTCAGTAATCTTGATAAAAAAGGAAATCTTTTGGCTAGAGATGATAGGCGTCGAATGTTTAATTTAGGAAATCGTCTATGGCACTCGGATAGCTCGTACAGAGTGAAGCCGGCTAAATGTTCTCTTTTATCGTGCCGGTCGGTGCCTTCCAGTGGTGGTAATACAGAATTTGCATTTATGCCAGCAGCCTATGATGCTCTATCGTCTGTTGCTAAAGCGGAAATTGAAAGTTTGGTTACCGAACATTCTCTTATTTATTCTCGCGGTAAACTGGGGTTCGTCGAATTTAACGAGGAGGAAAAGAAAACGTTTGCGCCTGTCCGTCATTCCTTGGTTAGGAAAAATGATCATACTGGGCGAAAATCTGTTTATTTATCTGCCCATATAGGAACTATAGCAGGATGGCCAATGCCCGAAGCACGTGATTTCATTCGTGAACTAACCGAGCATGCTACACAAAAAGAATTTGTTTACGCGCATAAATGGTCAGTAGGTGATTTGGTTATCTGGGATAATCGGCAATGCATGCATAGGGTACGGCCATTTGACGATACGGGGGAGACTCGGGATATGCGTAGGACAACGGTTGCGGGAGAAAAACAAACAACAGAACAGGTAGCGGAAATCTATTAAAGTATCAATGTTGGTGATGGTTAAAAGAATTTTGTGTTGAATAGTCGTCTTAGCATTGCGTAGGAGAGATAAAAGATGCCAACAAAGGTAAAACTATTGCTCACCGCAGTTGTAGCCCTAATAGGTGGAATTTCAGTCTGGTTGGAGGCTACCTTTTCGCAAGAAACGGTTGCGATGGTGATAGCGGGATTGGCGGTTTTTATGATTGTAGCCCTTTGGATGTTTCCAGAAGCGGGTGCTAAGGATGATAGCGAAGAGCCGCATTGAAAAAACGACAATTTTTACTGAGCTAAATTAAAAGCATTTTGTCAGTATTTTTCGATTAGCTCTTGTGATCACGAATAAAAGGGTAAATACGTGTAAAATCCGAATTTGGTTCTTTTGCCTCCAAGTCAGCGAATAATTGAGCAACTTTTTGAGAAAGTCTCGCGGTCCTCCCGGAACTGCAGGCGCTTTCTAAGTAAAGGCGTACATCTTTTGCCATCATTTTTGTTGCAAATCCGCCATCATAGGCTTGGTTAACAACCCGATTAGGGAATTTATCCATTGTAGCAGTATTTCGCCCGCTGGATACGTTAACGACATCTAATATTGCCTGCATATCCAAACCATTAGCGGTGCCGAATGCAATAGCTTCACTGGTTGCAACCATCGCCGTTGCGGAAAGAAAATTGTTGAGCAATTTTACGGTTTGACCTTGGCCAGCTTCGGAACCAACATGGAACACGTTCTTTCCAAAGCATTGGAGCATGGGTTGGAATCGCTCAAAGGAGGTTAAATTACAGCCGACCATAATGGCTAATGTGGCGGCCTCGGCACCCGCTATCCCGCCGGACACTGGGGCATCTATATATTCTATACCATGTTCGCCGAAGCTTTTACCGGCTTGGCGTGCGTGAGAAATGCCTATGGTTGACGTGTCTATTACCGTTTTAACTTTTCGATTAGGAGTAGAAATAAATTCCTCTGCAATTAATAAAGTATCAGGCCCCGCTGGAACGGATAAGATGATAGTTTCCACCAATGCTGCTACCTCGGAATTATTATTTGCAATCCTAGAGCGTTCTGGGGCTTTTTCGGTTGTGAATTTATCAGCTACCACCATAGCGTAGCCGCCTTTAGCCAAGTTTTTTGCCATGCGGCTTCCCATACTGCCCACACCGATCCATCCTACTGTTTCAGGCATAATTCTTCCTTCCTTTTAAAATCCGTGACACATTGCAGTTGGTTTGGAGCTTGAACAAGAACACTTGCACTCTATTAAGACAAAACGACCCAGTGATCGTAATTGTGTTTGTGAAATTAGCATTAAAGTACTGGTCGTTTAAAAGAAATGGCAAAAGATGAAATACATAGTTCTAGGTAATAGTGGTCTTGAGGTAAGTGCCATATGTATCGGCGGGAATTCGTGGGGGGCTCGGGGAAAACGGGCTTGGGCTCCGTTCAATATGGAAGATAGTGCGCCGTTTTTCCGCCGAGCTTTAGATAACGGAATAAACTTTTTTGATACGGCCGACGCGTATAACCACGGTGAAAGTGAGCGAATTATAGGTGATACGCTAATTGGGTATGCGCCCCGAGAGGAGTTAGTGATTTCTACTAAAGTTGGGCTTCGAATGGCTTCTGGACCCAACCAATCGGGACTTGGTCGCAAACACTTAATGAAAAGTATAGATCAGCAACTTCGACGTCTAAAGACCGATTATATAGATTTATATCAAATTCATCGGTTGGATCATATTACTCCGATGGAGGAGATTCTAGAGACACTAACTGACATCGTAAAGGCTGGTAAAGTGCGCTATATAGGCGGGTCTACGATGCCAGCCTATAAATTTGCGCAGATGACCACACTCGCACGTTCCAAAGGGTATTCCAGGCCCATTGCGATGCAAAATCTTTATAATTTAATACAACGCGAAGAAGAGCATGAAATGATCCCGCTCTGTTTGGAAGAAGGTGTCGGTTTGATTCCTTATAGTCCTCTGGCCCGGGGTGTTCTAGCTGGCAACAGGTCAGAACCAGGAAAAGGGAATACTGAGCGAGCCCAATTAGATGATAGGGCTGATGCGTCCTTATTTAGAGCGAGCGACAGAAAGATAGTCAACTTACTGGTTTCTATTGCAAGCCGACGGAGTGCGAAGACATCTCAGATCGCTTTGGCGTGGTTGCTTTCTAAGTCGGTAATGGCTGCCCCAATTATAGGTACTACTCAATTAGAGCAGATCGATGACGCAGCTCAAGCAGTCGATATTAAACTTAGCCAAACGGATATTGCTAGGTTGGAAAAACCTTATGTTTTTAGAGCGGCATGAAAAATTTATCTTGGGTGCGATATTAATAGGGTAATTCTTGCGGTAATTTACATTATAGATACTAGAATATAAGGCTTTTTAAGATAGGTAATGTCTATTATCTTGAATTTCCGCATCTTAGACTGAGTTGAGGAATTTGGTCACAATTCAATTGATTATTACACACCATTTATGAGTTTTAAAATTTTTCAAATAAATACTGGGAATCATGCATACAAACTCAAAACCATTGTCCAATATACGTGTTCTTGATATCGCGAGTTTTATTGCAGCGCCTCATGCGGCCACAATTATGGGAGAATTTGGTGCTGAGGTGATCAAAGTAGAGCATCCGAATGGAGGGGATCCGTGGCGACGGTACGGCACCCAAACAGAGGATAGCAATCGTTCCCTCGCGTGGCTTACAGAAGCACGTAATAAGCGATCTATCACGTTAAATTTGAAAACTAACAAAGGTGCTGGAATATTTAAACGTTTGGTAGCCACCTGCGATGTAGTATGCGAGAATTTCAGACCTGGTACGTTAGAGAAATGGGGTCTTGGTTGGGACGTTCTAAGTCAGATTAATCGAGGCCTCATATTACTTCGAGTATCGGGCTATGGACAGACTGGACCTTATAAAAATAGGCCGGGTTTTGCTCGAATAGCCCACGCTTATGGCGGATTGACGCATCTTTCAGGCATGCTCGGAGAGACGCCTGTTACGCCTGGGTCAACGTCTCTTGGAGACTATATGACCGGTATGAATGGTTGTCTTGGGATAATGATGGCACTACGACATCGAGATGTCACAGGAGATGGCCAAGTAATTGATTGCGCTCTTTTTGAAAGTGTTTTTAGAGTTCTAGACGAATTGGTTCCTCGGTACGCTCGGGATGGGTTTATACGAGAGCCTGAGGGAGTAGGAACACTAAATGCATGCCCTCATGGGCATTTTCCAGCGTCGGATGGAAAATTTTTGGCCATTGCGTGTACCACTGACAAAATGTTTGAAAGGTTGACAGTTGCTATGGAGCGCCCAGATTTACTTACTGAATACGGAACACAAAAAAAGAGGCTGGCCAATCGTACAATAGTTTTGGGGGAAATCGAATCTTGGACTAAATCAATGACGCGCGACGAAGTGGTTAGCATTTGTACAGAAAACCATGTGCCGGCTGGTTCGGTAAATTCGATTGAGGATATTTTTAATGACCGTCATTTTTTGGCCAGAGAGGCCATGACTACGATACAGGTACCATCTCTAGGGCCCATAACTGTTCCGGCGGTATTTCCAAATTTATCACTCACACCAGGAGAGATAGAAACTTTGGGGCCTGAATTAGGGAACTCTAATGAATCTATATATAAAGGAGATTTGGGTCTAACCAACGAGGAATTTGATGAATTGAAGGAAACAGGTGTGATATGAGACGCGAAAACGCGAATCGAACGTACCTTTTTGTCCCAGCAAATCACAGTAGCCGCGTTGACAAGGCGCTTGGTTTAGGCGCTGATGCTGTTATTTTTGACCTTGAAGATGCTGTTGCTATTTCTGAAAAAGTAGCAACGCGATCTGTTATCAACGAAATTCTCCGACGCCCGCGGTCGTGCGCAGCTTACGTCAGAGTAAATGCATATGATACGGATTTCTGTTACGGCGATATTTGTGCAATATTATCCTCTTGCTTAGATGGTGTTGTCCTACCGAAATTGGAATCGGTCGAAGATTTGAAATCGGTAGACTGGCTATTATCTAATTTGGAAGAACAAAGAGGTATCACGAAAGGTTCTACGGACCTTATGCCGATTATTGAAACTGCATCCGGTGCTGTCAACGTCAGGGATATGGCTAAAGCAGGAACTCGTGTTCAACGTTTTGCATTTGGAGGGGGTGACTATACCCGTGATCTGGGAATTCATTGGTCACTCGGGGAGGATGAGCTTTTGTCCATTAGGTCGGAACTCGTGCTGGCATCTCGGTTTGGAAAATTAGAACCGCCCGTGGACACCGTTTTTATTCATCTTAACGAAACTGAAGCATTTCGTGCGTCGTGTGAAACTGCTCGAGACCTTGGGTTTCAGGGAAAAATGTGTATTCATCCCAATCAGGTTGCAGTAAGCAATGATGTGTTTACACCAGACCCAGAAACGGTTGCTTGGTCTAGAAAGATCGTTCAAGCGTTTACAGAAGCGGAAAAGTCTGGCGTAGCGTCAATTCAGGTTGATGGATATTTCGTAGATTATCCTATTGTGGAGAAAGCTCAGCGGACGTTAGATTTAGCAAACTTGCTTACTAGGCTTTCCAGCAAATAGGAAATCTTTATGATTAGAACTACTTGGATTAAAAACAGAGTTTAAAGTTAAGTGGTACAGGTGAATTTTGGCACAACATAGACAAAGCTTTAGCGTGTTTTTTGCGCTGCTATTTTCCGTAGTGTTTGCTTGTGTCACTGTTGACGCCGCAAGTGCGATGAAGAAGGTTAAACAAACTATTAATCCATTCGTTCTATATGGCAAAGAAATTCATTTCGACGTGTACCGGGAAGGTAAAAAAGTTGGCACCCATCAGGTAACTTTCTCAGGTACATTAGATGATTTGAAAGTTGAGAGCCTTTTTACCCTTAAAATTAAAATTCTTTTCATAGAAGCTTACTATTATGAATATCAGTCTCTATCACGCTGGATAAACGGAGTATTGACAAGTTTAAAGGCTAGCGTGGACGATGACGGAGAAAAATCATTTGTTGAGGCTTCCAGAAAGGGAAACAAAATAATCGTCAAAAATTCACAAAATACGTTCTCTTCATCCATCCCTCTATTTCCAACCAACCACTGGCATCCCGGAGTTCTTAACCAAGAGTTTGTATTGAATACCCTAACTGGTAGCCTAAATGCCGTGAAAATCATTGCCAAGGGCCGAGAAGATATCCTTACCGAACGAGGTAGTATTTTAGCGACCCGGTATGCATATACGGGAGATCTAGATACTGAAATTTGGTACGATGACGCGGGCCACTGGGTCGGAATGCAGTTTAAAGGAACCGATGGAACATTAATTAAATATGTTTGTCGCGCATGTTTAGGAGCTTAACTGGAAACGGAAATTAGAATTTGTATGATGAGACTGATAGGACGGTATGGCTGACAGGTGCCGGAAAGGGTATTGGGAGGGCATTAGCTTTAAAGTTAGCAAAAGAGGGGTGGCAAGTTGCAGTCAGCTCACGGACAATTGAGGATCTTAATAGTCTAAAGGCTGAAGATATCACTGGAAAAATCCACGCTTTCCCAATGGATGCAACTGACCCTTGTGTTACGAGAACGACTTTTCAGTCGATAGAGGATCAATTTGGGCCTCTGGATTTAGTGATTTTAAACGCTGGAACGCATATTTCAATGACGGCGGAGTCGTTCTCCACCGATACAATACGACATTTATTGGAAGTGAATTTCATGGGTGTGGTCTATGGACTCTCCGAAGTTATTCCACGTTTCATGGAACGCAAACGAGGCCACATTGTTGTTGTGGCGTCTTTGGCAGGTTATCGTGGATTACCAACAGCGGCGGCCTATGGTCCTACTAAGGCTGCGCTGATTAATATGTGCGAATCGCTCTATCTGGAATTGAAGGGCCATGGCGTTAAATTATCCTTGGTTAACCCTGGCTTTGTTAAGACGCCGCTCACTGATAAGAATAATTTCAAAATGCCATTCTTGATTTCTGCAACGGAAGCGGCCGATCATATATTCAACGGAATGAAGAAATATGATTTCGAGATAACTTTTCCAAAACGGTTTTCTATCATAATGAAAATATTACGGATCCTCCCAATTTCCCTGTTTTTCTTTTTTGCACGAAGAATGACATGAAAGAGCAACGTTTCTGGTGTATCGGCCTTTTGGCCATGTTTGAACTAAAGGCATTCGACGTTCAGGTGATTTTATAAAGGTCTTAGCTTACTTGTCGAGGAGCCGTTATTTGAATTAGATGGAGGTAGCTTCAACATTTGCTTTAGAAACCTAAGAATGGCGACTCTAATATTGGCTCTAAATTTTCCTACACAAACTTCGTTTAGAATAATACTTCCGACGTTGTAACAGCATCCAAACGTTAAATCTAACTTGGATGGTATTATAACGCGAGGTGAGTTTAATACCGTAATGCCAATTCAACTCAACTCCATACAGCTTTTCTCGTGCAATTCCCATCATGTTTTCGGTTTTGTTAATATAATAGTGCTTGTCAATTAGCTTTGGTTCTCGAAATATGTCGCTTATTTATTTTTTTGTATTCAAAATATCATTAATGCTTAGTCGAACCCGCACCCCTTTCTCAAATCATGTTTTCACATCCGTTTCGTTCTTTCCGTGAATTTAGACGGCGTCGAATTATCGAGTGTCTTTTGGACGTAAGCGGAAAGTCCCAAATTATAATTATAGAGCTAATTTTGATTATTATGGGTATCAAAGAATAGATTACAGTCAATAATAACGTGCTGAATTTCGTTGGCGCTGTCGGGTCAAAACCAACGAATTCCAATATCGGAAGCGCAATCCCAACGCTGATAGCTAAAGCGAATTTTGTTGCCATTCCCCACAACGCAAATAATAAACCCGCGCGAGTTTCGTAAAATTTTAGCGCATGGTAGTCAACGACATCGGCTTGTATAGATGGAGGAAGAGCAAGGTCGGCGCCAAGCGCTATGCCTGTTACAACGCATATAATTCCGAATATTACTAATTGTCCTGATGAGACAATTAGTACAAATAAAAAAGCAAGGCATGCGGCTGCCATTGCCAAACACCAGATCTTGTGCTTCCCAAATCTCTTGCTTAGGTAAAGCCATAATGGCATCGATAAAACAGCCGCAAGGAAATACACCATCACAAATATTGCTCGCTGTATTGGCGTTGCGCCGAGTTGGTGTTCTAAATATATAAAGAAAAGAGCGGCTGGAATTCCATTAGCTATTCCATTTAAAAACCACGCGGTTAATAGCCTTAAAAAAGGTTTATTTTTACCTAATGCTTTGGCGTTAGCTTTTATTTGACTGGTAGATCGGTTGGGCCTGATTAACGAACGATCGGGCACACGCAAAAGCAAGAATGGAAAAGTCACAATGCCCAAAATAATAGCACCCCAGGCAAGCGCGCCGATGGCCTTCGTTTCTGACCAACCCATGGTGGTGGCCCCAGCAATCAGTGAACCTGCTGCGAGGATGCCGACTAATCCTGTTGCCTCACGCCAAGTCGTTATTTTCGTTCGTTCGTGATAATCGGTAGCCAGTTCGGCTCCCCACGCTAGATAGGGAACAGTAACCATTGTCCAACCAACATATAAAATAATCGACCACGTTAAAAGATACCAACTATCAATAGATACCGGTGGTTGTAATAATTTGAATAATCCAATTCCCGCAATAAAAGCACCAACGCAAATCCAGGGTTTCCGAAAATTGCCGTGCAATGGGAAACGGTCGCTGATTTCACCTATTATAGGATCAGTAATAGTGTCAAAAAGTCTAGCGATAAGTAGGATTGCTCCCGTTGTTGCCAGCCCTAAACCTAAATGCACTCCATAAAAAGCGGGAAGATAAATATAGATAGGAATAGTTGGCAATGAAACGGCAAAGGCTGGAACAGCGTATGACGCTAATAACGACCATCTGGGGGCCTTTTTATTCATCGATGTTCAATAAGGAATTGTCCAACATCAATCCGTTCACTTTCAAACCCTGCTTCGCAGTAACTAAGATAGTAGCGCCACATGCGATTGAACCTATCGTCAAAACCAAGTTTACGAATGGAATCCCAATTTGACTGGAAAGCTTGGTGCCATTGCTTCAATGTTTCGGAGTAAGAGGAACCAAAATACAAAGAATCTGAAATCGTTAATCCTGCCTTTTCGACTGCTAATCGCAAAGAGTTAGAGCTGGGTAGAATTCCACCCGGAAAAATATAGCATTGGATAAAGTCAGGTTGGCGACGGTAATGATCGAAAAATTCATCGCTAATAACGATGGACTGAAAACCTATTCGCCCTCCAGGTTTCAAGCTACGTTTCATTACATTGAAATAGTGGTCCCAGTTTTCTTCACCAACCGCTTCAAACATCTCTATTGAAACAACTTTATCAAATTTACCAAGTGTATCCCTATAGTCCTGGAGTCTTATTTCAACGTTGTCCGAAATGCCTAAATCTTGGAATCGTTTTTTAGCGAATAAAGCTTGCTCTTGCGATAGGGTTAACCCTATGACACTGCATTTAAATTCGGTAACCGCAATTTCCGCGAACGCGCCCCAACCGCATCCTATTTCTAAAACGCTGTCCCCTGGCTGTAAATCAAGTGTTCGAGCGATATTTAAATACTTTCTTTTTTGCGCGGTTTCGAGGGATTCTTTCTCTGCATTGAAAATTGCGGATGAATAGGACATGGATTCGTCGAGCCAAAATTTGTAGAATTCATTTCCCAAGTCATAGTGTTCTGAAATGTTCCGACGGCTTCCTCGGCGACTGTTTGCCCGCAGTATGTGTTTGGTGCGGTTTGCTAATTTCATCAGCCATGATGGGACAGCAGCTGAGCCAAAAGCTTTCTCATTTAAAGCGCAAAGAAGGATGAGAGCAGATAGATCGGGTGTGTCCCAAAGCCCTGCCATAAAGGATTCCGCAAAGCCAATATCGCCGGAGAATATTAGACGCCATATTAGCTTCATATCAGTAATATAGATCTCTGCTTCTGGGCCATAAGTAGGTCCTGAAAAGACTTTCTGAGAACCAGATGGAAATGTGATAATCAGCGTTCCAATTTTGATACGTGAGAGCCATTTAGATAACAATCGCTCACTCGGAGAGGTCAATAATGGCAGGCTTGGCTCTTCATCAGCCTTCGCGTTGTGCCGTATGGAACTTTCTGACGTCATTGACCTTTAATTTTCCTTACTCGTGGTGGGCAGCGTGCTGCTACCGATTGGCGATACAGCAGGCTTGTGAGAAATCACTGGTAAGCCTTTAAGCCACAATCGTAAAGCCTCCCAATGGATACCCCCAATAATCTTAACAGTCATAAGGGGATATCGAAAAAGGCATCGCAAAAGAGCATATCGGGAGAGTGGGTAGTGTTCTCCAATAAATGATGCCGAAAGAAGAAGTCCATCTTGATCTTTCTGTCTGATAATTAGGCTAATGCTTTTTTTTGGAGGAGAGAGTTGGAATTCATAAATGGTTTCCATTCCCATAAATGGAGAGACATAAAGTGCTTTCGGACAGCTTTGTTTAACCACTAGCGGAGAAACGTCGTCCACAGGTAGAACATATGTATGCCTTTCGTTATATGTATTACATACTTCGTAAAGGATTGCTATTAGGCGCCCATCGGCTTGGGAACAAAAGTAAACGCTAAGCGGATTAAAAACATAGCCTAAAATTCGCGGATAACATAGTAATCGAATATCAATGTTTGACGTTTCTATTCCTGCTTGATCTAAGTGACCTTCCACCCAGGGTCTTAGAGGTGTGCCCTTTGTGGTCCCATGATCTTTGTCATAGAAAGAAAATAAGCCCCAGCGGTTATAGGAAAAGAGAGGGAGCTGGGTGTCTAGATCAGATAGCTCATCGATATTTAGTAACATAGAAAACACTTTATAGCGTAACTTGTGCCTTTTGGGGCGGATACGTTCGTGGATCACCAACCCTCGGTATATTGCTGAACTAAGGGTTTTCATGATGTGCCACCCGGAGAGTTTGATATGGCAATCCGAGATTCTTGTTTTGGAACTTTCCAGGGTCGGCGAACTTCGCCTAATGTTTCTGCAACGGCTAGACCCGACTGCAACGCATCCTCATGAAACCCGTATCCAAAGTAACTACCGCAAAACCATGTTCTGCGCCTGCCTTGCAAAGACCATAATTGTTTTTGAGATAGGAGAGCTTGGGAGTCGAAATATGGATGAGTATATTCAATTTCTTGAATGAATAAACGTTTGTCGGGATCGGAAATTGGATTTAAAGTGACGAAGAAGTCACCATTGACTGTGAGGTTTTGAAGTCTATTCATCCAATAAGTTACACAAAGTGTCGATTTGCGCCCCGTGACGTCGCCAATGAAGTTCCAGCTAGACCAAACATGACGGCGCTTAGGCATCAATGATGAATCGCTGTGTAAGATAGCCCTATTAGTTGTGTACTTCCATGGTTGCAAAAGAGCTTTTTCCTCTAAATCTGGATCTTTCAATAGTTTAAACGCTTGATCTGCATGAGTCGCTAGGATGACATGATCGTATTTGTCTACATTTCCGGTATCAGAAGTTACTATAATACCGTTCGCAATCCGTTCAATAGCGCGCGCACCTTCGGTTCGTATCCGATGTTGAAAAGTTTTAATAAGTTTTTTGACGTATTGATGACTGCCTCCTTCCACCGTTCGCCACATAGGTCTACCTATCAAATTAAATAGACCGTGACTTTGGAAAAAGCGAATAAAAGCCTGGGCAGGATAGTTTTTAATATCATGTGCTGTGGTCGACCAAATTGCTGCTCCCATGGGTAGTAGATGATTTTCTATAAACTCCGAGCTATAACCTTCTTCAATTAGATATGCGTCCAATGTCACCTCATTAGCTAATGGGTTTTCCAAAAGTCGAGGTGCTTCTTTATAAAAACGTTTGATGTCACGGATCATGCGCCAAAATTTTGGGCGACCTACGTTTAATCTTTGACCAAGGAGGCCATTTAAATTTGCGCCAGAATATTCAAATCTACCTCCACCGATAGAGGCAGAAAAGGACATATTACTCTCTTTTGTTGCAACACCTAGAACTTCGAACAGACGTGTTAAATTTGGATAATTGGCTTCGTTATAAACTATGAACCCAGTATCAATCGCAGTAGAAATTTTCCCATTTGGTACGATGATGGTATTGCAGTGGCCTCCGATATGAGTATCTTTTTCGTAGACTGTGACTTCATGGTTTTGGTTTAAAAGCCAAGCGGCGGATAATCCGGCTATTCCAGTTCCAATAACCGCTATACTTAAGCGTTGATCCATAGGCGTTTCTTTAATTGTTATCAAAAATTTATACATTTCTATAAAAAGAGAAAGTTAAAAAGAATACTAACTTTGCAATTAATTAAGTCACTAATTTTCAATTTAATTGTTTTTAGTGTGATCTATTAAAAAATGAGCATCGTATAGTATGTTATGATACTTAATTCAGAATCCATAGATGTAGGTACTCCGGTTGTATCTTCCAACATTAAAAAGTCGGCAATGACAACAATCGATCAACGTGCTCCGGTTCTAGATTCATTATTAAGCTCAGAAAGGATCGCCGCGGAAAATCATAAACCAATTTTAAAGCAACCGCTCGATATTATGGATGAATGCATAATTAATATTGCGGAAAACCAAGACAAGGAAGCATTTAAAAAGGTATTCGAATATTTTGCACCAAAACTCAAAGGTTTTGTTCAAAGAGGTGGGATTAAGGCGGAATTAGCAGACGAGATTGTTCAAGAAACTTTGGTTAATATTTGGCGGAAAGCGAAGCTCTTCGATCCATCAAAATCTAAGGCGTCGACATGGATATTTTCTATAGCTAGAAATGTGAGGATTGATCTTTTAAGAAAAGAAAATCGTCCAGAGTTGGATATAAATGACCCCGCCTTAGTCCCAGACACTCCATTAGATCCAGGCCAAATGGTTGATAGTGAGCGATGGAGTCAGCGTATTGCAAAATTAATGGAACAACTTCCAAATGATCAGAAAACAGTTCTTCAGTTAGCTTTTTATGAAGAAAAAACCCACGGAGTTATATCGAAAGAGTTAGCGATCCCATTAGGAACCGTGAAATCTCGAATACGATTAGCTTTTAAACGCCTAAGGGCAGAGTTAGGAGATATCGTATGAAAATCGATCATCATCCGAGTGATGAATTACTGATGGATTATTCCTCGGGCGCTTTATTAGAATGTTGGAGCATAGTAATTGCTACACACTTGGCTCTTTGTCCAAGTTGTAGAAGCAGTGTTGATAAGCTAGAGGCGATTGCAGGAAAATTTTTAGAGGATGTTGACGATGTGGCTGTTGAAGCGGATTTCTTTGAAAAAGTGATGGGCCGTTTGAACGAAAGTACGGATATTGAGATTATTGATAAATCATCACAACCTAATGAGATTTCTCCAAATTACTGTCCAGAACCGCTCCGAGGATATATTGGCGATACATATGAGGATATAGCGTGGAAAAACTAAGGTTTCGGAGTGAAGCAATTTTTAATTGAGGTTCCTCACACTAAAACTTCTGTCCGTTTGCTCAAAATACCAGCCGGTAGTCTCGTCCCCCACCATTCCCATTCGGGGCAAGAAATGACTTTAGTTCTTGATGGGGGTTTTAGTGATGTTACCGGTCAGTACAAACGAGGAGATCTTCAAGAAGCTGACGATACGCTAGAGCATCAGCCGTGTGCAATGCAGGGGCGGGATTGTATCTGTCTTGTAGTTACGGAGGCTCCCCTAAAATTCTCCAACCTTGCCGTTAGGCTGATGCGGCCGTTTTTGGGAATTTGACACCTTTGAATATCTATCCCAGCTTAAAAATGCTATTCAATTATGGCGATGATACAATAGTCACTATTATAAATTGACGGTATTAAAATATCCGATGAACCAAGGTTTTTTTACAGCTGATTTTCAGGAAAAACCGTATTGGCAAGATTTATGTCAGCCAATCATACTGCCCACTGCAGATTGGGAAAATGAGGCCGATGTTGCCATTATTGGGGCGGGATATGCAGGTCTCTGCGCGGCACTTCAAATTGCCAGAGGTGGCCGGTCTGTGGTTGTATTCGATGCTGGCGATCCCGGGCGAGGATGTAGCACAAGAAATGGAGGTCAAATTAGCACCAGCATCAAGCCGTCATACAAAAAACTTACTCAAAGATTTGGAAAGAAAACCGCAGGCGAGATTATAAGTGAGGGCCATCGTTCCTTAGCGTGGATAAAAGAATTTATTATTCAGGAGCAAATTGAGTGTGGTTTTCGTGTTCCTGGTAGATTCCATGCTGCGCATACCCAATCTGAATTTAAAAAACTTGTAAATGAATTGGCGGAACAGCCCGAAGAGCTGGAAATCCCTTACCATATTATTCCTCGTTCGGAACAACACTGTGAATTAGGAACTGATAGGTATTTTGGAGGTGCTGTATTAGAGGCCCATGCTTCTCTTGATCCTTTTAAATACCATAGAGGGTTACTCGGATTGGTTTTGGAGGCGGGAATAACAGTTGTATCAAATTGTTCTGTAAACAAACTGGAAAGGAATGGTAATTTATTCCAATTAAATACGGATCACGGTCTTCTGGCATCGCGTAACTTAGTTGTTGCCACGAATGGATATACCGGCCAGCTCACTCCTTGGCTAAGGCGTAGGATTATTCCCATTGGAAGCTATGTGATAGCTACTGAGCCTTTGGAACCCCATGTCCTTGAGAAGCTTATGCCATCACAACGAGTGATAAGCGATACCAGGAAGGTAGTCTATTATTATAGACCGTCTCCTGATAGAACTAGAATCCTCTTTGGGGGTAGAGTAACGACTGGTGAAACTGATTTGCGGCAGAGTGGTGTACTTTTGAGAAAAAGCCTCATCGATATCTTTCCAGAACTTCAGGATATTAGCATTAGCCATTCTTGGATGGGTTTTGTTGCGTACACTTTTGATCAACTTCCTCATATTGGTCAACATGATGGGGCCCATTTTGCTATGGGGTTTTGTGGATCAGGTGTTGCTATGGCGAGCTATCTTGGTACCCGCGTTGGGCAACAGCTTCTTGGATTACCAGAAGGAAGGACTGCGTTCGATAATATAGAATTCAAAACGCGACCATTTTACGCAGGAAGTCCATGGTTTTTGCCGCCTATAGTTGGTTATTATCGTTGGCGGGATAGAATAGGGCTTTAGGGAAGTCCGTTGCCTTGGCTGATCACAAGGCGATTTTTCATTCGCGATCCAGCAATCATACTCTTCAAAATAAAATGTTATTCCGCTGGAATTGAAACTCTATAACAAAACTATGTGTTTGATGAAATAAATTGAAACGTCCAAAAACTAATAATGATGTTGTAGTATACAAGACGGACACGCTTTATCGGAAAAGGCGTTGGACATCAACTATGTAAGATTGCAGTATCAGGATGGAAATAATGAAAGTAGGTATATCACTCCCGGTTCGTGAGCTCCAAAACGATGTTGGAGCCATTAAAGATTTTGCGCAAACGGCGGAGGAGATCGGACTGACGCATTTGCGCGTCCCAGACCAGATAATTAGATCTAATAGTGGTCCCTTGCATGAGCCGCTCACAACAATGGCGCTAATCGCGGGTGCAACTAAGAGTATTCAGCTAGTCCCATCAGTAATTGTACTTCCCGCCCGCCAAACGGTTCTGGTCGCTAAACAAGCTGCAACCCTAGATAGATTATCGGGCGGCAGATTGCGGTTAGGAGTAGGGGTTGGGAAAGATGCCGATGAATACGAAGCCCTTGGAATTGATTTTACTTCTCGAGGTTCGCGATGCGAAGAACAGATAACATTACTTCGTCAGCTTTGGACCAAGGAAAAAGTCACTTTCAAAGGCTCGTGGGATCAGGTTTCAGCGTTAGGAATAAATCCATTGCCTTTGCAACAACCCATTCCTGTTTGGATTGGCGCCAGTGGTTCTCCAACCCAGCGGATACGAAGAAGGATTGGGCAACTTGCAGATGGTTGGTTTGTGCTCTGCTCCCCCAATGAATTCCCAATTATTAATGCTGATATTTGTCAGGCGGCAAAAAAAGCCGGAAGGGACCCGGCCTTTATAAGTACTGAAGCAGGCGTTGCCGTAGTTGGCCCTAGGGAACATGAATGGCAATCAAGAGTCGTGGGATGGCGCGAGATGGGCCTAACTCATTTGTGTCTGAGAACGTTAGGTGGCGGTTTGGCACCAAAAGAACATGTTGATAAAATGCGGTCAGTAGTAAAAGAATTAGAAACTTTGTAAAATCAATTCTACAATGGGGCCTGAGTTTTTAACGTTAAAGCAGAAATGATGTTTTTCGTTTATTATTAATCATTGAAACAATCTGGCTAATATGACCATGAGCGAACCGCAATACACCATTCCCGTTTTTGATTTAGATCGTTTTGAGACGGGAGATAGTATCGGGGCGGCTAAGGATCTAGATCAGATATGTCGAGAAATTGGGTTTTTGGTGATAACTAATCACGGTGTTTCACCACGTATTCAAGAAACCCTGTATAAAGCGGGTTCAGACTTTTTCAAACAACCGATAGAAGAAAAAATGCGTGTCAGACGCCCAAGAAACGACCAAAATAGGGGTTATATACCCTACGGCGAAGAAACGTTAGCTCGAATGCATGGAGGTGATACGCCTCCGGATTTTAAAGAAGTTTTTGCAATTGGTCCATTTGACCGTCCAGATGATTCTTTCCACGCGCAAGAAAGATCCTATCCTAATTTTGCGCCGAACCTGTGGCCAAGTCAGCCTCCATCGTTGAAGTCGGCTATGAAAAACTATTTTAATTCTCTTGACCAGCTTTCGCGCAGATTAGCCAATTATTTCGCTTTGGCCTTAAATTTACCAGCAGACTGGTTTGATAATAAACTTGATCGTCATGGGAGCCAATTGCGCCTTCTTCACTACCCGGCTCCAGAATCAGAACTTGAACCAGGTCAGTTGCGTTGTGGTGCACATACAGATCTTGGCATGATGACTATCCTAAGAAATGAAAAGGCAGCGGGAGGTTTGCAAGTTCGTCCGCGAGGGTGCGATTGGATTAACGCTCCAGTTGTGGACAATACATTTATTGTCAATATAGGTGATTTGTTGATGCGTTGGACGAATGATCGTTGGGTTTCAACACCACATCGAGTCAATGTGCCTTCCCAGGAAGTAAGGGACCAGTCCCGTCGAATGTCCATAGGATATTTTACTAGGCCAAACTATGACGCACCAATTACTTGTATTGAGACGTGTGTTAAAAAGGGAAATAGTCCAAAATACCAACCTACTACTGTAAAAATTTATAATGATGAACGTTTTTCCCTTGGTGCGGGGCCGAATCGGCTGACCAGATCTTAAGTGAATTTTAAGTCAACTTCCCGTTGATATTTTCCTTTAAGTTTCCGTTTCGAATATTCAATGGTAGAAACTACAACTACAATGGAAATTTCGTAGGAGCAAAGACTTTCCCGCAATAGGCGAAATTATTTAACTTGGAATAATACCACCATCTACATTATATGCCTGCCCTGTAACGTTCTGCGAACCTGGTGAGGCCAGAAACACGACTATAGCCGCGATGTCGGATGGGTCGTTGGAGCGTCCAATGGGTATCATCTCGGACCTCTTTTTTTGCATAGCGTCTAAACTTAGCCCTTCCTGTTTTGCTCGGGCGCGAAGATTTTCTCGCGAAATGGCGGTTTCGGTTACTCCAGGGCAAACTGAATTTACATTTATATTGTGACGAGCAAGTTGCTGGGACGCAGTTTTTGTTAGACTAATTACAGCACCTTTGCTGGCGGCGTACGCAGCATTGGTGGTTCCGGGATATCCCCTGCCTGCGATCGATGCAATATTAATGATCCGTCCCCTTCGACGAGGTATCATTTCCCTAGCAGCACCTTGTAAGCAAAGGAAAACTCCTTTGGCGTTAACGCGGTGGATATGATCCCAATCATTCTCAGTGATATCCATTATATCTATACGGCGAGTTACACCTGCGTTGTTAAGTATTATATCAATTTGACCAAAGGTTTTTATGGTCTGATTGATCATATTTTGGACGCTTCTTTTGTCTCCTACATCCGTTTCCACCGATAAAGATTTACCCCCTTTTTCCAGAATGGATTGTGTAATAAGATCTGCGGATGCTTTTTTGATATCGGCGGCTACTACGGTTGCCCCAGCGTCCGACAACGCTGTCGCAGATGCTGCTCCTATTCCGTTACCCGCGCCTGTAACAATAGCTATTTGACCGTTTAAGCTCATATTTTACTCCAGCGTCTTTTGGAATTCTTCCTTATTCATAGAGACCATTTGCGAATTATTCGGCAGCTAAAAAAGTTGGCACGGGCATTGGAATATCACAAATTTTACTAAGGGGTTTTCCAAAATAACTTTCGATTTTAGGAACAACCTTAGTAGCAAATTGTTCCATCGAATTCATTACAGCCGAGCTTGGCATATCGCCAACGGCAAAGTAAATATTCATATGTCGAGGCCCATAGAGTTCGATTTCCCAGCATAGCCGTTCGGCTACCTTTTCCGCGTTGCCGACCACGATGTTCTCCGCGACCTGATCTAACGAAGGTTCGTTTGGAAATGAATTTTCTTCGACCATATAGTCATCTACCATCATTTCCCGTCTATGCCGTAAAGACATAGCTATGCGTTTTTGAAATCGCGCCCCATTTACATAACATTCTAACACTGACGGATCGTCGCTAACGCAAACGAAACGTAACACTCCAAGGGGTATTATTGACGGGTCCTTACCTTCTTCTTGGTAACAGTGTTCAATTTGGTCTCGGATTTTTCTTATTCCTTGGGGGCTTTCAATTCCTCCGGAAATAAAAGGAATATAGCCGTCTCGGGCACAGCGACGATGACTATTTGGATCTGCACCCGCAATCCAAATCGGTGGACGCGGTGTCTGAATGGATCTAATATTAATAGCAGTTTGTGGTTGATCTAACACTTTCCCTTTATAGCTAAAATAGGGCTCACGAAGGCCCATATCAACCATGTCTAGCATTTCATTAAACACCGCTTTATTTTGTTCGATGTCAGCACCTAGTCGTTCGAATTCGTAATGCTGATAACCGCTTCCAACGCCAACATCTAATCTACCATTTGACAAAGCGTCCACCAAGGCAATTTCAGCTATTAGACGAGCGGGAGCGTGCAAAGGAAGTATAAGAACTGCACTGCCTATCCGTATACTGCTCGTTACCGCAGCGACTTGTGTGCAAAAAATAAGTGGTGATGGACAAAGGCTATAATTAGAAAAATGGTGCTCCGCAAACCATGCGCGGCTGAATCCCAATTCCTCGGCTAATTTTGTATGCTCTAACGCTTCCGCGATAACTGAAATTGGGGGTTTTGTTCGATCTCGATGCTGTAAAAGATTAAAAATTCCAAAATCCATAAAAGTCCTCGTTTTTTATTTCAAATACAAATTAAAAAATTTTAATTTTCTGGGATTCGCTTCATGTAGAAATCCTAACCCTTTAAGAATTAGGATCAATTTAAACGGGGTAATTTTCTGCCATCTTTCAAATTCAGGGCCAAGTGATTTTGCAAAAGAACTCATTTCCCAAAGAATTAGAATTGGCTAGATTTTGTCAGGTGGGAACGAACAAACCTGTTCGTATGTGAAACGTTGATTGATAATGCTGTTATATTCAAAGATATCTAATGTCGCTTCGAACGCATCTGGTGTAATTTCCACATGGGGAGTCCAACAGCCAAGTTTTTGGTATGAGTCTATACATTTCGTTAGCGCCGTTTGGTCAACATGGGGAAAATACGGTTTTTCCAAACTCGCTATCTCTGCAGCTGGTGCATCGGTTAAATATTTCCGCGCTTTTCTATAGGCTCTCATGAAAGCTAGTGCCATATCTGTCCTAAGCCACTCAGAGGTAGCTGCTAGGCTTGAAAAACCGCATGGCCCTATCATCGGACCCACTTCGGCAACAATGTGGCCTACTCCATCGGCCTCTAAAGCCTGTGGAAACGGTCCCTGTTGTTGAACATATGTTCCTTTACCATCGCGAAATGTTTTATCTATATCCGCGGGTCCGCCCGGGTTGATGGCCATAATATTTTGATAGTCAATACCGGCTTTATGGCAAGCGTATTTGAACATCGCCAACGGTTGGCCTCCGGCAAATAAAACAGCTTCGGATCCCTCCAGTTTATTCCAGCTGAAGTTCGAATCCGGATTTCGAGCAGAAAGAAAAAATCCGTCCATCTCGTTAATTTGAGCAAAATGTACCGCTATTGGAATTTCTTCCGCTGCTAACGGGCCGAAAGCTTGACTCAATGCAGATTGGATGACATCGGCCGAACCGTCCTCCAAAGCAGTGATCGAAGAGGTTCCCGGAGGGGAAACTGACCAGTCAGGTTCAAGTCCTTCGTCTTTTAAGAAATCTCCCGCCATGGTTAAAATAAGGGGAGAATAAAATGCAGAAAATAAAGTGAACCTGATATTTATTTTAGTCATGGAGCTTTCCAAAGAAGGGCTTAGTTATAAAATATATATTCTGCTGATTAAACGTATTTTGATTCTGTATCAAGATCAGGGGCTACTTAATCTCGTTTGGGTCGTAAGAAAGACCTGCGGCTCCATATCCCCCGTCCACGTTTAGAATGGCGCCAGTAGTCCATTCGCATTCGTCTGAGGCGAGAAACAACGCAGCATTAGCCACGGCAATTGCGGTGCCATAGTTACCAGTCGGGATCCTGTCAATATAACCTTTTTTTCTTGATGGCCCATGAACACTAATGCCGGTTTCTATCGGGCCAGGGGCTATTGCATTGACCATTACACCCTTAGATGAAAGTTCTACGGCGAGTACGCGACAGATGTGCATTACAGCGGCTTTAGATGCACCATAAGCAACGCCGCCCATATTTCCACGTTGTCCTGAAATGGATCCTATCTGGATAATACGACCCCCGCCTTGTTTTACCATACGGCGTGCTGCTGCTTGAGCTGTTAAAAAAGAGCCTGTCAGATTGATTTTTAATACGTTCTCCCAATCAGATATCGTCATATCGAGAGCAAGTTTGTGCATGCTGATCCCAGCATTATTTACTGCTATATCTATGCGACCAAATCTTTTGACAGCGTAATCGATTTGCGCCTCGCAATTATCAGGGTTAGATACGTCAGCTTGAAATGCCTCAGCATTTCCTCCTGCATTCGAAATTTCGGTTGCTATTTTTTTGGCCGCAAGTAAATCGCGGTCTGTGCACAATACTGCCGATCCTTCTGCCGCGTATTTTTTTGCGATCGCTCTACCTAATCCGCCCCCGGCTCCTGTTACAAGAGCGATTTTAGATTTAAGCCTCATGAAAGTTTCCGTAGGTTAAGTTAAAAAATTAAAAATAACTAAAATTGTTAAATTTGGCGATTGTTTGTGACTACCTTTACGTTTGGCAATCTATTTTGGAATTTATTTCAAAATCAATAGCGTTTCTCCGGACTTTAGAAAATCCAATATCAAGGTTGACATATTTCTGTTGAGGGAAGCAAATAAACTTTTTAGGGTTGAAATATCGAGATTACATCCCGATTCTAGGGCCTAGGGGTAAAGTAATTTAAGATAAGTTGGATAAAGTGTGTGACTCGCTTGATGGTTCTTGGTTCACTCCAGCAAAAAGGATTTGTTGTTGCTTTTCTAACGCGTGATTTCTGAAATTTCTACAAGAATCATCGTATTCGCGCATTGGTCTTGGCTCCAGATCAAAATGGCTAAATTCATCTACGCCTCTGGCCAAGGTAGCTGTTGTGCGACCGCTTATTTGTTTGACGTTGGTGGCGATGTAACGAATTGCAAAACCAATTCGATCTTTTGGACTCGTATTAGGATCCGAGCCGTGAACGAGACCTACATGGTGGAGCGACATTTCTCCCGGTTCTAATTCGATATCAACAACTTGTGATTCATCAACGGTAACTGTAATTTCTTGGCCTCTTGTTAGCAGGTTGTTTTTATTGAATGTGTCGCGATGAACAAGTGATCCGATTGAATGGCTTCCTGGAACTAGTCTCATGCAGCCGTTCTCTCGTTTGCTGGGTGTTAAAGCAATCCAAGCCGTCAGCACATGATGTGGCTCTAGACCCCAATAGTTGGCATCTTGATGCCAACTAACAAAACTTGGATCAGAACCGTTTTTAGAAAAAAAGCTGGTGCCCCAAACCAATAAATTTGGTCCTAGAATTGAACTGACCGGGTTAGTGATACATGGGTCGATGGCCAGATCGTAGAGGTCTGGAAACACAAGGTGAGGTTTACTCCTGAGTATTGGATCGGCTTCCTTTCCATATTTTCGTTTAAAAGATTCATACCTTGATTTCAAATAAGATACCCGTTCTATATCGATGACTTGGATGGATGTTAAATAGCCATCTTTAGCATAGAAATCGATCTGCTGATCGGTTAGAAATTTGGTCATATAACTGGTCCCATTTTGTTGGGTGCTATCCGTTTTGATTTGGTTAAAAATTTAGAAGATTGGATACATCTCTTCAATACTATAGATGTATTATGTCAGAGTTTGGTTGACTTAACAAAATCACGGCAGATAGTTTAGTAATTGTGAAATTCCAGACTAATCGATCAATGTCATTATAGCTGTTTTAGTTATCGACATGCTAATATTTAAAAAGTTCTCTTCGCATTAGAAAAGAGAACGAATTTATTTAAAGGAGCATTCTCATGATTTTCTATGAATTGAGGCAATACCCCATCCGTCCGGGTAAAATGACGGAGTGGTTAGACTTTATGGAAAACAAGATTATTCCCTTCCAAGTTTCCAAAGGCATGGTGATTTGTGGGAGTTTCCAAGGTGAGGAAGACGAAACGGTTTATATTTGGATCCGGCGGTTTGAGAGTGAAGCCGATCGGGAACGTCTGTATGAGGCTGTTTACCAGAGTGATTATTGGAAAAACGAAATAGCACCTAATGTTGGGGATCTAATAGACCGGGATGGCATTCAAGTACAAAGGATCTGTCCTACCCGAATGTCGACGATGCAATAATAATCTTTCCCGGCCGCGTATTTAAATACGCGGCTCGGGTTCAAACAGGCCCTTTCAAATATGCTTGTTAGTTAAACGGCTGGAATTTTTTAATTATCGATTGCCAAAGTGATTTTTGAGGTCAAATGCGCGCTATGACGCGAGTGAGCAGCATGTAATGGACGGACGAAGTCCATCCGACAGAGAGGAAATCACGTTACTCCATTGGCTCATTTTGGCAACTTTAACGTTGTCCTCCACTTTGTATGCATTGAGTATCACCATTGCTAACATTGCTCTGCCGCAACTCCAAGGTGCGTTGGGCGCGACCCAGGACCAAATCGCGTGGACTGTAACGTTTAATATCATTGGTACGGCGGTTGTAACGCCCATGACGGGTTGGTTAACTGAAAGATTCGGACGTCGTCAATTAATGTTGTCCACAGTTCTTGGCTTCACCATCTCTAGTATTATGTGTGGCCAGTGCACGAGTCTAGGTGAATTAGTCTTTTGGCGAATTTTACAAGGTGCTTTTGGTGGGCCTTTAGTTCCTTTGTCTCAAGCAATCATACTAGGCGTTTTCCCTCGTCGGATGCACAGTGTTGCAACGGCAATTTGGGGCATGGGGGTAGTTTTTGGGCCCATTATCGGTCCAACTGCGGGCGGCTATATCGCGGAGGCATTAAATTGGAGATGGATATTTTATATTATAGGACCCTTTAGTCTCATAGCGTTTGTCGGTTCATGGTTATTTATTAAAGATAGTGAGCACGACCCAAATAGTAAGTTGGATTGGACAGGATTCGTTAGTCTATCTTTGGCACTAGCAGCATTGCAGTTAGTATTGGACCGGGGAAATCGGCTTGATTGGTTTGAATCAACGGATATTTTAATTGAAGCATCAGTCGCTCTGATTTGTTTTTACGTTTTTATAGTTCATGTTCTTACCACAAAAAATCCATATCTTAATCCGTGGCTAATGAAAGATAGAAATTACGCTTTGGGCGTAATATTAGTCTTTTTGTATGGGATGCTGAATTTCACACCCATAGTCCTTTTTCCCACAATGCTTCAGGATTTAAGAGGCTATCCGGAGTCCATTATTGGTCTGTTGTTGGCAGTCCGTGGTATTGGTGCGTTGATGGGTAATTTTTTTGTAGTATGGTTGAGTAAATCTGATCCACGCATAGGCCTCGTATTAGGTTTTTTGGCTCAGGCAGGCTCATGTTTATATTTGGCAAATTTTGATATCAATATGACTACAAATGGTGTTGCTTGGGCTAGTGCAATTCAGGGATTTGGCGTGGGCCTGTCTTGGGTCCCGCTTACCATTATGATGTTTTCTCGGATCGACCCCAAGTATATCCCGGAAGGTACATCAGTTTTGCATTTGGTACGTAACATTGGAAGTAGTATCTATATCTCGTTAACAGTGACCGTGGTGATCAGATCAACCACTACAAACTATATGGACATGACGTCATGGATAAGCCCGTTCAATAAACGTATGGAATATCCATATATTACCGGCGTTTGGGATATGGGCTCTTTATCGGGATTAGCTAGCCTGAGCGGTGAAATAGAGAGGCAAGCTGCCATGATAGGGTATCTCAATGCTTTTTATTTGTTGGCTATAACGGGGTTTGCCGCAATCCCAATCATATTTTTTGCAGAAAACGCGATGAAACATACGCGGAAAATAGAAAGCAAAGGTAAGTAAAAGGTTATATTTTTCTGAGTGAAGAGAGACTCCTATTGTATGGATTTGGCATGGCTAACTTCAGTTAAAACCTAGACAATGGAAATTGTGAAGCCTAACTTGATATTTACATAGAAGGAATAATATGACGTCCAATGACTTGAAAGAAGCATTCGTAGTGGGTGCTGGTATTGTTGGTATTTGTACTAGTTTGGCGCTAGTAGAAAAGGGCTTTAAGGTTACCGTTATTGACCGCGAAGACCCAGCTGATGCCACCAGCTATGGAAATGCTGGGGTCATATCGCCTTGGTCATGTATCCCGCAGTCGATGCCCGGTTTATGGAAAAATGTACCTAAGTGGTTATTAGATCCCGAAGGGCCTTTATCAATTAGGTGGTCTTATTTGCCCCGAATGACGCCATGGTTAGTAAAGTTTCTGCAATCTGGTAATATTGATCGTTTGCCTAACATTGCTGATGCAATGTTAGCTGTGAATAGACCAAATTTAGACTTGTATAAGCAGCTTTTAATGGGAACAGGTGAAGAAGGTCTAGTTAGAGATAGCTTGTACCTTCATGTTTCACGCAAGGCCGGAGGAATTGACTCTGAAACTCTGGAATGGAAACTTCGGCGCGAAAGGGGCGTTCCGTTTAAATCCGTTACTGGTGACGAGATTCGCGAAATAGAGCCCAATTTGTCCCCGGCAATTCAATCTGCGATGATTATAGAACAACAAGGGCGGACTGTGAATCCGGGTAGACTTGGCAAAGTACTTGCAAACAAAGCTGAAAAATTAGGGGTTTTGTTCCTTCGCAAAGAAGTTTTAGAAATCACTCCAAAGGCTGAAAAAGGGTATCGTCTAATAACGGCGGGCAAGGAATTCGATGCTCACACTGTTGTCCTTTCCGCGGGCGTCTGGTCAGCTAATTTGTTAAAAAAGATGGGAGTTAAGGTATTACTAGAAGCTGAGCGGGGATATCACTTAATTTTTAAGGAGCCAGGTTTAACGCTTTCGCACTCAATTATGGATGCGGATAATAAATTCGTTACCAGTTCAATGGAAATGGGAATTAGAAGTGCCGGTACCGCCGAATTCGCTGGCATCGATGCAAAGGCGGATTTTAGGAGAGCTCAAATTTTTAAAAAACACGCAAAATCCTTGCTTCCGGATTTGAATACAGATTTAGTTGAGGAGTGGATGGGCAGGCGTCCATCACCTCCAGACTCTATTCCTTATATTGGTGAAGTAACGGGTTTTCCAAGATTATTTCATGGCTTTGGCCATGGACATTTAGGGTTGACCGGTGCCCCTATGACCGGACGAATGATTGCAAGTTTGGCGGCCGGTGAGCCGCTTAATATTGATATGAAACCGTATCGAATTGACAGATATTAAAACTATCATGTTAAGTCGATTTTTGGGCGCTTCAGACAATAAAAAAGAATATAGTATCGTGCGGAGTTTTAACGGCCACAACGAAGCAATCGTCCTGGAAACTTCCCTGTTGGCTCTCCACCCAACCAAACAGGTATTCCCGAAACAATGGTCGCTTCGTAACCTATAGATTTTTGCATTAATCGTTTCCCTCCCGCAGGAAGGTCGTACAGGACCGTCGGTTCGCAAAGTTGCAACCGATCGTAGTCAATAATATTGATATCAGCCTTGAAACCGGGAGCAATCTGGCCTCGGTCGAGCAAACCTATTGCTTGTGCGTTGGCCAATGTTAGGCGATATACAATATTCGAAAGAGGCAGACGTTTTCCCCGGCTTCGGTCTCGTGTCCAAAATGTTAACGCGTGTGTCATGTCAGTTGCATCACACATTATCCCCACGTGGGCGCCTCCATCACCTAATCCTATTACTGTATTAGGATTCTTCAGCATCTCGTATACCGGTGACATGTCGCCTTCTGCGTAGTTAGTCATTGGATGGTATAAAATCGTTTTGCCTTCATTTTTCATCATGATGTCATAGGCCAACGCAGCGGGATCAATACCAAGTCTTTTGGCTTTAGCTCCTATACTTTGGTTTGGTTCAGGCTCATATTGAGGGGGATTACCTAAGGGGAAAATACGTTCCCAGTCGCGTAACCTATTTATTTGTGTTGAAGTACCCCCCGGTTCCGAAATTAGCTTAGTTCGAAATTCCGGGTTTTTTAAAATTTCAACCCTAGAAGGCATATCCAAACAAGCTAATTGCCTCCAACTTGGACACCCTAAAAAGGGATTTTCCGATAATTCAAATCCAAGAAGCGTGCTTGTAGGCCGACCTCTGACCTGACCAGTCATTCGATGACCATCGGCATTTGCTATCGTTATTCGGTCGAGTAATTGACGCCACTCGTCAGGCCACGCATGCCTTTGCAGAAGAGACATTGTCATGGGAAGTCCCGAGCGTTCGACAAGTCGCCTCAGTAAACTGAATTCGGAGTCCAGGGAATCTCCAAAATCGGCTACAACTTGTAACCAGCCCTGTTTTGTGCTTGCGATGGCATCAACGATCGCCGTTAATTCTTCTTCTGCCGCCCCGTAAGACGGGATGGGGTTGCCTTCGGCCGTTCGATGTTGCAGTAAACGTGATGTTGAAAACCCAAAGGCCCCAGCCCTAATACCTTCAGCAGCTAATGAGGCCATTTTTCCCCGATCGTTTCGGGTTGCAGGTTCTCGGTTGGCTCCACGTTTATCCATGACGTAAACACGTAAAGCTGCGTGTGGAACTTGAGTTGCGACATCAACATCGAAATGACGTGATTCGAGGGTGTTAAGATATTCAGGGAAACTTTCCCATGTCCAGGGTAAACCTTCACTTAATACAACTTCGGGAATATCTTCAACACCTTCCATGAGCGAAATTAGCATTTCACGTTGATCCGGGCGCACCGGCGCGAAACCGACTCCGCAGTTTCCCATGAGCACGGTTGTCACTCCGTTGCATGAAGATGGGGTAATTTGTTTGCTCCAAGTAACTTGGGCGTCGTAATGGGTATGTATGTCTATAAATCCTGGAATCACGAGATGACCGCGGGCATCGATTTCTTTTTGCCCGGTCCCAGAAATTGCGCCGACCTCTGTTATATATTTACCATCAATAGCGATGTCTGCCTCAAAACTGGAGGCCCCTGTGCCGTCGACAATTGTTCCGCCACGGATTATGAGAGATGGTTTTTGGCTCAAATTACTTACCCCTGTTGTGCCCAGTATGAATTGGTCTCTGCTAGACCTTTACTCCCAGCTCTTTCGGTCCCGTGAAGAAGTATTTTACCTTGAGCTTCCGCAACTTCAGAGTGGAAAGCAACGGCAGTTGGATCCATTTCAGCTCTCGGGGCTTGTTCGGGTAAGAAATGCCCATAAACATCTTCGCCGCGGACGAGAGTCGCATAATCAATGTCATGGTGTTTTTGTTTGGCCGATGGTGTAATATAGCGTATCGCCAAAGCAACGCGGCGGGTATTAGATTGGTTCCCAGGCGACGAGTGCATCATGTCGACGTGATGTAACGAACACTCTCCTGGTTTAAGAGTTACCCAAGCAGTAGACTTTTCATCAATTTCCTGGGCAATGGTCTGGCCCCTCGTTAGAATGTTTTCAGGATCCCAAGTGTCTTTATGAGCGACTGTACCCTGTCGATGACTTCCTAAAACCATTTTCATACAACCGTTTTCCGCTGTTGCGGGGCTAAGGGCCACCCAAACAGTTACGATTCGATTGTTATCCAGGCCCCAGTGAGCTGAATCTTGATGCCATGAAATGAATCTCCCATCCCCCGGTTCTTTTGGGTAGAGGTTTGTGTTCCAGACCATTAAGTCCGGTCCTAAAATATCTTCTACGGCATCCAGAATCGCGGGCTCGCGGATAATTTTATCTATGAAGGGGAATAAAAGATGGGACTTGTACCGAAAAGCTCCGCTAACAGGTCCCCCGCTCCTTAGTTCGTAATCCTCCCAGTCTTTTCTGTACGAAATGGCCGCTTCTTCGCTTAAAAGGCGCTTCGGAAATAATAATCCATCTTTCTCATAAGTTTTAAGTTCTGCTGGGGTCAATGATTTGGCCATAATAATTCCTCGCCTTAATGATAACCGCATTCAATTATAACCTAAAACGATCATGAGGAATGAGTCCGTAATTTTCAAGTATGTTACATCAGGGACATTTATTTTTTAACTTCTGATAGGCTAGAAACAAGGGGATAGTTGCCTAATGCCCATAGAGCTAATTTTGTATAATGGCCTTTGAGTAGGAATATTTAATTATTTCGGAACTAACTAGGGGAAACTAATGGAGCATTGGAAAGATAGATTTAAAGGTAAAACAGCCTTAGTAACCGGCGCCGGTTCAGGGATAGGAAAATCTATCGCGCAAAGGTTACATTTGGAAGGCGCAAGGGTAGTTGGTTTTGATATAAATTGTTCGGGCTTAAAGGAACTTAGTAATGAATTGGATGGCAACTTTTTAAGCCGAGTGGGTGATGTAACTAAGGAGAGTGATGTAGAGGCTTTAGTTTCCCACACTCAAGAATGCTTTGGTAGCCTTGATTTAGCTTTCAATGTCGCTGGAGGTAACCGTAGCGGGTATATTGCAGATTTAGGTATAGAGGACTGGGACTTTGTCGTTGATCTTTGTTTAAAATCTGTTTTCCTATGTATCAAACACCAGTCGCGCCAAATGCTATCTGGGCAGGGCGGCGCAATTGTGAATGTGGCGTCCCTTAATGCACGAGTCCCGATGCATGCCGGGGCAGCTTATACCGTAGCTAAATCAGGAGTAGAAATGTTGACTAAAAATGCGGCTCTTGAGTTAGCTAATGAGAATATTCGGGTTAATGCGGTTCTGCCTGGACTAGTTCAAACACCGTTGACACGTCGGCACTTTGATAATCCATTAGCGCTAGAAACCTTTATCGCCCGAATTCCGCAAGGTCGGCCGGCTCAACCTTCTGAAATAGCAGCACCCGCGTTATTTTTAGCAAGTAACGACGCTAGCTATGTTAATGGCAGTAGCCTTATAGTAGATGGTGCCTGGGCAGTTAGCGGTTATCCGGATATGCGACCTTTTCGTGGTCCGATAAAATGGAATGGATAACGGGCACTAGGTCTTTTCAAGAACCTTTTGTTCTTTTGCGTTCATTTCCTGAAATTTATTTTTAAATAAATCTGACCACATATTTATACAATTCGATTAATCCCGCTGGTGATTGCCTTTGCCACATCCCATCGGCTAGTATCTAGTTAATTTTTTAATACAATTGGAGAGTTTACCCATGGCTTTTGATTTGTTGATAAAAAACGGAACAATAGTAGACGGTTCAGGTATGCTACGCTACCGCGCTGATATCGCCGTCAAAGACGGCATAATTGCGGAAATAGGCCGAATTCGAGAGCCGGCTAATAAAACTATAGACGCTGAGGGTAAAATCGTATCGCCGGGTTTCATCGATGGCCATACGCATATGGACGCTCAAGTTGCATGGGACCCCATGGGAACGTGCTCCTGTTGGCATGGTGTTACCAGTGTAGTAATGGGAAATTGCGGATTTGCTTTGGCTCCATGTCTACCTGAAGAGCGTGAATGGTTTGCCCGCTGTATGGAAGCGGTAGAAGACATTCCAACTGAAGCGATGATGGATGGTATCAAATGGAATTGGGAAACGTTCCCGGAATATTTGTCTAATGTGGATGCTCTGCCAAAAGCGATAAACTACTCAGCATATATAGGTCATTCGGCATTAAGAATGTACGCAATGCGTGAGCGAGCCCTGGATGAGGAGGCAAACGAAGACGAGCTTAAAGCTATGCGTCATGCTGTGCAGGAAGCAATTCGTGCTGGTGCCATAGGGCTGTCGACGTCACGTGCACATACCCATATTCGTCCGGATGGTGGGCCAGTAGCAAGTCGTATTGCTAATTGGGAAGAGATCGCTCAACTAGTTGACGCCATGGCTGAGCTAAATGCTGGTATCTTTCAAATTGGACCTGATGTTTCGGGGGGAGAGGCACAAAGAGCATTTTTAAGAGAGCTTAAGCCAATCGCTGTGGGTTCTGGGCGCCCAGTGATGTTTGGGACGATATCTACCAAACAAGGCGATAAACCGAATCCATATTCCTATCAATACGAATGGATGGACGAAGTAGTAGCTGCGGGCGGCCGGGTTTTTGGTCAAGGAACGACAAAATCTATTAATGCTATTTTCTCGCTTAACTCATACCTACCATTTGATGCACTCCCGAGCTGGAAGCCAATCAGAGATTTATCTTCTGCGGAACAAAGGGCTAAATTTCAAGATCCGGAAATTCGCAAAAAGCTCGTAGCGGATGAAGCGACGATGAAACCAAAAGGAACAGAATTCCAGGGCGGTGGAATGGCAACGACCGATCCACGGAAACCCGAGTATGATAACTTATTCCCAATGTTTGATGTTAAATGGGATGATCCTAGTGTGGATGATTTAGCTAAGGAACGATCGCAAAACCCTGTTGAAGTTATGATGGACTTGATTGTCGAAAATGAGGATTTAGCGTTTGTTCAACCATTGGTAAATGAAAAACCGGATGATGTGCTAGGTATGTTGAAACATCCGCGTACGCTCGCTACTTTTTCCGATTCAGGCGCCCATGTCTGTCAAGAAATGGGTTCGTCATTGCAAACTCATATGCTCAGTTATTGGGTGCGGGAGAAGCAAGCCTTTACGTTGGAGGAAGCTATCCGAAAATTAACGTTCGAGAACGCTTCCGCCTGGAATTTCAATGACAGAGGCTTACTTCGAACCGGTTTGGCAGCAGATATTGTGGTTTTCGACGAGGAAGAAATCAAACCATGCCTTCCAACCGTAAAGCGTGATCTTCCGGGCGGAGCTCGGCGTTTAGTTCAAAAAGCCGAAGGGATAGATGCTACTATCGTCAATGGCGAGGTAACATTAGAAAATGGCAATTCTACTGGGGCGTTGTCTGGTCAATTATTGAAGGGACCTCTTGCGTCCTAAAACTATAAGATGTTAGGTGCCGAAAAAGTAGTGTTTGTTAGCTTTGCCGGCACCTAATTTTTGCTTTAGTTGATTTTGCAGTTTGTTATTTTGAAATCAAAATAGGTACTTTTAGATATCAGGGCTCCCGTTCGCCATTTATTCTCAATATTAGCTAAAAATCATTCAATAGTGAAACCAATTGGGAGTATCCGTGATGTTGCCACGTGAACCAATAGCGTCTCTCCCAACCCATGAAGTTAAAAATACACCGCCGCATATGGGAGATCAGGATCTATGGTTGGATGATATTGTTCTACGAGAAGGGGTAGAACGTGAAGGAGGGAGATGGGCTGAAGAAAAATTAGCGAAGTTCGGGATACTGGTGGGCTCTTCGGATGTATTTGAAAAAGCTCATTTATCTAATAAATATTCTCCTGAACTTAAGGCCTTTGATCGTTACGGCATGCGGATTAACGAAGTAACCTATCATTCGGCTTATCATGAATTGATGGGTATCGCCGTAGAGAACGAGGTTCCCAGTTTAGCCTGGAAGCATTCTGGCCCTGGCGGACACGTTGGTCACACCGCCTTAACATATATGATGAACCAGTCCGATGCTGGGGTAATGTGCTCTATGGCGATGACCTACGCTGCTATCCCATCTCTCCGGACGACACCAGTTGTGGGTGATGAATGGATCCCACGCTTGATGTCCACGTCATACGATCCTCGAGACATTCCCCTAGAAGAAAAAACCGGTGCCACTGTTGGCATGTTTATGACGGAAAAACAGGGTGGTTCGGACGTGCGTGCTAACTCTACAAAGGCCATTCCTACCGGACAGGTAACGGGGCCGGGTGGGGAATATTTTTTGACTGGCCACAAGTTTTTTTGTTCGGCGCCAATGTCTGATGCTTTCTTAACATTGGCATATAGCGCGGGTGGATTGTCGTGTTTTTTAGTGCCCCGTTGGACGCCAGATGGCGTAAGAAATTCGCTTTCAATCCAAAAGATTAAAGATAAACTTGGAAATAGGTCGAACGCGTCCACCGAGATAGAGCTTCAAGATACCTGGGGTATGATGGTCGGCGACGAAGGTCAGGGAGTCCAAACAATAATTGAAATGGTACAATATAATCGATTTTATTGTTGTTCAGGCTCCAGTGCAATAATGCGTCAAAGTCTCGTTCAGGCTTTGCATCATGTGAAATACCGATCAGCGTTTCGTAAAAAGCTCATCCAACAGCCTCTTATGTCTAACGTGATAGCTGATTTAGCTCTGGAATCAGAAGCTGCTTTGGCCCTAACGTTGCGTTTAGGCCGTTCTATCGATGAGGCTTCCGAAGATTCGACTGCTGCTGCATTGTTTCGCATCGGAACGGCTATTGGAAAATATTGGATTTGTAAACGGGCCCCAGCATTTATAGGAGAGGCTTTGGAATGTCTGGGAGGGTCAGGTTATATCGAGGATTCGATGATGCCTCGCCTCTACAGAGAGGCACCCCTTAACAGCATTTGGGAGGGATCGGGAAATATCATGTGCCTGGATGTATTACGGGCAATACGGCGAGAAGAAATGGTTATGCCTGCTTTGTTCGCGGAACTGGATGCCGCAAAAGGCGCGAACAAAATATTGGATGCCGCCTCAGAGTCCCTTAAAAATGACCTGTTGGACCGCGCAAATTTAGAAATACGGGCTCGGGATCTCACTGAAAGGATGGCGGTCGTTTGGCAAGCGGCTCTGTTAGTGCAGGCTGCACCGGCGGCAGTCGCGGATGCATTCTGTCACTCCCGCTTAGGGTCAATGTGGTCTGGAGCATACGGGACTTTGCCAGTGGGAACGGATTTTGGTGGAATTATAGATAGAGCGATCCCTAGTTGGTAAAAGGAAAGAAGTCGGCGATTGCTTAAAATCAGGGCAATTAAAATAGCCTCTATGCGAATAAGGTGAGTTTACCCACGGGGCGCGTGTTTGTTTAGTATTCTTTGAAGAGTTCTTCGGTGCATGCGGAGACGTCGAGCCGTTTCGGATACATTTCGGCCACACTGTTCAAATACCCGTTGTATATGTTCCCATTTAACCCTATCTGCTGACATAGGGTTTTCAGGTGGTGGAGGCATGGTTCCTTCACTTGCTAATAAAGCGGAAGCGACCGCGTCGGCGTCCGCGGGTTTGGGGAGATAATCAATTGCCCCAGCTTTTACCGCCGCCACTGCAGTTGCAATATTTCCATACCCAGTTAAGACAATTATTTTTGCGTCGGGGCATACTTGTCTCAATTCAGGTACTATCTCTATTCCGCTCCCGTCCTCAAGGCGAAGGTCAATTACGGCATAGGAAGGGCGTAAAATCCGTGCGGTTTTTATTCCATCGGCTACCGTAGCGACTGTAATGACAGTAAAATGGCGTTTTTCCATTGCGCGCGCCAGCCGATTGCGGAATGGTTCGTCGTCGTCGACAATTAATAGATGGCGGTTTTTAGCGGCCGCGTTAGGGTCAACCGACACTCAGAAGCCTCCAAGTTCCCTAAATTAGGACCCAAAAATGCCTCGTTTGAGAGGCATTTGTAAAGTTTGAAATATAATTCGTGGGATTTTTGCGGAAATTTTAAAAAAATAATTCCCAATTTTGTGTTGTTTTTCAAAAGATAACGAGGGACAAATTTAACGGGGAATGGGAATGTAGTCTTTGGCAGCAGTCGGGGCAATTTACAGATAATAAACAATTTATGTGCGTATTCTTTCCCAATTGGTGTTGTGGCGTAATGTTTCCTGATTTAGTAGGAGGGGAGGGAGACTGTTGGTGCGCGTAGGTGTTGTCAGGCTTGATTGGAATGTTTTTGAATAGGGAGAAGAAATTGCGTTATAAATATCGGATTGGCACTTCGACATCAACTAATGTAGTTAATGTATATATAAAAAACTTTAATTTAAAAAAAATCGATGCCAGGTAGTTGTAAAGGATGGCTTATACCTGAATCACTATTTTCAACCTAGTTCTTTCCCATAGTATAGGATGAGCTTCCCTCTATAAAAAATCGTCCCGCCGGGGAAGTGAAGGTTGAAATAACTAGTATATCTTCTTTATTTTCAACAATTTGTTGAATCCCTAGGCATGGAGCGCCACGGCGTATGCCAAATAGACGAGCTAACATGTTCCCAGCTCCGATAGCCCCAATGCGATGCGTCGAAGAAGCCCAGGATATGTAGTTTCTTAACCATACATGTGGAGGAGTAGTAGAGAAAGTGGCGTGCTCGGCCGTAGGAATTGTATTTAGATTAATCAAAACCTGCTCATGTTGGATAGGCACGGTATTACTATAATGAAGGCATTCAATGCATAAAACGGGCACACTGTGATCGGTCTTCGGCCATATTATGCTGCCAGTGTGATTGTCAGATTTGAACTTTGACACTAAATTGAAAGAGTGGTTATTGCCTGAATTTTTAACGTACGTCACAACGTCCGTAATTGGGATAAAGAATACTGACTGCTCTAAAACGAGGGTCCCAGCTCTTTTGCGTCGTGTTACTAGACCGTCCCGGGCAAGAGAGGAAATGGCTTTATTGACAGTGGGCCGCGACGCTTTGAATTCTTGGGCTAACTGTTTTTCGGTGGGAATTTTATCTCCAGGCTTCAACGAACCTATCAGAATTTTCGTAACTAGACTTCTTCGGATTTCTTCAAATAAAGTGACATTGGTCAATATTGGCATTATGTCCTGCGGCAAACTGGTATTCCACTAACGGAGGAATCTAACAGTGTGACCGTCCCGAAAAACAGTTTCTGATAACTAATGTATGTACATTATTAAGTGTGGAGGAGGGAACGTTCTTACTAATTTAAAACGCAACCACCATCGACATTGTAGGCTTGTCCCGTAATATTTCGAGCCCCGGGCGACGATAAAAACCGGATCATCGCCGCAATATCCTCCGGTTCGTTAAAACGTTGTAGCGGGATACCTTTGGCCACCTCTTTAATTAACTCATCCCTAGAGAGACCTAATTCACCGGCCCGCCCGTCCATAAACCTCGTTATCAAATCCGTCTGAGTTACACCCGGACAAACCGAATTAACCAGAATGTTGTGTTTTGCAAGTTGCTGCGACGCCGTTTTAGTCAAACTGATTACCGCCCCTTTACTCGCTGCGTAGGCT
>CAZADS010000094.1:0-14854 GCA_964483985.1 uncultured Thalassobaculaceae bacterium
GTGAGCCTCTCTCCACGACGTTTAGTTTGCTTCTCGTTCTTCTTGCATGTGTTAAGCATTCAGTAAGCGTTCGTTCTGAGCAATGATCAAACTCTCAGGTTGATTTCCCGATTTATTGCACGCCAACAGATACTGCTTGCGTTTAAACTATCAGGATCAACAGAGCCCGTCCCGCACATCATAACCGGCACTTTAGTACCGATTGTTGCGTAATGTTTTAGCAATTCTAGTACCATCGCCTAAGCTAGGCATTAGAAAACTAAAGCACGCTTGAGATACACAAGACAGACTGATGTACGACGCTAACTGCAAAGTCACCAACGCCGCCTGCGCATCCCTTCCGAATTTATCCACAATGTCAAAGACCAGTCCAGCGGCAAAACACCTAGCAGCCAAATTGGCTGAACATCCACACGGACAACTGGAAACCGCAGCAGTTACTGCGGGAAATCTTTATAGACAACTGAATTTACCTTTGCAAGCGAAACAAATCATTAAAATGAAATAAAAATGCATTCGGAACCCATTTTCCATCGCTTTTAATCCAGATAGTGCGGGAAACGGATACTCGGATCTTTAGAATGCTTATAATTTATTAGAATAGGGGCTTAACTACAATAAGCCCAGATAACTTAGTTCACGACGCATCTGTTCAGGCATTGCCGCAATATCATCGCCAAATTGACTTAAATCAATTGGAGCATCATTTCTCTCTAAATAACGCCATCCTTGAAAAGGACGGGACGAACGCGGTTCCGTACGCACTAGTTCCGGTGAAAGAACAAGACGACATCGGCGAACACCATCGTTATTGGAGGTTTTATCTATCTCGACAATACGTTGCCTTACGAGAATCTGTCGTCGAATTACCCAATATAAAGATCCGCCATTTAAAAGCTCAGCAGCACGGCGCGGCGTATTTTTAGTGATATGGATAACTTTTTTTTTGAGCCCATCCACCTCCCGATTTTGATAAAGCCTATCGGCCTGGCGCGTTTGCAATTGCTCCACCGTATCAATCCCAACACATAACTTCAGTAAATGAACCATCACCACAACCTCCCCTCAGGGAGATAACCCAAAAATTGCCACCACACAGCATTTAGTGGGTTCAAAATTATTACACTAAATAACGCTATTATCACGGTTGCCTTTATGCCATCTAACATAGGAACACCGCCAAGCTGCATACCTACGACAATAGGGGGTACCTGATACGGGAACCAGACTGTTGAAAAACCAACCACCTGTGACATCAATACAGCGTCCAATTTTAGGCCGGCAGCCATACCCAACTCCTCAGACATGGGCACTAGAATCGCCGGGACTCCGGGCATAGTCGAGACTATACCAAGTATCATAGCAAGACTGCTAAGAGCTGTATAAGCTTTGAAAGCCCCCTCTCCTGAAAGTTCCATGGATAAAAGAATGTTGCGGCTAACAAACTCACCCAGACCTGTTTCTAAAACTACAGCCCCGATTCCTATAATTCCTGCCACATAGATAAGAGCACCAATTTTTACCTTTTCCTGGAAAACCTGAGGTGAAATCATACCTAGTCTGGGAACTAAACAACAAAATGCCGCCGCAAGCGAGACCCAAGCTGGGGCCACCCCGTGAAAAAAATCAGTTGCCCAAAAAATCAGGGCCAACCCGACGAAACAACCCAATCTATACTCTTGCGGACTTATTTCTCTGGTAACGATGATTCCTTGTTTTTGGACTTTCCTGTTTTTTTGCGCCGAATTGTCCCGAAAAAGCCAAACTACAGTACCCCATATAAAGACAGATTTTAAAAAACCAAGGATAGGATAATGCAGTATTAGGTAATCAAAATATCTAATTTCCAAACCAAACGACGCTTCGGCGGCTCCCATAAGGATATTATTAGGCACGTTTGAAGGTAATACTGAAGTAGAACACAAATAAGCAGTCAAAACCGATGCCATCACCATCCCATTACTTGGCGAACTTCCTAGTCTATGGCCGAGTTTGTCTGCTAAGCCTATTACGATAGGAAGCAAGAGGACCACTCTACTTAAACAGGATGGCATAAGAAAACCCAACATCATATTGACAGCAATAATCCCAGCTATGACGGCACCGTAACTCCCAGTAAAACGACGCACGACGCCCCCGCCAATTCGAGCTCCTAGCCCCGTAACCTCTATGGCACAGCCAATCACTAGACCACCAAAAACTAGCCAGAATGCACCGGACGTAAAACCGGAAAACACCGCAGTTGGAGGTGCGATGGCGAGAATCATAGCAAAAAGAAAAAAGAGAAGTATAACGAGGTGCTCGGCCAAAACACCCGTAGCCAGCATTCCAATAGTCACTAAAACCAGGACTGCGGGAATCACCATATCTGACGGCATTGCCAATGGAGTATTTGTAAATAGTGTAGCTGCGCAAATCAGTATACATGCCATTAACAGATACCGCAGCGATATTATTCGGCCGACGCATTTCATGAATTGACTAATGTTTGGACTAGGAAATTGAAACATCTAAACGTTCTCACTAGCTAACTCAAAGCCGAGCAGTTCTACTCCCTCATCCACTAAATCGCCATGTTTAAAGAATAGTGCCACGACCCGCCCGTCAGCAGGCGCCGAAATATTGTGTTCCATTTTCATAGCCTCCAAAACAATTAACGGGGTTCCCCTACTGACGAAATCACCTTCTGAAACTTGAATAGCAACAATTTTCCCCGGCATGGGCGCAGTGAGTCGCGCACTTACATCTATAACGGCTCCAGTCCTATGTGATAGATCCACCGAGTCGATTTCTAACGGGCCTTCAGGTAAATATATAGTCGCCGAATCTTGGGAAATTGAAAAATTTGAGGTTACAATTTCATCCGATAAATTAATTGTAACAGAGCCATAATTTTGATGATTGCAAGTCAGCGAGCCGCTAACGCCCATGGGAAAATCTGTTCTAAAAATCTGATATTGGCCGTCCGATTCCGACAAAGTAAATGCGTGAATCTCCCCCGACACAGAAAACCCTACTTTGTGAATTGCTGGGCCATTAGCACGCCAACCACAATTGTTTGTCCAAGCATCAAACAAATTTTCCTCTGGCAGAAAATTTTGGAAACGCGTTTTATTCTGGTTCCCCGCTATAATGGCCGCCATACCTAATACTTCATTAGAAAGCATTTCGACCGAAGGAAATAGACTTAACTTGTGGTCGTTTATAAATCCAGTATGCACATCAATAGACCTAAATGCATCGAGTTTGGCCAAGCGTTTGAGAAACGGCTGATTTGTAATTACTCCACCCACCTCAACCTTGGAAAGAGCGTCTATTAATCGATCTAGGGCATCATTCCGATCCCTACCATGAACGATGATTTTAGCTAACATCGGATCGTAATGGACAGAAACAGATTCACCTTCATTAATACCTATGTCTATACGGGCCAGCTCCCACGGAAGATTAAGATGTTCGATCATTCCCGTTTGCGGTCGAAATTCGACTGGATCTTCGGCGTAGAGACGAGCCTCAAAAGCATGGCCTTTCGCGAGAATTTTATTTTGGGTTAGTGGTAGTGGTGCTCCATCTGCTATTTTTATTTGCCATTCAACTAAATCAATACCCGTTATCAATTCGGTTACTGGATGTTCGACCTGCAGCCGAGTGTTCATTTCGATAAAATAAAATTCCGTTTCATCAAGAATAAATTCTACCGTTCCTGCTCCGATATATCCAATGGCTCTAGCAGCGTTAACAGCAGTGTCCCTTATACTATTTCTTACAGACTCATCAATATTTGGCGCAGGTGCCTCTTCTAATATTTTTTGATGCCGTCGTTGCACGGAACAATCACGTTCAAATAAATGCACAACATCGCCGTAGCCGTCACCAAATACCTGAACTTCGACATGCCTCGGCCTTTGAATGTATTTTTCAATCAAAATCCTTTCATCACCAAAGGTATTCCGTGCTTCACGCCTCGCCGAAACTACTTTTTCTTCCAATTCGTTAGCGTTTTGGACAATCCGCATGCCGCGTCCACCACCGCCAGCACTCGCCTTTATTAATAACGGAAAACCGATAATTGCTGCTTCTGCCGCAAGTTTATCAAAACTCTGTTCCTCTCCATGATATCCTGGGACCAAGGGTACGCCAGCTATTTCCATAATGTCTTTCGACTTAGCTTTTGAACCCATCATCCTCATAGCCGATACTGATGGTCCAACGAATATTATTCCAGCCTTCTCACAAGCCAATGCAAAATCCGGACTCTCTGATAGAAACCCATAACCTGGATGAATAGCATTCGCTCCAGATAGTTCGGCCGCCTCTATTAAAGCATCGATATTAAGATATGAATCCACTGCTGGTGGAGGACCTATTAGTCTTGCTGCATCACACCTCTCGACATGTAACGCTCCTTGATCAGCCTCGGAATAAACAGCTACTGTACGCAATCCTATACGCCGTGCGGTTTTTTCTATGCGACAAGCGATTTCGCCCCGATTAGCGATAAGTAATGTGTTAATCATTTTTAATCTTTAGCAAGCGATCAGTAATCATGCTAGAGCGAAGCCCAAATAAAAGTCCAGACTCATTACGGTTGCTTGCATGCTTTGTCACGCTGGACCTTTTTGATCTAGCAATTGGTTATAAAAATAATTAGCTCACCCACTAATATGTCTCAAAAAATTCGCGTATTTGGTTCTCTTGCCTTAAAATCTCTCTATTTACTAATTAGCATCAGATCGAAAAATTTATGCCCCGCCGACAAGCACAGGACATTGGATATCAGACGAAAATCAAGGGTGACTGGAATACAATAAAAATCTTGATTCCTTATCTTTGGCCAAAAGACGCAATGAAAATGCGGATGCGCGTGATCCTTGCGATAGGTTGTTTATTAATCGCAAAACTCGCCACAACAATTGTTCCTGTCCTTTACAAAGAAGCCGTTGATATTATTTCCCAATCAGGAACCTTCGTAATAACTGCGTTGGTTGGAATACTAATTGGGTATGGCATTGCGCGGACTGCCCAACAAGGATTCGCGGAATTAAGAGACTTTTTCTTTGCTAGAGTTGGGCAAAGAGCTATTAGGACTGTTGGCCTGAAAACATTTCGCCACCTTCATTCTCTTTCCTTAAGATTTCATCTAGATCGCCAAACCGGCGGACTATCTCGGGCAATTGAACGTGGGGTTAAGGGAATTGAGTTTCTCTTAACTTTTATGTTGTTCAACATCCTCCCAACATTCATCGAAATTTCCATGGTCTGCAGTATTCTTTGGATAGTGTTTAATTTTTGGTATGCGTGTGTGACTTTCATCACCGTGAGTATTTACATCGCTTTTACATTTTTACTTACTGAATGGCGCATGAAGTTTAGACGTCAGATGAACGAAATGGATTCAAGGGCCAACACACGAGCGATTGATAGCCTTATCAATTATGAGACGGTCAAATATTTCGGGAATGAAGAACATGAAGCCAAAAGGTTTGACCTAGCTCTGAGACATTATGAGGACGCCGCCGTACAGAATAAAACGACGCTTTCACTAGTCAACATTGGACAAGGTTTTATAATCGCTGCCGGACTGACAACTGTCATGGCCATGGCAGGATTCGATATACAATCAGACGAGATGACTGTTGGTGGATTTGTTATGGTCAATACTTATCTGATGCAATTATTCATTCCTTTAAATTTTTTAGGCTTTGTTTACCGGGAGATAAAGCAATCACTTACAGATATGGAAACCATGTTTCGGCTTACCGATGAAGTTGGTGAAATTAGCGACCTCAAGACTGCACCCGAACTAAATCTCGCAGGAGGCGAAATTAAATTCCAAAATGTTGATTTCTATTATTATCCCGATCGAAAGATAATTAAAAATCTAACATTCAGCGTGCTTGCTGGAAAGAAGATGGCAATTGTCGGACCCTCGGGTGCCGGAAAATCAACGATTTCTCGCCTCCTCTTTCGCTTTTATGACGTAAATTCTGGGTCAATCCAGATAGATGGCCAAGACATTCGTTCCGTAACCCAAAACAGTTTGCGGCGTTCTATAGGCATAGTTCCTCAGGACGCCGTGCTATTTAATGATACAATATTTTATAATATTTCCTATGGAAAGCCAGATGCAAGTCCTAGTGAAATCGAATACGCAGCTCGATTAGCCAATATACACGATTTTATAATCAAATTGCCGGACGGATATAATACCTCGGTTGGCGAACGTGGACTCAAACTTTCCGGCGGAGAAAAACAAAGGATCGCCATAGCCCGAACAATCTTAAAAAAGCCAACCATATTTGTGTTTGACGAAGCGACATCAGCCCTAGATTCTAAAACAGAAAAATCTATCCAAATGAGTCTACTGAGTGTTTCAAGAAACTGCACGACTCTAATGATTGCTCATCGGCTTTCCACCATAGTAGACGCTGACGAAATAATTGTTTTACGAGATGGAACAATAGCCGAACAGGGGCGGCACGAAGAGCTAATAAGTGCTAAAGGCGTTTACGCAGATATGTGGATGCAGCAACAAAAAGCCGCGCACTCAGAAATTTCCACTGATTCGAATTCTAATGCATCATTAGCTTCTGTATATTTAAAAGGATAGGTAATAAAGGAGTTGACTTGTTTGACTAGTGCCGGATAAATGCCGATTATTAAAATTATTTTCAATTATTGATGACGTATTTTATCAGAATATCGATAGGCAACTGGACACGGTTTTAGTATCCCGATTCTACATTTTCATTTTAACCGGGAATGACAATGCCCGATAGTGGGAAACGCATCATATCCGCCCAACATCTAGATGCTATGTTAGCTCTGGAAAAAAAGGTTTTGTGGCTGGCTATGTGGACAATCCACAATGCAAATCATATTCGACCCAGCCGCGATGGACTAAAAGTAGGAGGCCATCAAGCTTCTTGTGCATCCGTGACAACATTGATGACCGCCCTTTATTTTCATACTTTACGGCCAAAGGATCGTGTTGCTGTCAAACCGCATGCGAGCCCCATTTTCCACGCTATCCAATATATGATGGGCCGGCAAACTCTTAATGCCCTAAAAAACTTTAGAGCTTTAGGGGGCACTCAACCCTATCCATCCCGAGTAAAAGACGCTGACGAAGTAGATTTTTCCACTGGCTCTGTTGGACTTGGCGTAGCAATGACTTTGTTTGCTTCAATGGTTCAAGATTACACACGCCTTCATAACCTGATTCAGGATTCAGAGGAAAAAAATCAAAGCGTTGGACGCATGATTGCCGTTATGGGAGATGCAGAACTGGACGAGGGAAACGTTTATGAGGCAATGTTGGAAGGTTGGAAATACGATGTAAGGAATCTTTGGTGGATAATAGATTATAACCGGCAAAGTTTGGACGGTGTGTTATCCGATGGTCTTTTCCAAAAAATAAGACAGTTTTTTGGAAATGTCGGTTGGAATGTTGTCATGCTTAAATATGGGAAGAAGTTAGAGCGCGTTTTCCAACAACAAGGTGGGGACGTTCTTCGTAAATGGATAGATGATTGTCCAAATGATCTGTACAGTGCAATAACGTTTAAGGGGCAGTCTGGAGAACGAGGAGCATGGCGCGAACCACTTAAAACAGCATTAAAAGGCGTGCGCGGGATAAAGGCTATACTTGAAGACCACGATGACGTTAGCCTTCACCGATTGATGACCAATCTTGCCGGCCAAGACATGGAAGCCGTATTAGAAGCATTTGATTCAGTAAATGACGACAGACCTCAATGTTTTATAGCATATACTATAAAAGGTTATGGAACCCCATTAGCAGGTCATAAAGATAACCACGCCGGCTTAATGACACCGGATCAGATGGAGCAATTTAAAAAGGTCATGGATATTCCGAATGGGGAAGAATGGTCTCCATATAAAAATACAGGTGTCATAGAAAGTCTTATTCAAGAATACTGTAATATGGCTCCTTTTAATAAAGGAGGCTCACGTATTTACGATGCTGCCAAAATTCCTATTCCTGCATCACTTCAGCCGCAACGCCGAGCGAAGGCTGCCACCCAAAGCAGTTTTGGCAATATTTTGCATGATTTAAGCCGAGGCAATACTCCACTTGCTAGTCGGATCGTTACCACGTCTCCTGATGTAACCGTATCGACTAATTTGGGGCCATGGGTAAACCAACGTGGTGTATTTAGTTTGGACATGCGAAATGATGTGTTTAGAGAAGAGAAAGTAAGCTCAGCTCAAAAGTGGCTGAGACATGGCGGCGGCCAACACTTGGAACTTGGGATCGCAGAAAATAATCTTTTCATAATGCTGGCAGCACTAGGCCTTTCCGGTCCTGTGTTTGGCACACGGTTACTTCCTATAGGCACGCTTTACGACCCCTTCATAGCAAGAGGTTTAGATGCACTAAATTATGCTTGTTATCAGGATGCTCGATTTATGTTAGTTGCCACTCCAGCCGGCATTACTCTGGCTCCTGAAGGAGGTGCGCACCAATCCGTCTCGACACCAATGATAGGTATGGGGCAACCTGGGCTCTTATCTTTTGAACCTGCTTATGTCGACGAAATGGCATCGATAATGCGGTGGGGGTTTGAATATATGCAAGATATTGAAGGGGGATCCCTTTATCTACGTTTATCCACCAGAGTGATCGCACAGCCAGATCGCGAGATGACACCTGAATTAGAAAACGACATACTCAAAGGGGCATACTGGCAAATACCACCCGACAACGACACCGAACTGGTAATCGCTTATTGTGGCCCAGTAGCACCTGAAGTTTTGGAGGCATATAATCTGTTAGTCGATGAAGTTCCCGGATTAGGTATTTTAGCCATACCTTCATCGGATCGCTTATATCACGATTGGCAAAGATCAATGGGACTGAGGGGTCAAGGCTGCGGCGACGGGAATAATCATCTCTCTAAACTGCTTAAGCGACTCAACCCTCGAGCGGGGCTAGTAACAGTTCAAGATGGCCATCCAGCAAGCCTAAGTTGGATTGGATCAGCAACAGGCCGAAAGGTCTACCCATTAGGCGTTGCTGATTTTGGACAATCAGGAGATCTACCGGACTTATATCGCACCTACCGCATTGATAGCGATGCTATAGTCGATATGGCAGCAAGTGCATGTATTGACATAGCCGGTTCCGGTTAAGAGAAAATTATCTTCTTAGCCTTTGAATTGACTGATGCGCTATTCATTAGTGCCATTTAGTCTCAACCATGCATCAGCCCTAATTAAATCCGTGGGCCTATTTGCATTAAAAAAAGGATCAATTCCATCATCCCGAAAATTTGCTGTTGAGAATCGGTACCGTGAGGTCCAGTGCTCTACCTTTCGTATTCCCTCATTCACTATAGCGTCACGCAATTCGTTTTTTAGGCGCACCGGCCACAAGCCAAAAACAGGGTGCCGCCGACGATTTGAAGCAGCACAAACGATATCCGATTCCTCACTGTTCGCCACCTGCAAAAATTTTTCCACCATATTTGATGGTAAAAATGGAGCGTCCGTTGCAAAACTGGCGATCCAATTTGCGTCTGGGATATTTTGGGACACCCAATCCATTCCCGCTAGCACTCCTGCTAATGGTCCAACAAATCCATCAACTGAGTCCGACACCAATGGCAGCCTATACTCAGCGAATCGCGTCAAATCGCCATTAGCATTCAAGACTAATGATCCTACTTGAGGTCTAGCCCTATCAATCACATATCGAAGAATAGTTTTAGTACCTAGAATACGGAGACATTTATCACCGCCACCCATCCTTCTAGATTTGCCTCCAGCTAGGAGGATTCCGACAACACCGGCATCAAACATCTTTTTTTTCGCCCAATAATCCCGGGACATGTATTATCCCTTTATCACTGTTTGGTAATTTGACATCGAAATCCACACGTTCTGACCCAGCCAAAACGACAAACCTTTTACCCTTAGCACGGCCTATCAAAGTAAGGCCTGCATCCCTTGCAAGGGTAACTCCCCAGCCAGTAAAACCCGAACGCGAAATCAAAATTGGCACGCCCATTTTAACGGTTTTAATTACCATTTCGCTTGTTAGGCGGCCCGTCGTATAAAAAATTTTATCTTCGGAAGAAATGGCGTTCATAAACATATATCCGGCAATTTTATCGATGGCATTGTGCCTACCAACATCTTCCATATAGATAAGGGGGTTATCTTCGCAGCAAAGAACACATCCGTGAATCGCTCCAGCTTCCAAATAAAGACTCGGTGTTTGATTAATTTTACGCGACAGTTCGTAAATCCAAGAGGATTTAAGAATAGTGTTGGATGGAAGCCGGGTATCCTCCAATTGTTCCATCAAATCACCAAATACAGTTCCTTGAGCACACCCTGAGGTTCGGATTTTTCGCTGAAGTTTTTCCTCGTAATCTGTCTCTCTTTTCGTCCGTATCACAGCAATTTCTAACTCTTCATCCACATCTATTTGGGTGATGACATCATCTAACTGCAACATATTTTGGTTGAGCAAAAAGCCTACGGCCAACATATCAGGATAGTCGCCAATGGTCATAACGGTTACGATTTCTTGATGATTAAGAAAGATTGTTAGCGGTTTTTCTGTCACAACGGCCGTTTCAATATTTCTTCCCTGATGATCAATACCAGAAACCCTTTCCGTCAGGCGTGGATTGTTAGGTTCCGGCGCAAGCGTGTAATTGATAGGATTCTTTTGCATATTACTAATCTGGCTTATTGAGGAGTGAAACGCAATCCAAGAACAATTAATACACCCAGTTATATCACTTATTCGCCCTTCTTAGCTTCCTCCAGTATCATATCAGAAGCTTTTTCGCCTATCATGATACTAGCTGCGTTAGTGTTGCCAGAGACTACTGTTGGCATTATGGAGGCATCTGCAATTCGAAGCCCAGATAAACCACGAACTTTTAAACTATCGTCGACAACAGCAAGACGATCGCTACCCATCCGACAAGTGCTCGTTGGATGCCAGTTTGATTGTACCATATCACGAACTGCCTCACGAAGGTCTTCTGGGCTTTTAACGTCGCTCCCTGGCGTGAGTTCTTTACCGACAATTTCTTTTATTGCTGGAGCCTCCATTAATCTTCGGCAAAGCCGCGCGGCCAGTACAGCCGTTTGTCTATCACCCTCCGTTCCCAGTAAATTATTAAAAATTGCAGGCGATTCATGCGGGTCTTTAGAACGAATATGCACACTACCCCGACTCTCTGGTCGCAACATTGTCGCACCCATTGTAACACCGGGGTCTGCATCTAATTTCCGCGACTCAAAATCTTCGTAAGTGCCTGGAAAAACTTGGATTTGCAAATCGGGCGTTGCCAATTCCTGCCTTGTCCGCGTGAAAACACTTATAGGGGTCGTCGGCATGCTCAAAACCCCGCGTCTAAATAAAAGATAACGCAATACAGTCTGCATAGCTCGCCAGCCATGTGTTTGTTCGTTATATGTAACTGGTTCCGTTATTCTCCAACGCAGTTTCACAATATGATGATCCTGCATATCATGGCCGACTCCAGGAAGTTCATGGACTACGTCTATTCCAAGACCTTTTAACCGCTCAGCTTTCCCAATTCCCGACAATTCAAGAATCTGTGGTGAGTTATATGTCCCAGCGGAAATGACAATATTTTTGTTAGCACGAGCCTCACGAAAATCGCCATCAACTTTATAAATAACAGAGGTTGCACGCCGACCCTTAAACGTCACCTTAGCCACGAGTGCGTTTGTTTGTATGTGAAGATTTGATCGTTTTCGAATTGGATTTAAATAAGCAGTAGCAGCACTAGATCGTCTGCCATTATTTATCGTCGCTTGATGATAGCCAACGCCCTCCTGTATTCGACCGTTGATATCGTTATTTTTTGGAATACCTATTTCCTGAGCCGCTTTGATTAACAAATCGCACAATCCGTTAGATTCAGAGACATCGGAGACGAAAACCGGTCCTCCTACACCATGAATCCTGCTAGGACCCCTGGAGTTGTTTTCAGACTTTTTAAAATAAGGCAGTACATCCTCGTAAGACCAGCCTCGATTTCCGAGCTGGGCCCAATGGTCAAAATCTTCCACTTGCCCTCTAACATAGACCATTCCATTAATTGAACTAGACCCGCCAAGCACCCGCCCTCTTGGCAAAAGAAAAGATCGATCTCTACAAAAAGGCTCTGGTTCTCCGCGATAACACCAATTCACCTTGGAATTATTAATATTTTTCCCAAAACCCATCGGGACGTGTATCCAAAAATCATTATCCTTAGGCCCAGCTTCCAAAAGCAAGACTCTGTTCGTTGGATCCATTGATAGTCGATTGGCAAGCACACATCCGGCAGATCCCGCGCCAACAATGATAAAGTCAAAGTCCATTTTGCCCACTTTCGCAGATAACGAATGCATTTTGACCGCTTTTTCAAACTTTTTCCATCACTGGCTTGATGCGTATAATAATTAAGCTGAATAAAAGTGAGCTAAATGGAATAAAGAGGTATGCTTTGAATTGATGATGGGAATTGGCAGGGATTCCCAAAGGCGTCTGTAAATAATGCACTTGGGTTTTACAAAATACCAAGTATTATTAAAAAGGCTTTGGAAAATTTCGGGGGTAAAATCATGGGTTATGATCTCGTTATAAAAAACGGTATGGTCATAGACGGTTCCGGTATGGCTCGTTACCGAGCCGATATAGGTGTAAAAAACGGGCTAGTTACTCGAATAGGTCGAATTTCGGAACCAGCCGAGCAATTAATCGATGCCGAAGGTCACGTGGTAACACCGGGCTTCGTAGACGGCCACACACACATGGACGCTCAAATATTTTGGGACCAGCTTGGCAGCTGCTCATGCTACCATGGCGTAACGACCGCGGTAATGGGCAATTGCGGTTTCACAATCGCGCCTTGCCGAGAAGAAGAGGTAAACTTCGTATTTCGTAACCTTGAGCGAGCCGAGGACATTAGCCGTGAAGCCATGCTTCAAGGTATTAAATGGCAGTGGGAAACCTTTCCAGAATACCTTGACGTTCTAGATAGCCTTCCAAAAGGAATCAATTACGCTGGCTATATTGGTCATTCCGCGCTTCGGACCTATGTCATGGGTGAGAGAGCATTTGAAGAGGACGCTACGGAAGACGATTTAGGAGCTATGTCTAATCATATAAAAGAAGCCATCCAAGCTGGAGCGATCGGCTTTTCCACGTCTCGTAGCCCAAGCCATTTAACTTCAGACGATAGGTTAGTAGCGAGCCGGATAGCCCCTTTTTCAGAAGTACAAGCCCTTGTTCGGGCCATGGGGGAAACAGGAGCTGGAATTTTCCAACTAGCTATGGAGCGTGGGGATTCCGAATATATGAAAGGTTTTTATAACCGGTTGGCAGACCTATCCGAAGAAACGGGTAGGCCGGTAACATTTGGCAGTTTAACTCGACGCAAATACCCTGGACAATGGAGGGAGCTTTACGATATAATAGAGAAACGCAATCAGACAGGAGCTCGAATTTTTACTCAAGTTCACAGCCGCGAAATCAACTCGATTTTATCTTTTGAAACATCCACTCCGTTTGATAATTGGGATGTCTGGCGAGATATAAGGAAATTGCCAATCGAAGGCCAGATTGCAGCAATGAAAGATCCAGAAACAAAAAGGAAACTGGTTGAAATAGCCGACCGGCCGTACGAGGGCCCAGATGTTGTAGGGGCAGAAGCTCGACCACCGGAGTGGGATATTTTTTACTCTCTGGATAAAGTAGCTCTTCCCCATCCAACTCTGGCCGAATTAGCATCAGCCCGAGGGGTTTCTCCTGCCGAAGCCATGATAGATATTGCTCTAGAGAACAATCTAAAAGCCTTCTTTCGTCAACCTTTAGCGAATGAAGACATGAACGACGCGCTAGAACTAATGCGACATCCCGACTCCTGCGTCACATTCTCTGACTCTGGAGCTCATGTATCACAAATTATGGACAGTTCCCTCCAAACACACCTCCTAAGCCATTGGGTGCGCCAAGAAGAGGCATTCACTTTAGAACAAGCCATCCGCATGATCACCTATGATACCGCCACCCGGTGGGGTTTTCATGATAGGGGGCTATTAAGAGAAGGGATGGTAGCAGACGTTGTTGTTTTAGACCCAGATGCCGTTGGCGCTCAAATGCCTACAGTAATTAATGATTTACCCGGAGGCGCAAAACGGCTCAAGCAATATAGTACTGGAATTATGGCTACTATTGTCGCGGGGAAAACAGTTCTAAAGAATAACCAACACACAGGCGCACTACCGGGGCAATTTCTCCGCGGTCCCTTAGCTCGCTCTTAGTTGTTAATAACGTTGCATTTTAGGCCTGGTTATATTTAATCCAATAGTTACCAGGCCTAAATAACATAAACTTGTGATATTAATTCGCACTTATTAAAATCAATGTTTGGCTGCAATTTCTGCGTAATTATCGAGCAACGATAGCACTGAGTCCGATGTTTCCGCAGGTAATGCGAAAATTGTGCGATCTATACCGGCATCAGCCGTCTTTGAGACTTTATCAATTTCTGGCGGTAGACCAAAAGATGTAACAGGGAATTGATCTGGTTCTCTACCAGCTTCCGCCAACATCTGGCGAAAACGAGGAAGTAAATCAACGATATCCAATCTGCCCCCAATAGGCATCCATCCGTCACCGTATGCGATTGCGCGTCTGGCGGCATGTGGAAAACCGCCGCCAACTATAATTGGTGGATGGGGTTTCTGAACTGGCTTTGGCCAGGTCATCATCGGACCAAAATCAACATGATCACCGTGATATTCCGGCTTGTTTTCAGTCCAAATTGTACGAAGTGCGGCGACGCGTTCGTTC
>CAZADS010000095.1:0-12491 GCA_964483985.1 uncultured Thalassobaculaceae bacterium
CCTATTAGCAGCATGATGCCATCTTTGCTAATGCGTGGGGGGCGGATAGAAATGATTATAGGCGCCTCCGGTTCAACCCGAATTATGACATCGCTAATGCAAGTCCTATATCGTCCACAAATTCAACAAAAATCCCTTGTGGAAGCTTTACAGGCACCCAAGATACATGCTGAAATGGAAACACTGTTAGTAGACGAAGATTTATCGGAACTTGCCGAACCACTGGCCAAAAAACTGGGATTAACTTTTAAAATTTCTCCTGGTCGCGATACTACTATGGGGGTGGTTCAGGCTATTCGCCTGCAAGAAAATGGATGGGCAACAGACCTCGGGGATCAACGCACTGGAGCACAAGGACGGGTAAAATGATAATTCGCCGTCGGAAACCCAAGGAAAGGTGAAATGCCTAATATAACACTAATCCTCGGTGGCGCTAGTTCTGGAAAAAGTCGTTATGCAGAAACGGTTGCTTTATCTCGACAAAAAAAACCCGTTTATATTGCGACTGCCCGTGCTTTAGACCACGAAATGCGGATCCGAATTAATGCGCATCAAGAAAGACGGCGGAAAGAGAAATGGCACGAGGTAGAGGCTCCGATTGATTTAAGCACGGTAATCGAAAAAGAACTAACTCCAAATAGCGTGATTCTGGTTGACTGTCTAACCATGTGGCTAAACAACGTCATTAGCGACAAACTTGATGTTAAAGTAGCTTCACAGCAACTAATTGAAGCCATCACTGGGACTCAGGGTGAAATAATATTTGTTTCCAACGAAGTCGGTTTCGGTATAGTTCCAGTTAATTCACTGGCAAGGCAATTTCGGGATTTAAATGGCCAACTGCATCAAGATATTGCGCACCTAGCCGATAGTGTCCTGCTGGTGGTCGCGGGTATTCCAATCGTAGTAAAAACCGCTCTTGAACCATAATTATTAACCTTACGAGGTATCATGACATCCTTTACACCCGAAACTATGTTTGAAAAAATTTGGAAACGGCACGTCATCACACAACGTAAAGACGGAGCGACATTGCTCGCCATTGATCGGCATTTATGCCATGAGGGATCCTTTCACGCGTTCGATAAACTTCGAGATAAGGGGCTTTCTGTGCGGCGTCCCGATTTAACCATAGCTACTATTGATCATTATATTTCCACGACGGCGCCAAAACTTGGAAATGAGGCTCCAGAACTTAAGTCCCCAATAGAAAAACTTATATTCAATGCTAGGGAAAACGAAATTAGGCTTTTTGATATCGGATCCGCAGAACAAGGTATAGTTCACGTAGTTGGCCCTGAACAGGGCATTACTATTCCAGGAGTCACATTAGTCTGTGGGGATAGCCATACGGCAACCCACGGTGCTTTAGGGTGTCTCGCCTTTGGAATAGGAGCGTCAGAAGTCGCACATGTGCTAGCCACTCAAACAATTTGGCAAAAGAAGCCGAATACAATGCGTGTTAACGTTAATGGAAGTCTTGGCCTTGGCGTAGTAGCAAAAGACGTCATATTACATTTAATTTCAAAGATCGGAGCTAGCGGCGGGACAGGACATATGATCGAATATTCCGGCTCAGCAATAAAGGAGCTTTCCATTGAAGGAAGGATGACCGTATGCAATATGTCAATCGAAGCGGGTGCCCGAGCCGGCATGATAGCACCCGACGAGCGTACTTTCGCATACCTCAAAAATAAACCATATGCGCCAAAGAGAGACCTATGGCCTCAGGCAGTTAAAGATTGGAAAACGTTGGTAACAGATCCTGATGCAATTTTTGACTGTGATGTTCACATAGAAGCGGAAAAAATCGCTCCCACAGTAACGTGGGGGAACAGCCCAGAAGAAGCCCTACCTGTTACCGGAAAAGTACCCAACCCCGCGGATGAAAAAGATGAAATCCGAAAACTAGCTTTGGAGAGAACACTCACTTATATGGGACTTTCACCTGGAACGGATTTACAGCGTGTAGAAATAGATAGGGTATTTATCGGATCCTGCACAAATTCTAGGATTGAAGATCTCCGCGCTGCGGCAGATATAGCGAGAAATGGCAGGGCAAAAGTTCCGTCGATCGTCGTGCCAGGATCTAACGTCGTAAAAACACAGGCTGAAAAGGAAGGTTTAGATAAAATTTTCCTAGAGGCGGGATTTGAGTGGCGAGCAACCGGGTGTTCAATGTGCGTAGGTATGAATGGTGATTTAACACCTCCGGGAGAACGTTGTGCGTCAACAAGCAATCGTAACTTCAAGGGCCGTCAAGGCCCAGGCAGCCGAACCCACCTCATGAGTCCCGCTATGGCTGCCGGGGCTGCAATAACGGGGCGTATAACGGACGTGCGTAACTTTATTTGAGGACAATTACATGGAAGAATTCAAAAAACTTTCCGCGTTGGCCGTATCACTGAAAATATCCAATATAGATACAGATCAAATCATTCCCGCGCGATTTCTTCGTTCTCCCCGTAATATCAATCATGGTCAGTTTTTGTTTCACGACTTCCGGCGTGAACCTAATGGGAATTTAAGAAATACTTTTCCACTAAATAACAAAAACAACCATGGGGCAGAGATTTTAGTAGCTGATTCTAATTTTGGATGTGGTTCTTCGAGAGAATCAGCGGTTTATGCCCTTTACGACGCGGGATTCAAATGTGTAATTGCTCCAAGCTTTAGTGATATTTTTTACAGCAATTGCACTAAAAACGGTCTCTTGCCGATTGCGTTAGACAGAAATAAAATTGAACTTATTTGGGATACCCTCGAAACTGCTAATAGTGCCCAGATAGAAGTAGATTTAAAAAACCAAATAATCCATTTGCCAAACGGAACTACACTCGATTTCCTAATCGATCCATTCGTTAGACAAACTTTACTTGAGGGCTTGGATGATATAGACCTCACTCTTCGACAGCAAACGTCTATAGAAAGCCATGAAGCCGAAATAGCTAAAACCATGCCATGGATAGATAGCTTTTAGTAAATCGTGTCAAATTAATCGGCAAAAAATAAATGACATCGGCGGATAGTTTATTTGTTTTACTTTTAGCCCTGATAATAGACCTAATCGTAGGAGATCCTGACTGGTTATATCGCCACTTGCCACATCCTGTCACAATCATTGGCAAAATGATTCACCGCTTGGACCATTCCTGGAATCGCGCCATCTACCAAGACATTTCGCGAAAAATACTTGGTTTTGCGGCCTTGTTGCTAATTTTAATCGTTAGCGGCGGAGTTGGATGGATTATTAATTCAATATGCCAAAAAATACCATTTGGCTATTTAGTTGAAGCTTTATTCGCCTCGATATTTTTAGCGCAACGAAGTCTTTACCAACATGTAGCAGCTGTATCCGAAGGTTTTTCATTGGGAGGAATAGAGGATGCGCGCGAAGCAGTTGCAAAAATAGTAGGCCGAGAAACATCAAATCTTGATGAAAGTAGCATTTGCAGTGCCGCGATCGAATCCCTAGCAGAAAACTTTTCCGACGGGGTAGTCGCCCCCGTATTTTGGTATTTAGCTGCCGGGTTACCTGGTCTATTAATATATAAAACGCTAAATACAGCCGACAGTATGATTGGCCACATGACCGCAAAACATCAAGCTTATGGATGGTCAACTGCTAAATTAGATGACTTATGTAATTATTTTCCCGCACGTTTAACCTCTATTTTAATCACAATTGCAGCCAGCTTCATCGGAAACACATCTGGTAAGACCGCAATAACGACAGTACTTCGCGATGCCCGAAAGCATCGCTCCCTTAATGCCGGTTGGCCCGAGGCCGCTTTTGCCGGTGCTCTCAACGTCCGAATAGCTGGACCTCGACATTATGATAGTCAATTGGTGGAAGTTGCCTGGATGGGCCACGGGCGACGAACCATCTATCCTTCGGATATCAATCGCGCCCTTCGCCTATACTGCGCATCGGGAGTAACATTAATTATTTTTTTAATGTTATTCTACCTCCCATTTTTGTCATTTTGACGCTACTATTAAATAGAGAGTTAAAATTCTGCCGAGTTAATTACCATAGGTTCGGCTTGGGCTGATTTCGCCCACTCCTGCATTGCGGGGTATTCCCAAATGGCATCGGCATAAGCTGCCTCAATATCACCTAAGTCGACATCATAAGTACGGAATCTACAAACTATTGGAGCGAACATAGCATCAACTATCGTAAACTTTCCAAATAAAAATGGTCCCCCTAGACTTTGACCGTATCTGTCTCGCCCTCGTCTCCAAATGGCCGTGATGCGATTGATGTCTTCCTGAACACCAGTTTCCCGCCCTTCATCAGGAAAACGGCTACGTACATTCATCGGCATATATTGATTTAAAGTATTAAAGCCGGCATGAATTTCTGAGCATATCGACCGCGCGACAACTTTAGCTCGTACCTCTAAGGGCCAAAGCTCCGATTTTGGAAACAATTCAGCTATATATTCACAAATGGAAAGGCTTTCCCAAACCGTTATATCGCCATGTTTTAGAATTGGCACCTTCCCATTGCGCCAATGCCGAAGAATTTCCTGTCGTGTATTAGTTTCTCCCAACGGAATAAGAATTTCCTCAAATTCAGCCTCTGCAGCTTTCAAAGTTAACCACGCCTTAAGTGACCACGACGAATAATTCTTATTGCCGATAACCAGGGTAAGGTCATCCATGGCCATACTCCTGAAATTGACATTAATACCTTAATAGAGCCTTATCTAACTAATCATGCAATAACCTTGGCAAGCAACCTAAGCACAGTCTACAGTTCACCTACCTATTTTTACTATATTAATCTTAGACTGCAATAGTGTTTTTATAAAACAGGAATTCAGCCTTATTTTTTGGAAATCAGCCAGATGGTTTTTGTAACACGAAAAACGATTAATTCTATCCCCATTACACCAATAACTAAAAAAGAGTTCGAGAACTTAAACGAAAGCCATATAATAGAAGGCAGTAATTGGGCTCGCTCTACCGGATTTCGCGCGGTTCCTGATTCAATAAGTTATATTCCGGGGCCAAAAGAACGCCTAGGTCGAATTCTTTTGGGTGTGGCAGAATCAAACCAGCCCGGCGGCGGTATTTGGGACCTCGCCAGTCTCCCCAGCCAGTTGCCGGAAGGCCGGTACTATCTGGACTTACACCTATCAACCAAGGGAGCAACGCGAGCTTCGATTAGCTGGGCGTTGGGAACCTATTCTTTTAGCCACTATAAAAAGGATCCTACACCTACAGTAGAGCTCGTTTGGCCCAAAAAAGCAGACAGAGGTGAAGTAAACCGGATAATTTCAGGTATCACTTTAGCGAGAGATTTGATTAATATTCCCGCCAACGATTTGGGACCTAAAGAACTAGCTAAAGCAGCCCGGTGCATGGCTGAGCCGTTCAACGCTTCGGTTTCTATCACAATAGGAAAAAACTTGTTGCTGAAGAACTATCCGGCAATACATGCCGTTGGAAGGGCGGCGGCCCAAGAGCCACGCTTGATTGATATCACTTGGGGAAAACCCGGCTCCCCAAAAGTTACTTTGGTGGGGAAAGGTGTATGCTTTGACAGCGGTGGGCTAGATATTAAACCTGCTGCTGGAATGCAGCACATGAAAAAAGATATGGGTGGAGCCGCCCAAGCTCTCGGTCTTGCTCACATGATCATGGATGCCAAACTTCCAGTGCGTCTTCGTGTACTTATCCCAGCCGTGGAAAATGCAATATCCAGCAATGCATTTCATCCACTTGATGTCCTGCAGACGCGCAAGGGTATTACTGTGGAAGTAGGTAATACGGATGCCGAAGGGCGTTTGATTTTATGTGATGCTTTGACTGAAGCCATGGGGGAAAAACCCGACCTAGTTCTTGATTTTGCCACTTTAACTGGTGCTGCACGAGTAGCATTAGGTTCAGATATCCCTGCTCTATTTTGTAATAACGATGAATTAGCAAAATCCCTACTTCATTACAGCATGGATGCGGAGGATCCACTTTGGCGGTTACCTCTTTACAGAGGCTACAAATCGCATTTAGCATCTAAGGTAGCGGATATATCTAGCACGGGTTCAGTTCCTCTTGGAGGCGCTATAAAAGCCGCGTTGTTCCTGGAGCATTTTGTAAAATCCGAGGTTCCATGGGCTCATATTGACTTGATGGCATACAATCCTATTAGCAGGCCGGGCCGGCCAGAAGGTGGGGAAGCGCAATCAATCCGAGCCGTTTATTCGATGCTTAAAAATCGCTATGAATAAACTACTTTAAAAATTCCATATCCAATTTAACAATCTAATAACCACGCTTAAAATCAACGAGACCCAAGAGAGGTCGCTGCTCACGACATCGATATATATTTTCCACGAATGTTGCAGCGACAGCCGGCGGAAAAACCTCAGCTGCATGATGCGGAGTTAAAATTATTCGTTCATCCGTCCAAAATGAGTGATTCGGAGGCAACGGTTCTGTTTCAAAAACATCTAGCGCAGCACCAGCTATTTGCCCAGAATCAAGAGCACGGACCAAATCCGCTTCGTTTAATTGTGAACCCCGACCAGCATTTAAAACATAGGATCCTCTAGGCATTGCGTAAAAAACATCCCTATTCATCAACCCGACCGTTTCTATAGTATTCGGCAACAAACAGGCTAGAAAATTGGTGGTGGTCAACATTTTCCATAATCCATCTGATCCTGCAAAAGATTCTATTCCTTCTATATGTTTCAAAGTTCGACTCCATCCCTGAACTTTGAATCCCATTCCCTTCAACATTTCTCCAACAGCTCTCCCTAAATAGCCAAGTCCAAGAATGCCAATTTGGACACGGTCAGTGTCAAAGGCGCGTTCTGCAGGCCAAATTTTTTGCTTCCGAAGTTTTTCATAGTTAGAAGTTTCACGATGCAATCTAAGAATATTCATTGCAAACCAATGGCCCATTGAACGGGCCATATGAGGATCAGTTACACGCACGAGCGGCACCCCTTCAGGTAGATCTGGATCAGCCAAAACGTGGTCAACACCGGCCGCCATAGACATAATGAGTTTCAGGTTAGGAAATTTGGCTAGTTCACCGTGGGGCATTTTCCAAACCAACGCAATATCTATATCCAAAAAGTCTCCTACGTTCGGCCATTCACGTATGTCAAGATTTGGATCGATACGATTCAGTTCAGAAATATATTGATCAGCTCTCTCTTCACCAAGCTTTATTGTAATTGCTGGCACTATCCTCTCCTCAATATTGCCGTTCGCGATTAACTAGATTCTTAGGATCTTTTCCAGCAAAAACTCGTTGGATAGCGTCGGCAACTTGGGCTGCAGCGCTCGAGGCGTTGGAGGGCGCAGATACGTGTGGCCAAACTCGCACTCTAGGATGCATCCAGTACGGGTGATTTGATGGAAGCGGCTCAGTTTGAAATACATCCAAAGCCGCTCCTTGAATATGCCCAGAATCAATAGCATCTAAAAGGTCTTTATCTATCACATGCTGACCACGTCCAGCATTTATTACGAACGCTCCCTTTGGAAGCCTCGCTAATGTTGTTCGATTGACAATTCCTTCCGTCGCTTTAGTGAGTGGTAGTAAGCAACAAAGAATATCCGTTCGACTAAGAAATCTAACTAACTGATCGTCCCCATAGAAGCTCTCGACGCCATCTAATTTTTTTCGAGACATACTCCAACCGGCAACGTCAAATCCCAATGAAGCCACTTTTCGAGCAGCATCTGATCCTAATTGACCCAGACCAAGAAAGCCGATACGACGTTCAGAAGTTTCTACTGACGGTAGTACTTTCCATTCTTTTTTGCTTTCTAATTCCTCATAATCCAAACCTTGGCGATGGAATCGCAAAATATTGAGTAGTATCCACTCACTCATAGCCTGAGACATCCAAGGATCAACCAGACGCATTATTTTAGCTTTGGTAGGAAGTTCTAAATCCCTGAAAACATGGTCAACACCTTGGCCAAGCGAGCATATGCAGCGCAGGTTTGTCATATCTTTTAGGCTGCCTGGCGGCAACTCCCAAATAAGTGCGAATTGGATATCAAGAGGATTTCCTATGTTTGGCCAAATTCGAAAATCTAAATTCGGAATACATTTTGAGAGCCCATCTTTCCAAACCTCCGGCGAGTCATGAAGTGTGTGAAACAAAACGGCCGCCATCGAACTTCCTCCCTAAAATATGAAAACGATTCATCCTAATTATTCGTTGCGAATGCTTAAAAGGAAAATTCCCGTTCCTTTTAATTACCTAAAGACCATACCTTCTTCTAATGTTTCTAAATCAAAAGCAGCAGCCATCAGAGCACGCGTATAATCCTTTTGGGGTTGTTCAATAATAGTAGTTGCGTCCCCTTCTTCAACCACCACACCATCGCACATCACAATTATACGATGTGACATTGCCCGCACGACTTTTAAGTCATGACTAATGAATAAAAGGGCTAACTTGTGTTTTCTTTGAAGCTCTCTTAAAAGATCGACTATTTGTGATTGAACGCTCATGTCAAGAGCAGACGTCGGTTCATCCAGTACAATTAGCTTAGGCCTTAATACCATGGCTCTGGCAATCGCAATACGTTGGCGTTGGCCCCCCGAAAATTCGTGAGGGTAGCGATTTCGCATGGTAGGGTCCAAGCCTACTTCTAAAATAGCTTGATCAATGCGCTCATCAAAATCAACCTCTGATTCCAAATTCTTTTCACTCGGGCTGTGGACCCTTAACACTTCACCAATAATTTCGGCCATAGACATTCTTGGCGAGAGGCTTCCAAATGGATCTTGAAATACTATCTGCATTTGATTCCGTAGTTTTCGGGTCTCTCGAAAACGAAGACCCTGCAAATCAAGGCCTTGGTAAATAATTGGGCCTTCACTTGCTTGTAATCTTAATAACGACATTCCAAGTGTAGTTTTCCCTGAACCACTCTCCCCTACTACACCGATGGTCTCGCCTTCGTGAATTGAAAGTGTCACACCATCAACGGCTTTTATATGGCCCACAGTTCTTTTCAAAACACCTCTTTGAATTGGAAACCAAGACTTTAGGTCGTGAGTTTCGAAGATTATTTTTGCATCGGAGGGGACTGGAGCTGGTTTCCCCTTTGGTTCTGACCCTAGTAAATGCTTGGTATACTGGTGGGAAGGCTGTGCAAAAACTTCTTGAACCAATCCCTTCTCTATCACTTTTCCGGAATTCATAACACACACTCGGGCTGCCATTTTTCTAACAACGCTTAAATCATGAGTAATTAAAAGCATTGCCATACCTAATTTCTGTTGCAACTCTTTGAGAATATTTAGAATTTGCGCTTGAATGGTCACATCCAACGCAGTAGTTGGCTCATCCGCAATTAATAAATCGGGTTTGTTGGCAAGAGCCATAGCGAGCATAACTCTCTGTCGTTGTCCTCCAGACAATTGATGTGGATAGGATTGCATACGAGTTTCCGGATCAGTAATACCGACATCCGCAAGAAGTTCTAAAATACGAATTCGAGCGCGTGAAGCATCTAAATGCGTGTGCAGAGATAAAGCCTCCCCAATTTGGGTTTCAATGACGTGTAATGGATTTAAGGATGTCATGGGCTCTTGAAAAATCATAGATATTCGAGCGCCTCTGATATCCCTAAGAAAAGACTCAGGAGCACACACCAATTCCTCGCCATTAAACCTTATACTGCTTCGCTGGGAATGTCGCGCAATAGGGTACGGTAACAATTGTAAAATTGACAGGGCAGTTACCGATTTTCCGGATCCACTTTCGCCCACCAGCGCCACCGTTTCACCGCGTTTAATATCAAAAGACACACTATCAACAGCATTAGTGAGTTGGTCGGCTACGTTGAACGCGACACTTAGGTCAGTTACTTTCAAAATAGATGCATTCATGAAAAGGTTTTCCGAGGGTCAAAAGCGTCCCGCACAGCCTCTCCAATAAAAATCAGAAGACTTAGCATAATCGCGAGGACAAAAAATCCAGCCAACCCTAGCCATGGTGCATGGAGGTTATTTTTTCCCTGATTCAAAAGTTCACCCAGAGATGGAGAGCCAGGCGGTAAGCCCAAGCCCAAAAAATCTAATGAAGTAAGAGCGGTGACTCCCCCAGTAAGGATAAAAGGTAACATTGTTATTGTAGCAACCATAGCATTGGGTAAAACATGCCGAAACATTATAACAAAATCCGTTACACCAAGGGCCCGAGCAGCACGAACAAAATCCAAATTACGTGCCCTCAAGAATTCGGCCCGAACCACGCCAACCAGCGCTAACCAACTAAACAATAACAGAATGAAAAGTAAAACCCAAAACCCTGGAACCAGTACACTCGACATTATAATCAAAATATATAGCTGTGGCATCCCCGCCCAAATTTCAATAAACCTCTGAAATAATAAATCCAGCAATCCACCATAATATCCTTGCAAAGCACCCGCCAGCACACCTACCACGCTGCTAAGCGCGGTTAAAATTAAACCAAATAAAACTGATAACCGAAATCCATAGAGCAAACGAGCTAAAACATCTCTCGCTTGGTCATCTGTTCCCAACCAATGTCTGCTGCTAGGTGGTGATGGCGCAGGTTGTCTCAAATCAAGGTCTATCGTATCATGACTAAACGATATTAACGGCCATACTAGCCAGCCATCTTTATTAATCAATTCTTCAACAAACGGATCCCGATATTCCGCTTCTGTTGGAAAATCACCTCCAAAAACTGTTTCGGGGTAAATAATCGCAGCTGGAAAATAAAAATCGCCCTTAAAATAAATTAAAAATGGTTTGTCATTAGCGACTATTTCGGCGCAAAGGCTTATAGTAAATAATACTAAAAATATCCAAAGAGACCAGTAACCTCTTCGATTTTTTTTAAAGTTATCTAGGCGTCGGCGATTTAGCGGAGTAATTTCAAAACCAAAAAATCGATCCGGTTGCGCCTTCTGGGATAGCATAAATCATACCTCCCGACTTTCAAAATCGATCCGTCGATCAATCACGACATACATAAGATCACCCAATATTCCCATTAAAAGACCAAGTAACGTAAAAAAATAAAGAGTAGCAAACATAACTGGATAATCTCGCCCTATAGCCGCTTCGAAACCCAAAAGACCCAATCCATCAAGGGAAAAAATTATTTCGATGATTAAAGACCCAGTAAATAAAATTCCTATAAACGCACTTGGAAATCCCGCTATTACAATCAACATGGCATTCCGAAAAACATGCCCATAAAGGACTCGATGTTCGCTCAAACCCTTAGCTTTTGCTGTTATTACATATTGTTTATTTATCTCTTCTAAAAACGAATTTTTTGTCAGCATCGTTAAACCCGCGAATCCACCGATGACCATGGCTCCAACAGGCAAAACCATGTGCCAGAGATAATCTAATACCAAAGTCCAAAAGGGTAATTGCTGCCAGCCTTCAGATACTAATCCACGAAGCGGAAATATCTGCCAAAAACTTCCTCCTGAAAAGAGCACCACTAAAAGGAGGGCAAAAAGAAATCCTGGAATAGCATTACCTATAATCACCAAAACGGAACTCCATACATCAAATCGACTGCCGTCTCGAACGGCTTTCCGTATCCCAAGGGGTATAGACACAAGATATACTAGTAGCGTCGTCCAAAGTCCCAGTGAGACAGATACAGGCATTTTTTCCAAAACTAAATCTACTACTTTACGATCCTTGAAATAGCTCTCGCCAAAATCAAACATCAAATAGTTACGTAACATTTTAAAAAACCGCTCATGTAACGGCTTGTCAAAGCCAAACCTTCGTTCAATTTCTTGAATAATTTCTGGATCCAATCCACGAGCACCCCGATAAGTTGAACTTGTATTACTAATACCTCTATCGGTTACGGGGCTAGTTGTTGAAGTCGCACTATCACCACCACCTGTACCGCTTATACGAGCGGTCACATCCATTCCTAATCCCTGAATCTGCGCGATAGTCTGCTCGACTGGCCCCCCTGGGGCAAATTGAACAACAGCAAAATTTACGAAAATAATTGCCAATAACGTCAAGGGTACCAATAGCAACCGTTTGACGACGTAGGCCAACATCCCACTTTCTCCATTTAATTCTTGCGATTGACTCGCCAGTCCTTTAGCGATGCAGCTTTATCACGATCTAACCACCAAGTGGCTGGATAACCATTTGAATATTTTGCAACCGTCTTGGGCCTCCCAAATTTATTCCAAAAAATCAACCGCGACGCCCTTAAATGGAAATGGGGAATGACATAATGCCCCGAAAGCAAAACTCGGTCTAGTGCTCGGGTGCGTGCTATAAGACTAGAACGGTTAGGTGCCTGAATAATTAGCTCAACCAACGCATCTACGACCGGATCCTTAATACCGATCCGATTTCGACTTCCCGGACTGTCTGCGTTTTTGGAATGCCAGAAATCGCGCTGTTCATTTCCTGGTGACAATGATTGACCTATAGCACTAACGATCATATCAAAATCATACGTATCCGCTCTATGTTGGTA
>CAZADS010000096.1:0-12403 GCA_964483985.1 uncultured Thalassobaculaceae bacterium
TACGTAGGCATGTAATAGAGCCACGATTATCACTTCTGCACTCAGATTTCGTGCTTTTTCAATCGCCCCTCGGACGCTCTCTTCATCAACTGGCATTTCTACGGAACCGTCAGCAAGCACTCTTTCTCTTATTCCAAAAACTTTGTCACGAGTTACCAAGGGTTCCACACGGCATGAGAAAAGATCGTACGGATCAGGCATTTTTAGTCGAGCGACCTCTAGGACATCTTCGAAATTTTCTGTTGTAAAAAGACATAGCCTAGCTCCCTTTCGTTGAATAACCGTGTTCACCCCCACAGTCGTTCCATGCGTAAAATAATTTATCTGTTTTGGTGGAATGCTATACCGTTCTTCTATCGCTTTTAATCCGTCGATTACTTCCGCACCAGGATTATCTGGCCGTGACAATACTTTTAAAGTTTCTAGTGTCCCAGTCGCCTCATCAAAAACACAAAAATCCGTGAATGTGCCCCCAATATCAACGCCAACTCTATATCCCATTGCTTAGCTCTTTAGATTTACTTTCATTTGTTTTTAATATTATTTTGCCACACAAAACGTTGCAATTTCAGCGTGCGTAGCGAACCAAACACCCGTATGTGACTGGATGTGTAAAATTAATTCTTCTAACATAGCTATTCTCGATCGGTGACCCGTTATATGTGGATGTAACGTCAGTAAAAATAGTCCTCCTTCCCTATATGCACCGTCAAACTCAGACTTAAATACTTCCAGTACTGAAGATGGCGGGGTATATGGACGAAGCCCCGAAAACCTCTCCATATTAAAATAAACTGCGTCGTCCCTTATCCACTCCACAGGTAGTTCCACGATACCGGTGTCTTCTCCATCCTCCATCAATTCATACGGCTCATCATCTGCCATCAAAGACGAATCATAAACAAGACCCATCTCACGACAAATGGAGAGCGTGTGTTGGGTAAAATCCCAACTTGGTGTTCTCATTCCGACTGGTCGAACGCCGCTTATTTTTTCTAATACATCTGCCGCCCTGAACATCATATCTCTCTCCTCACTAGGCGACAAATCACTATTCAATTCATGTATCCACCCATGGATACCAATCTCGTGTCCTGATTCCACCACTCGTCTTTGCTCGTTTGGATGAATTTTAGCGACTACCGCTGGCACGAAAAAAGATGCCGGCACATTATATTTGGCCAGCAAATCCAAAATTCTAGGAACTGCAACTCTAGCCCCGTATTGTCCTTGCGACAATTTCCCTGGGGAACTTTCCCCCCATCGTAACGTACTAGTTTCATGATCAGAATCAAAAGAAATAGCAACGGCTACTTTAGCTCCTCCTTTCCAAGAATCCGGTTTTAAAGTGCGACCCGCACGAACCTTGTTAATGACCGCCCGCCAGCGATCATCTTCCCACTGCCACGGTTTATCATCTTTTGGTTTTAACTGAGTCATAATTCGTTTCCATTGCTATTTATTGGTTGAAATTGATCCCCTAATCGGCTGGTTTAGAAAAACGTCTTTGCAACAAGAACAGCATCTTCTCTGTAACGCACACATTAAAAACATAGTTTCCTGAAATAATCTCCTACATGGGTGTTTAAATGAAAAAATTAATTCAAATTACTTTATGAATATTAATTAGTGAGCCAAAATAGATTAAAATTACTATCGGAGATTCGCTATGCCTAAATTAAGACACATCGCGTTAGCTACAGACGATCCTGAAAAAACGGCCGCCTTCTATTCCGAAATTTTCGACTTCAAAGAAGTTGGCCGCGTCGGTAACCCTGATGACCCGGATAACGGCCTCGCTTGGGGAATTTATCTTAGTGATGGCACACTCAATCTGGCTGTATTAAAATTCAAAAATATAGATCAATTAGGCAAAGGCCTTGACTTTGTCGGAATACACCATTTTGGCGTTCTTGTGGAAGATTTAGAGTCAACCATCAACAAACTAGATAAACTTGGCGTACCATGTATCCTAAAGCAGGATCCAGATGCCAAAGAACAGTTTTACGAAACAAAATTCAAAGGCCCAGACGACGTAGTTTTCGATGTTTCGGAACATGCTTGGATAGGTGCAGCTTCCGCAGAAGAAGGAGAAATAGACCTTAAAAAGCTTCTCGCCGCCGAATAAACATAGATTTACATAACAGGATTATAAGATGCGTTTAAAAGATAAGGTTGCTCTTGTTTCGGGTGGAGCAAGCGGTATTGGCGCTGCCGTTGTTCGTCGTTTCGTTAAAGAGGGTGCATATGTTTGGTTTGGAGATGTTAATGAAAAAGCCGGTAACTACTTAAGCCAAGAATTCGTTAACTGTGGTAATTCATCCAAGTTTATGATGTTAGACGTAACCTCCAGTGATGATTGGCAGGCGATAGTGCAAGATGCAGTAAAGGAGCATGGGCGGATTGATATTTTGGTCAATAATGCTGGAGTTTACCAACGTAAACCAATTGAAGAAACGTCGGAAACTGAATGGGATAGAATGATGGCCATTAATGCAAAAGGACCTTTTCTTGGCGTTAAGGCTTCCATTGAGGCTCTGAAATCATCAGAAAGCGGTTCTATCATTAATTTGTCGTCAACAGCCGGCCTTAGGGCTTCCCTATCTGTTCACTATGGGGCTTCGAAAGGAGCACTTCGTTTAATGACGAAGTCTTTTGCCAACCGCTTTGCTGAATTTGGCATACGATGTAATTCCGTGCATCCGGGTCCAATAGATACTCCTATGGGCCATCAGGCTGTTCCAGAAGATCAATTAGAGGAGCGCCTTTACAGGCGGATACCCATGGGCCGTTTTGGGCGACCCGATGAAATTGCTAATGCCATTCTCTTTCTAGCCTCGGATGAATCATCTTTTATGACGGGATCCGAACTAGTAGTAGACGGAGGAGCCACTTCCAAATAATCATAAGTCTATGTTTAACGACCAGTAAACACCGGAATACGCTTTTCGGAAAATGCTTTCATGGCCTCTTTACTGTCTTCATACTTTGCTAGCTCTTCAGTCTTATTTTGCTCGTATCTATATCCGTCTCTAAGAGTCATTTCTTCTATGGTATTCAGAGTTGCTTTTGCTAAAACTATTGCGGTAGGGCTTTTCGATGAAATTTCTTCGGCTAGTACCATTGCGCGTTCCATAAGCTGGTTAACAGGAACACATTCTTCGACAATACCCAGTCTATACAACTCACGACCTGACAAACGCTGTCCTGTTAGCATTAATCGTCGTGTTTTAGAATGACCAAATAAACGCATTGCATGGCGTCCCCCGCCCAATAAACCCACATTAATTTCGGGCAAGCCGACTTCCGATTCCTCCGCCGCAAGTAAAATATCGGCCGAGGCGGCGACCGCCAGACCTGCCCCTAGTGCCGGACCATTTATGGCTGCAATGACCGGCTTTTTGCACTCCATTATTGAATAAAAACACTCTCGCACCCGACGGCTATGCTGCCAGTGATCACCCACTGTTGCTTCTTTATAAGCTCTTCCTTTAATATCAGCGCCTGCTGAGAAGCACTTGCCCGCGCCAGTCAGGACAACTGCTCTTACATCATTCCGATCGCTCAATACATCGAAAGTCAATGTCATCTCTTCGTGAAATTGTTGGTTCTGGGCATTAACTGGAGGATTATTCATGGTAACTACAGCGACAAAATCATTGATATATAGCTGTACGGTTGACAAATCTAGGATATCGTACATCGCTCAGTTCCCTACCTACAAAAGAATCAGCGTGATTTCCAGCGACTAAGCCGCCGCTGCGACAGATAACCGTCCCACAACACCATGCTTTTCTATAAGATTGGCCACAAAACCAGAAGCCTTCATCTCCTCCACAAACTCTTTCAGAAACTTAGCACCCGCCACTTTACCTTTAGTGCAACCCATCGCCTGCTGTACTGCCGTGAATTGACCTTCCAATATCTTAGCTCCTGGCAATTTTTTAACATCGGAAATCAATCGGGGTCGCAATCCCGCCAACGCGTCCAATTCTTCATTAATAAATAATTCAAATGACGCGTCCAATCCTTCGGCTCGGACTAATTCGGCTTGGGTGATATTACGCTCCAGCCAAAGGTCATAGGCGCTCCTCGCAGAGACAGCAATCCGCACGCCAGAATTGTCAACATCGCAGATAGTTTTTATTGGGGATCCCGCAGGAACCATATACGTCGCCTGAATCTCACAGTATGCAGAGGTGAAATCTATTTTCTCTGCACGTTGTGGCTCAGCGCCGATATTGCCGATATCCCATTTTCCTATTCCCGCATCGTCTGCAATTTCACCTGGCGTTTTATATTGAATAAGCTTTAGTTTCACTCCTAGCTGACGAGCGAGTTCAACTGCCATGTCAGGGGAAACACCTACTGGATCACCATCATCGGTTCGTCCAGTTACCAACAAAAAGTTAGACATATTAATGGCTGCACGGAGGACGCCTGTGGGCGCTAAATCTTCTATAATCTCTGGATTCATAAGATGGTTACCTCAGGATGTTTTATAGGAATACATCCTGAAGCAATGGTATTAAACACGCACGTCATTTCTTCTTATTTACGATTTCTGCAACGATAGATCGATATTTCGATGGAACACTCTGTGAATACTGGATATTCACTGGTCTTCTTAATTAAATCCTTAAAAACCCATCAATAATTTACTACAGAAAATAGCTGACTATTTAATTAGATAACAAAAGCTAATCAATACCATAGGATAAAATCCCGAGTAACTTCCCTTACTAGGTTTCGAAAATAGACAGAGACCTTGGGACCAATTGGCCATTCAACCATCGTAAGGGCAAATAAGCTGTCCCCAATTCCAATTAATACAGCATGACAAACCAGTCCGCATTTGGTCTTTGCAAAAGATTATGCTCTTTCATTTTGATTTGTATGCGGGCAAACAGGCAAAGCCGTAGCGCCGTTAGATTTTCGCCTATTCCTTTCATCCAACAGATTCAAAATTTCCCCAAACGGTCGCTGTTTATTGGGTCTCTGAGCAAATTTTGCAGAATCAGCCCGGAACATAGCTGAGAGATTTATTTAATCGATTCTTGATCGCCCAACAGACCACGAGGCAACACGGCCCAATAACTTAGCCAACCAATCCATAATCTTTGGTTAACTATCCACCCAGACATATCATTTACCAGTGTAAGGTTACGAATAGTCTATTGTTAAGCAACCCGCTTCAAAAGACAGCCGAAAATATTAGCCGATGGAGTATTACAAGACTGCTCTAGTTGGATATGAGCTGCGGCTGGGTCACTTTAACTAACATTGCGTAAAGAACTTTCGTTTTAAGAACTTCACCTCACTACGGCAACAATCTTCCTGGCTTTCCGGGCTTCATCCTCACTTGGGACATTTGTTCAAAACTGAAAGCAATGCCCAATAATTTTGCCTCACTCCAAGCTTTACCAATAAAAGATATACCAACGGGCAAACCCGAAACATAACCCATTGGCACAGTAATACTGGCATAACCAGCCACTGCAGCCAAAATCGAGCTCCCTCCCAGTCGATTATCACCATTAATCCAGTCTATCGCCCATGGAGCGGGACTAGTAGGTGCAACCAACGCAGTCAAACTATGTTGATCAACAGCTCTATCTATACCTTCCTCTCGCGTTAGTCGCCGGCAGTTGGCCAAGGCATTTATATAAATTGGATCATTCAATCCTTTAGTCATTTCGGCGTCTACAAGTTGTTCTTGTTGAAAATAAGGCATAACGACATCAGCGTTTGTTTCGTTAAATTCTATTAATTTCGCTAATGAACGGACCGGTACGTCTGGTGAGAGCTTAGACAGATAAGCGTTTAACCCAACTTTAAATTCGGTTAACATTACAATACGTTCATATGGTCGGATTTCCTCTGCCGGCACTAAATTAACTTCATCTATTACTATCGCCCCCGCTTCTGATAAAGTTTTCAAAGAGAGATCGAAAATATGGTCTACACTCTCGTGAAATCCAGCATAGTTTCGTACGACACCTATCCTTGCACTCTTAAGGGCATCTAGATTTAAATTACTAAAAAGATTGCTGAGTAGGTGATCATCCATGCCTGTGGTTTTATTATCTTCAGGATCATGTCCGCTGATAACCGATAAAAGCACTACAGAATCTGATATAGTTCGGGCCATGGGACCTGCTGTATCCTGACTGTGAGATATAGGAATAATACCAGTTCTACTTACAAGTCCCACAGTTGGCTTAATACCTACTATTGAATTCATAGACGAAGGTCCAACGATCGAGCCGTCAGTCTCCGTCCCAACTGCCAGTGGACAGAATCCCCTGGCTACCGCCACGGCCGATCCAGAACTTGAGCCACCCGGAGTCCGATCGATTGCGTAGGCATTTCTCACTTGACCGCCTCGACTTGACCATCCACTAGAGGATCTAGTCGATCTGAAATTAGCCCATTCACTTAGATTGGTCTTTCCAAGAATAACTGCCCCGGCCCTTCGCAATCGGCTCACTAAATGACTGTCTTTTAGGGCAAGAGAAGCTTGCAGAGCCAGTGACCCGGCAGAGGTGATCATTTGGTCTTCAGTATCAATATTATCTTTCAACAAAATGGGAATGCCATGAAGAGAACTTCGAACTTGGCCTTGCGCCCGCTCAATATCCAAACGCTCTGCGATTTCATACGCATTTGGGTTTAAACAGGCTATGGAGTTGTAGGTGCTGTCTTCCGCTTCAATCGCTTTGACGGAAGATTCTACGATCTCGCGTGAAGTAATTTCCCGTCGTTTCATCAACTTGCTAAGTTCAGTAACCGATGCGCTAGTTAGTTCCAAAATAATCGTACCTTTGCTGGACTTTAATACTTAGTCTGGGGTGAATATATTAATTCCATCGGAACACTTAACCCTTCCGCTAGCTTGCATATAGTCCCGCTCAGTCATATCAATCATTAATGATTGATCATCAACAATATTTCCAATGAATCGAGTTTCGTCTTCCAGTCTTCCAAAAAGGATTCCGAAGGACGGCCCTTTACGGTCATGCATGATTGTATAGGTCTCGATAATTGCCTTGCCATGCGCCATCTCCGTGATTTCTGGTCCCTTATCAACATCAATCTCTACCTGATAGATACTGGGATCTTTTGGTATAAAGGGCTCTTTCATCGGCTCTGTCGAATATATTCCGGCAGATTGTTTAGTAACGTAATTACCGTTAGCCGTAATTAATCCTTTGCTTCCAGGCTTACTTCGAACCCTATGCATCATTTCCGAAATCGAGTGCGTAACATAATTATTTCCAGGGCCACCAAAATAGGGCAATCCGCCCGTTACGGTTAAGCCACGAGGATCATCTGGCTCAATATCCATTTCATCACAAGCGATCTGCACTGCTGATGGAAAACAACTATACAAATCCAAAAACTCCATATCCTCCATTTTGCATTTAGCCATAGAAAATGCTTCTCGAGCCACTATTGACATAGCTGGAGACGAATAGAAATTTTTTCTATCGCTTAGATACCAATGATCATAGGCGTCGGCACATCCATGAAGGTAAACCCAACGGTCTTCAGGAATACCCAAGCTTTTTGCCTTTTCAACCGACGTCAAAATTATTGCTGCAGACTGATCTATAAAAGCATTTGAATTCATTAATCTAGTATAGGGAAAACCGATAAACGGGTTTGACGTCCCGACAGTTGCTATCTCTTCTGCTGTAAAACCTTCTCTTCTATCGGCTAAAGGGTTTTGCTCCGCCACAGCAGCAAAAGTCGAAAAAAGTTTACCCATTTCCAAACTATGTTCAGCAATTGTCCTTCCACGATTTTTCCTAATACTGTTTTCAATCATAGGATAAGCAAAAATCGCCCCAGCCATTCGATGCCTATCTTCCATATCCGACCAACCTCTAGTCTTCACACCCCATTCTTCAAATGAACCACCGGGGTCCTCATTCCAATCAAGAACTAAACCAGATCTCTGGGCGGTTTTTTGCGTAGACAACGCTTCCCCGCCCGCTATCAGGGCTGATTCCAATTCCCCACGTGTAATCATTTCAGACATTCGATTAATACACCATTGCGGCATATTTCCACCTGGATATGTATAAATTAATCTTTTGGCAGCAATTGCTCCTAGTCGATTAGCAAGCGACTTTGGTGGATTTGAATAGCGTCCAAATGGACAAGTAAATCGCCAACTTGTATCAGAGAATGAACGTAACAAAACAATCGTATCTAATATTTTTAAAATATTTTCGCCAGCACCCGTGTCTTTTGCTGCTTTACGCCCAGCTAGAGCTGTCAAATCCATGGGAGACAATGCTTTTAAAGGGTCGGGTTCTCTTTGGGTGATTTGGCCGCTTCCCACAAGGATAGGAATTCTAGTCTCGTCCATTGTTTCGCCCCTAACATGGATAAGTTATTAGCATCAATCTATTCTAAGCAACGTCTTTTTATAGCGCCGAGCACGGTCTACATAATCAGCGGTATCTCTTTGCATAATTTTAAGTTGCTCTGCCGAAATTTGTTTTAGCACTCGAGCCGGTGATCCAATAATTAAGGTATTGTCGGGAAATATTTTTCCTTCCGTCACCAAAGCTCCCGCACCCACCAAACAATTCTTTCCTATAATGGCACCATTCAGAACCACCGCCTGAATTCCAATTAACGCACCATCGCCAACTGTACACCCATGTAACATAGCCTGATGACCTATTGTGACATTTGCGCCAACCAATAGCGGATAACCCGGATCCGCATGTAACACAGCTCCCTCTTGCATATTAGTGCCAGCACCGATTTTAACCCAATCGTTATCTCCTCTTAAAACGGCTCCTGTCCAAACACTCGCATCCTTAGACAAAGTAACATCACCAATAACCGTTGCTCCATCCGCTATATAAACGGTTTCATCAATTTTAGGTGTTTTGCTATCGACTTCATATACCGGCATTTGTATTTCAAATCTTTTCTAATGTTTTAAGGTTATTAAATACCTTTTACTACCAAACTTCTGCAAAAGGTCTTAGCTCAACAGTAAATGACCAAGTAGATTTGTCCTGATGCGCAACATGAAATATTTCATCTGCTATTGCCGATGCCTTAGCAAAATATTCATCCGGTTTTTCTGGGGCAAGAGTGGGTCTGGTTCTAGGCGTGTCAATAAGCGCATCGATCACGAAATAAGCTGTGTGTATCCCTTTAGGGCCAAATTCTCTTGCGATTGACTCTGCCAATATGCGCTGAGCTGCTTTCGTGGAAGCAAAAAACCCCCAATTGGTTTTACCTCTCGTCGCCGATGTATTTCCGGTAACCATAATAGCACCTTTTCCATTTTCCAGCATTGCCGGAATCGTTTCTTTTGCCAGATAGAGTAATGCAGTTGTATTTACCCTAAAATTGCGCTCAAGGTCTTCCGGGTCCAATTCAAGTATACTTCCACGAACACTGCGCATCGCATTGTGTACCACCACAGAGGGAGCGCCTAAATTATCCCGAACATCGTTTACAGTTTTTATCAAAGCGTCTAGGTCACCAACGTCGCATGGAAACCCTTTAGCTCCTTCAATTTGTTTTTCCAAAATGGCCAGGTTTTCTGTATTTCGAGCTAACATTGCAACCGCATATCCTCCTTGGGAAAAACGGCGAGCTACCTGTCCTCCCGTACCGTTATAAGGACCCACTCCAGTCACAAGACATACAGGTTTAACCATTTAAGCTCCTCTAAATTTAGGTTCTCGTTTTTCAATGAACGCTTTCACGGCTTCTAAATGATCTCTCGTCTCTGCACTTTGAAGCATGCGGGGAGCCTCTGCGTCCAGAGCCATTGTAAAGTCATCCTCTAAGGCTTGGTTCAAATTTTCTTTCATCAACGCAAAAGCCAAACGTGGACCTTTTGCTAACCTCGCAGCAAAGTCAAAGGCTTCCCTTTGCAGTTTTGCCCTAGGAACCACACGGTTGAATAAACCCAATCTTTCACAACGATCGGATTCTATCCGATCCGCCGTATACATAAACTCTCGGGCTCGTGACGTGCCAACCAATCTTGTTAGCAGCCAAGCAATGCCATAATCACCGCTCAACCCAACGCGCGCATACCCAGTGGACACAAACGCTGATTCAGCCGCAATTCGAATATCGCATGCTAAAGCCAACGCGAGGCCAGCGCCTGTTGCCGGTCCTGGCAAAGCTGCAATTGTGGGTTTGGAAATAGCAAAAAGGGCTCCTGTGAGAGACCGCTGTCGCTCTATCAGGTCTGAAACTTTTCGTTCAAACGTAATCGGTTTACCAGACCCTTCCCCCATCCTTTTAATGTCACCGCCAGAACAGAAAGCGTCCCCAGCTCCTGTGAGTAAAATAGAACCAATCTCATCATCTTCTCCAACTTTCCTAATCATTTTTCGCAATGCCGGAGTTAATTCTGAGGATAATGCGTTACGCGCTTCTGGACGATTAAGCGTAATAACGGCCACGCCATTCTTAACAACGGTTAGTACCTGATCACTACCTGTAACAATTTCTTTTTGCGTCATATCCACATCTACTGATCAAGGAGCCGACTCAATAAAGCTTGGTCGGTTAGCATGAACGTTAAAATATTCGTTCACATTAGCAGCATTTTCCAATGCTTCTTTGCACTCTGGGAAACGTCGGCCAGAACTTAATATCGGAAGCAAAAAACAATCTGCCATGGTGAATTCGTTTCCCCCGACACATCCTTTTGACACTGCATTATTTATTATTCTGAAAATTTTTGGGAAGCGCCTAACTGCCCTATCAATTCCGTCGCGAACTACATTCCCCTTATCGTCTTTGTTAAATAGGTATTGCACCACATATTGTCTAACAATTATCCGATCAACAGTGGTTTGTGCGAACGAAGACCATTGCATAACGGTACCTGCCGATCGTGGATCAGCAGGTATCATCGCTCGGCCATCGAAAACCGATTCCAGGTAACGTGCTATCGCTATGGACTCAAATAACGCGAAACCATCGTGCCGCATCGCTGGTATTTGCCCCATCGGATGTAACGACTTTACCATATCTGAATGAGGCATCTCGTTAACGAGCTCGTAGGAAATACCTTTTTCGTGAGCTAGCATGCGAAGAGTTCTGACAAAATTAGATCCTGGGTAACCGATAATTTCAAGTGCCATCTTTACGCTCCTTATTACTCTATCTTAAACTTCTGTGACCTATTTTTAATATAAAGCCATCAAATAAACGTGCGATCTCTCTAGTATAATCAGATAGCAGATGCGGCTTATATATAGCGAACGTTACAAACCGGTCAGTATACCAACTAAAGCTCCGTTACCTTCTTGCAGCGTCGGATTGCCACAAAGATTTTAGTTTCATTAAAAATCGCCCTTAATCATTTCATTTAATTTTGTATGCAGCTTTAAATATTTGATCGGGTTTATCTGAATTTTTTTTAATGACCACCTACTAACTTTCTCCGCTGGGCACTATGCCAGTATTATATTATGAAACCGCAATTTCATTAACGAATGATTCATCCTCGGTAAAAAGATAGGGATTCAAAAACACCTGTATATTAATCCTGAAACCTAATCCGCTTCTCCGGATGCGAGCAAACCGAGGCACTCGCTGAAGCACACATGAAAGCAGTTAATTGTTCATAGCTAAACATTAAGAATGGAGTAAATACCTAATAATGAGTATTTTAATTTGATACATACACCTGATTACATAATGATGGCCCTTGCAAACCGTTTAAGGAACCGCCGTTTCATGCAGGATGAACGCATCGTTTGGGGGCTAGGTACATCTCGTACTATTAGAGCTCATTGGGCTTTGATCGAGCTTGACCTAGAATACCGAACTGAAATCATTCGGACCAGAACGCCCGATACCGAACTACCAAAGTTTGTAAATATTAATCCTCGTCAGAAGATTCCAGTTCTTCAAGACGGTCCAATAACGATCGCTGAAAGTGCTGCGATAGTAACGCATTTAGCGGAATCTTATAAGAATGGTAGCACGGTGCTGATCCCTGAAGAAAGATATCATAGGGCTCGATATTTTGAGTGGCTATCATTTATATGCATGGAACTCGATGCAACGAGTCTTTATGTCTTACGCAGGCATTGGGCTTTGCCGGAGATTTATGGGGACGCCCCTGTTGCTAACAAAGCCTCTAAAGAATATTTTACAAGAATGATAAACTCGGCAGCCAAACTAATAGAGCAAGGACAGGAATATTTGGTGGGTGATGAATTTAGCGGTGTCGACATCTTAATGACTTCCACTTTAGATTGGGCTGTAGCCTATCAACAAAGCCTCCCTGAAGTATTTAGCGAATATCGCCATAGGATTTCAAAACGTCCTGGATATCAAGCAGCACTGAAAGCAAACGACTCGGAATGAATGGCCCTCTTGCAGGAATTAAAGTAAT
>CAZADS010000097.1:0-53524 GCA_964483985.1 uncultured Thalassobaculaceae bacterium
AATTTAATTAGGGAGGCGCTAACAGCATTTTTTGAAGTAAGAGAGGTGACAGGCCTTAAAAAGAAACACTCTACTTCAGAATTATTGGATTGGATCAAATTGTTAGTTGTGGAAGACATTCCGCCGGAAGCATTAAAATTAAAGGATAAAAAAGATATTATTCCACCATTATATGGGGCTCTTTTGAAGAATGAGCAGGACGTCCATTTGTTTGAGCGACTTGCATTCTTGGCAAGGCGGGAGACTCGGGGTTAACAAACTCTTTCGTGGTCAGAAAAGTAGTTGCCACCGATTGAATGTCGTGGCGATAGGGTGTTTAGAATAATAAATTTTCGCAATGTAGATGTTGTCTGAATTGGTCGGAAATATCTTACATTGCAATGTAGGTGCAATAGATGTTTTCAACTTTCTTTTTATCCTTAAAACAAGCGCAAATACCAGTTTCGCTCAAAGAGTACCTTATTCTCTTGGAAGGTGTAAAACGGGGTGTGGCAGGGCATTCAATCGATGATTTCTATTATCTGTCACGGACCAGTTTAGTTAAAGACGAACGCCATATCGATCGATTCGATCAGGTTTTTGGCCATTGTTTTCAGGGATTGGAATTATTGGATGATTTTTTTGGAAAGGAAATTCCATCTGATTGGCTGAAGGCAATGGCGGAACTTCACTTAACCCCTGAGGAAAAGGAACAGGTTGAAGCACTGGGTGGTTGGGATGAGTTAATGGAAACTCTTAAAAAACGATTGGAGGAGCAAAAAGGCCGTCACCAAGGAGGGAACAAGTGGATTGGGACAGCCGGGAAATCTCCGTTTGGTGCATATGGTTTTAATCCTGAAGGAGTTCGTATAGGGCAACAAGAAGGACGTACCGGGCGTGCCGTAAAGGTTTGGGATAAGCGAGAATATAAAAATCTTGATGATACGGTAGAAATTGGTGTCCGAAATATAAAAATAGCGTTACGAAAACTAAGAAAATTCGCGCGAGAAGGTGCACCGGATGAACTCGACCTGACGAATACTATAAGATCCACAGCTCGGAACGGGGGCTTCTTAGATTTGAAAATGATCCCTGAAAGGCACAATGCTGTAAATGTACTGCTTTTCTTTGATGTTGGAGGGTCGATGGACCCATATATTAAACTGACAGAGGAACTTTTTTCAGCTGCGCGGAGCGAATTTAAACATCTTGAATATTTTTATTTTCACAATTGTCCTTATGAATCAATGTGGAAGGATAATCGTAGACGCCATATTGAAAAAATCTCTACATGGGAGGTGTTACATACATATGGGGCGGGCTACAAATGCATTTTTGTTGGGGATGCTTCTATGAGTCCTTACGAAATCTCGGTGGCGGGCGGAAGCGTAGAGCATATGAATCCGGAGCCTGGTGCACTGTGGGTGCAACGAATCAAAGCCCATTTTGACCGATGTGTCTGGCTTAATCCTACACAAGAGAAATACTGGGGATATACTAGATCTGTGGAGATGGTAGAGGAACTTCTCGAGGGAAATATGTACCCGCTTACTGTTAGCGGTTTAGAAAGTGCAATTCAGGAACTTAAGTCTTGAACAATAAAAACCTAGATCCTAGAGAACATCCGTATAAAAAGAATGTAGCTGCTTCATACCTAAAAAACGAAATAGTATCTGAGCGCTATGTGGATGGTGAAACTACTAAAGTTACCGCGAGTTTATTACCAATGCATTGTGAACCAGATTTTCGTGCTACCCGAGCATCAGAACTCTTGTTTGGGGAGATTTTTACAATTTATGACCTGACTGAAAATTGGGCTTGGGGTCAGTCTCAGACCGATGGATATGTGGGCTTTGTTCCGGCTAAAAGTCTGTCTGAGGAGTTGGTTGCTGCAACTCATGAGGTTGGTGTTTTGCGTACTTATGCGTTTTCTTGCCCAAATTTGAAGTCTGAAATATTGACCACCTTACATATGACTTCCCGGGTTCTGGTAACTTGTGAACAAGGCGGGTACTATTTTACAGATGTGGGTGGATGGGTACCCAAAAGTCATTTAAAGCGTATTGGGGATTATGAAAGAGATGTCGTAAAAATTGCAAGAAAATATCTGGGTGCCCCTTATCTTTGGGGTGGTAGATCAAGTTTTGGTTTAGATTGTTCCGGATTAGTGCAGTTATCTCTGGCTGGTATCGGTCGGTCCGTTCCTCGAGACTCGGACCAGCAGGAACGTTCGGTTGGAAAAAAGCTTGATAACGGATTATTAGATGCTAGTCCGGGGGACTTGCTCTATATGCCTGGTCATGTGGCTATGATGTCAACCCTTGAAACTGTGATCCATTCTAATGCATTTCATATGTCCGTTATTGAAGAACCGCTCGGCAGTTTATTAGATAGACTTGATACACAGAAAATTAGAGTTTCAACTGTCCGTAGACCGTGATTTTTATCTAATCCGTTTGTTAGAAAAAAATGAAAAATATCAAAATAATTAACTATTCAATTAGGCCTGAATAAATGTTTCAGTGCCGTCAGTTTCTAATCGATAAAAACCGTCTTGAGGTTCATTCAAGGTTAGGAATACCTCTGGTTCTAACTTACCCCAAAGACCTCGAAATATTCTATTCAGTGACCCGTGCGCAACGATAACCAAAATTTTGCTAGATGAAAGATTATCTATTAAGGGCTGAATTCGTGCTCCCGCTGCAACATAACTTTCTCCCTCTGGGGGAGAAAATAGCCATTGAGACTGACGACGTTGCTGCCAAAGAGTTTCATAACTTTCTAATATTTCTTCCATGTTCAGCCCGTCCCAAACACCGAAAGTTACCTCTTTTAAACGATCTTCAATGGTAATTCCTTCAGTGCCAAAATTTAAAATATCGGCTACAATTACCGCTGTTTGGTGCGCGCGTCTTAGTGGACTACTGAGAAAAACCTCCGGTTTTCTTCCAAAAAGTTGATCTTTAAGTGCAATACCCATTGCTTCAGCTTGGATGATTCCTTTTTGAGTCAGAGGAGTGTCCTTTTGCCCCTGTAGACGTTTATCACGATTCCACACTGTCTCTCCGTGCCGTAATAGATAAATTGTCATTTTTTGGTTTTAACCTTTACAGGAATAATTTCAATACCGTTATCGATAAGTTTATGGAATGCCTCCTGAGGTCGGTCTAGCGCAAAGGTTTCTGAAGGTGTTAGATTCAAGTGTAAGCCGCGTAAAATTTTAATTACAACGCCATGAGAAACAACTATATGAATGCCACCCATATGGACCCACTCTTCCAGAATTGGTTTTACTCGATCTTGAACCAATTGACTGCTTTCGCCATTAGGATGACAAAAGTTCCAAGGATCGTTCTCTCGGATTTTAACTTCTTCCGGAAAGTCGTTGGCTAGAGCTTTCCAGCTTGAATATCCATCTCGGTCCCCCAGTGTAATTTCTACCAGACGTTTATCGAATCGAATATTGTGGTAATCACAACCAATGATATCGGAAATTATTGCCGCACTCTGTTGAGCACGTCCTAAAGGGCTGGCCCAAAACCTATATGTTGTATCTTTTGTTAGACCCTTGAGTGCTCGTCCAATAGATTCAATTTGTCTGGTCCCTCGTAATGTGAGAGGCGAGTCACGTTGGCCCTGTAATCGTCCAATTCGATTCCAAGTAGTTTCTCCATGGCGAATAAGATAAATGGCAGTATTCATTTCTTCTCTCTGTCAAAATTACCAACTTAATTCACATTACAGTTTTTTTTCTTTTAATCCATTAACGTCCTATCTTGCTTGGTTTGATTAAAAACCTATTTTGATAAGGTAAGGCTTGTTTGAATTTGGAGTATCCGATGCCCGAGACCAATAATCTAAATACACTTCGCCAGAGTGTAACTAATTTAGCGGAGACACATATAGTGGAGGTGGCCAACTATGGTTGGGGCCGTCAGGGTCTTATTCCCTTGTGGTTTGGAGAGGGTGATATCCCCACGCCTCAATTTATTTCTAATGCAGCTCACAACGCTATGTTGCAAGGCGAAACGTTTTACACCGACCAAAATGGTGTTCAAGACCTTCGGAGAGAGCTTTGTGCTTATCATGAGCGTATGTTTGGAGTTAAATTGAGTGCAAACCGGATCACTCTGACAAACTCTGGTATGATGGCCATTTTCATAGCGATGCAGATGCTTCTTGAGATTGGAGATGAGGTCGTGGTTATCGGCCCTGTTTGGCCTAACATTTATTCCGCTATAAATATAAATGAAGGTGTCGCAAAACATGCTTCTATTCGTTTCAAGCAAAATGAGTGGCAACTTGATTTAAATGAGGTCTTTGATGCAGTTACCGATAAAACAAAAGCCATCTTTGTTAATTCTCCAGGAAATCCAACCGGTTGGATAATACCGGAAAGGGATCAATTAAGATTGTTGGAATTTGCGCGAGCGCGCAACATTTGGATTATATCAGATGAAGTTTATCACACTTTAGTATTTGATAGGCCTGTCGCGGCTTCATTTCTTCAAATATCGCTTCCGGAGGATAAATTAATTGTAGTCAATAGCTTTTCTAAATCCTGGTTGATGACAGGATGGAGGATGGGATGGATGGTGCACCCAAAAGACATAGCACCAACATTGGCAAAACTTATTCAGATTTCTACATCTGGTGTGCCCCCATTTATTCAAAAGGCCGGTATTGCTGCGCTACAAGACGGTGATGACGTCATATCAGAGCTTCGAAATAGGTGCCAAATTGGGCGGGATATTGTTTTTGATCGTCTTGAAAGGTGGCCTCGTGTGAAGGCAATGCGTCCAAATGGAGCATTTTATGCGTTTTTTGCGGTGGATGGTGTGAGTGATTCTCTCAAGTTTTGTAAGCATTTGATTGACCGATGTAACGTCGGCTTAGCGCCTGGTAGTGCTTTTGGGCCCGGGGGGGAGGGATACTTACGTCTTTGTTATGCTTCAACACCGTCGAAACTTACCCAAGCTATGGACGCGTTGGAATTAGAAATTAACAGGATATAATTTAATTTTATTGCTTCTTTTTTTATTTCTTTTTTTTGACGTAGAGACCTTGTAAATTAAGGCACGTATTTTAGGAGGGGAAAATTATGGCTCTTATTCCGACGCAGTCTAATGTCCCTGAGCAGTCGAGAGCGGATCTAATTAAGCGCATAACGCGTTCGCCAAATGAAAAAATGCAGAAGACAAGTCCGGCGAGGTTTTCCTCATCTGGCGCAGCGGAAATTCAACGATCAGCGGTCTCACAAACTGGGTTTCGCTTGCGTACAGCGGTGTCTGACGCAGATATCGAATCGCAAATTTTACGCCTACAAACTTTAATCGCAAATGATAACATTGAATTTAATGCTCTACCAGGATCCTACTTTAATGTGTTAATTTAGGAGAAAAATTCTTGATTTATTGATATAGTAAGAAAATAATAAATAAAAACATGGGAACTCGGTTTTTAACAGAGTGTCGTTAATAAAACAAAAAAGCTAGGTTCCCCCTGTGGGGTATTTCTTGCTGGGTAGTGGATTGGAATCCCGTGTTCTCATAATTCTCGGCATTATAATTGTCAGGCATCCAAATCCTTCTCTAAAGTCAAAAGGTGCTGCAATTAATATGCGGGCCGAAATAGAGGCCACTGCACATTCTGACAACATCAGCAATGCTATCTGTCGGGAAGGTAGGAAACGGGTTCCATAAAATAATAGGAGTGTTGCAGGAATGAGCCACAAGAATACGATAGAGCATACCGTAACTAAGGACTCGTAAAATATCGAAGTCGATAAAACCTTATCGAAACTCATCATAATAGCTAAAACGCTGAAAGCACTAGCGGTTTCGAAAGCGAAAAAGCTTTGGCCGAAAATATTGGAATTTATTATTGCATTTGCTAGCGTTAAGGTTAGGAAAAAAGAATTCCAGAAATTAAACCAAACCATTCTGCAGAGTTTTGGGGTTGGAATAAGATGCTCGCTAACAAGTAGAAACCATGTTGGGGATAAATTTACGCAAACAGCAATTACACGGCGCAAACGAATTGGTTTTCGCAACACTATCCATTCTAGTAAGTTTGCTCAGGTAGCGGAGAGATAAAATAAAAGCGTAATCCGAACGATTTCAACCTGAAGAAGTGTTAAATTCCAGGTAACTAGCGTAAGACCTAGAGTGATACCCGATATCACTGTCATAGGTAGGACGGCACCCATTCCGTAAAGAAAGGCGTTTATAACTAGAGGTGCAAGTCCTAAACCTTTAACCCATCGCAAGGGAATCCACCATAACCCCCAAAAAAGCGTGGAAGGAAGAATAGAAAGAGTAGGTAAATTTAAGTTTCTCGTATACACAGTTTTTAAGCAGTGCTGGTTTGTTTAACTGACGATTAGCTCGAAAATGCTATAAAGTCTCTAGAGAGATCGAAAAGTTTTTTATATGATATTTGTAATTGGAAATATAATGGCTTCATCTATAACAAGTAAAAGACGTGTTATAAATTCGGAGGTTTAATTTTTTAATCGAGAGCGGGTAAATTTTAGCTAATCCAATCGATATTATCTTTTAAGTGCACCAACATTTGATTTCTTCCAAAGAGAGTAAAAATGTTCAAGAAAATCCTCATAGCGAACCGAGGGGAGATAGCCTGTCGGATAATAAAAACGGCAAAAAAAATGGGTATTGGGACCGTCGCTATTTATTCAGATGCTGACGAAAATGCATTGCACGTTCAGCAAGCAGACGAAGCAGTCCATATTGGTGGGTCGGCATCTTCAGATAGTTATCTAAAAATAGAGCGTATTCTTAAAAGTGTTCGTCAAGTAGGAGCGGATGCAGTCCATCCTGGTTATGGGTTTTTATCTGAAAACCCTGCCTTTGCGGAGGCACTTGAAAAAGAGGGTGTCACTTTTATTGGACCGAAAATTGAAGCTATAGCTTCAATGGGTGATAAGATTGAATCAAAAAAAATAGCCGCATCTGCTGGTGTAAATACCGTGCCTGGCCACGTTGGCATAATTGCTGATGATATGGAAGCCATCCAAGTAGCAAATGAAATTGGGTTTCCCGTAATGATAAAAGCATCAGCAGGTGGTGGTGGGAAAGGAATGCGGGTCGCATATAATGACGAGGAAGTGCGGGATGGATTTCGATCGGCAGTCAACGAAGCTGTTTCCAGCTTTGGAGATGACCGAGTTTTTATTGAGAAATATATAGAACAGCCTCGGCACATAGAAATTCAGATAATAGCAGATTCGGCTGGGAATACAGTATTTTTAGGAGAGCGCGAATGTTCCATCCAGCGGCGTCATCAAAAAGTGATAGAAGAAGCACCCAGTCCGGTTCTTGATGAAATAACTAGACGTAAAATGGGCGAGCAAGCGGTCTCTCTTGCTAGGGCAGTAAATTACGTTTCTGCCGGTACTGTTGAGTTTATCGTAGATAAGGACCGTAATTTTTATTTTTTGGAAATGAATACTCGTCTCCAAGTCGAACACCCAGTCACAGAGTGTATTACTGGTATCGATTTAGTAGAGTTAATGATAAGGATTTCTGCCGGTGATTTACTTCCCGTAAACCAGGAAGACGTTCGTTTAAAAGGGTGGGCCATAGAAGCACGTGTATATGCAGAAGATCCATATCGCGGTTTTTTGCCATCCACGGGTCGATTAATTCGCTACCAACCTCCTCCCGAAAGTGCTGGCATCCGCATAGATACGGGCGTTAAAGAGGGTTCTGAAATCTCTATGTATTACGATCCTATGATAGCCAAGGTAGTTGCATTTGGTCATGATCGTGATCAAGCCATCAAAATTATGATCGACGCACTTAATTATTTTCGTATTAGGGGCGTTAGCAACAATTTAGATTTTCTTGCGGCCGTTATGATGCATAAAAAATTCCAAAAGGGAAAAATAAGCACAGCTTTTATTGCAGAAGAATTTCCTTCAGGATTCAAGGGTGCTTGTCTGGGGGATGAAATCATTCTCTTACTAAAAGCACTTGTAGCCGCATACGAGACAGTGAGCGTGGAGCGTAATTCTCAAATAAGTGGTCAAGTTGCATTGGCGCGCAGATACAATTCACAAACAAATGACTCGGCCTTTGTAGTTTTGGAAAATGACGTAATCACAGAAGCAAGCGTTTTTGTCGTGAATGGCGGATATGACGTAACGGTCGATGGAAGACTAATCAAAATAAGAGGTCGTTGCGATTCGATTGATTTACTCTTTAAAGGTACCATAGACGATATATATAGGGTGGTACAAGTTGAACGAGAAGGGTTGGATTATAAGGTAAACTATAGTGGTGCCGAACGGGTTTTTAAAATATTTGAAAAGCGGTTTTCTGAGTTTTTTCGTCTTATGCCACTCAAACAGGCTCCTGATCTCGGAAATTTTTTACTTTCACCTATGCCGGGCCTTCTAGTCTCTTTTGCCGTCAAAGAAGGCGATCAAGTCAAAGCAGGTCAGGAACTAGCAATTGTAGAAGCAATGAAAATGGAGAATATTATGCGGGCTGAAAAAGATGGCGTTGTGTCTAAACTTCATGCGTCAGCGGGCGACAATCTCGCCGTAGATCAGCCTATTATTGAATTCAAATAAAATATTTCGGCTAAATTTCCTATTACATGCGGCCTTATGTAAAAAAGATTCTAGAGTTTGGATGCAAAATACGCTATCAGATGGCTCGGCCTTTACCGTCTGGTTGAAATGTTAGTTCACAGGTTGTAAATAGTGTATATAACCCTGTTTCGGTAGCTTAGTGCAATTAAGGAACCGCATTCATAATTATATCAGCTTTTGAGAAAAGGGCATTGAACAATGGCTGTCCCAAAACGGAAAACTACTCCATCAAAACGTGGTATGCGACGGTCTCATGATTCTATAAAAGCTGATGCTTATGTCGAGAATCCTGATACTGGCGAACTTCATAGGCCGCATCATATTGACCTGAAAACTGGGATGTATAGAGGGAAACAGATCCTTAAAGTCAAGGACCCCTTTTAATCCTCGATATAATTATCTGACAAACTAGGCCTCAAGTTTTAGAGGACTCTGGTGCTTTATGGATAAAATTTGGGGCATGGGCTAACTTTTAAAGGCAAATATGCAAAGTATGTTTTGTTCAGAGGAAATTACTTATGCCTTCTACAGGACGCATTGAAGATGCTAGATTTTTGACTGGCAATGGATGCTTCGTTGAAGATATAGTTTTAGATGACCAACTATATGCACATATTGTTAGATCTCCTTATTCTCACGCGAAAATTGAAAAAATTTCGATTGCCGTGGCAAGGGAAGTACCCGGGGTGGTGGGTATTTATACGGCAACGGACTTGCAAGCAGATGGTTTAGGTGTTCTGCCCTGCATTACTAAATTTCCTGCGATTACTCCGTTAGTAGTGCCACCACGTTTTGCTTTAGCTTCCGATAGAGTGAGACATGTAGGGGACCCGGTAGCTTTGGTGGTTGCAGAAAACAAAAATGCGGCGGTTGCAGGGGCAGAAAAAGTTGAGATAAACTATAAGAGTCTGCCGGTTGCGATTAATCACGAAGCCGCGCTTAGGGAGGGGGCTCCCATACTGTGGTCAGAAGCTCCGGGGAATATAGCATTTCGGTTTGAAAAGGGAAATCGAACTGCAGTAAAAGAAATCTTTAGGACAGCGCCACATGTCGTTGAGTTAGATATTGTTAATAATAGAGTGATGGCTGCACCTATCGAGCCGCGAGCCGGAATAGGTGAATACGATGAGCAAACCGATACACTTCTTCTGACCTGCACAGCCCAAGGCGTTCATGCAATAAGAAAATATTTAGCAGGTAATGTTTTTAACTTACCCGAAGACCGCATCCAAGTTACGGCACCGGACGTTGGAGGTGGATTCGGGATGAAAAATTTTTTATTTCCGGAATGGGTCCTTTTATTATGGGCTGCACGTCATCACAAGAAACCCATTAAATGGGTAGCTGATCGGGGTGAGGACCATTCGGCGTCGTTACATGGCCGTGACATAAGAACACAAGCGAAGCTTGCTCTAGATACCAAAGGTCGGTTCCTAGCGTTGAAAGCGGATTTGATCGCGAACATGGGCGCTTATCTTTCGACCGCGGGTCCCAACGCTTCCACTAATGCTTTGCCCACTGCGATGGGGGGTATTTACGATATTCCATTAATTTATATAAATTCTACAGGGGTATTTACTAACACCACACCGATTGATGCCTATAGAGGAGCTGGGAAACCAGAAGCTAATTTTATTATTGAGAGACTAATCGATGTAGCTGCTCGACAATATGACTTCGATGCTGTGGAACTACGAATTCTGAACGCGATAAGCCAGTTTCCGCACGAGACTGCTCAGGGCGTAATAATCGACTCGGGACGATTTAAGGAAAATATTTTAGACGCCGCTCGTTATGCTAATCGGGAAAATTTTAAGGAAAGACAGATAGATTCGGCTAAAAAAGGCATGTTGCGAGGACTAGGATTCGGTTGTTTTCTTGAAACAGCAAGGGGCGCCCCGCAAGAAGGAGCTGAAATTAAATTTAACGCATCTGGCAAGATTCAGCTGAGAGTTGGAACCGAGTCCAACGGACAAGGACACGAAACCACCTATACCCAGATAGCGTCTGAAAGGCTTGGATTACCAATTGATTGTTTTGAGTATTTGCAATCCGACACTCGGCAAATACGCGTGGGATATGGCCATGGAGGTGCTCGGTCAATGCATATGGGCGGCGCCACTATGGCGTTGGCGATAGATGAAGTACTAAAAAAAGCTCGAATTGTGGCAGCCACTTTATTGCAAGCTAATGCAGAGAATCTAGATTATAAAAAGGGTTTTTTTGAGATGAAAACAACCGCTCGTTCGGTTAGTTTAATTGAGGTATCCCAAGGCGCTTTGAGCCGCGATATTGCTCCTGAACTTGACGGAATAGGGTTAGATACGTTTACAATCCGAGAAAACGCTCCATTCACCTTTCCAAACGGCTGTCACGTGGCCGAAGTCGAAATAGATCCAGAAACGGGTGCAGTCACTTTGTTAAGCTATATCATGGTTGACGATTATGGCGTTGCATTAAATAGGACATTCACGGAAGGTCAACTCCATGGAGGGGTAACTCAAGGCATTGGCCAAGCTTTATTTGAATTTGTAGAATTTGATGATCACTCTGGTCAGCTTTTGACTGGGTCGTTTATGGATTATGCTATGCCACGCGCTAGCCATCTGCCAAAGTTTGGGGTAAATCTTAAATCGGTACCCACCGATGCTAATGTGCTTGGCGTCAAGGGTGTAGGGCAGGCTGGTTGCATAGGCGCCCCACAAACGGTCATAAATGCTATTATAGATGCCTTAAATCCAGTCGGGGTAAAGCATATACAAATGCCGGCTACGAGTGAAGCGATTTGGCGGGCTCTGCAGAATTTTTAGGAGAAAATGCAATCAAAGAGTTTTGACCGCCCGCGTTAAGGGATTAATCAAGTTCAAATCCATCCATGCCTGAATTCTTGCGCACATTGGAAATCATATTCCTTATCAAAGGACCAATCGCCTCAGGGTCATCAATTTGATCTATCTCCGCTCCCCGTCGCCAGCCCTCGCAGACGGCAACTTGCCCATTTCCGGCTTGAATTACGCGGCCAGAAATATCTCCAGCTTCTAGACTTGATAGATAAATGACGGTTGGGGATACCCAGCTTGGAGCTCGTCGTTTAATATCTTCTTCAGTGTACTCACGAAGATCTTCCGTCATGCGAGTATAAGCAGTAGGCGAAATAGCGTTAACAGTGACGCCAATTCTTCCCAATTCTCTTGCCGCTATAATAGTGAAAGCTGCAATTCCTGCTTTGGCAGCTCCATAGTTAGTTTGTCCGACGTTTCCGTATATACCTGATGTTGAACTTGTATTGATAATTCTACCATTAACTTTATCGCCCGTTTCTTTCGAAAGTTGTCTCCAGTAAGAGGCAGCATGTCTTGAGGGGGCAAAAGTACCTTTAAGGTGAACTTGTATCACGGCATCCCATTCATCTTCTGTCATATTTACTAGCATACGGTCCCGTAAAATACCGGCGTTGTTGATCATTATGTCAAGCGTACCGAATGTACCAATCGCTTGGTCGATCATATTTTTAGCGCCAGTCCACGAACTTACGTCGTCACCATTCACATCGGCTGCTCCGCCCATAGCAATTATTTCATCAACGACCGCCTGTGCCGGCGACGAGTCACTCCCTTTACCATGCACGTCAGCCCCAAGGTCATTGACAAGCACTTTTGCTCCATGTCTCGCTAGACCCAGAGCATGTTCTTTTCCAACACCCCGTGCGGCTCCCGTAACTATAGCTACTCTTCCTTCACACAATCGAGCCATAAAGTATCTCCTTAAATTTCCAGTCTGATAGTTTGTTTAAATCATGTCTCGCATGGATGGTGAATATTTAAAACCTCTTTAGTTTTTAATACTCTCTTTGTAATCATTTTTTGCTGAAAAAGGGGATTAATTATGCCTTCAACCGGTTCGTTAACCATAGAGGATCAGCTAGAAATTCAAAATCTGTATTCTTTGTATAACCTCGCAAGTGATAAGGCAGATGTTGAGACATACACAAATTGCTTCACAGATGATGGGGAAATGTTATCCCCCGAAGTGGGGATAGAAGTGCGAGGACGGTCCGCTTTGATGGAACATAAAGAGCGAGATAAAGCTAATAGGAAAGGTCGATATAGACGGCATTGGAATGGTAACTTGCACCTTGAGGCTCTGGACAATGGACAAGTTAGGGGACATTGTTATTTGATAGCCTATAATGGACACCCGGGTAGCTTGCCAGCTATCGCCGATTGTGGAGTGTATGAAGACACTTTAATAAAAGTAAACGGGGCGTGGAAGTTTTTGCGGCGTGTTTTGACGATGGATGGTTCAACCTGGAATAAAGGTTGAAGGGTTGGAGAAAAATATGAATTCCGAGATTCTAGATTGGTCAATAGAAAAGATAGTTAAAGCGGTAAGCGACGGCGAAGTCAGTGCGGTAGAAATCACGAAGGCGTTTTTGGGTAGGATTGAAGCTACAAATTCTATTATTAATGCTGTTTGCACCTTAAATGAGACAGCTGTGGAGGAGGCTGAAAAAATTGACCAACGTCGGGCGGCGGGTGGATCCACTCGCCCGTTGGAAGGCGTCCCATTTCTAATTAAAGATATTTTACAGACCAAGGATATACGTACTACTTTTGGATCGTTAATATTGGAGCATGATGTACCTAAAGAAGATACCGTGTCAGTCGAAAGACTTAAACAAGCAGGCGGTATAATATTAGGAAAAACAAATACTCCTGAATTTGCACACGATATAAATACGACGAATAAAATTTTTGGCACTACCCGAAATCCTTGGGATGTGAATGTCACGGCAGGAGGGTCAAGCGGTGGTTCGGGTGCGGCTGTTGCTGCTGCGATGGCACCGTTGGCCATTGGGACAGATCTAGGCGGCTCGATTAGGGTTCCATGTTCATTTAATAATCTTGTCGGCTTGCGCCCTTCGCCGGGACGTATACCCTTTTATCCCACGGATTATGGGTGGGATACTTTAGTTCATCATGTGCAAGGCCCTATGGTACGATCCGTGAAAGATCTAGCTCGGGCAATGTCGGTTCTAGCAGGCCCGGACGATCGAGCTCCTAGCTCGTTGCCAGACGATAATATTAATTACATTGCTTCAGCGACTTCGGAAATAGACCCTAAAGGTTGGCGGATTGCCTATGCCGGTGATTTGGGCGGAGTAGTTCCAATGGACCCAGAGGTTGATGCGCTGGTTTCGGCTGGTGTGCGGCGTTTAGAGAATATGGGATGTGTTGTGGAGGAGGCTTGTTTTGATACCTCTGATATTCGAGATATCATTTCCGGAACCAGAGGTTTTGGGATGATTGCCAGGTATGCAGATCGTTTTGATGCGCATAGTGATCTAATGACACAACAATTAGTGAACCAGATTTCTGCTGCTTTCGAGTTATCTGTGAGAGACGTAACGAGATCTGAACGGCTTAGAACTCAATACTGGCACCGCGTTCGTAAATTTTTCGATAAATTTGATTTTATCATAGCACCGGCTGTAGGCGCTCCTCCTTTTAGACTTGATGAACCGCTGCCAAAAACAGTTGGCGGAAAAGCGGTTGCTCGTTTTCAGGACGTTTTCATGGCAACATATGTATTCAGTGTGACGGGTCTCCCCATGATTTCGCTTCCTTGTGGTTTGACGACCGACGGGCGTCCTGTTGGCATGCAAATCATAACCAAGCGTTTACGAGATGATATGGCTATTAAAATAGGAGCTTTCTATGAATCCATCGCGCCGGAACTGTTTCGCCGTCCTGAAATAAACGTTTTAGACGTTCGCCCTATTAGTGATGCTCTACAAACACCAGGTACGGTGATGCCAAAAACATAATAAATGTTTAGTGTTTAATAAAAAAAGTATGGAGGGATTATAAAAGTCATTTCGGTGAATGTTTTACTTGGTCACTTCACTGCCGTTTTACGTTAGCAAATCTTGCTTCCATATCTTTCCTTATTTTTACGGTAGGATCTGTCATGTCTATAACAACGTCATCCCAGGAAATGGCTTCTCCTTTAGCAATGGATTTTGTCAATTGAACATTATTGGCTAATCCGATTGGTAGCTTACCTTCTTTAAGGGATCGTCCTGACGGAATTAATTTTCCCCACACTGTGCTTCCGCCTTCGCCATCTAATATCTCGTTCATTTTCAAGTCTCTTTTGGCCGTGGCTATTACATCTCCTTTAAAATTTGAAGTTGAGCCTGTAGGAACTCCACGAAGAACTGCTGATAATATAGAAATGTTTAATTCTAGCCCAATAAGATGAAATGGCTTGAACATTGCTGAATACCTTCCGGTCTTGTCTGTATTCATGCCGTATTGCTGAAAACATGCTGCTGAATAATCATTTGGAGCTTTGATTACAATATATACACCCCACCTAAGATCGTTAAAAACTGGCCTGCCATCTCTTTCCAATGAGGATACCACTTCGACTTGTCCTTTGGTGGAGAGACTACCACCATCATTTATTGGTTTTAACACATGGGCGAGATCATTCATCCCACACGGAAGAAACTGTAGGCCATTTTCTGGGGGAGTCAGATCGCAGGCGTTGGCGATAGCAGCCATTTCTATGGCGGATTTAGTGCCATCAAGAAAGGAATTGAACATCTTGCTATTCATTCCTGCAGCCGATGCCTCATCCGCATTCAAGCCGTAATGATCCCAAACCGTATCGGGCGTAGATGAATGATAAATTGGTAAGTATTTGGTGCCTTTTCCAGCTGCTATGACTTCAAAACCACACGACCTTGCCCAGTTTACCAATTCGGTAGTTAGAGCCGGCTGATCGCCGTATGCCATGGAATATACAACTCCCGCCGATGCTGCTTCGATAGCCAGTAATGGTCCAGCTAACGCGTCGGCCTCGACGTTGACCATGACAATGTGCTTGCCTGACTCAAAGGCCTTACGAGCATGTTGGATCCCAGCTGGGACCTGGCCCGTTGCTTCGATGACTATATCTACATCACTTCGTGTAATGGCGGTAAAAGCATCATCTGTGAAGATAGTGTCCGCAATCTGTTGTTCAGTCCAACCAACTCGACGACAAGCATTTTTAGATGCGTCGGGAAAGATATCGGCTATTATTTTGATTTCGATCCCTGGAGTTGACGTCACTTGGCTTAAGAACATGCTGCCAAATTTACCTGCACCTATTAAGCAAACGCGAATGGGTCGGTTATCAGCGCTGAGCGCCATCAATTCTGGATAAAGATACATTAGGCTGATAATAAATTCATTGAGCTACCACCGATTCATTATCGGGGGATAATTGAATTAAACAGTCATCTTCCAAAGCTCTAATAGGCGTGAAGTCACGATGTGCGATCCATTCTTTGCGTTTGTATCGGGTAATATGATTATCTACATGACAAAGTGACAAATATACGATATTGCGCGGCAGCGGACTAATATTTGGTGGACTAGCATGGACCAACAATGAAGAAAAAAGCAGCATGCTTCCAGCGGGTCCAGTGGGCGCAACGCAACCGCCTTTTTCGGCAAGCTCGCTTACTTTTTTTCGGTTCAGGGTCCAAAGTGGATAGCTGGTTGTCTCGATATCGTGCCCAGCTTCAATAACTCCCATCGTATGGCTCTTTGGCAGAAACAAAAGAGGGCCGTTCGCGGCCGTTACGTCATCTAAAAAAACGGCGATATTCATTGCGCGTGGCTCGGGCATGCCATCGTCGCGATGCCAAACACCAAAATCCTGATGCCACTGCCAAACTTCTCCGTCAAAGGCTGCTTTCGCATTGATTTTATATTGGTGCATATACAGCTTGCCCCCCAGTAATTGTTCGACTGGGTCTATTAAACGAGGGTGGGCACCTAATCGTCGATGAGCTTCGTCATAGGTATGCGCGGCAAATGCGGTTCGAGCAGCTCCCGAGCTCTCACGCCAAACTTCCTCTCGGTCAGTATTATAAATATTCGATGCAGCATCTTTTAAAATTTTAACTTCGTCTTGGGAAAACCTGGAAGGGAAAAATATATACCCCTCTTCATTGAACTGTTTAATTTGCTCATCAGTAAGTTTCATTGTTGGCCCCTTGAAATATTTTTTTAGCCGGCTTTATTAGTAATAAGAGGTTTTTTAGTACAATAGAAGTTAAGGTTTGGAGCTAGTTTTTGCCAGATGATTTTTCCCGAGAAATGATTAATGCATCCGCAGCTACGCCTCCTTCAGACATTACGATGAAGGGATTAATTTCGATAGAGTGTATAAAGTCACTATTATTTGCGACGAACACTGAAAGGTTGGACAGACTTTTAGCCAATGCCTCTGTGTCACTGGCTTTTGCTCCTCGGACACCATTTAAAAGTTCTCTTCCACATATCTCGTTAATCATCCGCCTCGCTTCATCCAGCCCGAATGGGGCGACCCGAAATGCAACATCTTTCAGAACTTCGACAAAAACACCTCCCAGTCCAAACATGACAGTGGGGCCAAACACGGGATACTGAAAAACACCCAGAACCGTTTCAACGCCGCCGAGGATCATCTCTACGACAAGTATACCATCTATAACGGCATTTGGGTTATATGATTTAGCCGGATTTATCAATATTCGATAGACGGCTTCTATAGAAGACTTATCATTTAAATTTAGTATAACTCCTTCAAACTCTGTCTTATGAGGTAAATCTCTATATGCAACTTTCAACACGATAGAAGAGTTTAGCTTGCGCCAAGCTGCTATTGCCTCCGTTTGGGATTTCACGAGGAATTGGAATGCCGACTGCAGACAATATTGTTTTTGTCTCACTTTCTGTTAGAGAGTGAGAAGGTGGGGAAAAAGCATTTTTTTTAAGCGAAGGTGGATCATCAGGTCTACCTCTTCGAAAGACGTCGCCAAAATAATGTAACGCAGCCATGGCCCTCACTGCATGAGAATGGCCTTCGAAATAGGGGTATCCTATTTCTTCGCAGGGTTTCCTTGCGTCCGGTGGACCAATTAAGCTTATTATAATTAATTCATCAGGATATGATTCTCGGAGAGAGGTGACAATTTCAAGGCTCGAGTTCTTTGTGAATTGAGAAATGGCTAGGGTCGCCATATAGATTATTTGGCAGTCATAATCAGCATCCTCGATTAGATAGCGCACGCTTTTTTTCAGGAGACGGTAGTCATTTAAAACTTGTCCGGTAAAATCAACTGGGTTATTCAGGCTTGAAGACGCAATGAGTTTAAGGATTTTCTTTTGTTTTTTTGGGAGAGGCTCAACATTAATCCCGTGTTTAGTAGCCGCATCCTCTCCGACTAAAGAAGCTGTGTGAAATTGCGGCTCGTGCCCCAGCCTCGGTGGAACCTAATTTCATAAAAATGATGGGTTTTTCGGCATCGCGTGGAACTTCCAACGCTTTAAGTATTCGATTACCAACACGGATGTCCTCCGTGTAGGTAATTATAACACGAACATCGTGAATTTTAGGGTAATACTCTATCACTTCCGATAAATCTACATCTACCTCATTTCCAGTTGTAACCAAGTAATTTGTTCCAACTCCTCGGTTTTGGGAAATGGTAAACAAATGACCCCGTAAGCGCCACTCTGTGTCTCGATCCCAATAGGCCCTGTTGGTATTTTCAAACTTGCTAAAGTATTAGCAAATGTTCTAAACCACCCTAAGCGTAAATTGAATACGCCCAAACAGTTCGGGCTGACGATCCTCATCCCGCTTTTCTTAGACATACTAGAAATTTCCGATTGCAACCTGATTCCAGAATCACCAATTTCCGATAAACCTGAGGTGAACACTATTGCAGTTTTCACAACGGAAGCAGCACAATCATTCAAAATATCTGCTGCAAGGCTAGCCGGAACGGAAATGATTGCAATATCAATCATTTCTGGAATATCCTTAATACTTGGATAAACTTTTAACCCTTGTATAGTTTTATACCTTGGGTTCACTGGGTACAAACGACCGCGATATTTTCCGGTTAACATTGAGTAAATAGGATGTCCACCGATTCGGGATGGTTCGTTTGAAGGGCCTATTACGGCGACGGATTGTGGTTGTAATAAAAAATCAAGGGTGTGGGCCATATCGGCAATCTCACACGGATAGAAGCTATTAGTTTTGGGATTTTGTAATCTACGGAACTATTAAAACATCACGGGCGAACGAGCGAGTAAACCAAGATCAGTATTTAGCCATATCTATGTGGATGGTTGGTTCTGGTGCAAGGGTTCACTGGCTATTTTTGTTAATTGGGGTCAGTAATGATCGATGCTTGTCTTAAAGATCCAATCTCTTCCTCCGTAAATCCCCAGGCTTCTAGAATCTCATCGTTGTGTTCTCCGGGTTTGGCGGGTGGAGATTGGATTGACTCTTTGGTTCGGCTAAATCTCGGCGCCGGCGACGGTTGGATGAAACCGTCAGAGTTGACGTAGACATTCCTTTCTTTCGTATGAGGATGTTCCATAACTTCATCTAAATTCATAACGGGCGCAAAACAAACATCAAGTTGGCCCATTATTTGGGTCCATTCCAGACGGGTTTTAGTTGCGAAAATATTAGCAAGGCGGCGTTTTTGTTCAGGCCAAGCCGTATGATCCCATTGTCGATCCCATAAAGAATCAGTGAGGTTTAACGTCTCTCTAAGAAGTTGAAAAAATTGGGGCTCGATACAGCCTATGCATATCCATTGACCATCAGAACATTTATATGTCCCGTAGAAAGCCGCTCCCCCATCTAACCAATTTTCCCCTCGAGGACGGTTCCATGTCCCAGAATTTTTAGATAAAAAAATTCCTGCCATCAAAAGGGCGGATCCCTCAAGCATTGAAGCATCTATAATTTGACCATGGCCAGACGATCGCGTTTCCAATAGACCACAGACCATACCAAATGCGAGCATCATGCCTCCGCCTCCAAAATCGCCAACGAGGTTCAATGGAGGAACTGGACCACTTTCTTGATTTCCTATAGACGCCAGGGCTCCCGAAAGTGCGATGTAATTAATGTCGTGACCAGCTACAGATGCCAATGGTCCATCTTGACCCCATCCCGTAATCCTCCCATAAACTAGCTTCTGGTTTCTTGAAATACAGGTTTCGGGTCCAAGTCCAAGACGCTCCATCACACCTGGCCTGAATCCCTCAATCAACCCGTCGGCTTGATCAATTAACCGAAGGGCGGTTTGAGTGCCTTCAGTGCTTTTGAGATCCAGAGCTAATGATTTCCGGCCTCTATTAAGAATGGCTGCTCGGTCTCTACCGCCAACCTTATTGCCTCCTGGACGATCAATACGGATTATTTCTGCTCCCATATCCGATAGAAGCATACACGCGTGAGGTGCTGGTCCAATACCTACCAGTTCTATAATTTTTGTACCGTTAAGCGGGCCCATATTCGTTCTTTCCTTTCGACGGTTAAATCGGTTTTGAAACCTTAGGTTGGGTTTCTTATATTCTTTGGACCAGAAAATAAAAGGTTATACGACTTAGTGAATCAGTAGTTGTTTATCATTTTTCAACGGTATCTCGCTCAATAGAATAATAGTCATCAAGCCCGATTAGGTCCTCTATTTGTTTGCGAATTTCAATCAAATTCAGTTCTGAGAGGGTCGAAAAATCTCCGGTTTTCCGCAATTCCTGCAACATATCTTTTTGTGCTGAAAAAGCTACGGCTAAGACTATTTGAGCGTCTATACACATTGCGTAGCCCATATTCCGTAGTTGATCGCGAGAGAATAATGGTCGCCCGTCTCTATTACCTCGACTTTGAACATAAATGAGAGGTAATTGACAGATTTCTGGAGCACGGGCTGTCTCTTCAACCGATCTAGGAAACAATAATCCCATATCGGCTCCAACATCAGCTGCTGAGTTTATTCGTTTTGCAGCCTCTTCAAGCCCAAATTCTCTGCATGTATCAGTTCTAGCAATAATTAGAAAATCTTTGTCAGTAGCCTCTCGGGCCCTGCATGCATAATCGATTTTAGTAGTGAACGCATTTGGCTCTATGGCGTGAACTTGGTATTTATGATAGTGAGCGCGTTTAGGAAAAAGCTGGTCTTCAATATGGACTCCAGCTATTCCTGCCCTGCAGAATTCGCGAACTGTTCTCATAGTGTGCAGCGGTTCCCCAAATCCGGCTCCGGCATCAGCAAGTACGGGGATAGATACTGACGCTGCTACTTTTTCCGCAATTTCTACTTGTTCAGTCATCGTTAAAAGTGGCTCAGTTATCACTTTAGAACCCCCGGATACGTATCCGCCGACATAGGTTGCCTCGAACCCGGCTGCTTGAACAAGGCGGGCGGTAATTGGATCATAAACCGATGGTAAGTGTAAAAAGATATCGCTTTTGATTAATTCACGGAGGGTTTTTGTAGCGGACATACGAGTTCCTTAAAAAAATGCTCTGTGGCGGAAATGGTGACTGAGGGCTGAGTAAAAATTTAAAATCTATTCCATTAGTTGTGGAGAAAGGTTTTTATCGTGAGTCTGTTTTCTACAAGGTTACTTAATTAATTTAAACGTAATTTGGTTAAATAACCGACCCTCCGGCTAACTAACCTGAAGTAGATTATATCACAGGTAAATTTCAATCATCCTTTCCCGCCCCTCTGAACGTTGTTAGATTGATTTAAGATAAGGGTAGGGAGAACTTATGATTCGAATAGCTTTTGATATTGGGGGCACGTTTACAGATTTTGTGCTGCACGACGGTTTCCGAAAATTTACCCATTTTCTGAAGGTGCCAAGCACACCTAAGAAACCAGAGGACGCGGTACTAATTGGACTTGATAGATTATTGGATGAAGCAGAAATCGACCCAGGATCAATTGATACCATGTTGCACGCTACCACAGTGGCGACTAATGCAATATTAGAGCGTAAAGGCGTCGCTACGGGTCTCATCACGACGGCGGGTTTTCGGGACGTTTTGATTATAGGTAGGCAGAAAAGATATGAGACTTATGATCTTCATATAAATAAACCGGAACCGCTTGTAGAACGTCGCCATATTGTGGAAGTGGTAGAACGAGTCGATTTTAATGGTGATGTGGTGACCGATCTGGATGTAATTTCTGTGGATCAAGCGTTGGATAAATTGCTTGATTCGAAGCGCGAAACCATAGCGGTTGCACTGATGCATTCTTATGCTAATCCAAAACATGAGGAAATGATTAGGGCTCGTATTCTAGAAAGAGTTCCCAAAATGTCAGTTTCCATATCGTCGGAAATTTCTCCTAAATTTCGCGAATATGAAAGAACCAATACAACTGCTGCTAATGCGTATATCAAACCGATTGTTAGTCGCTATATGAATACATTAGAAGAAATGTTGGAGGCTCGGGGATTTGAAAATGACTTATTCGTAATGCAGTCTAGTGGTGGATTGGTTTCGACAGGGATGGCGCAGGAATATCCGATTCGTATCATCGAGTCCGGCCCAGCAGCAGGGGTTTTAATGGGGGGTATCGTTGGTACAAGTGTTGGCGAAAATCAGGTGATTACTTTTGATATGGGAGGAACTACCGCCAAACTTGGTGCGGTAGATGAAGGTTCTCCTGCAATAATGCCGAGCTTTGAAGTTGGCCATGTTCGTTTTAAGAAAGGCAGTGGCCTCCCAATCAATGTACCGGCTGTAGAATTACTTGAAATTGGTGCGGGCGGAGGATCGATAGCGAAGGTTGAACTTGGCATGATTAGAATAGGGCCCGAGAGTGCAGGAGCCGATCCGGGGCCAATTTGCTATGGCCGAGGTGGAGTTGAACCCACGATTACAGACGCGAATGTTGCACTTGGATATATTTCCCCCGATTGGTTCAATGCGGGTGAAATGAAACTTGATATAGAGGCTGCGCGGGCTGGTCTGTTTAATCACATCGGCCAACCTCTAGGTTTAGATCTAGAAGCTGCTGCCTGGGGCATACATATGGTAGCCACGAGTAATATGGAGAATGCTCTGAGAATTGTATCAGTCGAAAGAGGACGTGATCCCAGGAATTATGCGATGGTGGCTTTTGGGGGCGCAGGACCCTTGCATGCGTCACGTCTTGCTCGTGGGATAGGAATTCCTAAAGTAATTGTCCCAGGTGGTGCCGGCGTTGGATCGGCTATAGGTCTTTTAGAGGCTGAACCAAGGATAGATGTGTCGACTACGAGAGTATTAAAACTTGAATTGACGGTATCAGAAACCATTAGAACGATATATGATAGATTAGAAGAGAGAGCGTTGGACGATATTGGTCGACTGGGTGTAGTTGGAAATCCTCAGTGGTCGAGGTACGCGTATATGCGTTATGTAGGACAGGGGTTTGAGGTTTCTGTGAATTTGCCTAATGGGCCTATTGGGCCGGATTATGTAGATGCTGCAATCCAAGCCTTCAACACGACTTATTTTAGAAAACATAAATTCTTAGATTCGGAAGCAAGCGTTGAGGTGGTGGATTGGTCTTTAGTTGCCATTCTGCCTTCTGGACGTGATTTTGAACCTATTTACCGCACAGTTGTTGGCAGAGAACCGCGTTTAAATGCATTGCGATCTGTTTGGTTTCCTGAAACCGGTGGTTTTACCGAAACACAAATTATAGATAGAATCTCTCTCTCCGAAGGTAGCGAAGTACCGGGCCCGGCTATTATTGAAGATCCAGATAGCACGACGGTGATCCTGCCGGGTGATCGTGCTAAAATCAGTGATGAAGGTCACTTGATCATTGAAATAAAACCATAAAGGCGTTCGAGGGAAACAAAAATGGCTAAAATGGATAATGTTGATCCAGTAACGCTAACAGTGATCTGGAATACTATGCTCTCTATTGCGGATGAGTTAGGGACCACTTTGCGACATACGGCTTTTTCGGAAGGAGTCCGTGAAGGAGACGATTTTTCAACTGCTTTATTTGACCGAAATGCGATGATGGTGGCTCAGGGGAATTTTAGCCCGGGGCACCTAGGTGCAATGCCGGCTTGCGTCAAACATGCACTTAGATATTTCCCAGCAGAATCTCTTCGGCCGGGGGATTCTATTTTGCTCAATGACTCATTTATGGGATCTGGACATTTCCCTGATACATTTCAAGTTATGCCAGTATTTGTTGCAGAAAGGCTAATAGGGTTTGTCGCTTGTTCCGCCCATCAGGTAGACATGGGTGGTGCAGCACCTGGATCTCAAAAAGTGCATGGGGTTACTGAATCGTTTCAAGAAGGGTTACGTATTCTTCCAGTACGGTTTGTACGAAATGGAGATATTGATGAGGATATTCTGCGCATAGTGCTTGGGAATGTGCGTATGCCAGAGAAAGTAAGGGGCGATCTTTTAGCGCAACACACTGCTAATTTGACTGCTGCTGGACGACTTCAACAATTGTTTCTCGATTATAGCCTTGAAATCGTTGAGTCGGCGTACACCATCATTCTTGATCGTTCTGAAAAAGCGATGCGCGATGCGTTAGCAAAGGTTCCAGCCGGTACATACAGTTTCGAGGATTATTTGGATGATTATGGCCCCGATACCGAGCCGGTGCGGATGGCAGTAGATATTACTTTTAATGGAAGAGGTGATGTCGAGTTAGATTTTTCAAGGTCTTCAGATGTGGTGCCAGCGGCTATCAATTCATATATAAATTATACGAGGGCTTACGCACTATTTGCAATAAAGGTTTTTTGTGACGCACAGCAACCTCAAACAGAGGGAGCCATGCGTCCTATAACAATTAAGGCTCGTGAAGGTTGTTTCTTCAATCCAAAATTCCCTGCTCCGTCGGGCGGAAGAGCTATTCTTCAAATTCGTATCTTTGATACAATTAATGGCGCCATGTCGAAGGCGTTACCAAAGCGCGCGATGGGAGCATTTTCTCATTGGTCGAATCCTAATATTGGCGGCATTGATGACCGAACAGGAAAGCCGTTTGTTATGTATGATTTATCGTTGGCAGGCTATGGTGGACGGTATGGAGAAGATGGGCCAGAAGCCCTAACACCGGTGATGAATTGCACCAACATACCAATCGAAGTTCATGAAACGCATAATCCTATTCGCGTGAAGCGTATGGAGCTTGTTCAAGATACTGGAGGTGCCGGTCAATGGAGGGGTGGCTGTGGAATGCGAAAAGATATCGAACTGCTAAATTCCACGGCTATGCTTTCTCATTTGGGTGATAGACACAAATTTCAACCATACGGCATTTTTGGCGGCAAATCAGGAACTTTGGCTGAAAGTTATTTATTGCGCGGTAATGAAAAAGTTGATCTCCATTCTAAAGGCGTGAAAGAACTTCGCCAAGGAGATATAATGAGTTTCACTCTCTCCGGCGCGGGAGGATATGGCTCTCCCGAACTTCGTGATACGGAGGCTATCCAGCGAGATTTGGCTGATGGTTACGTCTCATTAGAGGCAGTGCGCAGGGATTATGATTGGAAATGATACCAAATCAATATCTCTTGTTGTTTGCGCCAATCTGAAATAATAGGAACAATCAGCTGCATATAATCTTTTTATTTGATTATAATTTGTAGATACGGACACAACCAGAAAGCTGCGCCAATGCGCTTTGATTTTCGAACAGAACCAGCTAGTTATCGCCATTGGGTTTTGAGGTTTGATGAGCCTATTGCGTATTTGATTTTAAATGTTGATGAGACTGGTGGTTTATCAGACGATTATGAGTTAAAACTGAATTCTTATGATTTAGGAGTCGATATAGAATTTTATGATGCATCTCAAAGGCTGCGCTTTGAGCATCCAGAGATTCGGGCGGTGGTTATTTGCTCCGCCAAAAATCGTGTATTTTGTGCCGGCGCTAACATAGGTATGTTGAAAGGTGCATCTCACAACTTCAAAGTGAATTTTTGTAAATTTACCAATGAAACTCGTAATGCCATTGAGGATGCAAGCGAAAATTCTGGGCAACGTTATGTTGCAGCCGTGTCAGGGGCTTGTGCTGGTGGAGGTTATGAGCTTGCTCTAGCTACAGACTATATTTTGTTGACAGACGACGGTTCTTCAACCGTTTCGCTTCCTGAGATAGCACTTTTAGCCGTTTTACCCGGAACAGGCGGGATTACTAGACTAACGGATAAACGTAAAATACGGAGGGATATTGTTGATGTTTTTAGCACAACAGAAGAAGGGGTGGGAGGAAGTCGCGCACTTGATTGGGGCTTAGTAGATGAATTGGTTCCTCCATCTAAATTTAATGAAGTGGTTTCGTCTTGCGCGCAGAAATTTGCGGAAACTTCCAGTCGAGAGAGAAATGCAATAGGATTGGAATTGGGACGCCTCGATTGCAGAGTTGATTCTGATTCCATTCACTACTCTACCGTTTTTGTCGATATTCAGAGAAGTAGCAGGATTGCAAATATAACGATTAAAGGACCTGATTCTGGACCTCCAAAGGACACTTATCCGGAAACATTAGGAGGGGCTGAATTTTGGCCCTTACGTGTAGCACGTGAATTAGACGATGCCTTGCTGCAAATTAGGTTTAATGAACCTTCAATATCGGTCATTATTTTTAAGACCTGGGGAGACGTCAAGCGCGTAGCCGCATACTGTTCGGTTTTGGAAAACAGCCAAGATAATTGGTTGATTAAAGAAATCGCTCTTTATTGGACTCGCGTTTTGAAAAGGATAGATTTAACTTCGCGTTCTCTTGTTACTATGGTTGAACCTGGAAGTTGTTTTGCGGGATTTTTGGCGGAGCTTGTCTTTGCTGCCGATCGCTGTTTTATGGCGGATGGCGTTTTTGAAAAAAATAATTGTTCAGAGGCAAAACTTCTTTTAACTAGAGCAAACTTTGAACGGTATCCGATGTCCAATGGGATATCTAGGTTAGAGACTAGATTTATTGGGAGCATTGATGCTGTTAAAGCAGCTAAGAAACACGTTGGTAAAAGTTTAAACGCGGTTGAAGCAAATAAACTTTCTTTAGTTACCCAAATTTATGATTTTGTTGATTGGGATGATGAAGTAAGGATATTCCTTGAGCAACGGGTTAGTTTTTCTCCGGATGCTATGATCGGTTTAGAGGCTAACACTCGTTTTGCTGGGCCAGAAACTATGGAGACAAAAATCTTTGGTCGATTAACTGCATGGCAAAATTGGATATTTCAACGACCTAATGCTGTTGGAGAAAAAGGTGCTTTAAGCCGATACGGCACAGGGTTAAAAGCAAAATTCGATCGAGATCGAATTTAAGAAAACCATCTAACTAAGTTCTCGATAAAGCATTTTTTGGGTAAAGGATTTTACTGGATATTTTATGATTAACAGCGCTATTGATTACACTGAGTCTATTCCAAATAATGTTGGGTTATCTGATGATCGCCGAGTTCTTAGGGCCCTGGAGCGGTGGCACCCTAGGTATAAGGCATGGTGGCGGGAAATGGGACCGGATCGGTTTCAGGAATCGTTGGTTTACCTCCGAACTGCTATCGGAGTCGATAAAAGCGGTTGGGCAAAATTTGATTATGTCAGGATGCCTGATTACCAGTGGGGTATTCTTTTAGCGCCACAAAACCCCAATGCTTTAATCGGGTTTGGACAGCATAAGGGGGAGCCTGTTTGGCAGGAGGTTCCTGGGGAATATAGATCTATACTGCGGCGTCTCTGCGTGATTCAAGGCGACACAGAACCGGCCTCGGTTGAGCAACAACGGTATCTGGGTTCTACGGCACCTTCCCTCTATGACATGCGTAATTTATTTCAAGTTAATGTTGAGGAAGCCAGACATCTTTGGGCTATGGTTTATCTTCTACAAAAATATTTTGGGAAGGATGGTCGCGAAGACGCAGAGAATTTACTTCACCGTCGCTCTGGCGATGGTGATAGACCGCGAATGCTTGGTGCGTTTAATGAAGCTACTCCAGATTGGTTAAGTTTTTTTATGTTTACTTATTTCACTGACCGGGATGGAAAAATGCAGCTTGAAAGTTTGGCTCAATCTGGTTTTGATCCATTAGCCAGAACTACCCGGTTTATGCTAACAGAAGAGGCGCATCATATGTTCGTGGGAGAATCTGGAATCAGCCGAATCGTTAAGCGCACCTGTGAAGCGATGAAGACTTCAAAAATTGAGGACCCATTTGATATTCAGGCTATACGGAGTCTAGGTGTCATTGATTTGCCGACAATACAAAAGAAGGCGAATCTACATTATTCATTATCTCTGGATTTATTTGGATCCGAAATTTCGACGAATGCTGCGAACGCATTTACCTATGGCTTAAAAGGACGTTATCGGGAAGACAGAATTGAAGACGATCATGCTTTGATACACGAGTTTTATCCGGTGAAAAAACTGATTGATGGTAAAATGAAAATGGTGCAGGAGCCTGCACTTACAGCGTTGAATGCGCGATTGCGAGATGATTATATAAAAGAAACTAAAGCTGGTATAGACCGTTGGAATAGACAGATTGAAAAGGCCGGTATTTGTTACCGTTTTCGGTTGCCGCATGTTGCATTTAATCGAGATATTGGCGCATTTGCCCGTTGTCATGTGACACCGAAAGGAGAGATTATATCAGAGCAAAGTTTCAACAAATGCCGTGCATCATGGTTGCCGACTTCCGATGATGGAGAATTCATAGCCTCCTTAATGCACCTTGAAGTAAAGTGTGGAAATTATGCAAGTTGGATTGCGCCTCCCCGTACTGGTATAGATAATCGGCCAGGCGACTTTGAATTTGTTAAATTGCAATAGTCTCCGGAGTTGATTAAGAAATAAATTTTTAAATAGTCTAATGGTTGCTTTTCCGAATTTTTAATACGCTAATTAACAAGATGAAGGTACTCTTGTTGTTGGCAATAAGAGCAACTATCGTCATTATTGAGTGGATAAGCTTAGTTTAATCTTGGGGGAAGCCGTGGCTATTTCAGTAGATCCGATTACTGTTTCAGTAGTTCAGCACCGTTTAACCGCTATTGTAGCTGAGATGGGTGAAGCGATGCTCCGCACATCATACTCGCAGATACTTAATTCAAGCCGGGATTTTTCTACTTGTATATGTGATGCTAAGTGCCGTCTAGCGGCTCAAGCGGAACACATTCCAATTCACGTTGGTGCTCTGGCATTTGCTGCACAATCTGTAAGCGATTATTTTGGAAACACCGTCAAACAAGGGGACGTGTATCTTTTAAATGATCCATACTTTGGTGGAAGCCATTTGCCTGATGTCACAGCTTTCGTTCCAGTATTCACGGGCAATAAGCTGGCTTTTTGGACTATCAACAGAGCTCATCATAGCGATATAGGTGGGGCAACTTACGGGGCTTATAATCCAACGGCGACTTCAATCTTTCAGGAAGGGTTGAGAATAACCCCACTAAAACTTTATGATCAGGGTATAGTTCGCCAAGATTTACTCGATATGATCGCGACAAATACTCGGCATCCTAGAGATTTTAAGGGTGATTTGGCGGCTCAAATTGGATCGGTTAGGGTAGGTGAACGGCGGGTTTTGTCATTAATAGAAGAATTTGGAACGGAAACGGTGTTATCAGCGGTTGATGTTATACTTGATGGTGCTGAACATCAGACACGCGCGGTCATAGCCACTTGGCCAGATGGTGTTTATAAAGGCGAGGCGGTTCTAGATGACGATGGTCATGGGCGGACCGATGTTACTATAAGGGCCAAAGTTACAAAATCTGGCAGTGACCTTACTGTTGACCTAACCGAATCAGATACCCAATCAGCAGGGTTTCTTAACTCATCCTATGCAAATATGCGCTCGGCAGTAGCTATGTCTATCGCTTATTTGATTGATCCTGATACACCTAAGAACCAAGGCTCATCGAGGCCTGTAACTGTTAAAGCAAAACGTGGAACCATCGTTTGGTCAGAGGATGGTGCACCTGTAACGATGTGCACAAGCCATTGTTCCAACGAAATTTGCGAAGCGATCACCGTAGCATTGTCAAAGGCTTGCCCGGAACGAACTACTGGGGGCTGGGGTCGAAGATTTAGGGTTGCAATTCAAGGCGATAATCCCAAAACAGGACGAAGTTTCATTTGGCATTTATTTCACGCTCGGCCGGGCGCGGGTGGATCCTCTGGTGGTGACGGTTGGCATAATTGTGGCGAGTGGCACTCGGCTGGCGGGTTAAAGTTTGGAAGCGTAGAATTAGCAGAAGCTCGTTTTCCGTTACATTTCGAGAGGCATGAATTTAGACCAGATTCGGCTGGTGACGGTGAATTTAGGGGGGGAGCCGGCGTTGACCTAGAATTAAAAATAGAGACCAAGAGTCCGTCATTGGCCAATACAGCAGGAGATGGGAATCGACATGGGTCTAGAGGTATGGTCGGGGGTCGAGACGGGCAACCCCATCATTATGAACTGCATAGATCTGACGGAACTATTCGTGAATTGAAGACTAAAGAAATTCTCATTCCGGTCGATCCCGGGGATACTTTTGTGATCCGGTCTGCCGGTGGTGGTGGCTGGGGAAGCCCGAATGACCGTTCCAAAGAAATGAGGGAACGTGATTTTGAAAACGGAATTACGAGCTCGACAGAAGGGTAACGCCATGATCAGGATTGGTATAGATGTTGGGGGTACTTTTACAGATATCGTCGCCGTTTCGGAAGATGGAACTGTTACTTTTTCCAAAGCGGCCAGTACGCCGAACGATCCTTCTATAGGTGTTATGGATGCATTGATTCGTTTATCCGAAGTCCTATCAATGGATCTTCCAAATCTTTTGAACGGCACGGAGCGAATTGTTCACGGGACTACGGTAGCCACGAATTCTTTGCTTGAACGGAAAGGGGCTAAGGTCGGGCTCCTTACGACTCATGGTCATCGTGACGTTTTAGAAATGCGAGAAGGACTAAAAGAGGAACGTTATAACATGCGATTGCCAGCGCCGGATCCTCTTGTGCCGAGGCATCTTCGGCTAGGTATTGTAGAGCGGATGAGACCCGATGGAACTGTTCATACGCCTCTGAATGCTTCTTCGCTCAAAGTTGCTATAGATAAGCTTAAATTAGCAAAGGTCACTTCAGTGGCCGTCTGTTACCTTCATGCATATAAAGAATCGTCCCATGAAAAAGAAACTCGCGAGGTTCTCGAGCGGGAGATGCCAGATGTATCTGTGTCACTTTCTTCAGAAGTATTTCCAGAAATTAAAGAATATGAGCGGGTTTCAACGACGGTCGTTAACGCTTACGTGCGTCCTGTTGTCGAAGCCTATTTGGGTAGACTTAGAAATCGTTTAAAAGAAGCAGGTTATTCCGGTCCTGTGCTGATCATTTTATCACACGGAGGAGTCGCGCCAATTGATGAGGCCGTTCGACTAGCCGCCGCGACCGTACTTTCGGGTCCGGCGGGTGGAGTTGCTGGGAGTAGGCACGGATCTGCTTTGATTGGAGCCGAAAATCTCGTGCCGTTTGATATGGGCGGTACAAGTACCGATATATCAATGATCGTAAATGGTGAACCGGCATTATCATCTACTCGTGGCATTGCGGGCCAGAGAATTGCACTCCAATCACTGGACATAGTCAGTATAGCATCTGGCGGCGGCTCGATCGCTCGTGTGGATAGTGGCGGAATTCTGAGGGTTGGTCCAGAGAGTGCAGGGGCCGTGCCAGGACCAGCATGCTATGGAAAAGGTGGTAAAGATGTCGCCGTTACTGATGCGAGCGTGGTGCTTGGCTTTTTAAATCCAAATAATTTTTTAGGTGGCAGAGAAACGTTGAATAGATCTGCTGCTGAGAAAGCGTTGGACCGACTGGCCTCGCAATTGTTTGTGGATCGTGCTGCTGCGGCTGAAGGCGTACACCGTGTTATCAATACTCATATGGCGGAAGGTATACGTCTAGTATCTGTCAGACGGGGCGTGGACCCTCGTCGTTTTGCACTTTTATCTTTTGGCGGGGCTGCTGGGATTCATATTACTGACATAGCCCGTCAGTTGGAGGTTGAAAGGGTGGTTGTTCCCAGGACCGCTGCTGTCTTATCAGCGTGGGGAATGTTAGCGACTGATTTGCGTTATGAAGTTAGTCGGACACATATTGGTGACACTAGTTTGTTGGATGCGGAAACAGTTAAGACCGTTTATGAAGAAATGGAAGAAGAGGGACGGGAACGGTTATCCGAGGCTTTTGAGGGCGAAGTTTTAGTCCGTAGATCCGCAGATATGCGTTATGGAGAGCAAATTTATGAAATAGATGTTCCTCTTGAAAACATTGATTTTTCTGCAAAAGATTTGATGGCTGAAGTTTCTCAACGGTTTCATATAAGGCATGAAGAACTATTTACTTATAGTTTACCCGATCAGGAGGCTGTTTTGGTCAATGCGCGGTTGGCAGCAATTGGGAGCTTGCCAAATTTGCCTCAAGAACCACTAATGAGCGATCGAGAAAATGTGGAACCCCAAGAATTGCGACAGATTTATCTCGGTGGATGGCAGGAAGTTCCTGTTTACGACTTAGAAACATTGGCTCCGAAACAAGAAATTCTAGGACCAGCTATAGTTGAATCTGAGACAACTACGATAGTTCTCAGAAACGGAGATAAAGCTATCGCTACCGGAAATCTATGGCTGGATATTAAAGTCGGCAATTAGCCCAATAATTGCAGTTGCAAAAATCAACAAAGGGTCCATTGGGGAAATAGGATCTTATCTCGTAATACTTTTGTCTTAATTATAGGATTGCTTCACGTTCTTCCGTGTGCCTCCTGTCGACGTTTTTTCATAATAGCATGGCCTTCGGGCGTACCGTCATGTTGCGACCCAAACCATTTGTCCAAAGGAACCAGACCATCGCCCCCGTAATTGCATTCAAAATATTTGTGATGCAAGTAGTGGAAATACCGTTGCCCCAAAGTTAATTTGGTTTTCTTTCCAAGAAGAAATTTGTCAAAGCCTATATGCCCTAGTGCTGGCGTTAAACCTGTGGCTTGGACGTGAAAAATAGCGTGCACTGGATGGGAAATCACCACCCAGTGGAGAAGCACACCACTAAAATAAAGTATATGTTCTACTGGATGCATTGCTAGCCCAGACCATGGTCCAATATTGACATTTTTGTGGTGGAGATAATGCACGGTACGATACAGAAATTTTACATGCAATAAGCGATGTACAAAGTAAAAATGTGCATCGCGAAACATTGGAATAGCAAGGAAAAGTATAATAAACCAAACTGGGTTGGTCTCCCAATTTAGGAAAGGTATAAATTCATTGGCAAAAGCCCAAAGTGTCAAAACTTCGTATGTAGTCCAAATACCGCAGCCACTAACGGCACTCCAGAACATATTGTCCCAAACTTGATCTCCAAATAAAAAGCGGCGATGTTTAATTTGGGGCCAATTCTTATTTAGTTTGAATGCCTTTCCTTGAGATTTAAGAACATAAAACCTCAAATGCCAACCACCGAATACTAAAAATAGGAACCCTAAATTTCGGGCGAATATCAGTCCAATCCACTCAATTTGAAATGATTTCATTGTGGCAATTGCTGGAGTTAAATAGAGCCAGGTGACGATTGCCAAGCCCATGTAAAGTAAGTTACGAGGAAGAAAGTATCCTGGGTACCCAAAAATATACTTAACCAAAGCTATGGGTTGAGGTGGCCACACAAAAACCGGCGGATTAGTGATTGGTACTTCCGGCACCCAATTTTTTCCGGTTTCTAAGCCTTCATCTTTTGTGACCTCAGTCATAAATACCATCCCTGAAGCAGCAGTCTAAATTTAGACCGTTGCTTTCCCAAAACAAAACTTCGATTTAGAATAATACAATAAAAGTTACAATACATTAAAATTTATAAAAACTTTAATACAATTCAAAATATCGCGCGAGACTAAAGTTTTTAAAGGGAAACGAAAAAACACTATAAAGATAGATCCAAGTGGCACACTTTAAAAAATTTTAGTGTAAATAGGTCAAGTTAGATAGATTGTTGAGTGATTTTATCTAGAACTGGAAGCAAGTACTTTCGAAATAAAACGGGGTTCTCTGACATAGGAAAATGTCCAACTTCTCTCATGACTTCAAAATGCGATGCGCCAATTAACTCCGCTAGTTCTTTCCCCATCTCCGGCGTCGCCGATACATCATATTCCCCGCTTAGTAAATATATTGGGCAAGATGACTCTCTTAAAGGGTCAGCTAGGCCATTTCGTAAATCCCCATCTTTGAAATAGTAATGAAGATCTCCCATGAAGACACCCGGTCCACATTGCATGTAATGCCAGATGGTTTCCCAGCGTTCGGCTGCTGGTGATTGAGGTGCAATCATACCGGCCATGGAAGCACCGGCATTTTTGCCGCCGTGTATATCTGGTCTATGTAAAACCATATCGGGAGAGGAGTCTCCTAAACTTCGATCCGTTGCGTAAAGTGCGGATTGTAGGCCTATGGCGGCTCGAATGCTTTCACCGTAGCGTAACGCTAAATGTAAAACTGCTCGGCCTCCTATAGAGCAGCCCATTATAACGGGGTAATTTATTTTTAATGCTTGAATAACAGTCATTATGATGGCTACGTAGTTTTCCGTTGTTAACTCATAAATTTCTTTTTCAAACCCAGCCGGAGGGGATGATTTACCGTGCCATGGTAAATCAAAAGCTATCACTCGAAATCGTTTAGTTATTTCACAGTCATTTAAAAGATGGCGGAACTGCCGTCCATCACTTCCGGCCGTATGAAGACAAATAAGTGGAATACCCTGACCGGCCTCTTCGAAGTATAATCTGTGAAGTCTATTGAATATTTTCTGTCGCATGTATTTCCCTGTTATTGGTTCAATGGCGGGATCGAGTATAGAATGGGGATTTTTTTCCCCATTGCAAATATTTGTGAACAACATCTCAAGCAACAATAAATGTTGATTAAATTTAACTAAATTTCCGGTGACGATTAAATTTCTTGTCCTCCTCATAGTTGAGAGACATTGAAAGCCAGGCCTGGGGTTTGCTTTTAGTAGCTCTATCCAAGCTTCCTTCTTTGCAGTTAAAACAAAATCTATTGAAATGCCTGGCATTGGTTTTAAAAAATGAACGCCGTGGGAATCAATCTTTATAAAGGTGGAAACACTATTACATTTGATTTGGATTGAGAGCGGACCGAAACAACAATGAAGGCCTATATTGGGATTTGATTGGGCGCGTGCGGAGAGAAACTCAAACATTTTTACACTCGGCTCTAGAGTTGGTCAGGGTATCTTAGTAATTTAATACTATCCAAGTCCTTCGAACTGGTTACTGGGGTCTATAGATTTCTACAACTGAGATTGCATCCCATTTGTTTTTAGTTTTCATAATGGGGATAATCTTCATCATTTAGGTTTTTGACTTTTCGTATCTTTAAGCCTTTTTGCTCTAAATAGTTCTTTGAGTAATTCTAACCGTTCATTTCCCCAGAATAATTCTTCCTCAAATATAAAAGAAGGTACTCCAAATACACCTCGTAGGTGGGAATTTCGCATAAGGTTTTGAAAATCTGCGCGGCCTTCCCCTTCTAGGTATTCAATAAAGTCACAAGAGGTCCCACCGCATTCCTCTAGCAAAACCCCGAGGGATTTGGCATTTTCTATATCCAACTCGCGTTTAAAAAATCGTTTAAAAGCTAAATCGATAAACAAATCGGCCTTTTCAATCTTTTTTGCAAATAAGAGTGCTATCGAGGATAAAGTAGAGTCAAAAATTTTGCGTGGGCCAAGAATAGTCATATTACGTCGGTTGGCCAATCGCCGCGCATCCATATAAGAATACTTTACGCGTCTCCATTGGTGTTCATTGCGACCTTCAACTGATCCAAGGAATTCGGAGATGGTGAGATTGTAAGGTAGCCATTCCAGAACAACGTCATACTCGACTGCTATGGCGCGCAACGGTTTTACCGATAGGAACGCGTAAGGGCTCTTGAAATCAATGAATACATCTAGGTTTAACTGACCCATGATCTGACCTTTTTAGTTTTAATTAATGCTACTCTTTTTCTCTATACTCTCCCGACTTTTTTAACATCTATTATGCTAATTTATCCCGTTTTATTTTAATCCCATGTGCCTCGCGATCCCACGTGTCATTGGTTACCCCGAGTTCTCGTAGTCCCGCCTTTTGAATTTTCGTGGTGGGTGTCTTGGGAAGTTCATTAACTATTCTGACGTAACGTGGGACCATAAAATGCGCCATCCTTTCAATCAAAAAAGCAATTAATTCTTCTGGCGATAAAATTTTTCCAGGCTTAGTTGCTAACACTATCATCACATCATCTTCACCATACTCACTAGGTACGGGAATGGCAGCGCATTCCTGTACTGTGGGGTGTTCGTTTACAACAACTTCTACTTCAAAAGAGGAAATATTTTCCCCGCGCCGTCTGATAGTATCCTTTAATCGATCAACGAAATAGTAATTACCTTCTGAATCTCGGCGGAAGGCATCTCCCGTGTGGAACCATCCATTCCTCCATGCGCGGACGGTGGCATCCGGGTCTTTATAATAACCGTGATTAAGAGCCCAGGGCATATCTGGTCTTAGAATCAATTCTCCCACCTCTCCTTCTTTAACTTCAATATCGTTTTCGTCAACGATTCGGAGACTATTAGCGGATCTCGCCTTCCCCGCGCGACCAGATTCTAGAGGATTTTTCTCAGAAATAATTGGTGTGTTGACTTCGGTCATATTAAAAATTGTGTAGATATCGGTCCCAAACCGGGCAGGAAATTGGATGGATTCTTCTGTGAGCGGAACGGAGAAAGCCATCCTGAGCGAATGATTTTTATCGTCTAGGGATGCTTCTTGCTTTATCAAAAACGTACACATGACGCCTAGCAGAAATACAGCGGTGGATTCAGTCTCACGGACGACATTCCAAAACGTTTCGGTTCGGAAACCCGGGCTCATTGCTATTGAAGCGCCCCTGCAAAGCATCGCATAAACAATAAAGCATCCACCAATGTGAAACATGGGCAAATTGATCAAACTACGGTCGTCACTCCTAAGGCAGTACCATGCCTCCTCATCCATCCCATTGTACGCGTGATAATACGAGGACATTGTGCCCTTGGACGGGCCAGTAGTCCCGGAAGTATATACTATGGATTGTAAATCCCAGGGTTGAATTTCCCTTGAAGGTGGCAAGGGATCGTTTCGGTTACTTTCTATCCATGTGTGGTAGTCAATGAGCTTTAGATTATCAATCCGGGTAGAATTCTTACCTGAAATTAATACGGTTTCTAATTTTGAGGTTTGAATATCTAAAAGACGCGGAACAAGTTCACGATGAGCAATAATTAGCCTCGCATCTGAATTTTCAATAACGTGTTCAAGTAATGTGCCGCGATAACCAGTATTAATTGGAATATACACAGCACCAATATAGTTAATTGCCAAGTAAGTTTCTAGTGCTTCGGCACTGTTTGGAAGCCAAACTACTACGTGGTCGTCCTGCGCTACTTGGAGCTTTTGTAGGGCAGCTGATACTTTCTGTACTCGTTCAAGGGTTTCTTTGTAAGTCCAGTTGCCACCTTCTTCGAAAACTACAAAAATTTGATCTGGTCTTTCACGTGCGTGACGTTCAAGTACGTAGCGTGATACACAGATATTTGATGGGGGCAGTTGCCGAGCCAAAATTAACCTCCTGTAAAGGGTTAATGCATTCAATAAAACCAAATTAAAACGGCCGCTTTACTGAAACGCAACTGTAAAACAACCTAAAATTAGTCGAGTACTTCAATAAGGTGTGATATAATTTTATCGGGACGGACGTTTGATCCAGGTGGCAGAATTCCTTTGCCTCGTGGGTCTCGCCAGACCGAAAAAATTCCAAGTCGCTGGGGTGCGGCTACTTCCCACTCAAGATTATCGCCAACGATCCATGTTTGTCTGGGTTGAGCATCAATGGCCGACAAAGCTCTTTCGTATGATACCGGCTCGGGTTTTCCCACTCCTACCTCTCCTTCAATTTGAATATGAAGGAAATACTGATCTAGTGAAAATTTTGCTATTTTTGCCCTTTGTGCTTCTGACGCCCCATTGGTTATTAGTGCTAAGCGAACACCCTGTTGTTTTAATGCTGTTAATGTATTTATTGCGTCCGGATAAAGTGTCGTTTGTTCGGTCATAAGTTGTCCACAGCAATCTGCAATTTCCTTTCGCATTCTTCCTGAAAACCGACTATCGCGCCCAATTCCTTTTTCAAGAATCTCCAAACGAGCGGCCGAAAGATCTAAGCGGCCGATTTTGTGACGCTCTGGATCGGACCAAAAATGATTTGCAGAAAAATCAATTGCAGCGACGATTTGGTCGATATCTCCGGGCAAATCCTTGTGCGTTACGAAATGCGATTTCCATACCCTAATAAGAGCTTCTTTCCAAAAAGCCGTTCTGTGTTTATGTGGAGAGATTAAAGTGTCATCAAGGTCAAATAAAATTGCCGAAGGGCGCATACGTGGTTATCCGTTAAATATGGAGATCGGAAGTAACCCCCTCTTGATAGCCAGTTAATTCCTGTATGGGAAGGGTAGGAAACGTTTTTTGAACTCTGAAAGTCAAATATCCTGAATTCCCTGTTCGTTTTATGGTGTTTTCGAATATTTCATAGAGTTGATTCTGTACCGTTTCTGGAAATGGCTGTTTTGTGCGGATTAATATCTGGATTGAGTTGGATTTAACTCTCCCATCGATTTGAAGTTTGCCAATTCGGCTAAGGTTTATCTCTAAAATAAAACGAGTGTTTTTACTATTCTTTCCAGACGGGGAATCACCGTCTTTATTTTTATAGATGAAAAAACGCATTTGATGGAGGTTTTCTTGTAGAGCGACGGGAACAAAAAATGCGCGCCAACCGCTCTCTGATGGTTCACTTGCTTGCTTCATCGTTTGGAATTCGTTTTGTAGACTTTTCCCATATGAGTTTCGTAAGTGTTCCACTGAACGTGAAATATCCTTTCCTAACCAGGAGCGCAGGTCACCGTGGCGAATAGCTACGATAAATTGGAATAGGGAAGCGATCATTTGCGGGCCAATAGTCGTTATATTATTTTGAAAAATTTGGGCTGATGCTGCTGGATTAGATATTTCTAGGTTACGAACTGTTTGCTCTAAGTTTTCCCACTTGAAGGCGAGCTGCGCCAAAGGTGCCGGGGGCGGGGGCTTAGACAACTCCGGATAAGTGTTAATGGGATGTGCCAGTTCGATTTCTATAATTGTTCCTATGGGAAAATCGCTTTCATGGGGCAGAGTAATTAAACCTAGCGAAGAAGATAGTATAATTTGTCCACTGCTACCTCTCCCTTCAAGGGTAGTGCGAATTACAGTATTAGTTGCAGTTTGCACTCTATTTTTAGGGGGGTCGTCGTGTGTTTGAATAGACAAAATTCGTATGTCTAATTTTTGTGGTGAACGGGAGTCCTGTTGCGGTCTTTCTCTACTAATTTTATCAGAGGGGACTTCGAAGACGGCTTTCTGCGAATTTGCTTCTTCATTCGTTGGTGGGATATCTTTTATTGGGTCAAAAAGATATGCATGATTTTGTGATAGAATTCTTTTATTTGCTCCTCGTTTAGACTCGGGGCTATTTAATATCGTTTCCGAATGATTGTCGGCGGTCTTATTTGAAATTTGATCATTCGCGTATGGAAGTTTGGCAATTGTTTGATTTGCTGAATATGGTTTTTCTTTAATGTTTGGTTCTTCTTTTTTTTGAGGCTCAGTAGCCTTATCTTCTGTGACCGAGTTTGAAACATTGTAATTAAAATTAATATTGGAATCATATCTTTTGTAGATGCTGCTAATAATTTGAGACCTATTATCTTTTTTTGGCTTGTTTTGGGGGCTGGTAGCATTTGAAATATTAGATTGTAAAGATTGTCTTTCGTTTCGGAATTGGTTGGAAGAACCGGACTCTTTGGATTTAAGGCCAGGTTGATTTAGTTTTTCAAAAAACGGATTTAATGTGGTCGAGTTATTTTGGAAAATGGACCTTTGGTTAGGGGTCGAGTGCCCTGAGTTTCTCGGATTCTTATCAGTTACTTCGTTTTCTGTAAAAGAAGAGGATGTTGGCCCTGATAGTGGTTTGGCTGACGTAGAACCAATGATATTATAATGACTCCCTTGCCCATCTGAAATTTTTCTTTGGTTGCCGTGTGTTAAAAGCGCTGATTTCGTTTGCTTAGCAGAGATAGAGTTTTGGTATTGAAGTTTTTTATTAATTAAAGACGACTGAGGAAACATTATAGCGGTAGTTATTAATCCGACTTTCAATTTAGTATGGTTGGAACTTAATTGCCCCGAATTATTTGGTAAAACATCTTTTGGTAATTTTTCAGGGAAATTTAATGGTCGTAAAACGATATTGATATTATTTTCGTTGCTATTAAGAACCTGTAAATTATATGATTGTCCAGGTTTAAGGAAATTTTGAGTTTCCAATGACGATTGAGCGGTCAAATCACCTTTTGGAGTAGAAATTTTTATTACTCCCTGGGGTGTAATTGAAGCAATTGTTATTTTGATTAAAGCTTCTGACTCGAACGATTTCAGTAACTCCTTACCGTGAGTTACGTGTGCCGTAACAAAAGGAGATGCAATCATTATCGCATCGGCTAGTGTGGTTGGTGGTATAGAGCTCATTTAACCTCGAGAAACTTATCCAAAATGCCTCGCACGTCTTCTGCAGCTAGACTAGATGGAAACCTTGTTATTATCGATGTTTGACTCCGGATTGTTTCAGCTACCTTAGTGTCTCGTCGGATTGATCCAAGGTAAGAGGGGGTATATTTCAAGAAATTGTAGCTAGCTTTTCGGAGAGTATCATACGTTCGGCGACCTTCATTATGGCTCACACAATTGTTTATGATTATCTTAATATCAACAGCTGGGTTTGATTGTATCGAAAGCTTTATAAATGCATAGGCGTCAGTAAGAGAGGTGGGTTCAGTCGTTGCTATAACTATTAGCGTCGTTGCCTTATTGGATAAATTCCGCACGGTTCGATCTATTCCAGCCCCCAAATCCATTACCACGAAATCATATGAAGTAGATAGGCATACCAGATCGTCCCCCAAAGCTGCCAAACGATTATCTGGAAGTGTAGCTAGGTTTCCCGAGCCAGACCGACCGGCTAAAATGTCAAATTTTCCTTCTTCAAAACTGATAGCCGCTTCCGACAATGGGATTCGGCCGGAGATTACTCCCCCTAAGTCTCGTTCTGGCATTAATCCGAGTTGAATATCAACGTTCGCTAGTCCTAAATCGGCATCAAATAAGAGAACCTTTTTATTTGATTGTGCCAAGACGTGTGACAGAGTTATAGAAAACCAAGTTTTGCCGACGCCACCTTTCCCAGACGCTATTGCTAGTATTTTGCCACCATCCGTAATAGCATTGCGTTTGGATGAAATCTGCTCCGTATTTGGTGATGCTTTCATATCAATGCATCCTCTTCGATGTGCAAGTACTTACTCTTGGGTATCCGTATTTTCATGTCAACTGACTACGAGCGTTCTTATTAAATTATGCAAAATAGGTTACTTTTCATTTTTTAAGTGTTTATCAATTTTGAAGTTATTTTATTAGATTTAGAGAGCAACAAATGTGCCAAAGATACGGGATTAAGAGCTTTCAATCCGTCAGCTACGTTTGGTCCAATTCCAGCACCACAAATATTTAATTTTCCGGATGATGCTGCACTCAATAAACTTCCATGTCTTCGGCTTGTGTCTACTCGTGTTAGAATGATGTCGTGTGCACCTACGTCACTATAGGATTGTGCAAGTTCGGCCGCTTCATTTGGATCGGTTCCATCTGCTAAAACCAGTATAACTTTCGATTTTATCGCCTTAATGAGATCGATTTGTCGAGAGAATCCTGCTTGTTTTAATGGGGTGCTGCCGGCACAGTCAATGATAGTTAGGCCCAAAGGATTGCAAGCTGCTAACGCATCTTGCAAAGACGTCGGGTCTGCGGCTTTCAAAAGGTCTATTTTTAGGATTTTTGTAAAAGCCTGAAGCTGCTGCACGCCGCCGGCTCGAACTGTATCGGTAGTTATAATATTCACTGGATGCTTGGCCATTACTGCTTGGGTTGCTAGTTTAGCTGATGTCACTGTTTTCCCCGAACCTGGAAGGCCAACCAACATCCAGACTCCGGGATTTTGTCCATCTGGTAAAGGAGTGAAACTAAATAAACGGTCAACAGCTCCGGCTAACGCTATTTTGCTATCGTCAATCTCGAACTCCTGGGCTATCTCTACGAGTTTATCTGCAACTAATTTGGGCGTGCCATGATGGGCTAAAGCCTTACCAATTATATCCGTTCGGGTTGTTGCTTTTCTTATATCCTGAGTGTCAATGACGTGTGTGTCTTCTTCTTTTGGTTCAATTGCCGCTGTTATCCTTACTCCCAACCCATCATCGTCTTTTTGAGACGAGATAATAATCGCTTCGTCTCCAAAATGGTTTTTCACTAATCTCATAGCGTCAGACATTGATGGTGCGGAGAAAGTTTTCAAACGCATCACTTAACCCCATGTGACCGATGATAAAACAAGCCCATTAAATTTGTCCCAATGTTCTGATTTTCGCTTTCGGGTGAATCTCATTCTGGGATAATACTTCAATTTGAGGTCTAAATCTTTCTATAATTGACCTAACAAAAGGTCTAATAGCTGGGGATGTCAGCATAACCGGCACCTGACCGGTCTCTGCGAATTGGTCCATCGACGTGCGGACGCTTGAAATAAATCTTTGCAATTGGCTCGGTGCCATTGACAACTGTCGTTCGTCGCCTTGTCCTATAATAGATTCAGCAAACGTTTGTTCCCATTCTGGGGAGAGAGTGACAAGAGGAATGGAATCGTCCTCGCCAGTGTTTTGTTCACTTATTTGTCGCGCTAATCGGGTTCTTACATGTTCAGTTATCTGGGTTACATTTCGTGTAAAAGCACAAGCCTCGGAAATACCCTCTAAAATCGTAGTTAGATCCCTTATAGAAACTCTCTCGCCGAGCAGATTTTGTAACACTCTTTGAACACCTCCCACAGAAATTAAGTTAGGTATAACATCTCCAACTAGTTTTTGATGTTGAGTTGGCAATTCGTCCAGAAGGTTTTGAGTTTCAGTGTATGAAAGTAACTCGGGCATATGGTCTCTAATGACCTCTGTTAAATGAGTTGTGACAACCGTTGCAGGATCGACGACGGTATAACCTTTAAACATAGCTTCTTCTCGGTTCTCTGGGTCTACCCACATAGCAGGCAACCCGAAAGTAGGTTCGGTTGTCTCTGTCCCAGGTAGATCGATCACTTCGCCGGAAGAATCCATAACTAACAGGCGATTGGGTCTTATATCGCTTCGCCCCACTTCTATTTCTTTTATTTTTAAGACATAGGTGTTAGCAGGTAGTTGTAAGTTATCCTGAATTCTTACCTGAGGCATAATAAAACCACTTTCAGATGCCAGTTGACGCCGCAGAGCCTTGATCTGGTCAGTCAACCTTTGTCCCTCCTGATCCGCACTAACTAAGGGTAAAAGCCCGTAACCAAGTTCCAATCGGACTAGGTCCATGTGTAAAGCGGAAGATATGGGTTCCTCTTCAAGCGTTGTTTGCGATTTTTCAATCAATATGGATTCGGCTTTTGCGTCGTCCAATTTTTGGGCGCGATAAAGTAAAAACGCTCCACCACCCGCTAGAAAAGCTAAACTCATAAAAGGTATTACCGGTATGCCTGGTAGTAATGAGAGGATTATCATAAGAAAAGAACTTAGAGCCAACGCTTTAGGATATCCTCCCAGTTGGCTAAACACTGCCTTGTCGGTGGGACCGCTTGTACCACTTTTAGTCACCAATAAGCCAGCAGCGGTTGAAACGATCAAAGCTGGTATTTGACTGACTAAGCCATCCCCTACAGTCAATAAGGTATACGTCTGTGACGCTTGGTTAAAGCTTAAATCTTGTTGCGCCATTCCAATAATGATGCCCCCTATCACATTAATAAACGTGATCAGTAAGCCTGCTATCGCGTCACCTCTGACAAATTTTGATGCTCCATCCATCGCACCAAAGAAAGAGCTCTCTGAGCTAAGTTCGTCTCTTCTTTTGCGAGCTTCATCTTCGTTAATCAACCCCGAAGATAGATCGGCATCAATCGCCATTTGTTTTCCGGGCATTGCGTCAAGGCTGAAGCGAGCCGAGACTTCTGCTATTCGCCCCGACCCTTTGGTTATTACGATAAAGTTTACGATAACCAAAATTGCAAATACTATTACCCCTATTACAGGATTTCCACTCATCATAAATTGACCAAATGCCTGTATAACCTGACCTGCCGCCGCGGTCCCTGTATGTCCATCGGCCAGGATAAGGCGTGTCGAAGCTAGATTGAGAGCCAACCGCATCATTGTGGCAATAAGTAAAATCATTGGGAAGGCATTGAAATCTAGTGGCCGCGAGATGAACAAAACAGTCATTAAAATTAATACGGAAAATGCTATAGAAACGCCAAGAGCCAAGTCCAATAGCCATGTTGGCATGGGCAGAATTAAAACAGAAAGAATCGCGATAACGCCTAACGCTAATGCAAGGTCGCCTCGTCTGGAGATTTGGTTAAATAAATTAAATCCTTCTATACCAAACGTAGTGTTTTCATTTTCTGGAGTCTGATTGGATGTTTCACTCATAGCAATATTTAGGCCTCGGTGGATATTACTTTGGTTAAGCTGTGCTCTAGCTAAAAACTAAGTAAGGCATTTATGATTGTGTCCTTAACTCAAATATAAAGCTTAAAAAATTCTATTTTTATACTGGAGGTCTTTCGGGATCGCCAGGAGGCGGCACAAACAGTCCTTCGTCAGAATAGACCTTCAGTTTATTTCTTAAAGTTCTAATGGATATCCCAAGTATAGTTGCCGCGTGGGTACGGTTGCCGAGACAATGTTGCAAAGTGTCGATAATCAATTGACGTTCAACATCTGCCACTGTGCGTCCTATTAATTGGGGGTCTTGCTCATACTGCGCGCCCTCAAGATCGGGTGTGGGTATTTTCATTTGGGGACGGGGTGCTGCAGCTGTAGCTGTGGCGTTACCGATTGCTGGGATTGGTGAAGAATCTATTGCCATCTCGTTTAGTAATGATTCACCTGTCAACATTATTGCTGTTTCATCTATCTGGTCTCCTGAAGCTAATAAAACAGCGCGATGCATCGTATTTTCGAGTTCCCTTACATTGCCGCGCCACTTGTAGTGTTCTAATTTTTCTATGGCAGGAGTAGTAATCGGACGTTGCGGCAAACCGTTAGCTTCAGCGTATTTTGTGGCAAAATGATTAGCCAAAACTAAAATGTCACCTGGTCTCTGGCGAAGGCTGGGTAATTGGAGATTAAAAACATTTAACCGAAAATAAAGATCTTCTCGAAATTTTTCTTCATTTACCTGACGTTCTAAATCGCGATTAGAAGTTGCGATCAACCGAATATCCACTTTTACGGGTTGAGAACCTCCTACACGGTCAATTTCTCGTTCCTGAATTACCCGCAACAATTTGGCTTGGAGTCTAACGTCCATCTCACTGATTTCATCTAATAGGAGTGTCCCGCCATGGGCTTCTTCAAATTTACCTATTCGCCGAGCCACGGCTCCTGTAAAAGCTCCTTTTTCGTTACCAAATAACTCTGATTCCAGCAGATTGTCAGGTATAGCTGCACAATTTACAGAAACAAATTTTTCACTAGATCTTTTGCTTTTAGTATGGATAAATCGCGCAAGAACTTCTTTGCCCGTGCCCGACTCTCCTGTTACGAGAACGCTAGCATCTGATGCAGCTATTTGAGCAGCGAGTTTTAGTGTGCCGGCCATTATGGGGTCTTTAAAAATCACAGAGGTTTGTTCATCCGTTACAGCTTGTAACACCGCTGCAATCATCTCTGGGTTAGGTGGTAATGGGATATATTCCTTTGCACCAGCCTTAATGGCTGCTACTGCAGCATCCGGGTCATTACTAACACCACAAGCAACAACCGGAGTACTAAGTCTTTCTGCTTTCATGCTTCGCATAAGCTTGGCAACGGGAAGCTTAATATCGATCATCACTAAATCCGCACCCTGACCACTACGGATCGTATGCAGTGCTGCTTCTATATCATCAACTTGGGAAACTTTGGCGCCCCGAGAAATAGCTATTTGACCCGCAGTGCTGATATGCCCGTCGAGCATACCGATGATCAGCAACCGCATGTCTTTCTCCTTTTATTTATTTGTGTAGGGAAAAACTTATCCCCAAGTTTAATTAACTACGTTGATTTAGGCGTTCTGATGGTGACAATTTGGTATTTAAATACGTTTCCAGGATTCTAGTGTTTTCCCGTTTTGCAATAGATACTGCACAAGCTAAATATACTTCACAGATTAAAAGTTCGTCAGCGGTATTCCTGTCGAGTTTTGCAGCTATAGGAGCCAAAATCATATAGGCAATCACAGCTCCATAAAACGTCGTCAGCAACGCGATTGCCATTGCAGGCCCAATAGCGGATGGATTATCTAAATTCCCCAATAATTGGATTAATCCTACTAGGGTCCCGATAAGTCCCATGGCTGGTGCAACTTCTGCAGCTCGCCTTAAAACGCTCACAGTTCTGTCACGCCGATCCCTTATAGATATTATTTCTCGGCCTAGTATTCGATCAACCTGAGAGGGCTCACTGCCGTCTACTACTAATTCTACCATCCTACGGAGAAATGAATCATGATTCAATTGATCTACCAACGGTTCCAGGGCTAACGAGCCATGTTCTCGAGCAAAATTTGCTAAAAATAAGCCTTTTTCGCATGCTAACCTTGTACTCTGAGCAAAAGGGAAAATTGTGCTGAAAGTTTCGATGCTGGCGGAAATCATTTCTTTGAAACTAAAGGAGACCATTGTTACGGCAAAGGTTCCCAATAAAACGATCATTAGTGCAGGAGTATTGTAAAAAGATGTTATAGATCCCCCAACATAAAGAGCAGAAGCTACTAATCCAAAAGCGACGAAAAGACCTAACAATAAAGCTGCGTCGAAGGTACGTGTCGTTCGATGTATATGTAACCGCGCACTTGTTTGACGACGCGTATGGCGCGATTGTTTTAAATCAAGCTCAGCAGGTTCGACCATTAAATGATTAATCCTTATGCAAGCCCTAAAGTGTTAGCCATATTTCTCAAGTTCCATCAGATTTCAGGATTTCCGTCATAGTGACTCCTAGTCTTTCTTCCACTATCACTATCTCTCCGCGGGCGACCAAACGGTTATTTACGTAAATGTCAATTGCCTCTCCTACTTTTCGGTCCAGTTCGACAACTGCGCCTCGACCTAGTTTTAAAAGCTGGCTTACTTGCATTGTCTGCTTGCCTAAAACTGCAGAAACTTGGACCGGTATATCATAAACAGCTTCTAGTTCTCGGGCTGTAATTGGGTTTTGTTCTTCCTCATCGAAGAGAGCCTCTTCTTCTTCTGCTTCAACTTCCTCAACGTCTTCTTCTTCTTCCAGATCAGTTAAATTTAGATCATTATCGTCAGCCATGCTTTACTCCTGAGTTAACGAAGCCTGATTTGGCTCGAGAGTTGACTGGTTTGGCTTTTCATCAGTTTTGTTGAATGCGTCGGATTCTTGTGAGTTATCAAGAACCGAAGCAGTTTCTCTAATTAAAGTGTCTGGCCTGTCTTTGGTAGGCAATGAAGAGTGGTCAACTGAACGGGCGTCTATAGAATCTGGGTTATCGTCACTGGGAACATCCGTGGTTGCTAAAGCTTGATTAACTAAATTATCTATTTGATTCCAAGTGTCTTGAATGGAACGCTCGACTGCTCCAGCCTCCCAATAGATTTGACAGTCGGACAAAGGCATATTTACATCATCAATTAATATCACTTGACCGTCATAGCCAACGCGAGAGGCCATAAGATCAATTTTCCCTTGAAGATGGTTTGTAAAATTAGACGGGACTCTTATTGAAACCTTTGGCTGATTGGTCAAGAATTGAAAGGCTTGATTGATCGTATGTTCTATCTGAGGTAATTCTTTTTGGCGCATAAGCTCAGGAGCCAATTTCCGCATAATAGCCGCAGCTAAATGAACTGACTCGCGTTGAATGGAAACAGTCCAATTTTTATGTTCGGTGAATAAAGAGTCAATTTGTCGTTCGATAGAGTCAAGTAATACCTTTGTCTCGTGATGTATGGAATTAAGTGCTTTTGCTTTTCCCTCTTGCTCGCCATGCAGAAAAGCATCCTTTTTGGCCGTTTCTAAATCAGAAACTGAATACGACGGGGGCGAATTTTCTTGAGCTAGGCGTTCTCGCTCTAACTGTTCTAGTTCTTGAGCCTTCTGCTCCTCAATTACCTCTTCATCAAAAACCTGATTGAACAGATATTTCTTCATCGTTCTATATCCGTCGTTAATCCTTGTTGGCGAACGGCATTAAACATAAGCGGATCAGGCCCCACCGGTTTCTTGGTACATCCAGTTTCTGACTATGGCTATGGCTTCTTCAGGATGTTTATCCACTATTTCTGCAATTTTAGTCAGTGATGATGCACGTACACGTCCTTCAACTTGGTTTATGTCAATCATTTGATCCAGCAAACTGGCATCTTCTTCATCTTCCAGAAGTTCAGCCATATCCGCGGTAGCTTCGGGCCCAGTGAGCTGCGCTAATTCTGCGCCTTCTCCTGGGGCTAAAGCGTCAGTTCCTGCTCCTGGAGTTACGGCAGCCATATCTGGCATGGATTCGAATAGTCTTGTTAATACTGGGCGTACTACGAGTAAAATTACTAGGAGACCCACTACCGCCAATACAAGAACCTCCGCCAGCTGTAAAAACTCTTCTTTTGAAATTCCAAATACCATTGATCCATCGTCAAATTCTAGTGGTTCTAACTTTACAAACTGCATATTCACTATTTTGACGCTGTCGCCTCTTTCGGCATTGAATCCAACAGCTGATTTAACAAGGGTTTCTAACTGGTTTAATTCCTCTGTTTGGCGAGGTTCCCAGATTTTATCCCCGTCGTTGTTTTCGACGTATCTTCCGTCCACTAAAACAGCAACGGAAAGTCTTTTGATTTCGCCTGATTCTTTAATCCGGTTTCTAATAGTCTTGGTGATTTCAAAGTTGACAGTTTCTTCGGTTCGGTTAATTTGATTTGAAGCTGAAGCTCCTGTTCCGGCCGCCGTGGCGTCACTTTCGGGCAAATTATTTTCCACAGTAACTGTATTTTGATCGTCCTTTTCTGAACTACTTTCGTTTTCTTGAACAGTTTGAGTAGAACGTGCTACTTGGCTATCAGGGTCGAAAATTTCAGCATTCTCTACTATCCTATCATAATCAATTTCAGCGTTGATTTCAGCTCTAACGCGATTTAAACCAACCGTGCGCTCTAATAGCTCAATTACTGCTTGGCGCATTCGGTTTTCAAACCCTATTCTCATTTCTTCGACGGATCCAGCAGCTGCCGTTCCTTCTTCTCCCTGGCCACGTGCCAGAAGCTGCCCTCTGTCATCGAGTATGGAAATTTTTTCTGGTCGCATTGTGGGAACAGCTGCTGCTACCAGATGTTGAATTGCTTGAACTTGTTCTTTTCCTAATCGACCAGAACCTTGGACTTGGAGGACTACAGACGCACTTGCTTCCTGTTTTTCTCTACTAAACAACTCCCGTCTCGGCATCACAAGGTGCACTCGCGCACCTCGAACGTTACGCATCGCTGAAATAGTTCTGGATAATTCTCCTTCTAAAGCACGGACTAAATTAACGTTTTGTACAAAATTAGTGGTACCGATACTTTGATTTTCATCAAAAATTTCATATCCAACAGAGCCACCACCGGGCAGACCTTGTTCGGCTAGTGCTACTCTAAGTTGAAGCACTTTATCGCCAGGCACGAAAATTTGTTTTCCCCCTGCCTTTAAATCGTATGGGATTTGTTGTGCTTCCAGACGTTGAACAATCTGCGAGCTATCTTGCTGGTCTAGGTCTCCATATAATAGGGTCATCCCCCCAGAAGTGAGTCGAGAGCTTAAAAATATGAAGAACCCAAGGACGGTAATGCCAGTCGCTAGAAGAGCTGCAACGCGGATAGGGCCAAGATTGCGCAAGAGATCGGCGATTGGATTCATTCAAATTTTTCCATTTTCTGTTAAGGAGTCAGTTAAAATTTTTCGTATTTGACTTATCCAATTAGACTAACAAAATTAATTAAAATTATTATATCCACAATTTACATAAAATTTTATACACTGTTTATGAAGCTTTGAAAAGAGCGAGTAGGCAATTTTTTCCTAGTTGCGACTATAACAACAAATAGATTCATAGAAAACAATGAATTATTTGAGTATCTTCAGACCGAGTTAAGGTCCGAGATCTCTAGGTTTAAAAATTGAAGTACCTACCGATTTTTAGGTATCGGATTGATACGCAGTAAATAATCACCTTTTTGAAATTTAATCAGAAAGATGCTTGAATGAAGTCAAAATTTAATATGACTAAAATAATATTTCGGCTGCGTTTATTCTGCTTTTAATAATCTGGCGGCTGTCAAAGCGAAATAAGTTAAAATGCCATCCGCTCCTGCTCTTTTGAAGGCAGTTAAGCTTTCCATCACGCATTTTTCTTCTTCAATCCATCCATTTTGAGCCGCCGCCATTAGCATAGAATACTCCCCACTCACTTGGTACCCATAAGTGGGCATACCAAACCTGTTCTTCACCCGATAAATAATATCAAGATAGGGTAAACCAGGCTTGACCATGATCATATCGGCACCTTCGGATATGTCTAAATAAACTTCCCGCAAGGACTCATCGCTATTCGCAGGATCCATTTGATAAGTTTCTTTACTGGCAGTGCCTAATGTCGATGCTGATCCTATAGCGTCCCGGAACGGCCCGTAAAATCCCGAAGCGTATTTAGCAGAATAGGCCATGATTTGGACGTTTTCAAAATGATGTTTATCTAATTCCTTCCGAATAGATCCAATTCTACCATCCATCATGTCGGATGGCGAAATGATATCGCACCCTGCTTCGGCTTGAATTAAAGCTTGTTGGCATAGTACACTAACTGTCTCGTCGTTAAGGATATGTCCATCCTCATCTAATAACCCGTCGTGTCCGTGGTTTGTGAACGGATCCAAAGCAACATCACATTGGATTCCAAGGTTGGGAAATTCGGATTTAATAATATTAATGGCACGGCAAACGAAATTGTTTTCTTTGATGGCTAATGATCCTGAGGAATCTTTCAAATTTGGCTCGATAAAGGGAAAGATAGCGATAGCAGGTATGCCTAATTCAACGGCTTCATTGACGGCTTCTAATAATGTATCACAGGAGTATCTATAGACTTTAGGCATAGAGTCCACGGGCTCTTTTAAATTATTACCATCGCGAATGAAGATTGGCCAAATAAAATCATCTATACTTAATCTATTTTCTTGGATCAAACGACGTGACCAATGATTTCTTCGATTTCGCCGCATTCGAGTGGTTGGAAAGTGGGGTCCGACGTTAGACATAAAAGAACTTTCAATCCTATTATTGCTGCCTTTTTAAGGCCTAAGTGGGCCTTTTCAATATATTAGTAAAACCTACAATATACTAAGACTATAGTATTCATGTTAAAAGAGACTTTTGGTCTCTATTGTAATCTATTTTATAGGAGATAATGTAGCTATGCGTATCGTTATAAATGGGCAACAGGCTTTTGGAAAAGCCTGTCTAGAAGAAATAATTGAAAAGGGACAGGATCAGGTGGTGGCAGTTTATACGGCTCCTGACGTGGATGGAAAGCCAATAGACCCAATAAAGCAGGCTGCTCTTGATCACGGAATAGACGTTCTCCAGCCTGAAAATTATCGCGATATGGTAGTACTGGAAAGCTTGAAAGAATATAACCCTGATTTTATGATACTTGCTTATGTAACAATTTTTGTCCCAGAAGAAGCCCGTAGAATTCCAAAACTGGGCACTGTGTGTTTTCATCCATCACTGCTACCGCTGCATAGAGGACCAAGTTCGATAAACTGGCCAATCATTTGGGGGGCAGATAAAACGGGGCTGACAATTTTTTGGCCAGATGATGGTTTAGATGAGGGAGATATTTTGCTCCAAAAAGAAATTGATATTGATCCCGACGATACGTTGGGCTCTGTCTATTTTAAAAAAATATTTCCACTTGGCGTGAGAAGCGTTTTGGAATCAATTGAACTCGTTCGTAATGGAAGCCCACCGCGTATAATGCAAGATGAAACAAAAGCGACCTACGAAAGCTGGTGTCGTTCAAAAAACGCAAAAATAGATTGGGAATGTTCAGTTGGAGAAGTCTATAATTTAATTCGTGGCTGCAATCCACAGCCTGGGGCATGGACTACTTACAATGGCGAAAAGCTTCAGATTTTTGATAGTGAGAGAGTTTCAGGAGCCGGCCGTCCCGGTAGGGTTTGTGCGGTTGATAGTGAAAGTTTCACCGTAAATGCTGGGAGAGGTGGTATTAAAATCAAGAGAGTGAGGCTTGGAAACAGGGGTAAAGTTTTATCCGGTGAATTTATTGCTGAAAATAAAATCCAGATTGGAAGTAAATTAGGAAATGAAGAGATTTAACGGTATCTCAAATCTATCTCGTGTAATTAGCTTCCGTCACGGCTAGTCTTTGATTTGCATCCAACGAAATTGTAGCCAAGAGCGATATAAATATGGACTTTCAATTGAATGAAGAGCAAATAGCTATTAGAGATTTGGCACAAAGTTTTGCTCAGAATCATATTGCTCCTAATGCCGCGGTGTGGGATGCGGAGGAAATTTTTCCAGTGGAACGTCTTCGTTTGGCGGCTGATCTGGGTTTTGCAGGAATTTACGTTTCTGAAAAATACGGTGGTTCAGGACTAGGCCGCCTTGAATCGACAATTATATTTGAAGAATTGTCAACGGCCTGTCCTTCGACAGCGGCTTATCTTTCAATTCACAACATGGTGGCTTGGATGGTGGACACGTACGGAAACACGCAACTGCGCGAACAATATTTGCCCAGACTTACTAGTATGAAATCCATGTCTAGTTATTGTTTAACTGAGTCTGGTTCAGGGTCTGACGCTGCTTCTTTAAGAACTAGCGCGGAAAAAGATGGGAACAATCATTATATTCTGAATGGAACAAAAGCCTTTATTTCAGGTGGTCCAACTAGTGATGTATATGCTGTAATGTGTCGGACAGGAGAACATGGGCCACACGGTATTTCTTGTCTTTTGGTGGAAGCTGGCACACCGGGACTTTCCTGCGGGAAAAGAGAAAAAAAATTAGGTTGGAATAGCCAGCATACAACCATGGTCCATTTTCAAGATTGCAGAGTTTCAATTGACAATCTTGTTGGGGTGCCAGGCGATGGTTTCAAAATAGCTATGGCTGGTCTTGATGGTGGCCGAATAAATATCGGCGCCTGCTCTATAGGGGGGGCTAGGGCTGCCATGGAAGCAGCGTGTGATTATGCACGTGGACGCAAACAATTTGGCAAACCAATATCACAATTTCAGTCCACTGAATTTAAGTTAGCCGATATGGCAACGGAGATAGAGGCGGCAAGGCTTATGGTTTACCGGGCGGCACAAAGTCTTGATAAGGGAGAACCGAGTGCACGAACTTATTGCGCAATGGCGAAAAGGATGGCCACAGACATTGGCTTTAGCGTATGTAACGAAGCACTACAAATTCATGGAGGATACGGTTATTTGCGGGATTTTCCTATTGAACGATTATTACGTGATTTGCGAGTTCACCAGATTCTTGAGGGTACAAATGAAATAATGAGAGTGATAATTGCTCGCGACTTATTAGATCAATAAACCGCCCACTATAAAATGTAGTGAATGTAACTTTTTTAGAGTAAAACATGACAATAGATTCTGAAATTCTGTTTGAAGTTTCCAATGAATTAGGCACTATTATCCTTAATCGTCCCAGGGCTTTGAATGCCCTCACCATGA
>CAZADS010000098.1:0-16320 GCA_964483985.1 uncultured Thalassobaculaceae bacterium
TTTCCCATTCAAGATAGTCATACATTGCTTTCTCTATCTCTTTTGGAACAGTCCGATCAAAAGAGCGAAGATACGCATCTATCGGAGTAGATAGCAAGTTACTCATACCGGCCTCCATTGGAAGTCCAGCCCTTTCCCACGCCGCTGTTCCTCCCTTGAGCGCCTGAGCATCAAATCCTTGCAGCACCAAGTCGGCTGTGGCCAAAGCTGCTAAACGACCGTCCGGTGAAGTCAAAATTAGTGGTCCTCTAAAGTTTTGCTTTTTTATATTTTCTTCTAACCCAGTTCTAATTCCAAACCATGCCCCTTCCGGGTGCTTTTCACGATATGCTAAACTTCTTTGCAGATCTATTAGCATTGCTCCATTTGATTGAAGTTGTAGCGCTTCGGATGCATTCACCGTGGAAGTGTTTTCTATATCTAATCCCAAACAGGTATTCGACCGTGGCCCCGTCATTATAGGTTGGCCAGATAGACCTGATTCCAAGACATATACTTCACACCACGCAAGTTGGATTAACCAACTTGCGGTCATGAGCGCTCGTATAAGCATATCATCTACCAACACTACACGAGCATTCTGAGTGGCAACATATATATCGGTAGCCTGGACAAGCTGTCCACCAGGAGCATGTCGGGAATCTGCAATATGCCCTATTTCAAATTCTGCTTTTGTGCGGACATCCAAAATTTGTAGCGTACGATCATTCCTGTGACTGCGCCATTTATCAAGGGTTTGGCTATCAATAAGTTGCACTCCAAATCGTTTGCCGACATTCTTTGCACGAAGCAGTGCTATTTTTCGGCCTGCCTCTGAAACCCCGGGGAATGCCCGTTCTAACCCACTCTCTAATTCATATCCGGCTAATTGCCACCCCATCGTTCCATTCCGCAATGCAACAACTTTGTTTGGAATTTCGGCATTAATTAACGATTGAGCTCCAATGATACTACGAGTTCGGCCCGCGCAATTAACCACAATAGTGGTATCTAAATCTGGAGCTACTTCTTGCACTCTGTGCACGAGTTCAGCTCCCGGCATGTCTATTGCGGTCGGAATATTCATCACTCTAAATTCCTCGAGCGGACGCGAATCCAGTACTACCAACTTTTGGTCGCTCTCCATCATTTTCTTAAGCTCATTTGCCGAGATTGATGGGGTGCCATATACATGTTCAACAAATTCCCCAAACGCTTTACTCGGAACGTTCAAGCCGCTAAAAACTTCCAAACCCGCCGCCTGCCATGAGGGGATCCCACCATCCAACACTCCAATATCGGTATACCCAAATCCTGCTAATCTTGTGGCTGCTTTATCTACAAGCCCTTCACCCCCGTCACAAAGCACAATGGGTGTTGTTTTACGTGGGACCTGATCATCAATTTTTAATTCTAACTGGCTTAAAGGAATATTAGCGCACAGCAAAATATGGCATGCCCCAAATACGCCTTCTTCACGTACGTCAATCAAGGCAAACTCACTATTTCCATTTACCATCTCATGGAGGAGGCTAGCAGCGATTTTCTTAGTCATATTTATTTATCCTACCTATGGAATATGGTTTGATATTAAAACGTTATTTAATTCTCTAAGCGATCTATTGAAAAAGCAAAACAATTTGGTTGTTAGCCGCTATCAATTGGCAACAATCCTGCTGATTATTTTCCCACTATTTGAACCTTTAATCAGCAGACTCCAAGAGTTCAGCTATTTTAATCCATTTAGTCTCGGCTTGTTTTATATCCCGATCCAACATTTCTTTTTTGAGAATCAATTGTTTAAGTTCTGCAGTAGAGGTTTGATAGGTAGATGGGTCAGCTAGTTTATCTACAATTCCTCGACGTTGAACTGAAAGATCCTCGATAGCAATTTCGAGAGTTTTAAACTCTCTTCGAATATCTGCTGTTTGTTTTCGCTGATGGGCTGACGCTTGACGAGCTTTCTTACGTTTAATGCGGCTTTTAGCTTTTGTTTCTGATAATGTGTTTTCTTCTGAAGGTCTAAAATTCAAAGCGCGCGAACGGTGCTTAAGCCAATCAGCGTACTCAGCTAAATCGCCTTTGAACGGTCGTGCAGTTCTATCTGCTATCAACCACAGGTTATCGACTGTAAGCTCCAAAAGCCTGCGATCATGGCTGATAAGTATAACTGCACCCTTAAAATCATTTAGTGCCTCAACGAGAGCATCACGTGCGTCTATATCTAAATGATTGGTGGGTTCGTCTAGAATCAATATATGAGGATTATTGGAAGTAATCAAAGCAATCGTAAGTCGGGCTTTTTCACCCCCCGATAGATGTTCAATTTTAGTGGTTTGCTTGTCTTGTGATAACCCCACACCGCCAAGTCTAGTTCTTAAACGATCCATAGGAAAACCCGGCATCAAACGAACTAAATGATCAACGGCTGTGTCATCGGGAGTAAGCTCTTCGATTTGATGTTGAGCAAAATAACCAACTTTTAGTTTAGGGGAGCGATGGCAATTTCCCGACATAGGACTCAGTCGGGACGCTATCAATTTTGCTAGGGTGGACTTTCCGTTACCATTTTGGCCTAAAAAACCAATCCTATCATCGGGATCTAACTGAAGGTTGATGTTACAGAGCACCGGATTATTAGCCTCGTATCCCACAGAAACTCCATCAAAGGTTATTAATGGCGGTGAAAGTAATTCTGGTTCTGGAATATGAAACGACGTACTGGACTCAGTTGCAGCTAATGGCCCCTCTTTCATTTTTTCCAAAGCCTTAAGTCGACTCTGCGCTTGACGCGCTTTACTGGCTTTATAACGAAATCGGTCTACAAATGACTGTAGATGTTTCCGCCTCGCAGATTGCCTACGAGCCGTGGCTTTCTCCAATGCCAAATGATCTTGTCGAACTTTCTCAAATTTGTCATAACCGCCGGTGTAGTAGTTAAGTTTTAGATTTTCTAAATGCAGGATTCCGTTAACCGACCGGTTCAGTAATCCGCGGTCATGACTAACAATAATCAGAGTCTTCGAATACGTACGTAAATGCGATTCAAGCCACATAGACGCTTCTAGGTCTAGGTGATTTGTAGGTTCATCTAACAAAAGCAATTCCGGCTCCGAAAATAAAAGCGCGCCAATGGCTACCCTCATTCGCCATCCCCCTGAGAAACTAGATAAGGGTTTGTTTTGAATATCCTCTTCAAACCCTAAGCCAGCTAAAATGGCGGCTGCACGTGCCGGCGCAGAGTGGGCCAAAATATTAGATAAACGTTCATGTATGTCGGCAATCCGAGTTGGATCGGATGCGGTTTGAGATTCTTGAAGCAGGTTGGTTCGTTCCCGGTCGGCGGCAAGTGTATAATTCAGTGGCGTTTGGAGGCCATTAGGTGCTTCCTGCTGTACGATACCAACCTCTGTCCGTTTATTCGAAATACCCTCAAAAATAATTTTGCCCGAATCTGGATCTGCAGATCCCGATAATAGCCTCAACAACGTGGATTTTCCACTACCGTTTCGACCAACCAAACCCACTTTGTGACCTTTAGGTATTGTGGCCGTAACGTTATCCAACAGGGTGCGACCCGACACGCGATACGTCATTTCAGTAATTCTTATCATAGTCTACTGATATCACTTGAACCCTTCAATCACCAGCATGCAGCACCTATACTATTTTAATTTATGATGACTTTTATTAATTTTTTAATTTACGACTCACAAATTCAAGGCCAAACAATTGCAAACCCAAACCACTAAATCATTCCGATCGTTTCGCGGAATTATTTGCATGATTATAGGCGTCTTAATGCTAACGATTAATGACGGGATGGCGAAGTATTTGACCGAAAGCTATCCCATTGGCCAAGTAATAACTCTACGTAGCGGCCTTATTATCTTGATATTGTGGGTTGGTTTAAAAGTCAGCGGATATTCCAGAAACTTAAAAGTTAACCGTTGGGATCAACAAATCTTTAGAGCAAGTTTGATGACGGGTGCGACATTTTGTTTTATTCTTGGTTTAAGTTTGTTACCCATTGCCGACGCTATTGCCATCACCTTTGCGGGACCAATTTTAACAATGGCTCTTGCGGTCCCTTTATTAGGAGAAACCGTGAGCTGGCACCGGTGGGTTGTGATTTCTTTTGGTCTGTTTGGCGTTTTAATAATTATACAACCAACCGGGGACGCATTTAAACTCGCTACTTTAGCTCCATTGGGAACAGCTATTTTTGGTGCGCTGAGGGATCTCGTAACTCGTCAGATTAGTGGTTCTGAAAGTAGTGCCGCAATCTTAATGATAAGCACTATACTAATTACCGTCGTAGGATTGACGACTTGGCCGTTTGGCTGGAATGAAATCCAAATTGCTCATTTTTGGATTTTTATCGCCTCTGCTGGTCTAGTAGGTTTAGCACAATACCTAATGATAGAGGCTTTTCGACTAGCGGAAGCGACAAAAGTTTCACCATTCAAATATAGCAGTTTAATCTGGGCCATTATTATTGGAGCGCTTATTTGGGGGGATTTCCCGGATATCACCGTTCTTTTCGGTGCGCTCTTGTTGGTGGGAAGCGGTGTTTATTTACTTTATGATGAAAGAAGGTCATCCAACACGCCCCAGAAAGAAAGTAGTGACAATGAATGACCGCTCCTTTAACCCGGAACCAAAAGAGCTTTTTAAAGCTATGGATCCACTTTTCCAACCTCCAGATATTAATGACCATCCTGAATTGCCAATTGAAATTCCAGAACTAGGTATTGGAGAGGATGCCAGTCTAACTAAACTGGCCCCGATTGTTTTTGGACATGCGGCGCTACTTGGTTCTCCTACAGCCCCAGCCCATATGGATCCACCGGCTCCATGGGTATCTTGGGTAACAGCTCTCTGGAATGCTTCCCTAAATCAAAATTTGCTTCATCCTGATGTCGCGCCCGTAGCACGAAAATTGGAAGCTCTTATAATCCAATGGCTTGCACCATTTTTTAAAATGACTGGTGGCCATATGTTACCAGGTTCAACTGTGGCGAATTTGACAGCGCTTTGGGTGGCCCGCGATCTCAAGAATATAAAACAGGTAGTAGCGTCGGAAGCAGCCCATTTATCGATTCCTAAAGCAGCCCATTTACTTGGGCTATCCTTTCATCCAATTTCAACAGATAGATTAGGACGAATAGATAGAACAAAACCGCCAACAGATCTTTCCCATAGCGCGCTTGTTTTAACAGCGGGGACCACAAGCTCCGGTGCCATTGATAACCTATCTCTTCACGGATGCTCTGCATGGACTCACGTTGATGCCGCGTGGGCGGGCCCATTACAATTCTCTCCAGAACATTCACATCGCCTGGAGGGTATAACCCATGCTGACTCCATCGCTATTTCGGCCCATAAATGGCTATTTCAACCCAAAGAATCTGGTATTATTCTTTTTAAAAATACAGAGATAGCCCATTCGGCAATCACTTTCGAAGGGAGCTACTTATCATCTCCAAATATTGGCTTGTTGGGTTCGCACGGAGCAGTGGCTTTACCTCTTTTAGCCACCTTGCTAGCATGGGGCCGCTCGGGTTTGGTTGATCGAATCGACCGAGCGATGAATATTGCCGATTGTTTATGGACCCAACTCAACAAACACCCCAACGCCTACCTTTTCGGACCTCATATGAGCGGTGTAATTTTGTAGAAACCAGCAAAAACAGTTGATATAACAACGGCGTTGAATAAGTTACCGAAAGGTTCAACCTCTGCAACTTCTGTAAATGGCAAAGAATGGTTACGAAATGTTGCAGCTAATCCTACCGCTGACCTACCTACAATCTGGAGAGCGATTCAATCTGTGCTTGAACAAACACATTGATTTAAAGATAAATAATTCACTAATAAAATCTTTTATGAACCATAATTGACCGTATATTCTTTCACAAAATCTTGCTTGATAGTCACACCTAATCCGGGACGTTCCGGAATAATAACCATTCCGTCTACCAATTCAGGTGTCTCCTCTGACAAATCAAAAAGCATCGGGTTTGCGCCGAGCGAATATTCTATAATAAAGGCTGCCGGGGAGGCCGCACACACATGAAGCCCCGCCGCAAACATCAGGGCTCCACCCCAAAGGTGAGGTGCTAATCTTATTTGGTAGGCGCTGGCAAGTGCCGAAATCCTTAATGCCTCAGTAATCCCGCCACAAATTGCTAAATCGGGTTGAAAAATATCAGCTGCTCTAAGTGCCGCGAGGTCTCTGAAAGCAAAGCAAGTGGCCTCGCTTTCTCCCGTCGCGATCGGAATATCAGTAATTGCCCGCACTTCGGCCAGCCCATGTTTGTCATCCGCGGTGACTGGCTCTTCAAACCAAGCTATATCGCAATCTTCAATTAATCGACAAAATCGTTTTGCCTCTGCCACTCCATACGTTCCATGGGCGTCGCACATGATGTCTACATCCGGACCTAAAGCACTTCTGGCGGCCCGTACCCGATCCACGGAATGCCTGACTTCTCCGTCGGCCACTCCCACTCTCATCTTAACAGATTTAAAACCACCTCGTTTAATGTAAGATGTAAGTTCTTCTCCGATTTTATCTGCGGGCGCCCATCCTCCTGATGCATAAGCAGGCATTCGTTCATGACGACGCCCACCGAGTAATTGCCACACGGGAACATTTAGCCATTGACCCAATAAATCCCATAAAGCCATATCGATACCGCTGATTGCCGACATCGTTATTCCCCTGCGCCCAAGAATTGGAAACACGTGGCCCCTTTCCAAAGCATAATGTCCCCTAACTCCACTATACAAATTTTCCCAATGCTTTGAAATATTGCGAAAATCCTGTCCAATGAGTAAAGGTCCTAATTCATGCTCAATAATTGTAGCCAATGCCCGATTATTACCAGCGCTGGCTACCGTTGCTTTTGCCTCACCGTACCCAACTAAACCACTTTCGGTCTCAATGCGAACAAGAGTCATGTCAAACGACGCAACAATACCAAAATCAGATCGATGTTGTTGCTCCTTGGGTATTGGAACATGTAACCATCGCGCCGTTACGGTTTTAATTTCCATATCCACCTCACAAACAGATCAAGTCCATACTCGTAAATGTGAGTCCAGCTGATCAAACGTTTAACACTACAAAACGACTAACGGTTATTAATGAAAACAATTCTTTACGGCCATCCTAAGGATTGTATCGGGGTGGCCGCAACCCCGCGTGAAACCATGTAAGGTAACTAACCACGTCGTACACAGGGAGACCAAGCGCCAAATTTATGTCTCTACAAAATGGACCCATATTTGTACATTCCAAAACCACAGCTCCCACTTCAGGGTATTCGGATATCAAACGTTGGCCAGCTGCTACCAAATCATCCCGAGCCATTTCAAAATTCATATATTCACCATCGTCAAGAACGGTCTTCGTGAATGTGTTTCCTTCTTCTGTTCCAACTATCGGTATATCTAACGGAACCCCGACGGCTTGGAGATGCGCCGGCGTAACGCTTGACTTTGAGATTGTAATAACTCCTACCCGCCGACCTGGCGGCAGGGTACTTTGAACCCACGGGACTTGCATCAACGAAGAACTTGCCACGGGGACGCCAGCAGCTTTTGCTAAATCTTTTTGAAATAAAGAAAGAAATCCACAGGTGGTTCCGATGCCATCAGCACCCATCGCCACCACCTCTCTAGCCGCTTTTACGAAATCATCCTTTAGCCCAATAGCCCCCTTTCTAACAACCTTGTCCGAAGTAGCGCCATCAACAATCTTGTAAATAACCGGGAAGGGCCAAGTCTCCGCATTACCAATATCTCCATGAATGCGAGGGAAATTAGTATCGAGGGTTAAAATACCAAGAGCTGCTCCATAAATCGCTTTTCCACTTCGCGGTGCAGATTCGTTTAGCTTATTAATCATTTAATTTTCTCAATTCGACTGTTGATTGTGAATCATTTTTTTCAAAAAATATCCAAACATAATGAATTTAAAAAGAAGTAAGAAACCCAAAATTTTTCCCTTCAACAAACTCACTATTACACTAATAAATCTTTTAATAATTGATCAAATAATGGTAATCTAGACGGGACGCTAAAAAGCAATAACCAGCTTAAAGGGCTGATGCTGTATCCAGTTCCTCCACGAAGTCATTAGATAGAAAATAGAGGTAAAACTCCAAAAATTATCCAGGCTTTTAGATGAATAACCCATTGAAACTACAGGTTTTTAGGCCTTAAAAATAGACAACGCGCCGACTTCAATCCATCAAAGGATCGCCATCGGAAGCTCTATGTTTCCTATTCTCATACAACGCACCCACTTATCCTTTTAAGACGGAGAACCTGAGCATATTGGTTTCCCTGTAACCCACTCCAGGCTAAAGAATTATTCTGCTCTCCCAAACATCGGGGCCTTTTTCATGGGAATCATGCCCCGTTCAAGGACTACGACACTATCGTAAAACGCGATAGAAAACGTATTTTTAGTTATGAAATCTGACGTAATCTTTCCCCTAGAATGATCGGCGTTAAGTTTATCAATAAAGCCTTTACTTTTGTTAATAAACGTCCCCTGATTCTCCGCACCACCCCCGTATTCTTCCCAATAAGCTGTGTGCATATCCTCTACTATATAAATTCCATTCTTGGATAACCTTGGATAGAGATAATCGAATGTTGTATTCACATGCTCCATAACGTGACTGCCGTCATCTATTATTATATCTGGTGTTCCAAATTCCTGCATTATTGACTGCAGGAAATGTTTGTCGGCTTGGTCTCCAATTCTAACGAAAATGTTGTCATCTTCATGTTCGCTGCAATCAGGGTCTATATCAATTCCAATGAGAGTTGCCAATGGCCCCAAAAACCGTTGCCACATTTGGAGAGATCCCCCCTTGGAAACACCTATTTCAATGAGCGTGACCGTTTTATTCCTGTAAGCCTCTAGATGTCGCTCATAGATTGGAAAGTAATGCATCCATTTATGAATTAGCTTACCATCGTTATTTTTAAAGTCTTGCCACAAACTCATCTATCACTCCTAAAGGGGATACTCTAATCTAGCGCAAATCATAAACCCTCAAATCTGTGCCGGTAAAAAGATCAAAATCATCTTTAAAAACACTACTCCACTTAGGTCTGGACACGAATCAATGTTTATCTACATCAAATAGTTTTAGGAATATTATATTCTCATTTCCCGAAACAGGATCGTATTCCTTGTTTAAAATTTTTTCTTGAATAATCTATAAGGTATAGGTTGCCTGAACAATACTTTGGCGACTCCGGCAGGACTCGAACCTGCAACATCCTGCTTAGAAGGCAGGTGCTCTATCCAGTTGAGCTACGGAGCCACGGACCGGAAAATACGACGCAAACTCTAAGAAAACAAGAGCTTTTGCAAAACAAGTCATTGAAAAGTCAAGGTTTAATAGGAGAAAAAATGTATTATAATCAATGGCATACGATGTCATCAGTTTCGCTCCCGAACTCGTAGGGGTACTTTTAGGTTAATTTTTTTGTGGAGAGAAAATGAGATTGTATAGAACTTTAGAGGGTCGGTACTTAAGCGGATGCTAAGAACATTGGAAAATTCGAATACGTTAAGCAGCCGAGATTTATACTTTAGAAAATCCAACTTAATACTTATTGTAATACAACTAAATACTTAACAAAATACAATGCTATTATCTTAAGTACACTTTTACGTCAATCATAACTCGGCACCAGCGATTAGAAGTAATACCTCATAACATTACGAAATATTAATTTTATTACTTTAAATAAATAAAACAAGTCCATATTTGTGCTTTTAAAATTTTCTCAAATTCAATTTTTCGGTACATAAATAAGTTGTAGCTTCTTAACGCAGCTAGTTATTTAAAAGGAGCCAGATCATGTCTGTTATTATCGGTGATGCAGGAAACGATATTCTTTCTGGAAGCGACACTGACGACACGATAAATGGTGGTACCGGTAATGACACCATAAGCGGTGGTGCCGGCAACGATGTGCTGGCAGGTGGTGCTGGTGATGACACACTGTTTAGCGGTACAGGTGACGATGTTCTCACAGGCGGGGCCGGAAACGATCGAATGGTCAATAATGGTACTGGCACTGACAGCTATGATGGCGGTGACGGTATCGATACGTACGTAATCGATTTAACTGGATTTGTTGTGCCCTCCTCGACCGTCATCGAGGCCAATCTGGTTACCAGTTTCTCTGGAGGTCAGGGTATTACCGCTCTTTCCGATACGATCACAAATTTTGAAAACGTGGACTTATCTAGCGCAACAACACCTGTCTCAATCACCGGTGATGCAGGCAATAACTCCTTAACAGGTGGTACCGGTGACGACACGATAAATGGTGGTACCGGTAATGACACCATAAGCGGTGGTGCCGGCAACGATGTGCTGGCAGGTGGTGCTGGAAACGATACAGCAACATTTTCAGGTCAAGCATCTGAATATGTTGTTCAGGAAGTTGGGAGAGAGGTGGTTATCTCTGATTCTTTGACCGGCAGGGATGGCTCTAACACTTTACTGTCAATTGAGAGTTTTAACTTTTCCAATGGAACATTTCAATTAACTGATCTACTAAACCCCATAAACATAGACAGAGGCATATACCGTTTTTTCAACGTCGATACAGGAACCCATTTTTTAAGTGGCAGTACAGTTGAGCGTGACTCAGTTATTAATAATTTAGATGCATTTAATTTTGAAGGCCCCACCTTCAGGGCAGCTGACCCTACTAATGTTGCAGCTGATAGTGTTTTTCGTTTCTTTAACACTCAAACAGGCACTCACTTCTTCACTCAATCTACTGTTGAACGAGACAATATCCTAGAAACACTTCCACAGTTTAGTTTTGAAGGAGAAGCCTATAAGGGCTACACAGAACAGGTAGATGGGTCGATACCACTTTATCGTTTCTTCAATACCCAAACAGGTACGCACTTCTATACTGCAGCTGAAACTGAGAAGGACAGTATCATAGCAAACTTACCTAGCTTTAACTTCGAAGGTACAGCGTATTGGGTTGATCCTGTGATGGGATGACATATGATATAATGTTAGGTGACTTCTAGGCGATCATTCTTGCTGAGTGATTGTTTTTTTATATACTTACGTCAGATGCTCTATCCAATTGAGCTAGGGGCCTGTTCGAAGACATCACTCTTAAACCACCATTTAGTGGGTCCACGCCCCAATACGACGATAAGCGAAGTTATCTGCATAGGCCTTAATTTTGGGTTTAGCCCGCTTTGGTTCATGAATGACGAAGATCAAGGAATGATTTGTCGCATAAGCAACTGCTTCTTCCTTACTCTCAAAAAAGAGACGGACCTGCTCATTAGTATCACCGGCTGCAGTCCACCCCATTAAGGGCTCGGGGGGTCTCGGGGTTTCCGCACTAAATTCAAGAATCCAGTTTTGTGTATTTGCTTTGCCAGATTGCATCGCCGTTTTAGCGGGCTGGTAAATCCTAACAGTCATCGCCCCACTCCTTTGCGTCTTACACTTTAAATAATTTCAAGTTTCTAAACTTTAGTACAAAAAATGGTCGGGGTGGACGGATTCGAACCGCCGACCCTCTGCTCCCAAAGCAGATGCGCTACCAGACTGCGCTACACCCCGATTCCTCGTAAAATACGGAAAAACCTATAATAAATCAAGCACTTAGTTCAAGTTTTAAAACCGCCGGTTAGGGAAGGAACAACATTTTACACGGTACAGGTAAATACATTAAATAACAAAGAGTTACAAATACTTACGCCGTTCGCGTTTATTTATCAAATAAGTGCAACCATAATTTTTATCATATTGTCTCTAACTAACGAAAATGGGAAATTACATTCGTAACGATTATGTTATTCTTTCTTTCCTACCAATAACTTATTAATCAGTTGTTCCTCAGTATTAATGGTTTGGATCCCAACTCCACCCTTTAACCGATTCCAAGGCCTTTATCTACTCGGCGTTAATTTTTTTCTTCCACCTATAATCTCCCCGTTGGCGATTAAACCCTTTACTAAAATCACTTAGATGTTTCCAGGCTTGCTATCAGGCTGAGTTAAACCCCAACAGAGTAAAAATAACCAGGTGATCTCAAGCAAGCTTAATGTTTAACAAATTTCTTTTTGAAATAGCGCGAAAATAACCTTTCTAAATGATAATGTGATCGGAATAGTTGTGCTTAACCTATTATTCGAAACTGACTTTAAAGGAGTAGAATCACGATGACGACGTGGCCACAACACGAGATGTTTTCCAGCTCGCGCGGCAAGATACTGGCTATGGATTCAGCAGGGTATGTCGATGGGCGAAACGATGTAACAGATGTATTGGTCTGTGGATCACATGGGGCCCCCTGTGCAACACAACTTGTTATGTGGGCAAGGCCCCGAGGGGTATTTATTCACGATGCAGGGATAGGCCTTGGGGACGGGGGCGTAAATGGCCTAAAATTACTAGATTCCTACCTAATCCCGTGTGCTTCGGTAGATGGAAAGTCAGCTAGAATTTCGGATGGCAGAGATATGTACGAAAACGGAATCGTTTCACGAATTAACCAAGCTTCAAGAAGAATGGATTTAGAGATAGGAATGAGCGTCAAAGTTGCCGCTCGACAGTTATTAGATAAAAACCCCGTACAAGTCCAAGCAGCCAGACGCCAGATAAGAGTGCATTCTGATGAATTGGGAGACGTATTTGCTTTAGATACCGTTAAATACGCCGATCAACGTATCGAGGGTAGCGTATTATGTATGGGATCGCACGCGGCGCGCGCGATGGCTAATTATATTGATGATCTTGATTTCAAGCTGGCTGGTGTAATCACAAATGACGTAGGATTGGCCAAAGACGATTCAGGTATAGAGGGCTTAGCACTCCTTGATCCCTTCGATGTTCCAGCAGCTACGGTCTATTGCAACACGGCCCGGGTCGGGGACGCACAAAGCACGTATTTTACAGGTCGCATTAGTCACTTAAATGATACCGCCGCTAGAATAGGAATTAAACGAGACGATCCAGCAAGACTAGCCGCTCGTAAGATGCTTGAACATGCTAATATTATTAAGAGTATAGATAGCTAAAGGAGAATTCTATGAATGAAGATGTTCCCAATTGGGTCGACATCGTCAAAAATATTGATCCCGTTTTAGAAATAACTGGAAGAGAGTTTTCAGAATATATAACAGATAAAGAATCAGCGATTCCTAGAAAATATAAGGAACTGATTCTACTGGCTTGTTTAGCCGCAATTCGCCACGGGTCGGGGATTAGGAAGCACGGCTATGAAGCGATGCATCATGGAGCTAGTGATAAAGAAATTATGGAAGCACTGGCTCTAGCATCTCTAGCTACCAGTTTTAGCACCCTATCCGAAGGAGTCGACGCTCTGGCAAATCAATTTACCATTCAGCCATCACTGGATACTTCAACAGAACAAGATTAATCTTAAAATCCAGCAGTCCGGCTACTTCGGGGCTATCAAACAGAAATTTTAACCATTCGCTTCGTTAATGAAGGTATTTATCACGAACTCTTGTTTCTTCTTGTACTTTTTCAATGCTTCCTCTTTAAGAGACATAGATGCAGAATTATAAGCAACTTCCTCCCTCCAAAAAAATATGCATAGAATTGGAGATGAGATTTAGTCAGCCCTAGCAGTTGTGCTCTTATCTCTTAATGCGGAGAACTATCCCTATGGCTAAAAGCGGCTGCGCTTGCAGCCCACGTCACAATCATGATTTCAAGGAAATAGAAAATACCATGGCCGGTGATACCGCCAATTTGATGTTAAGCCAAAGTGATGATGGCGAAGCATAGGCAAAGAAGTTTTCATTAACAAAGTTAAGCAATATCCGAAGGTTGCCTTTTTACCATAAATAAAAAGACGATCGCGGATGCAAACATCACCAAACTATAAATTCCGCCTGGCACCATCATGGCTGTATTTCCAATCAAAGTGGCAGCTACAAAAACCGCCAAAGTGCCGTTTTGCAATCCACATTCTAGCGTAATGGCGATCCGTTGACGGATTTTTAACCCTGTAAGCCGCGATAAAAAAGCCGCTACTGTCATCATCACCACATTCAAAACTAAAGTAAGCGGTCCAGCTTGCTTGAAGTACTCGACAATATTTTCTTTCTCGGCAAGGACGGCACCAAAGATGATTACTACGAATAATATGGAGGAAGTAATACGGGCGGAACGCTCAAACCTCTCTGTAATTTTAGGCATAAATTTCTTAACAAGCATACCAATGACAACGGGCACAGTAGTAATTGCAAAGACCCCAACAACAGTTTTGCCAATGGAAAGCTTCGGTACCATCGTTGCATCCATAAAATGCTCGATAGAAAAAGCGACGATAAGTGGCAATGTAAAAACTGTTAATAAACTGATGATCGCGGTAAGAGAGATTGAGAGTGCGGTATCGCCTCGCGCTAAATAAGTCAATAAATTGGAAGTTACACCACCGGGACAAGCTGCAATAATCATTACGCCTACAGCCAAAGCCGGCGCCATCGGCCATACACACAAAAGACAAAAAGCGACTATTGGTAATAATAAAGTTTGGCTAATTGCACCGATTATGAAGTCCCTCGGTTGAATGACCACACGCTTAAAATCAGCGGTGGTTAGCTCTAAACCGACAGAGAACATTATGAATGCCAACGACAATGGCAAAAATATTTGTGTTACAATATTAATTTCTTGCATTCATTCTTAATTTTTCGTTATCGCTCCAAGGACGCGGTAAATACCACGTAAACCTAATATACCGTTACACAGTTCAGGTCGGTCGTCTAGATTAGCCGCAAATACCAGCCCTTTATAGTGAAAGGCAAACCACCAAGCGACATGCCAAAGCCTAACTCTATTCCTGATAACCCTTCTCTTTTTTGGCATTGTGCTGCTTAGACGCTGCCCTAGCGATTTTCTTGGGTCCAGCATTCATACGATCGCACAATAGACTCTCCTCATATGGCATCATGGGACCCCTGATCAAGTAAAATTACCTGTGGGAGTTCTTTGGATAGCTCTATTAAGACATCCGCCCACCACACCAATGATCGGCCTTACCATCAAGCTTCGCCAAACCCGAACACGCTGTAACGTATGGAATAATTGTTTAAAAATCTATCACTTATTCAAGTTTTAAAAGCAAAATTTCGGAAGGGCTTAAAATGCGAATATTAAAGGAAATAATCAATAATAATAGCTCATAACAGGAGTTTCCCTTAATAGCACCTGGCAAGTACAACCATACTTTTACAATATAATTACGCGATATTGTCGCGTGTCAGTAAGGCAGTTGAAACGGAGGTTTGAGAAACCGAGGAAATTAATAAGACTGGAAAGATACCAACTTTGACTTTTAACTCTATACGCAGGGAAGTCTATCCGGCTCTAAAAGGCCGTCTCACCAATGTAACGGGCAAGAGCTTTTTATAGCTGAGTAAGATACGATATCGGTTTTAGGTGATACCTGCCAAGAATGGAGAAAAAACAGAGACAAATCCGTAAAATGTTCGGTATTTAATCCAACGCAATAAGCACGATCCATTACAAAAATCGTTTCTTTTCCTCGCCTTTATCCCGATAGTATAATAATATTTATTGGTCCAAAAACATCTGAACGGAGGTATACCTATGAATCTATTGGTACTATCCGGAGGCAAACATCCCTACGAAGAATCCACTCCGGTTCTCAATGATTTTCTTTCATCAGCAGGACATCAAGTTACTGTTACCGAAGACGCATCTGTTCTTTCCAATGACTCGCAAATGAATAGTTATGATGCCCTGATATTCAACACTCGGAGAGAGAATGCTCCCGGCGCACCAGATTTGAGATTAGCCGCTGAAGAACAAGCAGGGATGAAACAGTTCATAAATTCCGGTAAAGGATTCGTCTGCTTACATATTTCCGGATGTTTGCCGGACCATTGGTCAGAATACCACGATATAACGGGCGGAGGGTGGATTAGCGGAACCAGTTTTCATCCGCCTTACGGCCATTTCACCGTTAATGTCAGCAATAGCGCGCACCCGGGCGTACAAGGTGTCAACGATTTTGACACGACAGACGAACTCTATATGGGACTAGCCATTAAAGAGGGAAACGAAGTGTTTATAACCGCTACCGCGTCAGACGGAGTTCACCCGTGGGGACCAGACCGTCAACCTATCGACATGCCGGCTGGAACCTTCCCTTTAGGGTGGACCCGTAAATATGGACAAGGCAAAGTTTTCGTTTTTCTTTTGGGGCATGATGGACAGAGCTGCCAAACCCCCGAATTCCAGAAGATTGTATTGAACGGAG
>CAZADS010000099.1:0-51064 GCA_964483985.1 uncultured Thalassobaculaceae bacterium
GCATTCGCAAGCACCACGCCCGTCACTCCACCAACTGTAAATAAAAAGATAAACCCGAGAGCCCAAAGCATTGGAGCCGGGAAACTTATAGATCCACCCCACATCGTAGCTATCCAAGAGAATATCTTCACCCCAGTAGGAACAGCGATTACCATCGTAGCCGCAGTGAAATAGGCTTTAGTATCAACATCCAACCCCACGGTATACATATGGTGTGCCCAAACGACAAAGCCCACAAATCCTATCGCTACCATGGCATATGCCATACCTAGATATCCAAATACTGGTTTCCGAGAAAACGTTGAAATCACGTGACTAACTATGCCGAAAGCTGGAAGAATCATTATGTAAACTTCCGGATGGCCAAAGAACCAAAAGAGGTGGAGAAATAGAATCGGATCGCCGCCTCCTGAAGGCAAAAAGAAAGTCGTTCCAAAATTCCGATCCGTTAACAACATTGTAATAGCACCTGCCAAAACAGGCAGGGATAGCAACAACAAAAATGCGGTAACAAGAATAGCCCATGCAAACAGAGGCATTTTATGCATTGTCATTCCAGGAGCTCGCATATTGAATATTGTGGTTATAAAATTTGCCGCGCCCAAAATCGATGATGCACCCGCTAAATGTAGTGACAAAATAGCCATATCCATCGATGGACCAGGTGTCCCTGCTTTACCAGACATCGGCGGATAAATAGTCCACCCGACACCCGCTCCCCCGTCTGCAAACATAGACATAAATAATAGCAAGAATGCTGGGATTAATAACCAAAAGCTTATATTATTCATCCGAGGAAATGCCATATCCGGGGCACCAATCATCAATGGCACAAACCAATTACCAAACCCTCCAATCAGGGCCGGCATAACAACAAAGAAGACCATGATTAAGCCGTGCGCCGTCACATATACGTTCCAAACGTGACCATTTTCCATGTATTGCACGCCAGGGTCTTGCAATTCCATGCGCATATATATGGAGATAGCACCACCAATCAGACCTGCTATTACGGCAAAAATCAGATACATCGTACCTATATCTTTATGATTGGTGGAATATAAATACCGCAGGAACCCCTTTGGAGCACCATGGGCATGGTCTTGATCGTGGGCGTGGGCCGCGCTCATGATAATCTTCCCCGCTGCTTATTCATTCACCTGACCACCTGCCACTTTAATAGATTCTGGGGCAGTGGCGAATTTCTTTTTTGCCTCAATCAACCAAGCATCATATTTCTCTTGGGTGATGGCTTTAACTTCGATTGGCATAGCCGAGTGGTTAATCCCACATATTTGATTACATTGGCCGTAAATTGTACCTTCTTTGTCAATCTGCATCCAAGTCTCATTGGTTCTTCCTAAAATCCCATAAATTTGAACGACTGCAGAGGGAAGAAAAAACGAATGCATTACATCACTACTAGTGACAAGAATTTGAATCTTTTTACCCACTGGGACTACCAACGGGTTGTCAACAGATAACAGATAAGTCTGTGTTTTAGGATCAATTTCCTCTTTGGGAACCATATAACTATCAAAGGCGATATCCTCGTCTTGGTATTCATAAGTCCAATACCATTGGTTCGCAGTTACTTTAATCGCCATATCAGGATCATAGGTTCTTTCGCTGTAATACAAAGTTTTAAATGAGGGAACGGCAATGATGACTAGAATTAATACTGGGATAGCCGTCCATAACACCTCTATTACGGTATTATGAGTGGTTTTAGATGGGTTAGGATTACGCGAAGCCTTAAATCGAAAACAAACATACACCATCAAGCCTAACACGAAGAGTGAAATCAACGTTATTAACCACAACAGAAAATCGTGAAATTCATTTATCTGAACAGCAACAGGGCTGACGGGATCTTGAGTCCCCAATTGCCAGGCTTTAGGCATTGATGCCTTCGCCTCAGATATAGAAATAATTAAACCCAAATAGGAAAGTCCGATAACCTTCCCGGATAGTGCAACCAAATACCTAAGTTGTTCCATCTCGATCGCTCTCTTGATCATATGCTTCGCGGCATCCAGAGTTTCAGAATGAAACACTTAATACACGTAACACAATTACTACGCAACGAAGGGGTAGACCCTACCTTCCACGCGTTTTACTCTCAAGATAGGCTTGCGCGTCAGAAAGTCGCGCCGAACCCACAACCCTCGAATCATTATTATACTATGCTAAGACGGGGCTGACTTCCAAGTTGTTTGACAAATATGACGTTTTTTTAATTTCGCCAACATTTATTTAGGATAATTTACTAAAGATGACCAAAAGAAAGTGAAATAATGACAGATCTTGAAAAAACAGATGAAATTTTCTTCCAACGTGGTGAACTAGACCTTAAAAACCTGAACGTTGTTATTAATGACGCATTGGCAGGTGCCGACGATGGGGAGTTATTTTTAGAATTCCGACAATCCGAAGCTTTCACATTTGATGATGGAAGATTAAAAACAGCTACATTCGATACGTCTCAAGGATTCGGCCTGCGGTCGATATGCGGTGAAACACACGGTTATGCTCATGCGTCAGAACTTTCTGATAACGCAATTCAACGAGCTGCTAAAACAATAAAATCCGTCCAATCTGGACATTCAGGAATTGAGGCCCAGCCCCCAACCCTAACTAACCGCACATTTTATTCCCCTGATAACCCCATCCTAGGTGTTGAATTTAAATCTAAAATAAATCTTTTAAAGGAAATAGATTCTTACGCGCGCGCAAAAGACGCCCGAATTGCTCAAGTTTCAGCATCTCTTTCTGGGTCTTGGCAAGCGATCCAGATTTTGAGAATCAACGAACATAGAGTAGCAGATATCAGACCCTTGGTAAGACTTAACGTATCGATAGTGGTTAAGGACGGGGACCGTATGGAGAGTGGAAGCACCGGGGTTGGAGGTCGCCTTGGATACGATCGCTTTATTCATCCCGATAAATGGCAATCTCAGGTTGATGAAGCTTTACGAATTGCACTGGTAAACCTTGATGCGAAACCTGCTCCAGCTGGAGAAATGGAAGTAGTATTGGGCCCCGGATGGCCTGGCGTAATGCTCCACGAAGCCGTCGGTCACGGCCTAGAAGGAGACTTTAACAGAAAAAAAACATCCGCCTTTACCGAAATGACGGGCCAAAGGGTCGCATCACCCGGCGTAACGGTCATTGACGATGGTACGATTCCAGATAGACGAGGTTCCATTACGATTGACGACGAAGGCACCCCATCCAAGCGCAATGTGTTGATTGAAGACGGAATCTTAATTGGCTATATGCAAGATAGACAAAATGCTCGCCTTATGGGAGTAAAGCCTACAGGAAATGGGCGACGGCAAAGCTTCGCTCATCATCCAATGCCTCGCATGACAAATACTTTTATGACTTCTGGAAACCAGGATCCTGAAGAAATCATTGAATCAGTTGAAAGGGGGCTATATGCGGTAAATTTTTCCGGTGGCCAGGTTGATATCGTTTCTGGAAAATTCGTCTTTTCCGCAAGCGAAGCTTATATGATTGAGAATGGTCGAATTACCTCGCCGGTAAAAGGAGCAACTTTGATCGGCAACGGTCCAGAGGCTATGAAGAAGATTTCGATGATTGGAAACGATATGAACCTCGATGAGGGCGTTGGAACTTGTGGCAAAGACGGACAAGGTGTCCCCGTCGGAGTCGGTCAACCAACACTCAAAATGAAGGGCATAACGGTGGGGGGGACGGCAGTTTAAATATTTTTCTTCCCGACTTCTCGGAAGGAAATATAAATCCCAGATCCACTGATCAATAAAAAACCCATAAAAGCTGAAAAGTTAGGAATTTCTGACCAAATCAAAAACCCAAAAACAATAGCCCAAAGAATAGAGCTATATTCGAAAGGCGCTAAAACAGAAACCTCAGTGTATTTTAAAGCGTGTACGATAAGAATTTGACCAATACCGCCAAGGAGACCGATAAGTATTAGTTCATGGAGATCACCAAATCTGGGAATAACCCCATTTGCCAGCATGAAAATTGTGCTGAATAACACCCCACCCAGAGATGTGTAAAAAACTATCGTTAGACTATCATCACTAACGATTAATTGTCTCCCTAACAACATGGCAAGGGCAAACGACAGGCCTGCCGTGACCGGCAAAAAACCATAAATCGAAAACGATCCCAAGCCAGGTTGCATGATCGCAAACACTCCTAAAAAACCAACCAAAACCGCTAACCATCGATGAGGTCCTATAACCTCCTTGAGAATCATCCCAGCCAAAGCTGTTAGAAATAGTGGCGCACAAAATACTAAAGATACCGCATCAGCCAAGGGCAAATAATGAAGAGATAAAAAGAAAAGAAAAGTTGTAGTTGTTGCAAAAACGGATCTAAAAAAATGCAATTTCGGTCGTTTGGTTAAGAACAAGGAATGTTGCCGCTTAATCAAAATCAATAAAACAACTGGAATCAAACCGAACAATGATCTGAAGAAGACCAACTCGAGAGTCCCGTATTTAGAGGACATTCCCTTGATTATGGCATCCATTACCGCCAACAGAAAAAAGCCTATTAACGATAAAAGTATGCCTCTACCCGAAGCCAAAAACTTTCTCCGCAATCTTACTTAGTATCGAAGTTCTTTGTAAACGGGGTCTACCGACTCATCCCACCGATTTATGTACGCGTCAATTAAATCCTCTGCCGGCGTTCGACCTCGTTCAGCGATATCCCGTAATGTTTCTAGGAATCCTGATTCGTCATTTCCAGCTCCGTCTAACCTAGCTCGATTTTTCAGACCTTTGGCCGCTATATCTAACGAGCGTTTAGCAAGTTCTTGAACAGTGGTTTTTCTAAATGGAGCAGCAAGCCCTAATTTTGGAACTTCGTCGCGCATCTTAGCCTGTTCATCAAGAGTCCAATCCTTGATCATATCCCACGCTGCCGTTTGGGCATCTGTATCATATAACAATCCCACCCAGTAAGCCGGTAATGCACATATATTTCTCCACGGTCCGCCATCCGCACCTCGCATTTCCAAGTATTTCTTCAGCCTGACCTCGGGAAAATTCGTGGTCATGTGATCGGTCCAATCTCCCATATGTGGGAGTTGACCCTCAAAACCGTCCAACTTGCCATTCATAAAATCACGAAAACTTTTTCCCGCCACGTCATGATAAATTCCATTTCGGTAAACGAAATACATTGGGACATCAAGAAGGTAATCTACATGACGCTCAAAGCCATAACCATTTTCAAAAACAAATGGTAACATGCCACAACGGTCATGGTCCGTATCCATCCAAACGTTGCTCCTGAGCGAGAGGAAACCGCTTGGTTTTCCCTCCTTGAAAGGGGAATTAGCAAATAGCGCAGTCACTACTGGTTGCAAAGCGATACTGATCCGGTATTTCTCTACCATGTCCACTTCATTCAAAAAATCCAAATTAGTTTGCACGGTGCAAGTTCGTAACATCATATCCAGTCCTAAATTACCAACTTTCTGCATCCAACGTCTCATCACCTTGTAACGTCCCTTGGGCATCCAGGGAATTTGAGCTCTGGACCAGGAAGGGTCAAAGCCAATTCCCAGCATACCAATCCCTAACTCGTTGCCAATCTCACTCACTTGAGCCAAATGAGTGTGAACCTCATCACACGTTTGATGGATATTTTCCAATGGAGCGCCGGAAAGCTCAAATTGTCCGCCAGGTTCAAGCGTGATGGCACATTTTTCCATACGTAGGGCAATTATTTTTTCTTGTTCCCTAATGGGCTCCCACCCAAATCTTGTTAATCGCGCCAATGCCTCGCCAATGCCATCCTCTCCTTCATATGGTAGGCGGCAGTTATCCGAGAGCCGGAAGGCGAATTTCTCGTGTTCCGTACCTATCCGCCATAGACCTCTAGGTTTACAGGCCGAAGCCAAATCCTCGATCAATTGGGATTTATCTTCAATCGGTTCACCCAGAGAGTCGGGGGTAGGTGACATAGTTTTTAGCTTTCGAAAATTATTAAAATATTACAGACGCCGTTTGAATCATAATAATGCCCAATCACCTGATATAGCTTGCCAACAAGCCAGGGCTGCGAATGCTGCGGTATCAGACCTTAATATTCTACCTCCTAAACTTACTCGACAAACATTGGGCAGATTGCTGATTCGGTCAAGTTCTTCATCTGTAAAACCACCTTCGGGTCCAACTAGGATAGCCGCTGTACCGGCATTATGTTCCAGGAAACCTTTGACTAGTGGTATCCCCTTACCTGTCTCGTCGCAACAAAATAACCTTCGTTCAGCGGGCCATTGCTCGATCAACTTAGAAAAATGCACGGGTTCGAGTATTTTAGGCACTGTCAATCTCCCAGATTGCTCTGCCGCTTCAATAGAGTTAGCTCGCATGCGCTCAATGTTAACGCGCTCCATTACGGTGTATTGGGTAAAGACAGGCCAGAGAACAGACGCTCCGAGTTCAGTCGCTTTTTGAGCTACAAAATCAATGCGCGCTCTTTTAATCGGTGCAAATATTAGCCAGATATCTGCTTCCATCGTAAGTGGTCGGAGTCGCTTCAAAACTTTGAGAGTGGCTGACTTCTTGGTTAAAGTAGATAATTCACCTAGCCACTCTCCGTCACGACCATTGAATAACGCAACTTGGGCTTCAGATTTCAGCCTAAGCACGTTGCGGAGGCGGTGTGTTTTATCAGCTCCGAGCGAGATAATACTCTCGGACTTCAAGTCAGCTGATACGAAAAGACGGGTTTCAAAACTGCTGGTCATTTTTCCTTAATTCTTCAAAAACTTCCATCGGCTATAATTTCATTTCACACCATCTTTTATATTTACAAGCTTGCTCCATTATCTTTGTCAGTTTATTCAGAACGAGTGACAACGAAAAGCGACATCCAACGTGATAACTGGGTCGATCAAATTCTCCCCTTGGTTTTGAGACCCTATGCTAGGCTAATGCGTCTAGATAGACCAATAGGAACTTGGTTGCTTCTTTTGCCGTGTTGGTGGAGCCTAGCACTAGGATGGAAATATCAAAATGAATCTCTAGGTCTTTGGGAATTGTCCAAATTCTACCTATTATTCACTTTAGGCGCAATTGTGATGAGAGGCGCAGGTTGCGTTATAAACGATATTTGGGATAGAAAAATTGATCGCATGGTATCTCGTACGGCGGATAGGCCAATTGCGTCTGGTTCCATTAGTGTGGTTCGGGCCCTCGCTTTTCTCTTAATCCTCTTATTGATAGGACTTACCATACTTTCACAACTCAATGCTTTATGCTGGATTTTGGGTTTTTCGGTGCTTGGATTGGTCGTCAGTTATCCTTTGTTCAAACGAATAATATATTGGCCACAGTTTATTCTCGGATTAACATTTAATTGTGGAGCATTAATGGGTTGGGCCGCTATCATTGGCTCATTGGACTGGCTTTGTCTGTTATTGTATTTGGCTGGGATTAATTGGACACTCGGCTACGACACTATATATGCACACCAGGATAAAAATGATGACATTTTAATTGGCATAAAATCATCTGCTATTTCTTTAGGCAGTAAAACTCGCCTATTTCTCTTAGTGTTCTATTCATTAACAATTATTATTTTGTTATTAACGGGATATATCAGCGAATTCACCAAAATTTTTTATATGTTATTGGGATTAGCCGCAGCCCAACTTGCTTGGCAAGTTTGGCAAATTGATATTGATGACCCAAAAGATTGTTTAAATAAATTCAAATCTAATCGTTCCTTTGGTCTTTTAATAACTGTTGCAATTTTTCTAGGCTGAAATGGCTGAAATGGCTGAAAACAAAGAAAATTTCGTTATAGCCAATACACAATTAATCTGCTCTCCACTTGTACCCGAGATCAAACTTCATTTAGCGACTGATGCAATGGCACTTTGGCAAATGACTGAAGCCGAATTGAACGCATCTGGTCTAGCACCTCCATTTTGGGCATTCGCTTGGGCTGGGGGACAAGCAATCGCTAGGTATATACTCGACAATCCGGTTACGGTTGCCGGAAAAAATGTTTTAGACGTGGCATCCGGAAGCGGCATAAGCGGCCTTGCAGCGCTGTTCTCCTCGGCAGCCAACGTCTCTATGAATGAAGTAGATAGCTTTGCTAAAGCCGCTATCGTACTAAATGGGAAAGCGAATAAGGTCGCGACCCGAATGGGTGTTCTTACCCGTGATATTCTGGAAGAACCTATTTTGACCGAAAATGGAACAATCTTTTGGGAAGTCGTTTTAGCTGGCGACGTTTTTTATGAAAACTCAATGGCATATAGAATGCTTGAATTTCTCAAACGACATGCAGATTCAGGCGCAACTGTTTTAGTGGGTGACCCAGGCAGAAATTATCTTCCTATATCTAATTTGAAGCAATTAGCCCGATATAGCGTAAAAACGCCTACTGCTCTAGAAAATTCTGATCAACTAGAAACTAGCGTTTATCAGTTTATTTCTTAAGCGGTTTTGAATTTCCAATTTCAAGCCGAAGAAATTCTGAGGCTTATCCAGATATTGCAGCCGCATTCACGCTTGCCACAGCAAGTTTCACCGAAACCAGCAGAATTGCCGTTCCAATTTCTCCTTTTTCTATCCTTTTGGACAAATCGCGCAGCCAAAGGTCAATAATTTTAAATGTAAGAAGCTGAATAATCAAAGTGACAATTCCCCAAATGATGATGTCATATACATTAGCGCTATTGGCCATACAGACGGCCAATGGAATAGCAAGCCCGAGAATCGCTCCGGCTAAGGAAACTGCGGCCGCTGTATTTCCTTCTCGAATTAATGCTCGTTCATCATGTGACGTTATAGCCATGTATATAAATGAACCCACAACCAACATCAAAATAGTCACGCCAAAATGTGATAGAAGATAGGGAATACCTGATAGAAAACTTTGGATCGCGGCATCCATGTTAATCTCCAACTAACTACATAAATAATTTTAAAAAATGATTTACCAAAGTCTTACCAAAAACACAAAGGAAGTACCAGACCGATGATTTTTAAAAAGTTCTAAAGATTAACCGAAAACAACTTCATTTAATTCTAATTTCTTTAAGACCAAGGCCAAAGGCAAATTATTAAATTTCCCCCAACATCTCCCCATAGCCTCAATCAAATTTATTTAGGTGCTCGAATTAACAGAAACGTCGCTATTTTTCTTGGAAAACCGGGTTTCGACGAGCCGAGCCCAATAACTAGCACCTAGAGGTAAAATCGCATCATTGAAATCATAATTCGGGTTATGCACTTCGCAACTCCATTCTCCCTCCCCTTGGCCAATAGTTACATAACCCCCTGGAACTACGTTGGACATGTAGGAAAAATCTTCGGAGGCGGTTATTCGATTGCTTTCTCGGTTAACATTTTCTTCTCCTACTAAACCAGCCGCCACGTCTCCAACGAAGCCAATTTCTGTTGCTGCATTAAACAGAGGAGGAAACGTGATTCGAAAATCAACTTCAGCATCTGCCCCCATACCGGATGCAACTCCTTTTGCGATATTCGTCAGTTTTTCCTCCAGCAAACCCATGATTTCGTTTGAAAACGTGCGTGCCGTTCCTTTCAAATAAGCGGTTTGGGGAATAACATTATATGCATCACCAGAAACAATTTGCGTTATCGATAGTACCGCCATTTTTTGCGGATCAGTGTTCCGTGAAACAATAGTTTGAGCGGCTGTCGCAATATGCGCAGAAATAATGACCGGATCTATTCCTGAGTCCGGTCGTGCTCCATGGGTACCCTTACCTCGTATAATAATATCGAATAAAGCTCCCCCCGCCATCGCGGCACCTGAACGCATAGCAAATTTTCCTACAGCCATCCCCGGCCGATTATGCATGCCGAATATTGCATCACACGGGAATTGCTCAAAAAGTCCTTCCTCAACCATGGCTTTAGCTCCACCAACACCCTCCTCAGCTGGTTGAAATATGAAATGAACACATCCCTCAAAATTTCGAGTCTTTGATAGATACTGGGCCGCTCCTAAAAGCATAGTTGTATGCCCATCATGGCCACATGCATGCATAACGTTAGGCCTAGTCGATTTATGAGAAAACGAATTGGCTTCGTCGATCGGCAAAGCATCCATATCAGCCCTTAGGCCGATGCTACGTGTATCATTGCCAACTCGCAGCGTACCAACCACGCCGGTTTTTCCAAGCCCCTGATGCACCTCAAGTCCCCAAGATTTCAACTTTTCCGAAACGATGGATGCCGTTCGTATTTCCTCGAATCCTAGTTCCGGATTCGCGTGTATGTCGCGACGCCAACTCGTCATTTGTTCGTGAGCAGCCAATATTTCAGGTATAATGTTGGGTTTAACCATATTTTTTAGCTCCCAGCTAACTTTTAGAGCGCACGTTCCCAAAAAATTACCAAACCCCTGTATTACCCATGCTCGCCCATGGTTCTTCTACATCAAGTGCTTCGCCTTTTTGCAGAAGTTCAACAGATACTCCGTCTGGCGATCTAACAAACGCCATTCTACCTTCCTTAGGAGGTCTATTAATTACCACACCGCTATCTTGTAATGATTGGCAAAGCGCGTAAATATTATCCACTTCAAATGCCAGATGGCCAAAATTACGCCCTCCTTTATAGTCTTCAGGGTCCCAGTTATACGTCAATTCAAGAGTTGGCGCCCAATTAGCTTTCGCCGCCGACAAGTCTCCAGAAGCACAGAGAAAAATATTCGTATAGCGTCCAGCTTCACTTTCTGTCCGTCGTACTTCAACCATCCCTAGCTTATTACAGTAAAAATCTAACGATTCTTCAATGCTACTAATACGCACCATTGTATGCAGATATTGCATTTGTATTCTCCCTCCCAAAAATAGCTTTAAAACCCACAACCTTTACTCATAGTTTAGCTAACCAAATTTAATTGCAAATAGAAACCTCAAGCCCAATATCTGTATGAAATCTAAGTGCTAACTGTTAAGTTTACAATAAAATCGACTCAAACGGCCAAATTACGTTGCTACTGTTAGGAAAAAGCGAATGATCTGGAAAAGAATGGTAACAGAAATCGGAATGGGCACGGACATTCGCGGAGAGGATCAAACAAAAGCTGCCATCCGCGCTTTAAAAGACGCACTCTGGCATAATTCCTTAGGCCTCGCGGAATTAGTAGGTTCGTCGTCAGACGACATGCGAGTCGATATTACAATTGGAGTCCCTCGACCTGAGGAAGTTAAAAAATCTGACGTTCTCTCCGTTCTTCCACATGGGAATGGAACTATCCAATGTGTCGAAGGTGGCTTAGAAATTCCCCACCCTACCCGAAACACTAAAACACTTATTGCCAACGCGGCAGCCGTCGTTTATTTGCATTGTCCTGATAAGATCGTTTAATGAAAAAAAGTCGCGCCATTTTAGAAATGGGTATGGGAAATGATTTGCACGGAAGTGACTACACTAAAGCCGCTTCGCGTGCCGTCCAAGATGCTTTGCATCACAGTTCTCTAAATTTTATTAAATCTTTAGGTATTGATAGATCAAGATTGCACCTCAATGTAACTATCGGTGTTCAAAAACCAGAGAAAGTTGATACGGAGGCTGTAAAAACTGCGTTGCCTTTAGGGATCGTGTCTATTGTTGTTGTCAAGGGTGGTCTCGATATCCCAGACGAAAGCGATAAAGACCCCGCTGTAATCGCAAACGCAGCTATCGATGTATTGGTAAAAATTTAATAGAGCAAATAATAAACAACCTCTTAAACAGCTTTTTAAACAATATTACATTCACTGAGAGGATTGCCTGAAAGGATCCTTTCATATTTGAACCGAGTGAGATCTATACTCTGATATGTCCCTGTGGTAATCAATTCCATTACAGCCCTGCCTACAGCCGGAGATTGCTGCAACCCGTGGCCGGAAAATCCATTCGCAAACATAAAATTCGCAATCTCTGGATGAAATCCAATCACGCCATTTTGATCAAAGGTATTGAAATCATACCAGCCTGCCCAAGCATTTGTAAGCTTAATTGATTCGAACGCCGGGATTCTACTTGCAATAGCCGGCCAGACTATTTCCTCAAACCAAAAATAGTCAACGTCCAAGTCATCCCATGCATCTGGGTCACGATCGACGGGTGGGGAAGTGCCGCAGACAAAATTGTGCCCTTCTGATCTTACAAAAGTTCCTGAAATATCTATTAATAAGGGAACCCGAGGAGTTAATATCTCCCGGCAAGAAAACACATAAACATTCCTCTTTTTGGGAACTACTGGTAATTGGATCCCCAAAAAATTCGCGACCTGACCGGCGAAAGAACCTGCGGCATTCACAAGTGTATCGCACAAGAGGGACTGGCCATCTGCCAGATGGACTTTCTCAACTTTATTATTTTGTTTTGAAATACCTATTACATCTCCCTCTATATAAGTCACTCCCAAGGACCTAGCCTTTGCTCGAAACGCCATCAATAATGAATTGGGATCTAACCATCCCTCACCAGAGATCCCAAATGACCCCAACGCTAAATCGTCTACTTTTAGCCAAGGAAATGCTCGTTTCAATTCTGCTGGGCTCAATAATTTAATATTCGCGCCAAGAGTGTGCTGTATAATGTGATTTTGACGCAGCGATTTTACACCGCTTTTCCCAGCGAGAAACAAATAGCCCAACTCCTGCCAACCTAGATCTGGGACAACGTCATCTACCGTTAGAAATTTCGAGACATTAGTAACAAATTCATATCCAAAAAGACCTATTTGGACATTTTCATGAGTCGAAAATTGTTGCCGGATGCCACCGCAAGATCTGGGCGTTGAGGCCAATTTATAAGCCGGATCCCGCTCAACTACAGCAACCGTACCACTAAATTTTTCGCTTGCCGCCAAAAAATATGCAACCGCACTTCCTATAATACCACCGCCAACTACCAAAACGTCATAACTCTGCATATTCAGACACTCGCTATTAGCGTAAATTAAAAGTAATTATTGCGCAGATTTAGATGGTACAAATGAGATATATTCATGGAAAAGTCGAGTAAAAAGGGTGCGTGCCATCGGGATTCATTATATAGCACTCAGCCTAACAGATATTGACGAAACACTATCATTTTTAACGATCTCTCCTATTTTTTCATCTTAAAGAAGTATTAACTTTAAAAATAATGTCTGCTTTTGGAAAATGGGGTGCCATACCTGAGATAATGGACCCGAAGCAAAAAACGCTAATAGAAAAATGTTTGACTCAATCTTAAAATGACGTTGGGAGAAAACTTTAGTTCGATTACAAAATTTTTTGAGCAAATAGATAAACCGTATTTCGGCCAGTCGAATCTCCAAGAAAGGCAATGCAATGGATCAAGCCACTGCCCAAAAACCATTAATAAATTCCTCGATTGATGGCCTAACCCCCAGTGAACGAAAACTCAAGAATAGTCTAAGGATTGTAGACCATAACTTTTTGCGAAATCAGTTAGATACCATCTGGCAAAATTCTGGTGGTGCAACGGAATTTAAAAAAGCTCTATTGATACTTTTAAGGCATGAAATGACAAAAGGGAGGGAGGAAATCAGAGCTCGGTTTTTCTTAAAAAATGACGGCGCCGAAGCGGTAGTTGGGCATGCTTTTTTGATGGATACTATAATTAACCTTATTTATGAGGTTACCACTACTCGTTTGTATCCTGCTCCAAATCCAACCCAAGCAGAACAGATTTGCATCGTGGCCGTCGGCGGATACGGACGTGGAGAACTTGCTCCTTATTCGGACATCGATCTTCTTTTCCTTTTGCCTTACAAACTAACACCCCACGTAGAGCAAGTGGTTGAAGCGATGTTGTACCTTCTTTGGGATTTAAAACTAAAAGTAGGCTATTCAACTCGGTCGGTTGATGAGTGCATCAGGCAGGCTAAAGCAGATATGACAATACGGACAGGAATTTTAGAAGCCCGTTTGATCTGCGGTAAAAAAATATTACTAGATAGCTTAGTTGAGAAGTTTAACAGAAACATTGTTGTTGGTACGGCATTACAATTCGTGGAAGCAAAATTACAGGAATCTGATGACCGCCATCGTCGGTTGGGTGATTCACGATACGTAATAGAGCCGAATGTTAAAGACGGGAAAGGTGGGCTACGAGACCTTCACAAACTCTTTTGGATAGGGAAATACGTATACCAAATCACGGAAGTAAAAGCCCTAGTCGATAAGGGTGTAATTTCTGTCGCCGAAGCACGACGATTTGCCAAAGCCCAAAAACAACTGTGGACCATTCGGTGCCATCTACACTACTCCGCAAAACGTGCAGAGGATAGGCTCACCATCGATCTTCAAAAAGATATAGCACAACGACTGGGTTACACTGACAGATCTGGAAATACCGCTGTAGAACGGTTTATGAAGCATTATTATTTGACCGCGAAAGACGTCGGCGATTTGACCAGAATCTTCTGTGCCGCAATAGAGGAACAACATCAGCGACGTCCACGATTAAGACTTCTAAACCTGTGGAATAGAAGTCGCCAGTTTGGTGATTTCAAAATTGAAGGAAATCGTCTTAGCGCCATAACTAATGACATTTTCGTCTCGGATCCAATAAATCTTATCCGTATGTTTCAAATAGCCCAAGAACATGATCTCGAGTTTCATCCTCAAATTCTTAGATTAGTTACTCAAAACCTCAAACTTATTGATAGATCCCTACGTAACGATCCACTGGCAAATGAAATTTTTTTAAATATTCTCACATCAAGAAAAGGGCCAGAACGTATACTTAGGCGCATGAATGAAGCTCAAGTATTCGGCCGTTTCATACCGGATTTTGGGCGCGTCGTTGCTCAAATGCAATATGATATGTATCACAGTTATACCGTTGACGAACACACTATAATTATGCTTGGCATACTCTTCCAAATAGAAAATGGAAAATTAAAGGACGTTTCCCCTATTGCCTCAGAAATGGTCCAAAATATTAGCTCTCGAAGAGAGCTCTATGTCTCTGTTTTACTGCACGACATCGCAAAAGGCAGGGGTGGTGATCATTCGATTCTCGGACAAAAAGTAGCGCATAGATTATGTCCGCGTCTGGGAATGACAGAGGAGGAAACAGAAACTGTTGGATGGCTTGTACGCTGGCACTTATTAATGAGCTATGCTGCTTTCAAGCGAGACGTTAATGATCCAAAAACAATTGAGGATTTCACAAATATAGTCCAATCCCCCGAGCGTTTAAAGTTGCTTTTAATTCTTACGGTCGCAGATATTAGAGCAGTTGGACCAAATGTTTGGAATGGGTGGAAAGCAGCATTGTTAAGAGATCTTTATTGGCGGGCAGAGGAAAAACTTGCTGGCCAAGGTTACGGAAGCGGTCAATCAGATAGAGCTGTAGAAATACAGGGCCAGCTGCGTCAACTTTTAGCAGATTGGGATGACGATTTTTTTTCAACCCATGTTGCAAGAGGTTATCCAACCTACTGGCTTAGCCATGATTTGGACACGTTAGCACGTCATGCTCAATTAGTTCGTTCTGCTGAGGAAGCACAAAAGGAGCTGACTATAGAAACCAGGGTGGATAGAGATAGAGAAGTGACTGAGATCACCGTTTACACCCTAGATCATCCTGGGTTGTTTTCACGGATCGCTGGCGCTATGGCATCGGTTGGCGTGAATATAGTTGACGCGAGAATCACTACTATGACCAATGGAATGGCACTAGATACTTTTTGGGCCCAGAGTTCTAGCCGAGAGAAATTTGATGACCCAGAAATGCTTAAAATGCTGTCTAAGGCCATAAAAAATGCGCTTTCCGGAAAGCTTAAGCTTGGCCAAGCTATCGCCAAGAGACCGTCCTTATTGCCACGGCGAGCGCGCGGAATGACGGTACGTCCACGCGTTCTAATAGATAATAATGCAAGCACAACTCACACTGTCATAGAGATCAATGGGACCGATCGTCCGGGGTTATTGCATGAACTCACTCGAAAATTAGCGCAGCAGAACTTGCAAATATCGGCGGCCAAAATTTCGACATATGGTGCAAGTATAGTCGATGTTTTCTACGTAAAAGATCTCTTCGGCTTGAAAATTCAAAGTGAACGTCGCCTAGAAAATATTAAGAAAATAATTCTGCGAGAACTTGAAATTCCAGCCAATCGACGAAATGAACAAAAGACCAAATGATTGTCAAATCCAACTAGGATATTCATATAAGCTGCCATCTGTAATTAAATGGTATCTAATCCCCGGAAAGGTTCGTTGTATGGGAATTGCCTTCTTCCAGTCATCTTCATGTCATATCCTTCCATATAACCCAGAATAATTTAAATCAGAATCATGTCATTATTAAAAGCCGTTGCCACTGTCGGTGGCTTTACCATGATCAGCCGTATCACTGGCTTTATACGTGACATTTTAATAGCAGCTATTATTGGCACTGGGCCAATTTCCGACGCTTTTATTGTCGCGTTCAAACTCCCAAATTTTTTTCGTCGGCTCACGGCAGAAGGCTCTTTAACCGTCGCGTTCGTGCCTCTATTTTCCAGCATTTTGGAACGGGAAGGGAAAGCGGCGGCCATACGTTTTGCCGAACAAACTCTGTCAATAATGGCAGCATTTTTACTGGCCTTCACGGCAACAATTGTTTTTTTTATGCCCGAAGTAATGATAATTTTAGCTCCGGGCTTTACAGACACCCCAGAACGTTTTCAGTTGGCTGTTACCTTTAGCCGAATCACTTTCGTATATCTCCCTCTTATTTCTCTAGTGGCTTTATTCGGAGGCGTTTTAAATAGTTTTGGCAGATTCTCGGCGATAGCATCAGCGCCGATTCTTTTAAATTTGATTTTGATTTCTTCAGTCGCTGTTTTCGCGAATGCACTAGAGACGCCTGGTCATGTCCTTGCATATGGGGTCGCTGCAGCAGGCTTTGCACAATTTCTCTGGCTTCTTGAGGCTTGTCGTCGGGCGGGCGTTCTCCCCAAATTCCGCATACCAAACTGGACTCCGCAGGTTAAAAAGTTGCTCGGTTTAATGATGCCCGCGATACTTGGGGCCGGTGTTGTCCAAATTAATCTACTTATAGATGTGATTTTGGCTTCGACGTTACCGACGGGCTCTATTTCTTTCCTTTATTATGCCGATAGGGTTAATCAGTTACCACTTGGCGTCGTTGGAATTGCAATCGGTACAGCTCTGCTACCTAAACTATCAAGAGATATAGGTTCCGGGCTTATAGAATCCGCCAATGAAAGTCAGAATCGTGCGCTTGAAATAGGCATTCTTCTGACGCTCCCAGCAACCTTTGGCCTTGTTGTTTTAGCCAAGCCAATTATTGAGGTGCTATTTCAACGAGGTGCATTTACTTACGTGTCAACAGATCTAACTTCGTTAGCACTTATCGCGTATTCTACCGGGTTACCGGCATTCGTTCTTATTAAAATCTTCCAACCCAGCTTTTTCGCGCGGCACGATACGGCGACGCCAGTTAAAATTGCTATTATAGCCGTTTTGATAAACCTCATTTTAAACTTAATTTTGATGCGATATTTTGCCCATGTTGGATTAGCTATGGCAACAGCCGTTTCGGCCTGGGCAAACGCTGGGATACTGTTTTTCTTTTTGTACAACCGAAGGCATTTGCGTTTAGATTATCGTCTAAAATTTCGAGTGCCTCGTATATTCGGTGCCACGTCGATAATGCTGATTGCTCTAATCGTTATGAATACCTTATTTAGTACCTTGCAAGACACTTCATTTACAGAAAATATTTTGTTTTTGGTTACAGCTATTTTAACTGGAATAATTATTTACAGCTTGTCCGTATTATGGTTTCAAGTGATTTCTTTTAATGATCTTCGTTCTTTTCTAAAAGGGAATGCAACGGGCCATAAGCCAATAAAAAAGTATGATGAGGCCCCCTGACTAACCCGACTGCGCCGAGATACGCGCGCAAACGCATATAAGAAAGGAATTCTTCTATGAATCGAATCTTCTCGGGCATCCAACCCTCGGGAAACCTGCAATTAGGTAACTATTTGGGCGCAATACGAAATTGGGCACGAATGCAAAACGGCTATGATTGCATCTTCTGTGTAGTTGACCTTCACGCTATTACTTTAGCTCAGGAACCGGAACAACTGCGAAAAGCCACGAGAGAAGTAGTGGCAGGGGTGATCGCTGGCGGTGTAGACCCTAACCGATGTATTATTTTTAACCAAAGTCAAGTTCCTGAACACGCAGAGTTATCGTGGATTTTTAATTGCGTTGGGCGTATGGGCTGGTTGAACCGAATGACCCAATTCAAGGAGAAAGCGGGAAAGGATCGTGAGGGAGCATTCGTCGGGCTATATACTTATCCAATACTTCAGGCTGCGGATATTCTTGCCTATAAAGCCACCGACGTGCCAGTGGGTGAGGATCAAAAGCAACACATCGAGCTATCTCGGGATATAGCACAAGCCTTTAACTCTATGTTCAATATAGATTTTTTTCCACTACCCAACCCAAGAATACAAGCAGAGGCGGCAAGGATAATGAGCCTCCGTGACGGAACAAAAAAAATGAGTAAATCCGATCCGTCAGAGTATTCCCGTATCAATATGACTGATGGACCCGATGATATTGCGCAGAAAATTCGAAGAGCTAAAACTGACTCGCAACCCTTGCCTGACTCAATTGAAGAGCTAATAGAAAGACCCGAAGCCCTTAATTTACTTACTATATTTGCTGCTTTATCTGATCAAAGAATAGAACATGTTATCGCAAAATACTCCGGATGGGGATTTGGAGCATTCAAATCAGAGTTATCCGATCTTGCAGTTTCAATATTAGGTCCCATAGGTGACGAGATGCAACGACTAATAGACGAACCCAATGAAGTAGATAAAATACTTAAAAAAGGGGCTGAAAAAGCCCGAGAAATAGCGCATCCGATCGTGCGGGAAGCCCAAGAAATTGTCGGTTTCTTGAAACCCTAATACTATGCCGAAGCATATCGCTTTTTTGGTCACAGAGGATTGGTATTTTCGCCAACACTTCTTAGCCCTTGCTAAAGCGGCGCAAAAAGAAGGCTATCGCGTTAGCCTCCTTTGCCATACCGGCGAAAAAGGGCTTGATAGCCTGCACGAAATTCAAAAAAATGACATTTCCGTATATGGAATTGATTTTAAAAGATCTAGCATTAATCCAATTTATGAAAACAAAACTAGAAAACAAATCCTTTCTACCTACAGAAAAATTCGACCTGACATTGTCCATCATATAGCCCTCAAACCCATACTTTACGGTCAGTATGCGGCTCGACTTGCAGGTATAAAAGCTAGGGTCAATCTATTACCAGGATTTGGATATATATTCACATCAGGAACAATTAGAGCAACTTTCCTTCGTTGGTTGGTTTCTTACCAGTTGATGAAGACACTAAATAACGACTCTCACGGATTGATTACTTTAAATAAGGACGATCAAAATCAACTCGCAGAGCTTTTGAAAATTTCACCTGATTTAATTTTAACAATCCCCGGAACGGGGGTAGACCTCGATAGATTCGAGATACAACCCGAATCAACGCCGGAGCATTCCGAAAGGGTTATAGTTACTTTCCTTGGCCGGTTTCTTCGCGATAAAGGTTTAGATGAGTTGGCAGAAGCCGCCCGCATCATTAAAGCTCGTTCGTTGCCCGTCCATATTCGGCTTGTGGGCTCTATTGATCCAAGTAATCCAAGTAGCTTCAAATCTTCCGATCTTCAAAAATGGGAAAGCGAAAACTTATTTGAAATCAACCCCTGGACTAACGATGTACCGCTTGTTTGGAGTAAGACCAATATTGCAATACTTCCGTCACATAGAGAAGGTTTTGGCATGAGTTTAGCGGAAGCCGCCGCTACGAGGCGGGCTTTGATCGCCACTGATGTAACAGGATGCCGCGACGCAGTGATTGATGGGAAAAGTGGGCTGCTTATTCCCCCCCACGACCCATTAGCTATCGCTAATGCTATAGAAAAATTAGCTGTGCAAACAAATTTTAGAAAGAAATTGGCTGTTGGTGCGCGGCAAGACGCAGAAAATAGATTATCGGTTAAACTGATCAATAATGCCGTGATATCCCTTTACGCTAAATTGCTTAAAAAATCTTTTTGACTTTTTATCAAAATCTCAAAGAAATATAAACTTGCGTAAAAATTTTGATCTTCCAACTATTCCTCATGTATGATCTATCTAACCAATACACCTATTTATAGGACTTGATACCTCGGCTTAAATGGCCAAATAAGTTATTACGGTAAATTATAGGGATAATCGAAAGATCAAAAAAATGTTCATACAAACCGAAGAGACGCCAAATCCAGCTACTTTAAAGTTTCTCCCCGGTCGGGAAGTACTAAAAGGGGATAGCATTGATTTTCGATCACGAGAAGAAGCTAACCAATCTCCTTTAGCAGAAGCACTTTTTGCTGTGGATGGTGTCGTTGGGGTATTTCTTTCCGATGATTTTATCACTATCGCAAAAAACGACGAAAAAGATTGGCATCTGATGAAACCAGGCTTGCTCGGGGCCATTATGGAACATTTTATGGCAGGTCGACCTGTTATTAACCCCAATGTTGCTAATGTTAACAGTGATACTGAAGATGTTCAGGATGGAGAAGTTGTATCTCAAATTAAGGAACTCCTAAATACGCGAGTTCGCCCAGCCGTTGCCCAAGACGGAGGGGACATAGTTTTTGAGGGGTTTGAGAATGGCATCGTCACTCTTCAAATGAGAGGTGCTTGTGCAGGCTGCCCAAGCTCTACTGCGACTTTGAAAATGGGTATAGAAAATATGTTACGTCACTATATTCCCGAAGTACAGGAGGTTCGTGCGTCAAATCTCTAAGCCTTCTGTTTCAACGGTGGGGGTTTTCGAACGCTCGAAGATTCAGAATATGCTAAAAACAATCTCCGCAATCCCTACATCCAGCATGTTTTTAATGAGATTTTTGCTGCTTTTGTTTTGTGTTACGGAGATCGGGGGGGCTATTGCACCCTCTTCTGGATTTAGTTTGTTTCCTAAAAAGAAAGCTCCTGATTTCGGGTTTATGCTACAGCCACCTGCGAAAAGTTATTTTTCTACCCCAGTAATTAAAACCGGAAGTGTAGTATCAATCGCTCGGCTAGAATCGCTATTTGATAATGCCAACTTTGACCTAGAAAACATACGTGGTGGACTTATGAAGGTGCCCCCATTATTCCTCTCGGCGCTCCCCGATGACTTCCATAGCGTTTCAAAAGTTGACGCCCGTAAAAGTTTATTTGTGCGGATCGTTCTTCCTTTAGTTTTACATCACAACCAATTAATCTCCGACCAGCGCCACTACCTTAACCACCTAAAACGCGAATTTCCCAAAGGCCTTAATAAAAATGATAAGATATGGCTTTTTGAACTTGCAAAACAATATCGAATAACAAACTTGGAAAAGAGAAATCAAATTGTAACCCAAGAAACGCTGGAAAAGTTATTAAAACGGGTGGACATTGTACCCGTTTCACTCGCCCTAGCTCAGTCGGCAACCGAAAGTGGCTGGGGAACATCACGATTTGCACAGAAAGGAAATGCGCTTTTTGGCCAATGGACGTGGAAAAAACATGCCGGAATAATTCCAAAGGAGCGGGAACCTGGACGCAACCATGCAATCAGGGCTTTTAACGAACTATATCAATCGGTTGCGTCATATATCGAAAATCTCAATGTTAGTGCACATTACTCAGATTTTAGAAATGCCCGAGCCGCACTGAGAACGGTTGGTGCTCCTAACGGTAAATGGGGGTATATCCTAGCTGGTTATTTAAGTGCTTATTCTGAAGAAGGCCTTGATTATGTGAAAAAAATTAGAGTTATAATCAAGCTCAATTCGTTCAGCGACTTTGAAACCTCTCAGTTAATGTGAAGCATCCAAATTAGACGATTTCAACGGCACGATAGGTTAGCGGTATATCAAACAAATTTACCTTACCATAAACTGGATACCAAACCACCTCCAACGACCATCCGATGCAGGCATAGTGCAGTTAACTCGCGATCTACTACCGAGAGTGAATGCTCCTCGAAACCTAACTTCGACTCTGCGTTCCAATCTCTCTAAACGAACCTGTCCTTCACTTGAAGCGAAACACGCCAATCTTTCCAACCCGCCAACTTCTTTAGGCACAGTAAAACCAAAAGCAGGAGGGTTATCTTTGAGGACCGGGTCGGCTGGGAGTATATCTGTAACGGGTAGGGGCAATGCATTTGCAATTAACCTGAATCTATCAATACCTCCATAACGTTCATTTAACGCAAATCTCGGGAGTGCAAAACTATCCAGTCTTATATCCAAAACTCCTGAGTGTTGTCCGAATGCAGCTCTAAATCCACTATTTATAACGAGATTACGAACAGCCAGACTATACTCACCATACGGGTACGCAAAAAGTTTAGGAAGTGTCCCTAACTCTTTAACAAATCGGGAATTTGACATATCCAGCTCGCGTTTCACTTCTCCCAATGGGATCAAAGGTAGGTGGGGATGAGACTTAGTTTGGCTTCCAATGGTTACGCCAGCATTTTTCAATTCTCTTATTTGATCCCAATTCATGTATCTTGGGTTTTTGCGATCGATAGAATCCGTGGCCACAAAAAGAGTAAAAGGCAATCTGGCTTCACGAAGTAACGGCCATGCTTCCTCGTAAACGGACTTATAAGCGTCATCGATTGTTAGGCCGATAGTGCGCTCTGGAAGCACCTTACCTTGCTCTATTTTACCGACAATCTCGACCAGCGGGAGCACTGTATACCGTGCCTTTTTTAACTCCGCTATATGAGCTTTAAATTGATCTATTCTGATATTAGCGGAAGGGAGGCCTACCTCCCCAAACCGATGATATACCAAAACTACAGCAGAATGAGACGATCCGCTTTCCTGAGCAATTAAACGCGGTGCAAAAAAATTCACAACGCCGACAGAAAAAATAAGAGTAACGGCGGCCGCTATTTTTGATATAGATAACATGTCTTTTACTTAAAATCCTTACCCCGTTTTCTATCACCTCAAAGAATAGTATACAGATTTTATACCCCTGCTTACCATAGACTTAGTAATTAGAGCATATTAAACCACCAAATTTCTTTTTTTAGGTTCATCATGCTGGTTCTTGCGATTGACAGTTCCACTACTTCATGCTCTGCCGCAGTAGTAAATGGTGATAATATTGTCGCCCAAATGCTTTCCGAAGCCAATCAAAATCAATCTGCTTTGATTGTACCTATGATAGATAGGATTCTCCAAACCAATAGAATAAACTTAGCTAAAATAAATGCTATCGCAGTAACAACTGGTCCTGGTTCCTTCACGGGTTTACGTATCGGTGTAGCTGCCGCGAAGGGTTTAGCTCTTGCATTAGATTTACCGCTAATCGGGTTGTCTTGTTTCGATGTGATTACCCATCGGGCATTCAAAGATTTAAATGTCTCTCGATCAGATCTCCTAGTAATGACCGTAACAAGCAAACGCAGAGAACTATATTGGAGATGCATAGATTCCAGAAATAATTTGGTCATAAATGATCAAGCATCAATTCCATCATTAATTGTCAGGAAGCTTTTATCTATTCGACGATCTGGAACCGTTATGCATTTTATTGGACCGGGCTCAGCCAAACTAGCTGAATTTCTTCACAAAACTTACCAACCTTTCCTATTAAAAACCTTGCTCGGACCCCAAAATCCCCCGCTAGCATCAGATGTAGCATTCTTAGCTGCCGACGAAATACAGCAAACTGACAAACCATTAAATCAATACAGACCCGGTCTAGTCCCAAATTACCTAGGACGTTCCTATTTTCAATCGTAAAAAAAATGGGGTCAACTCACCAATGCCAACAACGCTATCGTCTTCCAAAACCACATTAAACAAATTTTTCTTCATTATTTGTACCAACGGAAACGAAATTTCCCTATATAAAGTTAACCGTTCCCAAAATAACCGAATCAAACGTCGATATTATCTTACACAGTTGACGGAACAGACTTGGTTGGCACGACAGATAGCCAATTTACAGGTCTTGCGCTATGGGATGCGGTGGAATAATTGTATTATTAGAGACTTTTTCAACAAAGGGTCAAATTGTGGTCTGTTCCTAATAAAAGCCAACATTACTGGTCCAATGCGATTGATTGGATATATTTTATTCCAAATCCAAATTGACGAAGCAGAAATACTTTCGCTAGGAGTTAACAAGTTTTATAGACGCGGGGGCATAGGTACTTATTTAATAAATCTAGCTTTTTTTGAAATGATTTCAAACGGCATAGACTACACATTTTTGGAAGTAGCAGCCACAAACCGGAGAGCTATTTACTTTTATCGACACTTGGGCTTTGACAAAGTTGCTATAAGAAAACGCTATTATTCTGCCTCTCGCGGACCCAGGCTAGATGCCATTGTCATGCGTAAATCATTGGTAAAGCAATAGAACATTTTGCGAAGCAAATCAGTATATTTAATGGACAATATTTACCACGTTACTTCTCCTCATCATTTATGAATGAAATCTTCCAATTCCTAATAAAAAACTAAATGTGTTAAACTGGTCGCCCAATCTTTATCCTAAAGTCATGTGGGTAACATATAAATGTCGATTTGATCGTTTATTCTGGATAAATAGTTATGTCCAAACTGGATAGAAATATCCGCGACAGCCGTAAAACCGTTTTGTCAGTCAAATGCCGAGAACCTTTCCCGAGAATCAAAAGAGAGAGCGAATTACAGCATAGTTTTGAAAAGGAAAGGTGTACAAAAATATGGGATTCATCGGAATGCGTTCAAAAATCGCTCGATCGGCACCAATAACTGCATCAACTAACGACATATTTTCTTTAACCCTTAAATCCGGGCATCTGGAAGTCCGATTAGCAAAGGATCGTTTCGAGATTAAGGCTGCGCAGAAACTCCGGTATGAAGTTTTTTATGAAGAAATGGGCGCGATAGCTTCCCCAAAAGAGTTAGCTTTACGAATTGATCGAGATGATTTCGATGACGAAGCCGACCACCTTCTTGTGATTGACCGGAAACTTCGTGAATCAAACTCCGATTCTAGTCTCTATCCTGTCGTGGGCACTTATCGCCTTCTTCGTCGCCCCAATAATGGTTTTAGGTCCGATTTTTACACTGAAAAGGAGTATGATATTTCCAAATTAACTTCCTTTCCAGGAAAAATAATGGAGTTGGGAAGGTCTTGCGTCGACACCCGTTATAGGAACCGAACAACAATGCAACTTCTATGGCAAGGAATCGCTGCATATATTTTTCATTATAATATTGACTTAATGTTTGGATGCGCAAGTTTTCCTGGGGATGATCCAGAAGAGCATACCCAAGCTTTAGGTTATCTTGAATCGTTTCATCAAGCCCCAGATTTATTATGTCCCAAAGCCCTACCCAGCCGTCGCGTTAATATAGATTTAGAATCCGCTCCTTTGCTATGTCCAAAAATAGCTTTCTACAATTTACCGCCTCTAATTATAGGATACTTACGATTAGGTGGATGGGTTGGCGAGGGGGCTGTTATTGATCACCAATTCAATACTACTGACGTTTGTATTGTGGTCAAAACAGAATGCTTGCCTAACAGGTATCATAAGCATTACCTAAGAACAGCTCGGACTGACGCATTACAATGAACGGTAAAGATACGAGTTCCTCCGATGCTACTTTCTGGGATAGCCCCGTCGAGGAATGGCCCTCTACGAGATCTAATTTCTTATCCGCCAGTCGACTTTTAGCCTACAGTTTAATAACCATTTCGCTCATACCTTTTCAAATTTTTGGCTTATTAATTTGGCCTTGGTTGGCACAGTCATTACCAATTTTTCATCACAGATTAAGTGCTGCAATTATTGGGCTAAAAATAGTTCGCAAAGGACATCCCCTTAATGCGCATTCAGTTCTGTTCGTAAGCAATCATGTCTCATATTTTGACATTATTGCCTTGGGCGCAATAATTCCCGGTAGCTTTGTTGCCAAATCCGACGTTTCCAGATGGCCTGTTTTTGGCACTTTGGCAAAACTGACTCGCACGGTTTTTATTGATAGGAATCCTAAATCTACCTTCCATCAACTAAATCAAATCAGACGCCGGCTCCAAAGTGGAGATCGGCTTATTCTATTTCCCGAAGGAACAAGTAGCGACGGAACCAGAGTACTGCCCTTCAAAAGTGCGGTATTTGAATCCGCACAAAAAGATAACGTTTTAATTCAACCGGTTACGTTAAATTACACGCGCCTTAACGGAATACCTATGGGCCGCGCACTTCGCCCACTATTAGCATGGTATGGCGATATGGAACTGGTGCCTCACCTTTGGGCAGCCCTCTCACTGGGATCACAGGAAATTTCAATCACATTTCACGCGCCAGTAACAGCGCAGAATTTCAGCAATAGAAAAACGTTAGCCCGACATTGTCGTAAAACGGTAGCAGATGGGATGGGGACAAATAGCATTCAACCATAGCTTGACTTCAATGCAACCAGTGATAATCTTAAACAATAACTGACGCGGGATGTAAGGAAGAGACCTGCGATGAATGCTAAACGGTAGCGAATGGTAGCTCCGAAAAAGCAACATAACGTTCTCTGCGACAAAACGGTCTTCATAAAGACGTATGGTTGCCAGATGAATGTATATGATACCAAGCGCATGGAAGAGATCCTCGCTCCGCTTGGATATTCTTCGGCGGACACGCCTGTAAATGCGGACATGATTATACTTAATACTTGCCATATTCGCGAAAAAGCGACCGAAAAGGTTTTTTCCGAGTTGGGCCGGCTTCGCGACTTAAAGCTAAAAGCTAGATCAAGAGGTACAAACTTAATACTGGCGGTGGCGGGTTGTGTAGCGCAGGCCGAAGGCCAAGAAATCATTAACCGAGCACCATACGTAGACCTAGTATTCGGACCTCAAACATACCACCGCCTTCCATCGATGGTAAGAAAAGCTATATCGCTGCAACAAAAACAGCCTTCTGGGGCCTGTTTGATAGACACTGACTTTCCAGTTGAAAGTAAATTTGACCACCTGCCGGCTAGTAATAAATCTCTAAAAAGCGCTTTTTTAACTATACAAGAGGGTTGCGATAAATTTTGTTCATTCTGCGTCGTGCCGTACACAAGAGGAGCGGAAACATCACGTGCTAGTAAGGATGTATTATCTGAAGCCAATCTACTGGTGAAAAATGGGGCTGTGGAAATCACCCTATTGGGACAAAATGTTAATGCCTATCATGGCGAAGGTTATGATAAGAGAGAATGGACCTTAGCAAGATTAATAAGAGAGCTTGCAGATATAAACGGTTTAGAACGAATTCGGTATATCACATCACATCCAAAAGACATGACAGATGATTTAGTGTCCACGCATGGCGATGTCCCGCAACTTATGCCCTATCTTCATTTACCTATTCAATCCGGTTCAGATAGAATACTAGAGAAAATGAATCGAAAACATGATTCTTATTTTTATCGCTGCCTCGTAGAAAAGCTGCGCAGATCACGATCTGATATGGCCTTTTCTTCTGATTTTATTGCGGGTCATCCTGAAGAAAAGGATGCGGACTTTGCTGACACGATAAAGTTAATAAATGAGGTAACTTTTTCACAGGCTTATTGTTTCAAATACAGCTCAAGACCCGGGACGCCTGCAAGCTTTCTAGATCAATTACCGGAAACAGTTAAGTCCGAACGACTCCAAACTCTACAACAATTACTTTCCGCTCAACAATTAGCCTTTAACAAATTAAGCGTTAATAAAACACAGTCAGTCCTAGTAGAAAGAAAAGGAAATAAAAAAAATCAACTAGTGGGCCGCGGTCCATATATGCAGGCAGTTCATTTCTTTGGGAATGACTCACTATTTGGCACGTTTTCAGATATCGAAATTACGGAGGGTCACGCCAATAGTCTTTCCGGTCAGTTGGCGATTCCCTCCAATCATATCAATCCACCTAATTTTCAATACCCTCAGAAAAGAAAAGAGCATTCGCGTGAATTTAAAGCCTAACGATATAGATCGAGTTACAGTCGAATTTGAAAATCACAAACTTTTGCCTTTGCTATTTGGTCAACATGATAAGAATTTAGCCCGAATAGAACAAAAACTAAAAGTGTCTCTAGCGTGTTTTGGCAACACTATAGAAATCACTGGTGACATTTTAGCTGCTCCAATGGCCCAAGCCACATTAGAAGCACTTTATCGCCGTCTAGAACGCGATGGAGGCCGGGAAAATATGGACCTTGGGATTGTAGACGCGGCTCTCAGCTGGGTCCTAAATTCATCCCAAGAAGATGGAAAACCCGATCTTTCAAACTTTGACGATAGCTCCTCTAAATTATTAACATGGAAACGACCAGTATTGCCAAGATCACCCAATCAATACGCGTATATTTCCGCATTAATGAAAACAGAATTAGTTATTGGAATTGGTCCAGCTGGAACAGGTAAAACTTATTTAGCTGTCGCAGTAGCAGTGTCCATGCTCAAACATAGGAAAGTTGATCGAATAATTCTTTCGAGGCCAGCGGTAGAAGCTGGAGAACGACTTGGCTTTTTGCCGGGAGATATGAAAGATAAAGTGGACCCCTATTTCCGACCGTTATACGACGCATTATATGATATGATGTCAGGAGAACAAGTGGAAAGAATGCTCAGTAATGGGGAGATAGAGGTAGCACCTTTAGCGTTCATGCGTGGCCGCACTCTATCCAATTCATATATAATTTTGGACGAAGCGCAAAACACAACGGCTACACAGATGAAAATGTTCCTAACCCGGATGGGTGAAAATTCGAGGATGTGTGTGACCGGAGATTTGTCACAGGTAGATTTACCGTTTGGAGCTAAATCCGGTCTTCGTGACGCTCTTGAGGTATTAGAAAAAGTCCCTAACCTAAATATAACCAAATTCACACGCGCTGACGTAGTTCGTCATCCGTTAGTCACTCGAATTGTTGATGCTTATGATAGACGAGAAGGAAACCTCATCGATGAATTGAGGACCAATTGATGGAAATTCATGGTGAATCGAGTTTTTGTCGACTTGCTCTCAAAGACCTAAGTTTATCATCTAATGAGCTGATTTATATAAAAATGGCAAACTCCAGTTGGGAAAAACTTACTCCTGAAGTAGAAGAAATTTGCCGCAAATCGATCCTCAAAACATTTTATAATGTGCCGACGAACAATCCTATTGAGAATCGCCAGATTTGTATTGTGCTTTCAGACGACCAATACATGCGTGAACTTAATCGCAACTATCGAGGCAAAGACTCTCCTACTAATGTGCTAGCTTTCCCAGCTGTTCCACCGGCTTGCCCAAGTGTTGAACACATATTGGGAGACATAGTACTTAGTCTCCCCACTATTCAGAAAGAAACATTACAATTGAAAAAACCATTTTTTGACCACCTACAACATCTCTTAGTCCATGGATGCCTGCATCTTTTAGGATTTACTCACGAAAAGAATTTGGACGCCAAAAAAATGGAGGAGACTGAAATTTTTATTTTGAAACAATTAGGAATCCAAAATCCTTACGAATACACAAAGGCTACGCTGGAATCCGATAGCACCGGATTCACCAAATGACCAGCCGAAGTTTATCCGCTAACCACGACAATCAAGCGCCAATCGAAACTACTAATTCTAAAGCGGATATAGAGAACAATTTTGCGCCATTGATTAAGAAAAAAGAAAATGAGCGCGGAATTCTAGACTATCTGAAACATATTTTTCGTGGGCCGTGGGCACGCTCTAAAATTGGAAAAACGCGTGACACACTTGAAGAACTTATTGAGGAAGAAGTAGCGCACGTTGTGGAAAACGACAGTCATGAGCTTACTCTTCTTCGTAACGTATTAGGCCTAAGAGATATAAAGGCCTGGGACGTTATGGTACCCCGTGCTGATATAGCGGCTTTAGATGTTAACACCCCAATTCCCGAGCTAGTAACACAAATGGTAGAAATGGCGCACTCGAGAATTCCTGTTTATAGAGCGACCCTAGATGATGTCATCGGGATGGTACACATAAAAGACGTTCTCGCCCGCGTAAATTCTTCTCAATCGACCATGCTGGCCGATTTAGTTCGAGATGTGCTATTCATTTCACCAACGATACGCGCGCTGGATTTATTACAGGAGATGAGGATGACTCGTCGCCACCTTGCATTAGTGGTTGATGAGTTTGGTGGCATCGATGGCCTTATTACGATAGAGGATCTAGTAGAGGAAATAGTCGGAGAAATTATAGACGAACACGATGTTGAGGAAGGACCTAGAATTCTCATGATGCCTGAAGGGACAGCGGCAGCAGACGCTAGAGCTACGGTGGAGGAATTAGAAGACTTATTTGGACCAGTGTTGAGAAATGATGAACGGGAGGAAGTTGATACCCTAGCTGGGCTTATATTTAGTATGACGGGCCGTATCGCAAAAAGAGGCGAAATAATACGCCATGAAAGCGGACTTGCTTTTGAAATTGTTGAAGCTGATCCCCGTCGCTTAAAATCCGTTCGAATTCATAAACCAACCGATGCAGAGGATGATTTAATTAAATAACAGTTTCATCTGTTTCCATTTAATTTTGGCAACCGGTAAAGGCTCCATACAGCGCTTAAAATGATTTTAACTATATCGGAACTCTCCGGCTGGCGGGGCTATTTATTCACCGGCCTTCTTGGATTATTAGCCGCTACCGCTCTCCCACCAGTTCATTTCCTTCCGGGCATTTTGGCTTTCTCATTATTTGCTTGGAGACTAGAAAAAACCAATTCCCATTGGAAGATAGCGTTTGATGGATGGCTATTTGGATTTGGTTATCATTTAGGAGGTTTATACTGGATATCTAATGCGCTCTTGATCGATAGCGATCGATTTGCTTGGCTAATACCGTTTGCTACCCTCGGGCTTCCAGCCTTCCTATCTCTGTTTCCTGCTATCTTGCTATCCACAATTAAAATTATATCTCCATCAGGTTGGTGTCGACCTATAGCAATTGCTGTCCTTTGGAGCATAGCTGATTTCCTAAGGGGACATATATTCACTGGATTTCCGTGGAATTTACCAGCTTATAGCCTTGCATTATTCGATAATATGGTTCAAGGCGCATCCATTTTCGGTGCCTATGGGCTCAGTTTACTCCTAGTTTTATCGGCTGTTGCTCCCGCCATCGCTTTTGGTTCAACCATCCGGGCAACTCCCGTCCCCTTACTAACAGGGCTAGCTTGCTGCTCGATCCCTCTATTATTTTGGATACATGGCCAAATCCGGTTAGAATATGCCGCTAATCATTTTGACAAAAGAGTTGTTATTAGAATCGTTCAAGGAAATGTCGCCCAAAGAGATAAATGGAACCCAAACCTCCGAACGGAACATATTGCTCGCTACCTATCTCTTAGTAAAAGGAAAGAATCTACAGTTAGAGCTATAAATTTGCCTGACAATACGTCTCCCACAGTTGTCATTTGGCCAGAAACTGCGATCACCGCATTTCTGGCTCAAAATTCAAATCTGCGCTCCTTGATTTCGATAGCAGCCCCAACAAAGGGTAGTTTAATATCAGGCGCTCTTTCCATGGCTTCAGGCGAGCCAAGAAAAATTTTCAATTCCATTTATTTTCTAAATACAGATGGATCGGTTTTTCAAAAATATAATAAAATCCATTTGGTGCCCTTTGGAGAGTATGTTCCCTTCAAATCTTGGAAGTTAATGCCCAAGCGCATTGCCTCTGGATTTAGTGATTTTTCCCCAGGATTAACACGAATAGCCGTCCACACTCCTGGGTTAGGGGCAGTGATTCCGTTAGTTTGCTATGAAATTATTTTTCCTGGGAAGATTATAACTAAACACAAACACGCTAGGCCCCAAGCCATTCTCAATTTGACCAACGATGCCTGGTACGGTGAAAGCGCAGGCCCGTATCAGCATTTAGCAATCTCAAAAATGCGAGCTATCGAAGAAGGTTTGCCTCTTTTAAGAGCTGCAAACACAGGAATATCCGGTATTTACGACGCCTTCGGCCGAACAGTGGCAGAAATTGGATTGAATCAAACAGGAACAGTCGATGGAAATTTACCTAAATCAATAACAGCTTTAACTGTTTATGCTCGTTTTGGTGATATTATTTATGTGATTTTGATTACAACGCTATTAATAATTTTAGGGGTATTCTATAAAAAGCCATGAAGAACGCTCAACTCAAGCATTAGCTACGAATCATGTTAGATCATAATGATTCATTTTTTTAAATGTCGTTTCTTCTAACAGCCAATTGCGTTTGTTTTTCCTTGACCCTGTCTGCAAAAACCAGGCATGAAACGAAATAGCAAAATCAACTGCAGCGTTGGATCGATCATACGCTTTTTTTCTTTTTTAATCACGGGAGCTAATTGTGGCGCCAAACAGTTACACTTTCACGAGCGAATCAGTTTCGGAAGGCCATCCTGATAAAATTTGCGATAGAATTTCAGATACCGTTGTTGATCTGTATCTTTCTGCAGATTCTGAAAGTCGGGTAGCTTGTGAAACACTTTCTACGACAAACAAAATAGTACTAGCCGGAGAAGTCCGCGGTCCCGCCAGTGTAACGGCCGATACTATCATAGAATCAGTACGCGAAACAATCCGAAACATTGGATATGAGCAAGAGGGGTTTCATTGGAAACACGCCGATATTGATATACTGTTACATGATCAATCCGGGGATATAGCAATGGGCGTCGATGCCTCGGGAAACAAAGACGAAGGTGCTGGAGATCAAGGCATAATGTTTGGTCACGCATGCAGAGAAACTAGCGCTTTTATGCCTGCTCCTATTTTCTATTCACATGCTGTATTGCGTAAAATGGCCGATGCTCGCAGATCGGGGTTGATAACGGGATTAGGTCCAGACTCAAAGAGCCAGATTAGCCTACGATACGAAGATGGAAAACCGGTAGGAGCCTCCTCTGTAGTGATTTCCTCTCAACATCACGAAGATTTAAACCAAAATGACGTCAGAGAAATTGTTCGACCATTTGTGGAAGAAACTTTGCCTAAAGGCTGGATGTGTTCAGATGATGAATTCTATGTGAACCCAACCGGTCGGTTCGTAATTGGCGGGCCTGATGGTGATGCGGGCTTGACCGGCCGGAAAATAATTGTGGACACATACGGTGGAGCTGCCCCCCATGGAGGCGGGGCTTTCTCAGGAAAGGACCCCACCAAAGTTGATCGCTCAGCAGCATATGCTGCTAGATGGTTAGCCAAAAATATTGTTGCAGCGGACTTAGCTGATAAATGTACAATACAAATTTCCTACGCTATTGGTATAGCTAAACCATTATCTGTTTATGTAAACACCTATGGAACAGGCCATATTTCTGAGGAAAACCTAGCCACACACTTGCAACAGATAGCAGATTTATCTCCACGAGGTATCAGAGAACGCCTCTCCCTAAGCCGACCTATATATACTCGAACAGCGGCCTACGGACATTTCGGGCGAGATCCTGAGCCAGATGGAGGTTTTTCTTGGGAAAAATTAGATCTGCTAGATGATTTAAAAAGAATTTAGGGTTTTTAGCCGAGGTTGCTCATCGAAAATTCAATCCAATTTCGTGGACGGCGCCGAGGTAGAAGGCTACGTCCAAATCTCAAGAATATATTGCAGGAGCAACTCAGCAATTGGGAAATAAAACCCTGCGCAACGACGAAGCAAATCGACCCTCAAAGCCTGTTTGATGATCACATTAAGGAAGTCTGGATGGAAATAGGTTTTGGTGCCGGAGAACATTTGGCATGGCAGGCAAAACATAATCCCGATGTCGGTTTTATAGGTTGCGAACCATATATAAACGGAGTAGCACGATTATTAAAAGTTGCCTCAACGAATAAGCTTTCTAATATTAGAGTTTTAGTGAACGATGCACGACCCTTTCTTCAACTTCTACCTAACGACTCTCTTAACCGTCTTTTCATACTTTTTCCGGATCCATGGCCCAAAAAACGTCACAATAATAGAAGAGTAATACAGACTACAACTTTTTCTCAATTTCGAAGGATTTTACGCAATGGTGGACAACTGCGAATAGCTACAGATGATAATGCATATCTGAGTTGGATCCTTATATGCGCATCCAAATTCCCTGAGTTTTTTTGGAACGCCAAACAATGCTCCGATTGGCGCCGACGCCCAGAAGATTGGCCCCAAACTCGTTACGAAACAAAGGCCCTAAATGCAGGGAACCTCCCTGCATTTTTAACTTTCGTCAATATTAAATAGTCAATATTTTTTGGGTTTCGGGAAAAATTATGATAAGGAATTTAAAATTATCTCTTCTAATAGCATAAGAAACAGAATTTTCTTGAATATGCAATTCTTTAACGTATAATTGCAGCTTAGTTCTTTGTAATTTTATTCTAATTTATCAATGTGGGCCTAAGGCCCACTTTTTTGTTAAATACCAACTTAATTTTAGTGTCCTAGGTAATTAATAACCGAGGCTGTGAACATATCAGGCTTGGAAAATGTCAGATTATTTAAATGAAAAAATTGTTCAACTAATATCTCCATCTATAAACGATCTTGGTTACAAAATCGTTCGTGTTTCTTTAGATGGTACGGAGCATAAAATATTGCAAATAATGATTGAAAATACCACTGGAAACGAAATAACAATCGATGATTGTGCAAAAGTCAGCCGCACCGTTTCGACCTTGTTAGATGTAGAGGACCCAATCCATAGTGCTTACGATCTGGAGGTAAGTTCGCCAGGGATCGACCGGTCTTTAGTTTCACTGGAAGATTATATTAGGTTTGTAGGTTTTGAAGTTAAAATCGAGTTGCACAATGATGATCATGGGATAACCCATTTAAAGGGTATTCTGGCAAATGTTGACCAAAAAGGGCTCATAGAAATGAATGTAGCTAATTCTTCTAACACAAACGTAGAACGCATTTTCGTTGAATTCGCTGAGGTAAAAGATGCAAAATTGGTACTTACCAACCGACTAATAGCGGCGAGCCAAAATGAAAAACTTTAGATCTTAAACAACGATGGGCTATTAAACGGCAATGGAAACAACTACGTTACCAAAAATAGAGCTTATACAGGTCGCAGATGTTGTCGCTAGAGAAAAGGGTATCGAGCGCGACGAAGTCTTGGAAGCCATGGAACAAGCCATCCAAAAGGCTGGGCGTTCAAAATATGGTCACGAACATGACATAAGAGCGTCGATTGATCGCCAAACTGGCGAGATCAAATTGGTAAAATGCACCGAGGTAGTGGAAGAAGTTGAAGATGATATTACCCAAATTACACTCCACCAGGCACAAAAGAAAGACAAAACACTTGAGATCGGAGATTTAATCATTGATCCTCTTCCTCCAATTGACTTTGGCCGAATAGCCGCACAGACGGCCAAACAAGTTATTGTCCAGAAAGTTCGAGAAGCTGAAAGAGCCAGACAGTTCGAAGAATTCAAAGACCGCGTTGGGGAAATCGTCAACGGGATTGTTAAGAGAGTAGAATTTGGAAATGTAACTGTCGATTTGGGAAGAGCAGAGGCAGTCCTGCGTCGTGACGAACTTCTCCCACGTGAATCATTTCGGAACGGAGATCGCGTTCGGGCTTATATATATGATGTCAGAGAAGAAACCCGTGGACCGCAAATTTTCATATCGAGGACTCATCCCGAATTTATGAAAGGAATGTTTCGACAAGAAGTTCCAGAAATATACGACGGGATTATAGAAATTAAAGCGGTTGCACGCGATCCAGGAAGTCGAGCAAAAATAGGCGTAATTTCTCATGACACTAGTATCGACCCAGTTGGTGCATGTGTAGGAATGCGTGGCAGCCGAGTCCAAGCAGTTGTCGGGGAATTACAGGGTGAAAAAATTGATATCGTCCCATGGTCTGATGATCCAGCAACATTTGTGGTTAATGCACTAGCCCCAGCTGAAGTTAGCAAAATAGTATTAGATGAAGATCAAGGACGAATTGAAGTTGTAGTTCCAGACGAGCAATTAAGTCTAGCCATCGGCCGACGTGGACAAAATGTCCGTCTAGCTACAATATTAAGCGGATGGGATATTGATATTCTAACCGAAGCAGAAGAGTCAGAACGGCGTCAGGAGGAATTTCGAACGCGATCCGCTATATTCATCGAAGCGCTCGATATAGACGACGTAATAGCACATCTGTTAGTTGCAGAAGGTTTCACGACCGTTGAAGAAATCGCCTTTTCCGGTATGGAAGAATTAGCGCAAATTGAAGGATTCGAAGAGAGTATCGCTGAAGAACTAAAAAATAGGGCATTAGTCTATTCTGAATCTGAAAGGGAACGGCTAGTAAATCATCGCCTAGAATTGGGGGTTACTGACGAATTAGCTGCAATCTCAGGCATAACCAGTTCGATGCTAATCACTCTTGGTGAAAACAATATAAAAACTGTGGATGATCTCGGCGATCTAGCCAGCGATGAACTAATTGAGATCGCGCCAGACGCAGGCCTCACAATGGAAGAGGCCAATACAATAATTATGGCAGCTCGAGCTCATTGGTTCGATGACGATTTCAATGAAGACGACGTTGCACCGAACAGCATTGAAACTGAGGAGCAAAACGTTGGTGAGGTCAGTTAACTCCCAAGAACAAAAAGACTGACCTGTGAAAAATCGTCGATGCATTGCATCTGGGCGGTCTCAGGACCGAGATTTGCTGATCCGCTTCGTATTAGATTCATGTAATCGAATAAGGTTTGATCTTTCTGAAAAATTTCCTGGACGCGGAATTTGGGTCAGTTCATCGCGAGAATGCATCCAGAGCGCAATTTCAAAGAATTTATTCCAGAGAGTTTCACGCTGCTCTGTATCTGTCCCCAAAACGCTAACAAGCGATATTGAAAATAATTTGGCTAAAAGATTACTTTTCACAATTTCGCAAGCACGCCGTTGCGACCTCCTCGTCTGTGAAAAAAGAGAAAGATCAGAGACAATGGAGCAAAACCAAGTCATTATATCCTCAAACGCGCAAGATAAATTAGAATTTGGAGATCAAAATCTTGACTATTTGAATACACGCCATAAATTCTTTGTAACACTGAGGGAAAGTGAATTGATTCAAGGTTTTAGCGATGAAAAACTTTGCACCTTCGTTATAAATGAAGCCAAAACCGGTACGGTAACAATGGAAAACCTCGCTCAGCGCTTAATTAGAGATTTTTATAGATTAGCTGGATTCAGATTAAATCTTGCTTTTGGCGGGTTGGAAAAGTCATCCGAGGGGTGTATTGATTCATTAGGAACATTTGCCGGAAAAGAATGCGCGGTTATCTAATGGCAACGACGGAAGATAAAGATAGAAAAAAATTGAGCCTGGCAGGCCGAGGCCGCTTGTCACTTGGAAAAGCTGTTGAGACTAGTCAGGTTAAACAGAGCTTTTCCCATGGCCGATCTAAAACGGTCCAGGTAGAGCGGCGGCGGAAACGAGCCCCAGTGCCGGAGACCGCACAAAATCAAGTCGAAGAATCCATTGAAGGCGGGCCAGCGCGCACATTAACCGTTGAGGAAAAAGCGGCGAGAACCCGAGCGCTACAGGAAGGATTGCGGCAACAGGAATTAGACCGGGATACTGGCGACTTAGAAATATCCGAAGTAGCGGATCCGCCTGCCCTTGAATTAGAAGACAAAGAGGAAGCCACAGAGGGAATAGATCGACGGCAGACAGAACTCGCAGAAGCGCAAAAAATTGCAGAAGAAGAAGAACAAAAACGCATAGAAGAGGCCGCGAGATTAGCGGAAGAAGAAGCTGCTCGACAGGCCAAAGCTGCTGCCGATCGGCCCACTAGTCGTAGTATAGAGCGAACCCAACCTACAGCAGAACAAGAGCGAGAATTTCCCGCCGAGCAAGAAATTGAAGAAAATGACGAATCAGAAAGCTCTCGGACTGGTCGCCGCCGCGGCGATCCAGGGAAAAAAGCCAATCCGTCTACTAACCGGCGAAGCCAACCACGCCGGCGTCATTCTGGAAAATTAACTATATCCCAAGCTTTAGATGATTCTGGGACTGAACGAGTTCGATCGTTAGCCTCTGTTCGAAGAGCGAGAGAGCGAGAAAAGAACCGTGCCAGAGAGGAAATGTCTGAAGGACCAAAACGGAGCCGGGATGTAACTATACCCGATGCAATTACTGTACAAGAGTTAGCTAACCGCATGGCTGAACGGGGCGCTGATGTGATCAAAAAACTGATGGCACTCGGCGTAATGGCTACCATCAACCAATTAATAGATGCAGACACAGCAGAATTAGTAACTACGGAATTTGGCCACCGTGTACGCCGAGTGTCAGAATCTGATGTAGAAACTGGGTTACAAGTTATAGAGGATACTTCCGAACACCTAGAATCCAGGGCGCCTGTAGTGACCATAATGGGGCATGTAGACCACGGTAAAACATCGTTGCTAGATGCCCTAAGGAAAACAGACGTCGCTGCCAGTGAGGCAGGAGGGATTACTCAGCATATCGGCGCCTATCAGGTGGAGGTTCCATCCGGAGAGAAAATTACTTTTTTAGACACTCCAGGCCACGAGGCTTTCACTGAGATGCGTGCTAGGGGGGCAAATGTCACCGATCTTGTTATTCTAGTAGTTGCGGCCGATGACGGTATAATGGCACAAACCGTCGAAGCTATCCGGCACGCAAAAGCTGCGAAATGCCCCATGATCTTGACTATCAATAAGATCGACCACCCAGAAGCAAATCCAAATAAAGTACAAACAGAACTCTTGCAACATGACGTAGTAGTCGAAGAATTAGGCGGCGATGTTATGCAGGTTAAAGTCTCCGCTAAAACCGGGGAAGGAATTGATAAATTGCTGGAAGCTATTCTTCTCCAGGCAGAAATTTTAGAACTGAAGGCTAATCCGAACCGCAGCGCAGCAGGTACTATTATAGAATCAAAAATGGAAAGGGGCCGTGGAAGTGTAGCTACGGTACTGATCCAGCATGGCACGTTAAAAATTGGAGATATTTTTGTTGCTGGAGCTGAATGGGGTAAAGTTCGAGCATTACTAGACGATCATACTAGAAGGATAGAACTTTGTGAGCCCAGTTTCCCCGCAGAGGTTCTGGGTCTCAACGGATCTCCTGTCGCTGGAGATGACTTTGTGGTTGTAGAAACTGAATCAAGAGCCCGAGAAATTGTCGATTACAGACAACGAGAAATACGTAAAAAGCAAGCCACTGCAGGTGCCCGCGGTACCGTAGAGCAAATGTTATCAGCTATAGCTGCTGGACATGCAGAGGAGTTGCCTATCCTAATAAAGTCAGATGTTCATGGTTCACTAGAAGCCATCCAAAGCAGTCTCGAAAAAATTTCTAATGAAACTGTAACTGTGAGAATATTGCATGGTGCCGTCGGTGGAATAAATGAGTCCGATGTCACCTTAGCAGCGGCTTCAAATGCCATTATTATAGGTTTCAACGTGCGAGCAAATCCGCAGGCACGGGAGCTTGCTCAACAAAGTAATGTGGATATACGTTACTATTCAATAATCTATAATGTCATTGACGATATAAAAACCGCTCTTTCTGGCCTATTGGCTCCAGACCTAAAAGAGGAATTTTTAGGAAATGCGGAAATAAGAGAAATTTTTAATATTAGCAAAGTCGGAAAAGTAGCGGGGTGTATAGTTACTGAAGGCAATATTCGAAGAGGTGCTAACGTACGGCTCCTTAGAGATAACATTGTTATTCATGAAGGATCATTAAAAACCTTACGAAGATTCAAAGAAGAGGTCAGAGACGTTAGGGAGGGTACCGAATGCGGTGCAGGCTTCGAAAATTATAATGATATTCAAGTTGGTGATTTTATCGAATGTTTTGAAGTCAAAGAAATCGCAAGAACCCTTGAATCAGTCCAATAAACCAAAAGACGCATATAAAGAGACTCTTGCTTGTAGTTTGAAATGCCTATCTCTGATTCCCAATCATCTAACAATAGGAATAATGTGCGTAGTCAACGTCAACTTCGAGTCGGTGAACTATTACGAAAAACCCTAGTGGAGATTTTCGGCCGAGTAGAGTTCCGAGATCCCGATATCTCAGGCGTTTCCATAACAATAACGGAAGTTTCAGTGAGTCCGGACCTTAAAACAGCTAGGGTATATGTTATGCCCCTGGGAGGAAGTCAACAATTTCAAGTTATTTCCGGTCTCGGTCGCGCTTCAAGATTTCTTCGATCACAAGTAGCCAGTCGTATAAAATTACGGCATGTACCGCATCTCATTTTTAGGATAGATACGGCTTTCGACTATGGAAGTTCCATAAACCAACTAATCCAATCTGGAGCAGTGAATATTGACAAGACTAAAGTAACGGAATCAGATGATGGCACGTAATCGTCGGGGCCAAAACATAAACGGTTGGATAATAGTCGATAAACCAAAAGGAATTACCTCATCTGAGGTTGTTATGCGTGTCCGCAAATGTTTGAATGCAAACAAGGCTGGGCATTCTGGTACATTGGATCCTATCGCTACCGGGGTTTTGCCAATCGCATTCGGAGAAGCAACTAAAACAATCCAGTATGCTGTCAACGCTTACAAAACATATATTTTCGACGTCTGCTGGGGGGAGGAAACGGAAACAGATGACATTGAAGGAAAAGTAACTCAAACCAGTGATATTCGGCCAAGCGAACAAATGATAAAAGCTGCTCTGCACCGATTTGTGGGTGAAATAATTCAAATACCACCTATTTATTCCGCCATCAAAATCAAAGGCCAAAGAGCATATACGATGGCACGCAATCAACAACACCCCACGTTGGAAGCAAGAAAAATCTTTATTGAGTCTTTTGTGTTTTTACACAGTAGCAATAGAGATTACTCGTCTTTTCGGGTAACAAGCGGAAAGGGAGCATACATGCGTGGATTGGCTAGAGATTTAGCTAAATCGCTCGGTACATTTGGCCATATATCAGCGCTAAGAAGAGTTAGTGTCGGACCTTTTTACGAAAAAAATTCGATTTCACTGGATTTGCTGGAATCGTTAGCGCATAGTCGCGCAGCTTTAGAACATCTTTTGCCCGTGGAGACGGCGCTGGACGGCATCCCGGCTCTCACTCTTTCGAGCGATGAAGCTAATAAACTGCGGCAGGGCCAAACCATCCCGGTCTTTCGCACTTCTGACCGAGAACGCCTCGGGTTACTGCGTGAAGGGGATTTGCTTTATGCAACCTCGCTTGGAACGCCTGTGGCAATATCTCGAATTCAAGGAGGTTGCGTCTGTCCAGTTCGCGTTCTCAACCTTTGACATTTGGAGTACTCGATGTCGATTACACAAGAAAAGAAATTAGAAGTTATAAATCAGTATCAACAAAACGAAACAGATACTGGTTCCCCCGAAGTACAAGTAGCAATACTTACTACTAGGATTGCTAATTTGACTGAGCACCTAAAAATTCATAAAAAAGATTTTCATTCTAGAAGAGGTCTGTTGATAATGGTAGGACAGCGCCGTCGCCTGCTCGATTATTTAAAATCGCGCAGTGAAGAACGATATTCAGATCTCATTAAGAGCCTCGGTCTACGACGGTGATTATAGTCCTATATGTCGAATGTAAGAATAAAAGTTAGCTTGTTAAGCAAAACTATGTTTGACCAAGCTCAAAAACCATGTCATTCAAAGTACGTTTATGTAGATAGAGAAACCATGCGGCTATACACCATAGGGGTGTGTCCACTATGCGGTGGCGCGAATTCTCCGGTCGAATGAAGTGATAACGAAGCAAGATCAGCTTAATTTCCAAAAAATTTGCATTATCTTGTTTTCGCATCATACCGGGTATTAACAGCGGGTCCGAATTGTAGGAAAGACCAAGTATGTTCGAAATTTATCGCAAGGAACTCAACTGGGGTGGGCGTAAGCTCGTTCTAGAAACAGGAAAAATCGCTCGGCAGGCCGACGGAGCCGTCATCGCTAGCCTAGGCGAAACCACGGTATTATGCACGGTCGTCGGCGCAAAAGCCCCCAAACCCGGTTTGGATTTTTTTCCCTTAACGGTTAACTATCAAGAAAAAACTTTTGCTGCCGGAAAAATACCTGGTGGTTTCTTTAAACGTGAAGGCAGGCCAACAGAAAAAGAAACCCTGGTATCACGTCTTATTGACCGACCCATTCGGCCTTTATTCGTCAAGGAATTTAGAAACGAGACACAAGTAATCTGCACCGTTCTATCACACGATCTCGAAAACGATCCTGATGTGGTGGCAATGGTTGGGACCTCCGCTGCGTTGACTATTTCCGGATTGCCCTTTCTTGGCCCTATAGGGGCCTGCAGAGTTGGTTTCAAAGAGGGCAATTATTTACTAAACCCTAGTCAACAAGAAGTTTCCGATTCGGAGCTTGATTTGGTCATGGCTGGAACCCGCGAAGGTGTGCTCATGGTAGAGTCACAGGCCAACCAATTATCTGAAGACGTGATGCTAGGAGCAGTAATGTTCGGTCATAGCGCATGCCAAGAAGTAATAGAAGCTATAATTGAGTTGGCTGAAGCATGCGCCAAGGAACCTAGATCGGTAGCACCAGAGCCCGATGAATTAGGGATTGTAAAAAAGAAATTTTCTAGTGCTATTTCCGAAGATTTACAGGCAGCATACAAAGTAGCTGACAAAGTTCAACGGCAAGACTTGGTGGCAAATGCTAAACAAAAAGCTCTCCAACTTTTGGAAACAGATGAAGAGATAGCTGTAGCTCAAGGAGTACTAAAATCCCTGGAAGCAGAAATCGTTCGAGGAGCAATTCTGGAGACTGGAATTCGAATAGATGGGCGGGATACCAAAACTGTCCGGCCGATCATTAGCGAAGTCGGAGTTCTACCTCGTTTACACGGTTCTTCTTTATTCACTCGGGGAGAAACCCAAGCTTTGGTAGTTACTACATTAGGTACTGGTCAAGATGAACAAATTATAGACGCGCTGGAAGGTGAATATCGAGAAAACTTCCTGCTCCATTACAATTTTCCACCCTACTCGGTTGGTGAAGCAGGGAGGGTAGGCGGTCCCGGACGACGTGAAGTAGGCCATGGGAAATTAGCTTGGCGAGCAATACGGCCTCTCATTCCATCGAAAGACGAATTTCCTTATACCATCAGGGTAGTTTCAGAAATCACCGAGTCTAATGGATCGTCTTCTATGGCCACTGTCTGCGGCACATCTATGTCTTTAATGGATGCTGGAGTTCCGGTGATTCGCCCCTGCGCAGGAATAGCAATGGGTCTAATCAAAGAGAACGACCGTTTCGCAGTCCTATCGGATATCCTTGGCGACGAAGATCATCTCGGCGATATGGACTTTAAAGTTGCAGGAACCAGCGATGGAATCACATCACTCCAAATGGATATCAAGATAACGTCTATTACAGAAGATATAATGCGAACCGCCCTTGATCAAGCACGGGAGGGACGACTTCATATCCTTACTGAAATGGGCAAAGCCATTAACAAGGAACGAGAGGGTGTTTCTGACCACGCTCCTCGCGTCACAACTATAACAATCAATAAAGATAAAATCCGAGATATCATAGGGCCAGGGGGAAAAGTTATTCGTGAAATTTGTGAAACCACTGGAGCAAAAATAGATATCGATGACGATGGAGTCGTGAAAGTAGCTGCCGTTGATAGTCAAGCGGGACAAGCAGCTATAGATAGAATTCGGTCCATTGTTGCTGAGCCGGAATTGGGCGTGATTTATGATGGGACCGTTGTCAAAACCGTTGATTTTGGAGCCTTCGTTAATTTCCTAGGACCGAAAGATGGATTGGTCCACATAAGCGAGCTTTTGCCCGGAAGAGTAAACAAAACCACTGATGTCGTTAAAGAAGGTGACAACGTGAAAGTGAAAGTTATTGGGTTTGATGACCGAGGAAAAGTGAAGTTGAGCATGCGTTTAGTAGACCAAGAAACCGGTGCTGATATAGAGAAAGGGGACGCAACTCCTGACGATATTTAACTTTAAAATCGGAAAAATTTAGTCTTATTCATACCGAATTTAGAATGATTCATGTATTCCAGAACGCTCAATAATTTTTCCTTACACTCTCCAACTATAATAGGGCATCGCGGTGCGCCATGCGAAGCCCCAGAAAACACATTAGTTTCGTTTAGGAAAGCCTCGGAAAGGGGTGCGAAATGGGTTGAGTTGGATGTGCAACTTTCTTCAGACGGTATTCCAATAGTGATTCACGATAATACCTTGGATAGGACAACCGATGGCTCCGGTTTGGTCGGTGACCACAGTCTTAAAGCACTAAAGAATCTGGACGCCGGTAGTTGGTTTTCAAGTTCTTTTATAGATACCAAAATTCCGACACTGGAAGAAGCGCTAGATCTTTGTTTAGTACTCGACCTGGGATTAAATATCGAAATTAAACCCTTATTTTCAGAAGACACGGAAACGGCTCAAAAGGTTTTAGAATTAGTGGAAACTAGGGCCCATTCATTAAGAAAACGCTTGATTTTTTCGAGTTTTGAAATCGCATCACTCGAAACATTACGTAATACGGATTCTAGCTGGCCACGAGGTTATTTAATAAACACTCTCGACTCGGAATGGAAATTTAACGTAAGCAGATTAGGATGTTTTTCTATCCATCCCAATGCCAATTTACTGACAAAACAAGTGCTGATTTCGCAAATGCATGAACTAAATGTCGCCGTCATTCCCTTCACTGTTAACGATACGGATGAAGCAAAGCAACTAATTGAATGGCGGATTGACGGGCTAATCACAGATAAACCGGAGGATTTATCATCTGTAATTAGATAACTCTTTTACTTTTATCATAGCTTGGCCTAATCAAATATCTTCCTGTTTGTTTTCTCGATCCGGTTTTGGAATTCCAACAATGCGCATACCCCCGTCTACATAATGTATTTCCCCAGTAATACCTGACGCTAAATCACTCAAAAGAAATAATGCTGAATTTGCTACTTCTTGCGGTTCAACATTTCTTGCAAGAGGGGAATGATGTTCGGAATAGCGGTAAACATATCTAGCATCAGAAATAGCAGAGCCCGCCAAAGTCCTCATAGGCCCGGGAGAAAGAGCGTTTACACGGATTCCACGAGGGCCTAAGTCTGCAGCAAGGTATCGTACACTTGCCTCCAACGCGGCCTTAGCTATACCCATCACATTATAATTTGGAATAGTTCTGCTAGATCCAAGATAACTCAACGTGATTATGCTAGCACCATTGGTCATTAACTGTGCCGCACGGCGAGTGATGTTAGTTAGTGAAAAGCACGAAATATCTAGGGTTTGGCGAAAATTCTCTCTACTAGTCTCTAAATAACGACCTTTCAACTCCGATTTTTCTGAATACGCAATTGCGTGCACTAAAAAATCTAATTTACCCCATGTATTTTGAATCTTTTCAAACACCTTTTCCAAATGTCTTTCGTTTGAAACATCGCACTCTAGTACCATATTCGAGCCAACAGATTTTGCTAACGGCCTAACTCTTTTAGCTATCGAGTCACTCTGATATGTAAATGCTAGGTCCGCTCCCTCAGCCGCCACGGCAGAAGCTATTCCCCAAGCAATTGACCGATCATTTGCTACGCCCATTATAAGGCCTTTTCGACCAGACATTAACTTACTATCTGGTAGCGTTAAATCGGTCATCTCTTCTCCAAAGCTGGCCACTTTCAAAATTTATCATCCAACACAGCTTTAGGCATTAAGGGCCCTAAAAGCCAAGACAGAATTAGTGCCACCAAAACCAAAACTATTAGAAATAGCAACACCTACCCGGACATCATCCTCACGTTTTCGAAGAATAGGCATTCCCGCCGCCTCAGGGTCCAATGTTTCTATATTTGCTGATGCCGCCAAGAAATTATTATTCATCATAAGCAATGTATAAATTGCCTCATGAACACCCGCTGCACCTTGAGAATGTCCAGTAAGTGATTTGGTTGAACTAATCGCGGGGATCTTGCTTTTGTGCGCAAAAACCTCGGAGATTGCCTCCAGTTCTTTAGTATCACCTATTGGTGTGCTAGTTCCGTGTGAATTGATGTAATCTACCGATTCTTCCACTCCCTCAAGAGCCATGCGCATACACCTTATAGCCCCTTCACCTGACGGCTGGACCATGTCAACTCCATCAGATGTAGCTCCATATCCTATTATCTCGGCATATATTTTAGCGCCACGGGCCTTTGCCCTCTCTAATTCCTCCAAAACGATCACACCGCCGCCGCCGGCGATAACAAAACCATCGCGATCCACATCATAAGCTCGAGATGCCTTCTCTGGAGTATCGTTATATTTAGACGAGAGTGCACCCATCGCATCAAAAAGCACCGAAAGAGTCCAGTGTAGTTCCTCTCCACCACCCGCAAACATTATATCCTGTTTACCTAATTGAATGAGCTCGTAGGCATTACCGATACAATGAGAGCTAGTTGAGCAAGCAGAACTAATTGAATAACTATGCCCCTTAATTTTAAAGGAAGTCGAAAGTGTTGCAGAGTTGGTGCTTGACATTACGCGAGGGACCATATAGGGGCCTACCCGCTTTGGTCCCTTATCTCGTGCAAGATCGAATGCCGTAAGCATATTTGAAGTCGACGGCCCACCCGATCCTACGATCATACCTGTGCGAGGGTGGCTAATCTCACTTGGCACAAGTTTAGAATCCACAATAGCTTGTTCCATGGAGAGGAAATTATATGCTGCACCGTTACCCATAAACCGGAGAATCTTGCGGTCGATATGCTCACTAGGATCGATCTTCAATGATCCGTGCAAATGGCTCCGAAATCCCATTTTGCTATATTCTTCACTGTATGTTATCCCTGATTTGCCTTCCCAAAGGGAGGTTAAAACCTCGCCGGAATTGTTTCCTATACTTGATATGATACCGAGGCCCGTAACAACAACACGGCGCATTAATTAGCACCTTCTATAACGCTTGGATTATTAAATAATCCTACTCTAATATCTTTAGCTTCAAAAACAGCCTCACCATCACAAATGACCAAGCCATCAGCTATACCCATACATAGTCGTCTCATAATCACCCGCTTCAGATCCAAATGAAAACGTAATAGTTTCGCTGACGGTAAGACCTGACCGGTAAACTTTACTTCACCAACAGAAATCGCTCGACCTGAACCGAGGCCTCCCAACCATCCAAGTGTAAATCCCAACAGTTGCCATAGCGCATCCATCCCTAAACAACCAGGCATTACAGGATCGCCTTCAAAATGACATTTAAAAAACCAGAGGTCCGGTTTGACATCGAATTCCGCATCAACCTCTCCTCTACCATTAAGTCCACCAAAATCTGAGATGCGTGTGATTCGATCGAACATCAACATTGGGGGCATGGGTAAACGCGCATTACCGGGACCAAACAGTCGACCCTGCGCGCACTCTATGAGGTCCTTGTAACTGAAACTGGAAGAGCGCTTGGACATTGCTTAATAGCATCCTTAAATATCACAGCCCATGCAGGCTTAAAAAACCTTTGCAACTATTCGATAAATACAAACTTTCTAGCTGTACAAAACCACAAATAGGAAGATACGCCAAGGGTTTAGCTAATCTTAAGCGTAAATATAGCAGAAGAATGCATTAGTAGTCGCTAATAACTCTCCATTTTTTAATAACCCAGCAAACTTAAAACAACACCGACTAAGGCACAATGTTACTTCAATATTTATTTCTGTAGAAGGTCAATTTCAAAGAACAATCTATTTGGTTGTTTCTTTCTGCAATATTTTGTTTTCCCATTAGGAATCTGCCCTTAAAATTCAGAAAAAAGCGGATTACTTTTTAACTTGACCCGCTCCAAACGACATTATCTTTCTTGTTTAAAAAGTGAACCAACCAAAAATTATACGCCACTACGTTTTACAGCCTGTTATCCGCACATTTTCTATCCTCAACCTAGAGTAACCGACAAACTTGGAATTAGTTCAACCAGAAACTCAATTGCGATTAATAATCATTACAATAACAATAGGTTAATTACTTTTTCGAATCTCCCTAAACACCTTGACGTAAAGACTCTGGCATCCATATAAAAGACATATCGAAGTTTTATGACCGAAATATGGATGTAAGAAAGGTCAAAGGGCTATTATCAAAATAAGGATCGGAGACAAATATGGCCGGATTAAAGAATTCGAAAACTGAAGAAAATTTAAAGGCAGCCTTCGCCGGCGAATCCCAAGCTAACCGAAGGTATCTTTATTTTGCCCAAAAAGCAGATATCGAAGGTTATAATGATGTGGCGACAGTGTTCCGCTCAACTGCTGAGGGAGAAACGGGACACGCCCACGGTCATCTAGAGTTTTTGGAGGAAACGGGTGACCCGGCCACCGGCGAGCCAATAGGGCCCACCGATTCCAACCTCAAAGCAGCTATTGCTGGTGAAACCCACGAATATACAGATATGTACCCAGGCATGGCTAAAACCGCTCGTGACGAAGGATTTGATGAAATTGCCGATTGGTTTGAAACTTTAGCAAAAGCTGAAAAAAGCCACGCTGGTCGTTTTCAAAGAGCACTTGATACGATGGAATGATTCGAAGGGTCCCACAAAGTTTCATTGCTCGATTCTTATAGCTACTAAATTACTGGCATCGTCTGCTAACGATGCCAGTAATGTTTTACGGGTGGATAATTTCCGAACTAATTATTAGTTTAGTAATAGGTGGAATGCATATGAAAGAAGGTAGTCTAGATGCCCCTGTTCGACATCCTCTAAATTGGCAAAACCCAGATTTTTTGGATGCGGATGATCTCGATAAAGAGTTACGGCGCGTTTTCGATGTTTGTCATGGTTGCCGCCGCTGTTTTAATCTGTGTGAAAGCTTTCCACAATTATTCGATTTGATTGATGATTCTCAATCGGGCGAGTTGGATTCTGTCGCCAGTGCAGACTTAGATAGAGTAGTAGATGCTTGCACGCTCTGTGATATGTGTTACATGACAAAATGTCCGTATGTCCCCCCGCATGAATTCAATATTGATTTCCCCCATCTGATGCTGAGACACCGTGCTTTAAAAAATGAACAAGGGGCAACTCCATTCGTTGCCAGTCAGCTAACTAAAACAGATCGAAACGGAAAAATTCTTGGGACGATAGCGCCTTTAGTTAACTGGGCCTCAAGTACGGGCAATGCAATCACACGCCCGGTTTTGGAATCAGCCTGTGGAATACACCGTGAGGCAACTCTGCCAAAGTTCAATTCAAAGGACTTCGAACATCAAGCACAAACGCAAATTCCCCTCAACACTAATGCTCCGGCTTTCGGAAGAAAGGCAGTACTTTATTCGACGTGTTTTGTTAACTACAACAACCCTAACGTTGGTATGGCTGCACGACAGATATTAGCTCTCAATGGGGTTGAGACTGAAGTAATTTACCCCGAATGTTGCGGTATGCCTCAACTCGAACAGGGCAAGATTGATAAAGTAGCCGAAAGTGCGAAAAGAGTAGCAGAGTTTTTTCGCCCAAAAATTGAAGCTGGGTTTAATGTCATTGCCCTTACACCATCTTGTGCACTTATGTTGAAATTTGAATGGCCGCTTATTTTACCGGAAAACGATAGCGTAAAACTTCTTGCTTCTGCCACCCGAGATATTGACGAATATATCGTCGACATTGGAAAAAAAGAAGGACTTACACCCGGATTACAACCGTTAAAATCTAATCTAGTTCTGCATATTGCTTGCCACAGTCGCGCTCAAAATTTTGGCCGAAAATCTGAAGAATTACTTCGCCACATTCCAGATATCGATATTACTATAATAGAACGCTGCTCTGGCCACGGCGGGTCTTGGGGCATAATGAAAGATAATTTTGAGACTGCAATAAAAGTTGGTAAACCTGTGGCGAGGCAAGCTAGAAAAGCCGACCCCGTCTATATTGTTTCGGGCTGCCCACTCGCTGCAGAGCATATTCTTCAAGGCATGGAAAAAATTCAAGGCGAAACTAGTATCACTGAAGGGACACGACATCCGATAGAAATTTTAGCTAAAGCATATGGCTTTTGAATCGCTATGTATTTTTTAAAGGAAAACCGCCATGTACTTCAAAAAGCAATGTGAGACAACCAATGGCTGAAAAAGGTATAAAACGATCTGATATTCTTGATATGAAGGCCTATGAGCAAATACGCAGGAAAAAACGTACTGAAGTGGTTAAAATGAAGCGTTTCCGCCGAGTTCCTGTGGGTCCAGACGCCACTTTTTTCTTTGAAAATTACGATACTATGTGGTGGCAAATTCACGAAATGCTTTTTATAGAAAAAGGCGGGGAATCTCAAATTGAAGATGAGCTCACAGCTTATAATCCGCTTATTCCAAAAGGCAGGGAATTAGTAGCCACTTTGATGTTCGAAATCGATGATCCAAGCCGACGCAAGAATATTCTTTCTTGTCTTGGCGGAGTAGAAGAAACTTGTGTATTAGTGATCGATGGAGAAGAAGTAATAGCGACCCCAGAAGCGGACACCGATAGAACAACAACGGATGGGAAAGCATCCTCCGTACAATTCCTGCATTTTCCTTTAAACGAAAAGCATATTTTATCGCTTAAAAAACCGGGAACATATATTTCGGTGGGTATAACACACCCTAATTATGGACATATAGCGGTAATATCTGAACACACGCGTGCCGCTTTGGCTGGTGATCTAGACTAATTTATGAATCAAATAATCTCTCCCTGATAATATACTAGTTAAGGTCTATATAAACGTTAACTCCCCAAATAGATGAACGTTGTATCCATCCAGACATTCCGGAAACTTCTATTTCACACCAATCTTTCTGACAGAGATCAAGTCGACCCAATACTCCAGGTTCCATTCTTGCAACAGCCCGAGACGACTGGGAAGGTTGATCGCGTAAGGTGCTTAATCTTTCGACAACAACTACCCATCTTCTGCCCGAAAGCATGCTTTGATGCACCCAGCCTTCGATATCCTCAAAATCCCGCACCTTTCGCCAAGTATTAAA
>CAZADS010000100.1:0-75720 GCA_964483985.1 uncultured Thalassobaculaceae bacterium
GAATGGCTGTCGGATGATGGAATTAAGGCTATACTCATAAAGGGTGCCGGTGATCGTGCATTTTGTGCGGGAGGTGATGTAAGAGCAATTCGGCAAGCAATAATCGAATATCAAGGTAAAACCAATCCAGATCTGGCCCAAGAATTCTTCTTTGAGGAATACATTTTAAACCATCAAATACAAACTGCTTCAAAACCGTATATTGCCTTAATGGATAGAGTTTGTATGGGAGGCGGTGTTGGTTTATCAGTCCATGGATCCTTTCGCGTTGTAACTGAGAGAACTACTCTAGGAATGCCAGAAACGACAATTGGGCTCTTCCCCGATGTTGGCGGGGCTTGGTTTTTGTCTCGGCTTCCGGGCTTTGTAGGGACATATTTAGCATTGACAGGGATACCAATATCATCAAGAGATTGTCTGGATTTGGGGATAGCCACTCATGTCGTCCATTCCAAGAGTCTTCCCGATATAGAAATGGCTCTTCGAGAAAAAGACGATACTGGCAATACTTACGTTCGAGTACAAAACATACTTAACAAATACGTTATCGAGATTGGGGACGCTTCGCTGCCTGCGATTCGATCGGAGATTGATTCTTACTTTTCCGCTTCAACAGTCGAAGAAATTATCAAGCGGCTAAAAGATTCAGGATCGACATTTTCAAAACGAGCCCTTGAGACTATTGCTTTAAAATCTCCTACTAGTTTAAAGGTAACGTTAGAGCAAATTAGACGGGGACGCTGTGCTAAGAGTTTTTCCGATACAATGACGATGGAATATAGACTTTCTCAGCACTTTGCTCGGGGGCATGACTTTCCTGAAGGGGTGCGTGCTGTTCTAATTGATAAAGACCACAAACCCAATTGGAATCCTGATCGTTTGGAAACAGTTACAGATGAAGTCGTGGCCGGTTATTTTGAAAGAGTGCCGTGGCGCGAGCTCAGTTTCGATTGAATATTGAAATGTTTAAGCTCTGGATCATGCAAATATTTAAGGAGTTTCGACTATGGCTAGGATTGCCTTTATAGGTCTTGGTAATATGGGTTTTCCCATGGCGAGAAACCTTATCCGTGCTAACCATGAGGTAACCGGATTCGATATAGTTAAAAATGTAGTTGAAAAATTTTCTAATCATGGAGGGCAAGGATCAGAAGATGCTACTTCAGCATTAACAGAAGCGGAAATAATTATTACAATGTTGCCAGAAGGAAGGCATGTTCTTTCCGTTTATGGTGAAACTATTTTGGATAATGCCCCAAAAGGAGCCTTGTTAATTGATTGCTCTACAATCGATGTGGGTAGTGCGCGAATTGTTGCGTCTCAGGCGGTTAATGCTGGTTTTGATATGGTTGATGCTCCTGTTTCTGGTGGCACAGGTGGTGCCGAATCTGGAACTTTGACTTTTATGGTGGGCGGGCCGGTTGATGCCTTTCAAAGAGCTAAGGACATTTTGGATGTAATGGGTACTACTATTGTCCACACTGGTGGAGCGGGGAATGGGCAGGCGGCTAAAATTTGCAACAATATGATTTTAGGAATATCAATGATAGCGGTTTGTGAGAGTTTTGCGATGGGTGAAAAACTTGGGTTAGACTCGCAAACGCTATTTGATATTACTTCTAAATCGTCTAGCCAATGTTGGGCAATGACTAGCTATCTTCCGGTCCCTGGTCCAGTTCCTTCGTCTCCAGCAAATCGTGATTATGAGCCCGGTTTTACCGCAGCAATGATGGCGAAAGATATGAACCTTGCTAAAGATGCAGCTGAATCTACAGGGCAAAATGCCGAACTTGGTGCGCTTGCATTGAAATTATACCAACGCTTTGTTGAAAGTGGGGAGGCACCGAAGGATTTTTCTGGTATTTATAAAATGATATCGGGAAATAAATTAATTCAATAAAACGCCGATTTTCGTATTATCACTGATTAGTGTATTCTAATGATATGGTAGAATTTAACAAAGATACTCAAGACGAGACAAGAACATTACCGACGCGGCAGGAGTACCTTGAAATTGTCAAACTGATTGAACGCCTCCACCGTCAATTCTTGGAAGTTGTAAAAACGGAGCTTGATCGTTATGGCGTAGAGGATATTAATAATATCCAGGCATTAATTTTGTTTAATATTGGTGACGACGAGCTTACGGTGGGCGAACTTACAAATAGAGGGTATTATTTAGGTTCTAATGTTTCCTATAACGTCAGAAAGATGGTTGAAAATGGGTATTTAGTTCAGGAGCGGTCGGCTCATGACAGACGCTCGATTCGCGTTAAACTTTCTGATAAAGGGTTGTCACTGCGTAATGAGGTGTCTCAGATGTTTGACCGCCATACAGATATATTGAGACAAAGTAATGTTAAAGCAAGCGATATCCAGCAAGCCAGCGAATGCTACCGCCGATTAGAGAGGTTTTGGATGAGTTTGCTGAATTATAATCTTCGCGGCACTTTCCCGCCATATTAGAGATCAATAGACCTAAATGGTAGTCGTTAAATGTGCACCAATGCCGGTTTTTGCAATTACATTTTATTCCAAAAGACTTTTTCTGAATCTTATTGTTAGAGATCGCTAATGAGATTATCCAACTATTTTCTGCCGACGATGCGAGATACACCGAAAGAAGCGCAAATCATTTCTCATAGGTATATGTTACGAGCCGGTCTCATACAGCAAGCAACGGCAGGAATCTATTCGTGGTTACCATTGGGGTTGAGTGTACTTAGAAAAATTGAACAAATTGTTAGAGAGGAACAAAATTCTGCCGGAGCGCAGGAAATGTTGATGCCGACGATTCAGCCTGCACATCTTTGGCGAGAGAGTGGCCGTTATGACGATTACGGTAAGGAAATGCTTCGAATTCGTGATCGTCACGACCGCGATATGTTATTTGGGCCAACCAATGAGGAATTGATAACGGATATTTTTAGAAGCCATATTAAAAGTTACAGGGCGTTGCCGCTAAATCTTTACCATATTCAATGGAAATTTCGAGATGAGGTTCGGCCGCGCTTTGGTGTGATGCGAGGACGTGAATTTTTGATGAAGGATGCTTATTCATTCGATTTGGACTACATAGGGGCCGTTAAAGCTTATAACCGAATGTTCGTGGCCTATCTGAAAACGTTTGCTAGATTGGGATTGAAAGCCATTCCTATGGCTGCCGATAGTGGGCCTATAGGAGGTGATATGAGCCATGAATTCGTCATCTTGGCCGATACGGGAGAGAGCGAGGTGTTTTGTCATAAGGATTGGCTCAATCTTGATATACTAGGAGAAGAAATCGATATCCATGGCGATCTACAACCTGTTGTCAGCTCTTTGTTATCTCGCTACGCTGCGACTGATGACAAACACGATGAAAAAACGTGTCCTGTTCCAAATCAGGACTTACTCACTACTCGTGGAATTGAAGTTGGCCATATTTTTTATTTTGGCACCAAATATTCTGAAAAATTAGGCGCTTACGTGACTAGCTCAGATGGAAGGGAAAACTCCGTGCATATGGGTTCTTATGGCATTGGAGTTTCACGTCTGGTTGGAGCTATTATTGAAGCCAGTCATGATGAGCACGGCATTATTTGGCCGGAATCGGTATCGCCGTTTAGTATCGGTTTAGTTAATATTAAGGTAGACGATCAAACGTGTGTGAACGCGAGCGAAGAATTGTATGCTAAACTAAATAAGGCAAAAATAGAGGTGCTTTATGATGACCGGGATGAAAGAACCGGGGCGAAATTGACTAACATGGATCTAATTGGATTACCCTGGCAAATTATTGTTGGACCCAGAGGGTTAAAGTCGGGTGTCTTAGAGGTTAAAAATCGGCTTTCTGGGGAAACGGTGGAACTCACACCAGAAGCGGCTATGAACCGTTTTACAACGTAGGTCTGGGAGATAATAAATAGCTGTATTTGGAAGATTTGAGCAGACGGTGGCGTTGCGCTATCTTCGTTCTCGTAGACAGGAAGGTTTCATTTCAGTTATTGCTTGGTTCTCGCTACTTGGCATTGTGCTTGGCGTGGCCACACTGATTATAGTAATGTCTGTGATGAATGGTTTTCGGACCGAACTATTGACGAGAATTTTAGGCCTCAATGGTCATGTCACAGTATATGATCGTCAGGCGCCAATTTTCGATTATGATCAGCTAGCGGTTAGCCTTGGCGAAATTCCAAGTGTTTTGAATGTAGTACCGCAGTTACAGGGACAGGTAATGGCGGTTGTCGGTGGATCTGCCACAGGTGCTCTCGTTCGAGGGGTTACAAAGCGCTCACTTGTGTCTAGAGAAATTATTCCTAAAAATTTAGTTGTAGGTTCGTTAGAAAATTTTGATTCGAGTCCTTCCATCCTAATCGGTTCGCGTCTAGCTCAAAAATTAAGTGTAAAAATTGGCCAAAAAATAAAGTTATTGTCGCCTGCTAGTCAGTCGACAGCTTTTGGAAGTATGCCCACGATACGTTCATTTAAAATAGAAGGTTTGTTTAATGTGGGTATGTTTGAATATGATAGTTCACTGATTTATATGCCTCTTTCTCAAGCGCAAATTTTATTTAAGACAGGCAATGGGGTCAATGCCATTGAGATGACTGTGACAGATCCAAATAAGGTAGATCAAATTAGAGCTACTTTATCAAAAATAACCGGAGAAGGAAGATATGCTATAGATTGGAAACAAAAAAATTCAAGCTTTTTCAATGCTTTGCAGGTTGAAAGAAATGTGATGTTTCTTATCTTAGCTCTTATAATTTTGGTTGCTGCATTCAACATCATTTCCTCGATGATTATGTTGGTCAACGATAAACGGAGTTCCATTGCTATTATGAGAACTATGGGTGCTTCTAAATCTATGATAACCAGAATATTTTTTATTTCAGGCGCAAGCGTTGGATTAGTAGGAACTATAATCGGTACATTTTTAGGTTTGATATTTTGTTGGAATATAGAAACCATTCGAAAATGGTTGGAGTCGCTTACAGGAACTAATTTATTTTCAGCGGAGATTTATTTTCTTTCTAAACTTCCGGCTCAAGTTGATCCTGGAGACGTGATTTTGGTAGTCATTATGGCGCTTTTTTTGTCTTTCTCCGCCTCGATTTACCCATCTTGGCGAGCAGCTAAAACAAACCCAGTCGAGGCTTTGCGATATGGTTGAAGTGCCACTTGAATTGCAAAGTGTAGTTCACCGTTATAGGCAGGCAGGGGAAAATTTAGAAATACTAAAATGTATCAACCTTAAGATAGATCGTGGTGAAATGGTTGCGATGGTGGGGCCATCGGGTTCTGGGAAATCCACTTTATTGCATATAGCGGGTTTGTTAGAACGGCCAACCGATGGGAAGGTTTTATTCGAAGGGAGTGATTGTGGTTCAGCGTCTGACGCTGAACGGACACGGATACGACGGGATGGTATCGGTTTCGTTTACCAATATCACCATCTTTTACCGGAATTCAGTGCAATAGAAAACGTTATAATACCTCAACTAATTGCCGGAATTGATAAGTCGGAAGCTAGAAGAAGAGCTGTTGAATTGCTTGAAATGGTTGGGTTGGCGAACCGAATGGAGCACGATCCTTCGAGGTTGTCGGGAGGCGAACAACAAAGGGTAGCGATTGTCCGCGCTATTGCTAATGTTCCCCAAGTAATTTTGGCGGATGAACCGACTGGCAATCTTGACCCATCTATATCGGAAGATGTTTTTAATTATTTGGGACATATAATAAATTCTAGTCAAATCTCGGCTTTAGTAGCTACCCATAATCTTGAATTGGCAAAAAAAATGGACCGGGTAGTCACGTTGCGCGACGGTGTCCTTGTTGAGTGGTAAGACTTAGAAAATTATAATTTTACAAAATGCACCGAATTTTAGCCTGTTGATAGACGGTTCCTGCTGACGTCGGCTTTGTGTTGTGCCATTGTTGCTTTGGAAAGGAGTACTTATGTCACACGCTGACTTTGTACATTTGACAAATCGCACAGCCTATTCCTTGGCAGAAGGTGCGTTGAAGGTCGAAGAGCTAATAACATTGTGCCAAAAAAACGAAATGCCGGCTGTCGCTATTACCGATAATGGAAATTTATTTGGTGCTTTGGAGTTTTCAGTCACAGCGTCCAAATCGGGTGTGCAGCCCATAATTGGCACAACACTAAATATTCGGTTGGATGATGACCAAAAAATAGAAAAAATCCGAATGGACGTTAACGGACACCGTGGATCAGTGCAGCGAGATCATCTGGTTGTATTAGCTCAAAATGAAGAAGGTTATAGGAATTTATTAGATTTAGTTAGTCATTCTTTTTTAGAAAGTCACAATGCAGACGAACCTTTGGTCACAATGGCCGACCTTCAGGGAAAGACTAATGGGCTAATAGGTTTGACTGGCGGCGTAAGAGGTTCTGTGGGTCGGCTTTTGCTAGAACGTCGGGAAGAAATGGCTGAATCTTTTTTGAAAAAATTGCATCAATTATTCGAGGACCGACTTTATGTGGAACTGAATAGGCATTCCTTAGCTACAGAACGACAGATAGAGGGTTGTTTAATTGAGCTGGCATACAAGCACGGTCTTCCACTCGTCGCTACAAATGATTGTCATTTCGCTAATGAGGCTATGTATGAGGCACACGATGTCCTACTTTGTATAGCGCAGTCTACAACTATTAGTGATTCGAAAAGGCGCCAAGTTACACCAAATCACAGATTTAAAACAGCCGCTGAAATGCGTAGGTTGTTTTCAGATCTGCCGGAAGCTTTGGATAATACTCTTGTAATCGCTAGGCGTTGCAGTTTTATGCCGACTACAAGAGCACCAATTTTGCCTCCTTTCATAACGGAGCCAGATGGAAGTGAAATTAAGGAATTGAAAAATATGGCTCGTGTTGGGCTCGAAAATCGTCTGAAGACGCAGGTTTTTTCATCTGATTTGGATTCCATTGCCCGAGAAGCGGTCATCCTGCCATATATGGAAAGGCTGGAAATGGAATTGAAGGTTATAGACCAAATGGGCTTTCCAGGATATTTCCTCATAGTAGCAGATTTCATACAATGGGCTAAATCCAAAGGTTTTCCAGTCGGACCTGGCAGAGGTGCGGGAGCAGGTTCGGTTGTGGCTTGGGCGCTTCTTATAACGGACCTAGATCCCCTAAGATGGGGCTTGTTGTTCGAACGTTTTCTTAACCCGGAACGCGTATCAATGCCGGATTTTGATATAGATTTTTGTCAGGATCGCAGGAACGAAGTTATTGAATATGTCCAAAAGAAATACGGTCAGGATCGTGTGGCTCAAATTATAACTTTTGGCAAATTACAGGCTAGAGCAGTACTGCGTGACGTTGGGCGTGTATTGGAAATGCCTTACGGGCAAGTCGATCGGATATGCAAATTAGTTCCGAATAACCCAGCCAGCCCGACCACTTTGGCGGAGGCCATAGAAGGAGAACCTGATTTACGTAAACAGCGTGATGAAGATGAATCTGTAGGTACATTATTGACTATCGGGTTGAAACTTGAAGGGCTTTATCGAAATGCTTCCACTCACGCGGCAGGGATTGTTATAGCTGATAGACCGCTGAAAGAACTGGTTCCGCTTTACCGGGATCCACGTTCTGAGATGTTTGCAACCCAATTTAACATGAAATGGGTTGAATCCGCTGGTTTGGTAAAATTCGATTTTCTGGGATTGAAGACGCTATCGGTCCTGGAGAAAACGATTCATTTGTTGAAAAATCGTGACATCATTGTGCACCTGCAGTCCATACCATTAGATGACGAAAAAACCTTCGCAATGATTGGTAGAGCTGACAGCATTGGCGTTTTTCAACTTGAAAGCTCTGGGATGCGAGATGTTTTACGTAAGATGCGTCCGGACCGGTTTGAAGACATTATAGCACTCGTAGCATTATATAGACCGGGCCCAATGGCTAATATCCCAAGCTACATATCCCGAAAACATGGTGATGAATCAATAGAATATATGCATCCTGATTTGGAACCCGTCCTTAAGGAAACATTCGGCATCATGATTTATCAAGAGCAAGTGCAACAAGCCGCACAGATTTTGGCAGGATATACCCTTGGCGGCGCTGATTTGTTGCGTCGTGCGATGGGTAAGAAAATCAAATCAGAAATGGATGCGCAGCGAGCGACATTTGTTGCCGGAGCTTTGGAAAGAGGGGTGCCGAGTCATCAAGCGTCTTCAATTTTCGAGAACATCGCTGCTTTTGCAGGATATGGATTTAATAAAAGCCACGCTGCTGCATACGCTTTGGTGGCGTATCAAACAGCTTACATGAAAGCGAATTACCCAGTGGAGTTTCTTGCCGCTTCTATGAACTACGATATGGGTAATGTTGAAAAACTCAACGTCTTTCGACAAGAACTTTTTAAACTACAAATAAATTTGTTGCCACCAAATATAAATTACTCGGGGCGGGAGTTTTTGGTCGAAAAGCAAACGGATGGCAGCTTAGCAATAAGATATGCTTTAGCCGCAATCAAAAATGTAGGATCAAATGCTATGAGAGTTTTAGAGCATGAGAGAGAGAAAAATGGTATTTTTGATGGACTTAACGACTTTATTAACCGTTTGGACGGTCGATTAATCAATAAACGCATTCTCGAAAATCTCATACGAGCAGGATCACTTGACGAACTAAACAATAATCGAGCGCAGTTATTAGAGGGGGTTGATTCGATTGTTAAGTTATCAAACGCAGCGGCTGAGGCAAGAACTTCCAACCAAGAAAATTTGTTCGAAAATGTAGTGTCGTTAGAACCTGAATTGGTCAAACTACCTGCGACACTAGAATGGCCTCCTTTAGAACGTTTAAGGAATGAATTTGATGCGATTGGATTTTATATGTCTGCGCATCCATTGGATGGACACGAAGACGCATTAGAGCGTATGGATGTAGTCCAAGCTGCTGCAATAGGTTCTATAATCACCGCGAAGGACAGCCTCAGTCGTATCAACGTGGCTGGAATTATCATGTCCGTAAGAATACGGACAAATCAACGAGGGAACAAGTACGCATTTGTTCAAGTGAGTGATAGGTCAGGTATTTTTGAATTGACTGTGTTCTCAGAAATATTAGCAGAGTCAAGGGATATACTTATCAATGGGTCAGGTGTCTTCGTTCGCTGCGATTGTAGAGTAGAAGATGGGGGAATGAGGCTTACAGCTAATAAGATTCAAGCATTAGAAGATGTATTTCAACTGAATACCAAAGGTTTGAAGATTTATTTGAGGGAGTTCGAACCAATACCAATCTTAGCAAAATTACTTGGCGATCATTCAAACGGTCATATTGATATAAAAATTGTCGTAAAAACAGAATCCGAAGAAGTAAATGTATCACTGGAACAAAAATATTCAATTGATTCTAGTATAAGGTCGGCAGTTAAATCTCTTCCAGGAATCATTGATGTTACAGATTTATAGGAGCAAATTTGATCCCTAATGTTAATTATTAATTATATTCTCCCTAGGAAAATCTGATTCAGGACAATCTCATTAATGTTTAGGAGACAAAGTAATTCGGATCAACGTGCGACGGCTGACTTTTTCAGCTATGATGACAATCTCTTACTTTGATGTCATTATGCGATCATGCATAGAAACTATACTGATCGCGGACACCATGATTTAGGCGGAATGCCGGAATTAGAAATTAGCGCAACGGACCATGACTACGCCTTTTGGGAAAAGCGCGTTGACGCTATTATGATGTTGTTAACTAACAAGCTGGAACTTATTACAGTAGATGAATTGAGAAAAGGCATCGAAGCACTTCCTCCAGATGCATACAAAAATATGACTTATTATGAGCGTTGGATAGCCTCAATAACCCACGCATTATTAAATTTGGATGTAATCACAGTGCAGGAACTTGGAATTAAAATGGAAGAAGCAAAAGCTTTGAACGCTGCTTCTGAAGGAGATGTTAGTTAATGGCCTTGTTTTGCGTGGGTGATAGCGTTCGAGTTAAATCTTTTTATCCACCGACTCCGCCGGCTCACGTGCGTACACCTTATTACATACGCGGATGTGAAGGAATCATCGAAAGAATTTGTGGCGAATTTGGAAACCCTGAAGAACTCGCTTTTGGTCGTCGAGATAAGCCTCAATCGACGTTATATAGAGTTCGGTTTCAACAAAGCCGGGTCTGGAAGAATTATAATGGATTTAATTTGGATAGTATTGAAATCGAACTTTTTGAATTCTGGTTGGAGCCAGTTCTGGTAGGTAAATGATATGTCAAACAGTCAAACTTCGGGTGAATCCAAACTAAAAGAATCCCTTCAACCTGACCATTCTGAGCACCGACATCCAGAAGAGCCGGATATAGACGACAGTATGACTTATTACAAATCAATGGAATACGCAGTCCGACATTTGTTAATTAACAAAGGTTATATTACGGCGGCTCAAATTCGCGATGAAATAGAGAAGATGGATGCTCGAACTCCAGTTAATGGCGCCAATATTGTTGCAAGAGCATGGATAGATTCGGACTTTAAGAAACTGCTGTTGCGTAATCCAAGACAAGCCATTGAAAAATTTGGTCATGACATTGGTCCTATGAACCTAATTATTCTTGAAAACACGCCAAAAGTTCATAACGTTGTAGTCTGTACTCTTTGTTCTTGTTATCCGCGTTGGATTTTGGGCTTGCCACCGGATTGGTACAAAAGTTCGGCTTATCGGGCCCGGGTTATAAGGGAACCGCGGTCAGTTTTGCGAGAGTTTGGAACCCAAATTGACCCTAAACGAGAGGTGAGAGTGCACGATTCAACGGCTGACATGCGGTACATGGTTCTACCTATGAGACCAACTGGCACAGATGGAATGAGTAGTAGCGAATTGTCGTCTTTGGTTGGTAGAGATTCCATGATCGGGGTTGCAGAGGTAAAGGTTGACTAGGATTACATTGTAAAATTGATAATACTTATCATGTAATTCACTAGGTTCTTGCATTTAGACTAGCTTAACGTTATTTAACCGTTATCGATCACACACGCGGGCTTGTGTAGCCGTACTCATTTGTAAGAAGCGGTTGCGCTCCGGTGCTCCAAAGTAGATTGGGGCGGCGCCCGTGGAGGTTAAACCGGAGAAAAAAATGAGTACTATAGCATTTACTATGCGCCAGCTATTAGAGGCCGGCGTGCATTTTGGACACCATACTCGTCGTTGGAACCCCAAGATGAGTGATTATATTTATGGTGTTCGAAACAGCACTCACATATTGGATTTACGACTATCTGTACCTTTGTTGCATCGTGCTCTTGAAGCTATACGAGAGGTTACGGCTTCCGGTGGCAGAGTATTGTTGGTGGGTACAAAGCGACAAGCCGCAGAACAAATTGCTGAAACAGCAACGAAGACCGGTCAATATTTTGTTAACCATCGTTGGCTCGGGGGCATGCTTACCAATTGGAAAACCATTTCGATCTCAATTAAACGCCTGAAAGATTTAGAAGAGCAACTCTCAGAAGAAACACAGGGCCTGACAAAAAAGGAATTACTTAATCTTACTCGTGAGCGCGATAAGTTGGAGCGAGCTTTAGGAGGGATTAAGGAAATGGGTGGGTTGCCTGATATTCTTTTCGTAATAGATACGAATAAAGAACAACTCGCAATTCAAGAGGCAAATAAACTAGGTATACCTGTAGTGGCGGTGGTGGATAGTAATTGCGATCCTGCAGGAATCCAGTTTCCTGTACCGGGAAATGATGATGCTATGCGAGCTATAGCTCTTTATTGCGAATTAGTTGGCAATGCAGTGTTAACAGGTTTACAAGCAGAAATGATTGCCTCGGGCGAAGATATTGGTGATTCTACGGAGGTGCCGGTTGAGGCAGCTTTAAAAATTGATGAAATCGGGGATGGCGAAAGTTTAGAAGAAGTTCGACCGGAAGTGGAAACCACAGATCACGAGGCAAGATCTGGTGAAGCAAAAGGAACAAATGCTAAAGACTGATAAAAATTTGAGATCGAATTGATAAGTAAAACCAAAGCGCTTTTGAATTTATTTAATGAGATTTTAAAAATAATTTTGAAAAGCATAAATCTGAGATCGAGGTTCGTAGTTTTTGATCTGGAAATATAAACGGGGTGAGTAATGGCAGCTGTTTCAGCTCAAATGGTTAAAGCTTTGCGTGAAAAAACGGGCGCAGGCATGATGGATTGTAAGAAGGCTTTGACCGAAACTAATGGAGAGATGGAAGGAGCGGTCGATTGGCTTCGAACAAAGGGCCTTTCGGCGGCAGCTAAAAAAGCCAATAGAGTCGCTGCGGAAGGTCTGGTGGCTTATGCTACCTCCGGTAGCCAAGGCGCTTTAATAGAGGTCAATGCGGAAACCGATTTTGTATCGAGAAATGCTGAATTTCAAGAGTTTGTCTCTACGTTGGCCCAGATGGTATTAGAAAAAGGGAATGATTTGGATAATTTGAGGCTAGAAAATTATCCAGGTTCTCACCGTACAGTGGATGAGCAATTAACGCACAATATTGCTACCATAGGTGAAAATATGTCGATCCGACGAGCGGCTACAATTAATTCTGGTGAAGGCATAGTTGTGCCATATGTGCATAATTCTGTGGCGACTGGTCTGGGTAAAATTGCTGTTCTGGTAGGTCTAAGAACGAATTCTGATCACGAAATGGTGCAGTCATTGGGTAAACAATTGGCAATGCATATCGCTGCTGCGTCCCCGCAAAGTGTTAACGTTGATGATTTAGATCATGTGGTGGTTGAACGAGAAAAGAGCATTCTTTTGGAGCAAGCTAAAGCCTCTGGTCGCCCGGATAATATAGTAGAAAAAATGGTAGCGGGTCGAATGCAGAAATTTTTTCAAGAAGTGGTTTTACTAGAACAAACCTTTGTTGTTGACAACGAAACAAAAGTAGCTGCAGTAATTGAGGCAGCTGTAAAAGAGGCCGGTTCGCCCATAGAATTGGCTGGTTTTCATCGATTTGCGCTTGGTGAGGGAATTGAGCGAGAGGAAACCGATTTTGCGGCTGAAGTGGCAGCCACGTTAGGAAGCTGATCCGCCGCTGAATTTCGTTGTTGCGTGCCTATAAAAGGGGTTGGAGGCGTGGCCGAAAAAGAAGGTCTGATAACGACGAAATACAAGCGAGTACTCCTGAAAATATCTGGGGAAGCGCTTATGGGTGAAGAACCTTTTGGTATTGACCCGGGGATGGTTAATCGTATTGCTGAAGAAGTTCGCACCGTTGTCGAATGTGGTGTTGAGGTATGTGTCGTTATAGGGGGAGGAAATATTTTCAGAGGCGTGTCGGTTGCTGCGGGTGGTATGGAAAGAGCTACGGGCGATTATATGGGTATGTTGGCCACCGTAATGAACTCTCTAGCTATGCAAAATGCTTTAGAAGTTCGGGGTATCCCAACACGCGTTCAATCGGCGATACCCATCTCGGCCGTATGTGAACCGTATATTCGACGTCGGGCTATACGGCATATGGAAAAAAAACGCGTCGTAATCTTTGCGGCTGGAACGGGAAATCCTTTTATCACAACCGATACAGCGGCAGCTATCAGAGCGACTGAAATAAGCTGCGAAGCTCTTTTAAAAGCAACAAATGTAGACGGAGATTATGATGCTGATACAAATAAAGTTTCAGGAGCAAAGAGATATGACAAATTAAGCTATATGGAAGTTTTGGCTGGAGATTTGAAAGTAATGGATGCGGCAGCTGTTTCGCTTGCTCGTGAAAATACTATTCCGATTTTGGTGTTTTCGATACACAATGTTGGTACCTTTGCGGAAGTAATTCGTGGAAGGGGAAGATTTACCATTATAACGGAAGAGACCACTAATGGATGATCCAGACTTAAATGATATAGAACGCAGAATGGATGGCGCCATTGCAGCACTAGCCAAGGAATTTCAAGGATTACGGACAGGTCGTGCATCTACACAACTGTTGGAGTCAATAATGGTGGATGCTTATGGTGCTTCAATGCCAATTAACCAAGTGGCGACCCTTAGTGTACCAGAACCCAGGATGATAACTGTACAAGTTTGGGATAAAACGAATACTAAGGCCACGGAGAAGGCCATATTAGGGGCAAATCTTGGTCTCAATCCTCAATCAGATGGTCAATTACTTAGGATTCCTTTGCCAGATTTAAGTGAGGAGCGGCGTCGGGATCTATCTAAAATAGCTGCTAAATTTGCTGAAGGAGCTCGTATAGCTGTTCGAAATGTTCGTAGAGATGGTATGGAAAACTTGAAAAAAATGGAGAAAGAGGGCGATCTTAGCCAAGATGATCGTCACCTATACGAGGAAGAAATTCAATCATTTACAGACGCTCGCGTAGGCAAAATAGATGAATTGTTGTCGGTAAAGGAAGCGGAAATTATGCAGGTTTAACTATGGCTTTGCAAACATCCGTAGAAATGACGGTACTTCCGCGACATGTCGCGATAATAATGGATGGAAATGGTCGATGGGCGCAAGCAAAGGGATTGCCCCGAGCCATTGGCCATGAAAAGGGAGTTGAAACTGCGCGGCGAACCATTGAAAGCGCAATCCGTCTTGGCATAAAACACTTGACGTTATTTGGTTTTTCATCAGAAAACTGGAATCGACCTTCACATGAAGTGGTCGATTTAATGGCTTTGCTACGCCAATACCTAACGAAAGAAATAAATGAATTAAATGAAAGAGGGGTTTGTTTCCGTGTGATAGGTGAGCGAGATAGATTAGCCTCGGATATAGTAGCTTTAATTGAACGATCGGAACAATTAACATCGGCAAATACCGATCTTTTCCTGACTCTCGCTTTGAGCTACGGTGGACGTCGCGCCATTGTTTTAGCGGCTCAGGAGTTGGTCGAACAAGCGAGCCAGGGCATATTGTCATCTGATAAGATTAGTGAGTCTATGTTCGAGGCTCGGTTGGAAACGGCTCAGCATCCGGACCCAGATTTAATAATACGAACTTCGGGCGAGAAACGGATTTCTAATTTTATGCTATGGGAGTGTGCATACTCCGAATTTGTTTTTCTAGACGTGTTTTGGCCAGATTTTTCTCATGAACATTTGAGTGACGCTATATTAGAATTTGGTCGAAGAAACCGCCGATACGGCGCAACCATTTAAAGGATTGGTTGGTGGTTGATTAATGCCAAGCAAAAAAACACCGAAAGCCTGCGAAACTCTTTCTGTTTTTGGTTTATCTCGTAATCTTTGTGTGCGTTTTATATCATCGGTCATAATGGCTCCCCCAATATTGTTTCTTATTTACATTGGAGGAGTGTATTTTGAATTACTGGTGGCTTTAATCTCAGGTTTGATGGCTTGGGAAGTGGCTAGATTGATAACGAAAAGAGAAAAGCCAATCACAGCTATTTTAGCTGCAGCTACAAACTTTATTTTAATTTTATTTTTAACTATTAAGATAGAGGAGCTTCATTTATCAATATTTGGAATTTTTTTATTCACATTAATTGTACTCGCGAGTGTCATGTCCGGATTATTATCTACTAGCGGGCGTTTGCTACTCGGTAATTTAATAATCCTAATACCTTGTTGTTCTGCCATTTGGCTAAGAGTTAACGAGGGGGCCATGGTCGTAATTTGGTTGGTTGCTATTATTGTGGCTTCTGACGTGGGTGCCTACATTGCCGGAAAAGGGATTGGGGGATACAAACTGGCACCTAAGATTAGCCCCAATAAAACTTGGGCTGGCTTGGTGGGTGGACTTATTTCAAGTATAGTTGTTGGAAATATAATTGGGGCATTTTGGCTAGACTATTCCTTTAATTTTTTAGTTGCTGCTAGTTTCTTGCTTGCGTTAGTAGCTCAAATCGGTGATTTGTTAGAATCTGCATTTAAGAGGTCATCACAAGTAAAGGATTCTGGTTCAATCATTCCCGGTCATGGTGGCGTTTTGGACCGGTTAGATGGACATTTAGCTGGTATGATGTTGGCTGCTATCTTTTTGTTTTTACAAGAGCATTTATATTTATTATGACAATTTTGAAATTATCCATTAACTAATGCCATGGCGGTTGAATTGAAAAAAACTGTGAGTGTTTTGGGGTCTACTGGGTCAATAGGGCGCACTACGCTAGCTCTACTTAACAACAGGAACTCCTCTTATAAAATCGAAGCTATTACAGGTGGCGGAAATTGGGAATTATTGGCCGAACAGGCTAGAAAATTCCAACCCAATTTTGTTGCAATTTCTGAGGTTGAACATCTGGGGAATCTGCAGGATGCTTTAAAGGATTTGGATATACAGATTGCTGCAGGCCCGGAGGGATTAATTGAAGCCGCGAAGCGTCCCGCCGAATGGGTGATGGCTGGGATCGTGGGTACAGCTGGCCTCCCGTCAACAATCGAGGCTGTTAGACGTGGGACTACTGTTGCTTTTGCTAATAAAGAATGTTTGGTATCGGCTGGGACAATCATGATGAGAGAGGTAGAAAAAGCTCGGGCTACGCTTCTACCTGTCGACTCAGAACACAATGCTATTTTTCAGGTATTTGAAAACAATAATAAAGACATGGTTGACCGGATTATTTTAACTGCATCTGGGGGTCCATTTAGGAATTGTACTCCTTCAGAAATGACTACAAAAACTCCTGAGCAGGCCATTGCGCATCCTAATTGGCAAATGGGAGCTAAAATTTCAGTCGATTCTGCTACTATGATGAATAAAGGATTAGAAATCATAGAAGCCCATTACCTTTTCGGGATTCCCGAAGATCGGATTGAAGTTTTGGTACATCCTGAATCAATTGTGCATAGTCTCGTTGCTTATAAAGATGGTTCGGTTTTGGCTCAACTTGGTATGCCTGATATGTCAATACCCATTGCCAATGCTTTAGCATGGCCTCAACGAATTAAGGTAGAGGGGAAATCGTTGGATTTGTCGGAAATAGGTCGATTATCATTCGAGCCCCCTGATATGAATCGGTTTCCCGCCATTCGACTGGCGAGAGAGGCTCTTAGATTCGGTGGAACGGCCCCATTAATTTTGAATGCGGCTAATGAAGTAGCGGTAGAGGGATTCCTTGCTGGAACTATTCGGTTTACCGATATAGTTAAAGTGGTGGAGAAAGCGTTAGAAAGAGGCCCTAATCAACTGTTGGAAAATATAGAGTCCGTCTTAGAAACAGATCAATTGGTGAGAGTTTTGGCTAAAGAAATCATACAGGAACACGGCTTGAATCGCATCTCTGGGCAACCCGAAACTCTGTCTCTTTCTCAGGTATCAGTTTGAATTTTAATCATCGGTAACAAGGTCCTATTTCATGGAAACATTGGACATCATCTTTAAATTTTCAGTGCCATTTTTGGTCATGCTGACCGTTTTAGTTTTTGTCCATGAAATGGGACACTATCTTATTGCCCGGGCTAATAATGTGCGCGTCGAAGTTTTTTCGATCGGTTTTGGTAAAGAGCTTTTCGGTTGGAACGATAGCCTTGGCACTCGTTGGAAAATTTGTGTTATTCCGCTGGGCGGTTACGTAAAGATGTTCGGTGACGCCGATGTTTCCAGTAGTTCTTATAAAGCGGAAGGGCTAATCAATAAAGAGGATCGCGAAGTCTCGTTCCATCACAAACGACTAAGCCAACGAACGGCGATCGTTTTAGGAGGACCCGTAGCTAACTTTCTTTTTGCTATAATATTGTTTGCAGTTCTTTATTCGGTAGTTGGACAACGTCACGTGTCCCCAATTATTGAATTAGTTCAATCTGGTAGCGCGGCAGAGAAGGGTGGTTTGCTCGCTGGAGATCGAGTAATTCAAATTGACAGTAAAAAAATCAAGCATTTCGGTGATTTACGCCAAATTGTATCTGACAGCCCAAATACATTACTTGAATTCGTTGTGCGTCGCGATAAAAAATTAGTATCGCTAAATGTTACACCGAATTCTACGCAGCGAAAGGATATATTTGGTAGCGAAAAAGTTGTAGGGTTTCTTGGAGTACGAGGCGGACAGGCTGAGATGATAAGGCATGATCCGTTGAGTGCACTTTGGTTTGCTTTTATAGAAACTTGGTCCATCACTTTGCAGACATTGGATTATGTTGGTCAAATGTTAGTGGGAGAGCGTGATACTGATGATTTAGGGGGACCTCTTCGAATAGCACAACTTTCTGGCATGGTAGCTGAAGCTGGTTTTGTTAGCTTTATTGGTCTTATGGCGTTGTTGTCAATAAATCTTGGGCTTATAAACCTTTTCCCAATACCAGTTTTGGATGGCGGTCATCTTGTATTCTATTTCCTTGAGGCGGTCAGGGGTCGCCCCTTAGGAGAGCGTAGTCAAGAAATTGCATCCATGGTAGGTCTATCAGTTGTTATAGCGTTAATGATATTTGTCACCTGGAATGATCTACAACAGTGGAAAGTATTTCAACTCGTTGGGTCGATTTTTGGATAAACTGCGAGCATTTGAGATGGGGAAAGAATATTTTACACATTTACCCTGCCGATGGGCAATTTTATTTCTTTCTCTTGCTCTAATCGCATTACCCACTTACGCTTTTCTTCAAATATTAGCTTTGGCCAATAATAGTTCTTTGGCAATAGCACAAGAAAATAACATTATATCAGAAATCGTTGTCACCGGCACTCAGCGCATCGACCCAGATACCGTCGTTTCTCATTTATTAGTTGCTCCAGGCGAAGAATTTGCAACTAATAGCCTTGATCGCTCTCTTAAAGCATTATTTCGGACTGGATTGTTTGCTGATATCAAATTACAGAGAGAAAATTCTGTCTTGATAGTCCATGTTGTAGAAAACCCAGTTATTAATCGAATAGCTTTCGAGGGGAATAAGCGAATAGAATCTGCTGATTTAAGGTCAGAAATTCAATTGCGCCCGAGAATTGTGTTCACTCGGTCGAAAGTTCAGGAAGATGTCCAAAGAATAATCGACCTTTATCGTTTGAGTGGTCGGTTCGCCGCCGAAGTCGAACCGAAAGTAATCCAATTAGACCAAAATAGGATAGATTTGGTTTTTGAAATTGACGAAGGTTCACTAAGTCGGATACGAAAGATATCTTTTATAGGTAATCAAAAATTTTCAGACTCTGACCTTTACGATATCATTAATACGAAAGAGTACGCGTTTTGGCGTCTTTTGACTTCTTCCGATACATATGATCCAGATCGCTTAAGTTTTGATCGAGAATTGTTAAGGAGATTTTATTTAAAGAATGGCTATGTGGATTTCAAAGTCGTATCTGCAGTCGCTGAATTAACTCCAGACAGAACAGATTTCGTAATAACTTTTACGTTGGAAGAAGGAAAAAGATACAAATTTGGCAAAATTGACGCAGACATAAAGTTAAGACGGGTAGATAAAAAATCCTTAGCCTCATTTTTTTCAGCTGGCTCAGGCGAATGGTATAATGCAGAAAAAGTGAACGTTACGATTGATGAAATCACGGATTATTTGGGGTCCTTGGGATATGCTTTTGTAAATATTCGGGTAAAAACCAATCAGATTCGGGACGAACTTTTGATGGATGTTACATACGTCGTGGAAGAGAGTCGTAGGATTTATGTGGAACGGATAGATATTGAAGGGAACGTGCGGACCCTTGACGAGGTGGTGCGAAGAGAATTCGAACTCATAGAGGGTGACGCATTTAACAGCTCTAAACTTCGTAGATCTAGACGCCGAATTCAGAATTTAGGTTTTTTTTCCAAGTCATCTATTAAGACGGGTCGGGGGTCGGACCCAGACAAGACGTTAATAAAGGTTTCAGTCGAAGAACGATCTACGGGAGAAATATCATTCGGCGTTGGCTTTTCATCATTAGACGGACCTCTTGCTAATATAGGAGTGCGAGAACGGAATCTTCTTGGTAAAGGCCAGGATTTAAATTTAAATTTTCAAGGGTCCGCTAGTAGGCAGGAATTTAATATTGGTTTTACTGAACCTTATTTTTTGGATAGGGATTTGTCAGCTGGTATTGATTTATTTCAAACAACACGCGATAGGCAAAGTGATAGCTCTTTCGATGAAAGGAAGTCAGGAGGAGGACTGAGATTAGGATATACGCTAGGTCCTGATCTCCGCCATAAAGTCAAATATCAACTAAAACAAACTGAAATTCGTAATGTAAAAACTACGGCATCCCGACTAATAAGGGAACAAGAAGGCAAGACAACAATTTCCCAAATTGGCCAGACTTTGTCGTTAGATAAACGCGATAATCGATTGAATCCTAGTGAAGGTTACGTTTTAAGCTTGACTAATGATCTTGCTGGGTTTGGTGGTGACTCTCGATATTTAAAAACAAAAGGTATATCGGCGCGTTATTGGCCTGTGCTGGAAGATAAAACATTTATGTTACGTGTTGAGGCTGGACATGTAGTGGGTATTGGGGAAGATATTAAAATTTCTGAGCGGTTTTTCGTTGGAGGGCAGCAATTGCGCGGTTTTGCCAATTCCGGAATTGGGCCTAGAGATATAACAACCAGTGATGCACTCGGAGGAAATACCTATTATGTTGGTACGGCTGAGTTGAAGTTTCCTATGGGATTACCCGAAGAGCTTGGATTTAAAGGTTCAATTTTTACAGATGTTGGCAGCCTCTGGAACACCGATAGTTCCGGTTCGGAAATTTTGGATTCAGAAGCAGTTAGGGCATCACTTGGATTGGGAGTTTCATGGGCTACAGCTTTAGGATTAATGAGGATTGACTTTGCCAGTGCGTTTCTGAAAGAGGATATAGATGATACTGAGTTTATACGGTTTAGTTTTGGGACGCGGTTTTAAAAATCCTGGCATTGGCGAGATGCAAAACAACTTACTTTTGTTGAAACTAATACTTATACTATCCTTGTTATCGGGTAGTTTTATCGGATCAATTGCTAACGCTAAAACTTTACCAAAGCTTGCTCCTGTTTCTATAGCTGTTATCGACTTTCGTGGTGTCCTTACCAAATCCGAGGCCGCCATTGGAATTAGGAAATCGATAGATGCACGAAGGGCTGAATATCGAAAAAAATTCGCTAAAATAGAAAAACAATTGCGTGAACGGCAACAGATATTAGCTGATCAAAGAGCAGTGATTACAAGCGAATCTTTTGACCAACGCGCTCGCGAACTAAAAGATAAGGCTCGGTTAGCCCAGCGACAGGCACAGGAACATAATCAGTTACTTAAACGGTCTTTTGATAAGTCGATGGAAAAAGTTCAAAAAATGCTTTTTAGAGTTGTTGCAGAAGTGGCGGAAGAGTCTGGTGCCAAAGTAGTGTTATTTCGACGGTCGATTGTAATAGCTGTTAAAGAATTAGAGATATCGCAGGAAGTTCTAGCACGTTTGAATTCTAGATTACCCAAGGTTGTAGTTAAATTTGCAGCAGAAACGAAGTAACGGGAAAACTTAATGGCGGATCAACGATTTTTTCAATATTCAGGTGAACTAGATATTGCAACAATCTCCGAAATTACCGGGATCAAATTAAGTGAAAAAATAGATCCGTCCATGCGTATTAAAGATGTTTCAAGTTTGGAAGAAGCGGGGCCGGGTCAAATTTGTTTCGTTGAAAATAGAAAGTATTGTGCTGCGTTAGAAAAGTCCTCGGCATCAGCATGTTTTCTGCCTCAGGATCTTGCGCTGCGGGCTCCTGAAAATATGGCATTGTTAATCACAGATAGGCCGAGGCGAAATTTTGCTCGGGTCTCACGGGTGTTTTATCCGGATCCAGAATTAACCCCAATAATTCATGAGCATTCGTCCATCGCGGAGTCGGCTAATATTGCGGACGGATGTAGAGTTGATGCGGGCGTAAGAATTGGATCGGGGGTGAGTATAGGTGAAGGGTGTTGGATAGGAGCAAACTCAATATTAGATGATGGCATTACGCTTGGGGCGCATACCAGAGTTGGATCAAATTCGTCTTTATCGCATTGCGACATAGGCGCCCGTTGTTATATTTATCCGGGGGTAAGGATAGGCCAACCCGGATTTGGTTTTGAAGCGGATTTGGCTGGCACAATAAAAATGCCTCAACTCGGAAAGGTTATTGTCCAAGATGATGTAGAGATTGGAGCTAATTCGACAGTTGATAGAGGCGCTGGACCCGACACGATATTAGGCCGAGGTACAATGATCGATAATTTGGTTCAAGTTGGACACAATGTAGAAATTGGTCGTGGTTGTATTATAGTTGCACAGGTGGGCATAGCTGGTAGTACTAAAATTGGAGATTATACTGTAATTGGAGGACAGGTGGGTATCGCAGGACACCTAAAAATTGGTAACGCAGTCCAGATTGCCGCTCAGTCAGGTGTTACAAAAAATATTCCTAATAATTCAATAATTGGAGGATCACCTGCTGTTCCAATTCAGGATTATCGTCGCCAGATAGCTGCTGTTAAGTTTATGGGGCGACGAGCAAAGAAGTAACCATAAGGAAAATAGCTGGATGGCGGCCGAACGTTTAGATAAAAATGGATCAAAGATTACGGACATTGACGTCAGTAGAATAAAAGAATTTATCCCGCATCGATATCCTTTTCTAATGGTTGATAGGATAAGCTCAATAGTGGCTGATCAATCGGCAGTTGGTTTGAAAAATGTTTCGGTGAATGAGCCATATTTTCAGGGCCATTTTCCAAGTCGCCCAGTTATGCCTGGAGTTTTGATTATCGAATCGATGGCTCAAACAGCGGGTTGTCTGGTAGTAGCGACGTTGGGATTGGAATCGGAAGGAAAATTAGTTTATTTTATGACGATTGAAAGCGCCCGTTTTCGAAGGCCAGTGATTCCAGGGGATCAACTTCTAGTAAACGTGGAAAAAATTAGAAGTCGGGGCTCAGTTTGGAAATTTTCAGGCAAAGCTTTCGTCAGCGAAGCCCTAGTAGCGGAAGCTGTTTTTTCAGCGATGATAGTTGATAAATGATTAGCGATCGTAAAAGAGGATCCAATATTCATTCCACTGCAATAATTGCCCCAAGTGCTAAGTTGGGGGAAGGTGTTTGTGTGGGACCTTTTTCAATTGTAGGCACAAATGTAATATTGGAGGACGGCGTGCGCGTACACTCGCACGTAGTTATTGATGGCTGCACGCGTATCGGTGCTGGCACTGAGATTTTTCCTTTTGCTTCTATAGGATCACCACCACAGGATCTCAAATATTCGGGGGAGGCGTCAGAATTAGTCGTGGGTGAGAACAATGTAATTCGGGAATATGTAACTATGAATCCGGGTACTGAAGGCGGTGGTATGATTACACGAGTCGGTAATCATTGCTTGTTTATGATAGGAGCTCATATCGCACATGATTGTGACGTCGGAGATAACGCAGTGCTTGCAAATAATGCAACGCTTGCTGGTCACGTCTCTGTTGGGTCTTTTGCTATACTTGGTGGTTTGTCCGCCGTCCACCAATTCGTAAGGATTGGTCAGTACGCTATAGTTGGTGGAATGACAGGAGTGGAGCATGACGTCATTCCATTTGGTTCGGTTAAGGGCGATAGAGCAAGGTTATCTGGTCTCAATATAATTGGTATGAAACGACGTGGATTTAATCGAGAGGAAGTAGACCAGCTTAGGAAAGCTTATAGGCAATTATTTTTTGGAATCGGAACATTTCAGGAGAGGTTGGAACGATTAACGGTATCAGGCCCTAAAAGCAAATTTATTCAAATTATTATAGATTTTATTAATGCTGGTTCGAACCGATCTATATGCCAACCGCGTGAAGAGGAACCTCATTGAATGCGAAAACTCGGTATAATAGCTGGCGAAGGTCAGTTGCCGAGACGGGTCGCCGATGCCTACGATAAAACGGGTGATGCTGTTTTTTTCGTGGCGTTTCACGGTATTACTGATCCACAGTGTATAAACGAGGTTGAGCATGTGTGGGTCAGGCTTGGTCAGTGGCAGGATACTGTCGATAAAATGTTAAGTGCGGGTGTGCAGGATGTTGTTATGGTGGGCCCTATAAAACGCCCAGCTTTATCTTCGCTCGCTTTAGATAGGCGAGCCGCAAAAATCTTGGCTCGCGCTGGGCTTGGAGTTTTGGGTGACGATGGTTTGCTTTCTCATTTAATTTCTGAAATTGAAAAAGATGGATTTAAGGTTGTCGGTATTGATTCAATACTAGGAAATGTATTAGCTTCCGAAGGATTGATTGCTGGTTCTTCCATCGATAAAATTGCAAAATCTGACATTGACCGCGGCTTGAGTGTTTTAAAATGTTTAGGTCCAGCTGATGTGGGTCAGAGTGTTGTTATTCAAGAAGGATTAGTTCTAGCGGTCGAAGCTATAGAGGGTACCGATGCTATGCTAATTCGAGCAGGGAAGTTAGCTCGGGAGGGTCGGGGACCTATTTTGGTGAAAGTCAGAAAGCCGGATCAAGAACAAAGAGCGGATCTGCCCACGATTGGTCCAGATACTGTTAAGAAAGCGGCATCTTATGGATTTCGTGGTATTGCAGTTGAAGCGGAGGGGACGCTGCTGATAGATAAGGACAAAATAAGAGAGATTGGAGAAGCGGCTGGAATTTTTATAATTGGTATAAAGCTGTGAAGTTTTGATGAGCAAAGCGAGACCTACTCTTCCCCCTAACATGATTTTTTACATTATAGCAGGAGAACCGTCCGGTGATGTGTTAGGCGCGGGATTGATGCAGGCACTCAGATCAATGACCTCTGGAGAAGCCCAGTTTTATGGCATAGGAGGAGATCGAATGGCAGAACAAGGCCTAAAAAGTTTATTTCCCATTTCGGATCTAGCAGTGATGGGTGTTTTTGAAATATTGCCACGTGCCACTTTGTTATTACGTCGTATTAAAGAAACTGTCGATGACGTAATAAATAAAGCGCCCAGTGTGCTTATTACAATAGATTCCAAGGCTTTTACTATGCGCGTTACTCAGCGACTTTTTGATCGGCGCAAATTTGAACCAAAAACTTTTCCGTTGGTACACATGGTGGCACCCACAGTATGGGCTTGGCGTCCTGGCCGCGCTAAAGTCATTGCGAGGTTTTTAGATCATTTGTTGGTACTATTTCCCTTTGAGCCCCCGTATTTTGAGAAACATGGTTTATCGACTACGTTTATAGGGCACCCAGCAGTAGATCAACCAAATGGTGATGGAAAAAGTTTTCGTCAGAAATATGGAATAAAAGCGGATGCAAAAGTATTGTCAGTTTTGCCTGGGTCCAGGCCTGGTGAGGTTCGGCGATTACTCCCAATTTTTGGACAGACCGTAGACTTACTGAAGTCTCGCTTCACGGATCTACATATCGTTATACCGATGGTATCAAACGTTTCAGATCAAATTAAAACCATGGTATCCGAGTGGCCTGGCCCAATTTATCTATTATCGGAATCGGAGCGAAAGTTTGATGCTTTCGCGGCAAGTGATGCCGCGCTAGCAACTTCTGGTACGGTTACTTTGGAATTAACAATTTCGGGCGTACCTGTTGTCGTGGCTTATAAGGTAAACCCATTCACAGTTCCAGTTGGACATCTTCTGGTTGATCGAAATTCGGTGGTCCTAACCAACCGTATTTTGCAAGAATCTCTATTGCCTCTATTTATTCAGAATCAATGTAAACCCGAGGCATTGGCGAAGGAGGTTTTAAAATTCTTGGATAACTCTAATGTTAAAAAAGATATGATGGTAGCTGCAGAAAAAATTAAACGAATTTTAAGGCCGTCTGAGGGGCAAACATCAATTGTTGCTGCGCGTGCTGTGCTTGAAAGTGTGCAAAAGTTTGAACTGGAGGTTTGCTGACCGAAAAAGTTCGCGTCATTTGGATGCTCTGCTCTCCAATATATCTTTCATCCGAACTAACATAATCAAAGGTATAATTGCAAAAGCAACAAACGCGTATAAATAAAACCCATTAATATAACCGATCATTTTGGATTGGCGGTTGATTTCGCCCGATAACAAAAACATTTCTTTTGGACTGATGGGTAGTGCTGAGCCCTTCAAAGTCATGATTGAATTGCTTTCGAAAAAGATAGATATAAAGGCGCTTAAATCCGAATAATTCATTGATGTAGAACGTATGATTAGTGCAATAGTGAGGGATATTGAGACTGAGCTTCCGATGTTTCTAACTAAATGAAAGAGTGCGCTTCCTTCGTTTAAATCTTTTTTATCTATCGTAGAAAATGTTATTATTGTTAGTGGCACCCAGACAAAGCCGACTCCGAGTCCGGCCAATACGTTAGTCCACGCCAGTTCAAATTGTGATAAATTAATGTCGAATGTGGCCATATAAAAGCCAGCGATACCCTGTAAAAGAAAGCCAATTGTTAGAACTAATCTAGGATCAAAGAAACGATTGAACACAGCCAGGATTGTCGAACCGCAAAAGGTCCCAAGTCCACGTAGGGCGAGATAAAGGCCAATTAAATCTTCTGGATAATCTTGTAATCCCTGCAGCATTAACGGATAGATAATCATCGGAGTCCACATAATTGCCCCGAATAAAAAGGCTATTGTAATTCCTAGGCAATAATTCCGGTCTATAAGCAATCGAGGATTTAAAAATGGCGCCTTGGTTGTGAAAGTGTGTGCTAAAAATATATAAAACGCAGCAGCAGCAATTATTGCTTCAGCTATAATTTCTGAAGATTCAAACCAGCCAAGCCGTTGTCCTCGGTCCAACATAAGTTGCAAAGCCGCAATGCTAACGCAAAGGGATAGCAAACCTGTCCAGTCTAAATTTATTGTCTTTGCTTTTTGACGATCATCAATAATTGCTAGAATCCCGAGAATAACAAGTATACCAAATGGAACTAACAAAAAGAATACCCATCGCCAACCAAGCTCCTCTGATAGCACTCCCCCTACTGTGGGCCCGATAATAGGACCAAAAACCACACCCATCCCAAAAATGGCTGTAGCTGTGCCATGTTCTTTTTGCGGAAAAGTATCGAGTACCATCGCCATACAGATTGGTACCAACGGCGCGCCAAATGCTCCTTGTAAGATTCGAAAAAATATGAGTTGTTCTAAGCTTTGTGAGAAGCCGCAAAATATTGATGCGATCGTAAAACCGATTGCGCAATATAACAAAAGGTTCCGACGACTAAACCTAGATGCTAACCATCCAGATGCGGGGGTTACCATTGCTGTTGCCACGATATTGAATGTCACGACTAGCGCTATTTGGTCGGAGGTTGCAGCAAATGTCCCCTGTATTTTGGGGAGAGCTACATTGGCTATCATCACAGTCATAGTGTACAGCATAGTCGTGAATGTGACGGTTGCTAAAATGATGTACCGCCGCACGGCAGTAATATCTCCTGGCACCGTTTCAGTCACGAATTGTCCTGTCATTAAGTATTTGCCCCACACATGTCTGTCATTTAAAGGACCTATCGATGGGAGTTTTTAAAGAAGATCCAGTTACTATGCATAATGAGGCGACACGTTTTGAATTTTAACTTAAAATCGTGATTCACGTTCTTCGATATTCGCTAAGATATCGATCAAAACAGTTTTGCCTTCTGAATTAAGTTTCTGAGCATTTTGTAGGGCTTTTGCTATATCAGCAACTTTGCGTACCTTTATACCAATCGCCCCCATACCTTCAGCAATTTTGGCATAGTCTCCGTGCATAATTGAAACGCCGAATTCTCGAGCTTCTTGCCCTATGGCAGGGGTGCGGCGTCCAGAATAAGTGGCCATAGCGCTGTTATTAAGGACAATCGTAGTGATTGCGGCGCCTGATCTTACAGCAGTTTCGATATCAGTACCCGACATGCCGAATGCACCATCGCCCATTAAGTTGAGGCAGAATTTTTTTGGTTCTGCCATTTTAGCACCGATCATTAACGGAATTCCAAAACCTAAGTGGGTGGTCTTACCCCACCCGATATAGCTGTGAGGTGTGGTCGCAATATGAAAGGGTACCATAGAGTCTCTGGGGGCGCCCGCATCATGTGTTACGATACTATTTTCTAGATCTACATTTTTGTTGATTTCTTGGATTATACGGAAATAACTGATCGGTTCCTCTTCCGATTGCAGTATAGGAATCCAATCAGCCATGTACTCATTTTTAATGGCTGAAATATCTGATTCTACGGTGTGCCTAATCGATACCCGTTCTTCCTCCAATTTTGCTCTTATTTCCTCTATCAACAAATCAATAGTAAGTTGGGTATCTCCGACTAAGGCAATATCTGCTGACTCGTCTTTATTAATATCATTTGAGTTTATAGAGTTATGTATGATCGTTTTCCCAGGGGGAATCGGTTGTGCATAGGGAGACCTCGTCAGGCTTGACCCTAAAGCCAATACTAAATCACTGTCTGCTAACCATTGATGAGCCATCTTTGTAGTTGTTCCGGTTCCTGCTCCTAGTGACAGTGGATGACGTTCGTCAAAAGCAGATTTTCCGGGCATAGTGGTGAATACTGGTATTGCTGTGAGTTCAGCTAATTGTGCAAGTGAGCGTGTGCCTCTGGAAAATAAAACTCCCGCACCTGCCCATATTAATGGCCTTTTTGCTGCAATTATTTGTTCTGCTGCCAATTTAATTGCGTTACTGTCGGGGATATGACGAAACATCTTAGGAGATTGATAAGTCTGGGCATTTTTTGGAACGTCTTGATTACAGACGTCGGTTATGAGTTCAACTACTACGGGACCCGGTGGTCCATTACGTAAGCTGCTGAATGCTCGACGCATTACGTCAGCAACCTGATGGGGCGTATAAATCGCCTCTACATGTTTAGCCCACCCTTGATATTTTTGCGCCGCATTAAAATTAGGCGGCACTCCAATTTGATGAAGTGAATTTCCGCCGAGCATTACCAATATGGGTATATTATCGGCGAAAGCTTGCGATAAGCCTCCCATGGCATTCTCCGCACCTGCTTGAGATTGGACAGCTACCACTCCGAACTTTTGGCGATCGCTAATCCGACTAAACCCGTCAGCGGCCATCACGGCTCCACGTTCGTGTCTAAAGGCAATGGGCCGTATGCCTTCTCTAGCCACGGCTGAGATTAAAGGGTTACTTGGGAAGCAAGAAATCCATTCAACACCTTCTTTTTTAAGGATTTTGGCGATGTATTCTATACCGTTCATGGCATTACCTCTTAGTATGAATTTTAATAGTATCAGAAGATATACGTTTAAAGCTAAACTGCATATTTGGTAATAAGAGTAAACCATTTTTAAGAAACCTAAACCATTAGCTCTGGTTTGTGAGTGCTTGGTCGGGCATTAATATAAAATTTTAGTGGTTGCGGATTAATATAGCAAAGAATGAAGGCCCATTTTTAAGAACTATACGTGGAAGTAAGTTCTCTAATACTGAGTCTCGCCGTGTTTAACTATTTAATGCAATAAATTATGTGGCGAATAGAGAATAGGACGATGAGGTTTGATAGATGCAGATATTAAATAGCCGCTCCATTAATATGGGGATGATAGGCGGTGGATACGGATCAAATATTGGTGTGACGCACCGTGATGCTATGAGGCTAGATGGCATATTTGTTCTAAAGGCGGGTGTTTTTTCTTCGGACATCGACCGAGGTAGATCGTTCGCTGAATCAATTGGTGTTTCAACCAGCCGCTGTTATCAATCATCTGAGGCTTTGGTGGACGCTGAGTATTTATTGGCTGATGGTATTGAAGCAGTGGCCATTATAACTCCTAATAATTTACATGCTGAAATTGCCAAAGTCTTTCTATCGAAGGGTATTCACGTTATGTGCGAGAAACCTATGACTACTAACTTAGAGGATGCTCTTGAGCTACGAGAGCTTGCTAATGAAAATTCATGCGTATTGGCGGTAGCTCATGGTTATAGCGGCTATTCGATGATCCATGCTGCACGCGACTTAGTTGCGGATGGAGCTATTGGTCAAGTAGTTGAGGTTCAAGTTGAGTATGCATCATCTTGGGGCGCTATGTTGTCGGGTGATACGGATCATAAAGGAGGTGTTTGGAAAACTAACCCGTTGATGACGGGGCCATCTATTTCTATCAGCGATTTGGGAGTTCATGCCCATCATTTAGCACGGCTAGTCACTGGATTGGAGATAACCGAAGTTTCTTCTGAACTTTCAACGCTCGTCCCGGGTAGATCTGTCGACGATAACGCTCATGTTATGTTGAGGTTTAATAATGGTGCACGCGGTCTCTTGTGGTCTACGATAGCTGCCGCTGGCACCGCAAATAATCTCAAACTAAGAGTTTTCGGGCATGATGGTCATTTGGAGTGGACTCAGGAAACCCCAGACCGGCTGGATTTCCGGCCTCTGGCAGGTCCAGTTAAAATATATCGTCGTTCCTTGGATGAAACCTCCGGTTCAGCGAAGAGATCTCGTCGGCGCCCTGGGCAACCTGAGGGGTTTGTGGATTCTTTTGCTAATATTTATCGCGATTTCGCTTCACACATTATAGCGGATAAAAGTTCCAAGGGTACTTTTTTGCCTCGGTTTCCGGATTGCCACGATGGAGTGGCCGGAGTTGCTTTTATAGAAGCCGTTGCGAAGTCTTCGAACGAGAACAGCCGTTGGATTTCTGTGTATGATAGTAGATTCAGTTAGGAAAGATGTAGAGCCTGTCTTTTATTTTGTTTGGAATTGTTTAAATATTGTGATCGGATTTTTTTATGAACCGAAAAGAACTTAGAAAAGCTGGACAAGATATCCGGCTTAAACTTGGTCTAGGAAACAAAAGCACTTCTGAATTAGCGCCCGGTTTTAATGTACTAGTAGACGAAATGATGTTTGGGAAAATTTGGGCGAGACCGGGTCTGTCTTTAGAAGAAAAGATGTTGTCGACGCTATCGGCACTGACTTCGAGGCAGATTTTGAGCCAGTTGCGACCTTATATATCGGCCGCTCTACATATAGGCTTGTCACATAGAACAATTCAAGAAGTAATGATTCACTGTGGAATTTATTCTGGGCTACCTTCGATGGAAAATTCACTTAAAATTGTGTCGGAAATTATAAAAGAAAAACAAATAAAGGTTGATCCAGTTTGTTTTCCTGAACCTGATTTACCTGAATTATTTGACCTAGGAGAAAGTGTGAAACAAGTATTACATGGCGATCGCGCTGAGATGGGTTATGCTGCTCTCGACTCCGAGGCGGCGTCTAAACTATACCCTACGGCAATTGAATATGGTTATGGAGCGATCTGGGGACGGCCTTATTTGGATCGACGACAGCGCATGATCTGTACAATAAGTGCGTTTACAGCGATTGATTCTCACATTCAGTGTCGAAAATTTTTCCGCTCTGCAACTAGTGTAGGATTAGATAAAGACGAAATTCACGAAGTGATTATCCAGACTGCGCCTTATTCCGGATTTCCACGGGCTCTCAATGCTTTATCGATTGCGGACGAGGTGATTGGTTAGGGAGAGGAAATTGGTTTTTTATTTAAATATCTGGATTCTTTTCCTTTAATTATGGCCACTAAAGTTTTATTAATTGGTGTTGGTATACGATATTCTTCTCCCAATTGTACAACTTTACCCGCTATAGTATCTATTTCAGTGGGTCTTTTGTTCTGTAAATCAGCACAAAGGCTGGATTTAGAGTTTCCAGTTCCAATTGTGCTTATGAAAGGCGCGAGAATTTCTTGTCTGTCCTTTTCAGTTAAGGTAATCCCTGCAGCGGCAGCAACTGACGCTGCCTCTTCCAAAGCTCCTATACATATCGTCTTTAATTCCGGAATTGCCATCATCTCTTGCTGAGTTAAATTCGTTGCCCCTGATGCGGCACTCAAAGCTACGTTGGCAAGGAATTTTTTCCACATTACCTTTCGCAACTCAGGACTCGCAAAAGTTTTCAATCCCGCTTTTGTAAAAGCGTTTGCTATATTTTCGACTCTAGTTGAGAGACCGCCTTTTAATTCGCCGATGTACGACGCTAAGTCGCTAAAATTATGAATTATGCCAGGCGCAGTTACAATCGCGCCTTGATTAGTCAATCCTCCCAAAACATTATCCATGCCAATTACAGATCCTATATTTTCTTCGTTACCTAAACCATTTTGAAAACTGATAGCTAATGTTTTGGGTCCAAAAATATCCTTTGCAGAATTTACGGCTTTAATAGTATGCATTGCTTTAGTTTGGACGATGACTGCATCTACAATCCCTACGTCGGTTGGATCTGTAGTTGCACCGATCGAGATATAGCGATCTCCGCCGTGCCCCGTGATTTTGAGACCATGTGTTTTTATGGTGTTGATATGATCGATCTTCCGATCAATCAGAGTTACATTTAATCCGCCCTCCCGCAGTAAACCGCCGAACAAACCGCCAATTGCACCGGCACCCAAGACTGCGACCCGTGGCCATGATGATGACATCATTTTTCTTGCCCTTTTTCAAATTGAATAGGAAGTCAGTGGAAATCTATCGAAATATCACCCAGAGAACCAAATTTTGCTCTAACCTTTGACCCCGCTTTTATGGGTTGAGGGTCCGTCGCGGCTCCCGTGGAAATATATTGCCCAGCGGAAACACTAATACCTCTATAACACAATATATCTAAAGCCTGAACTAAGGAATCAATAGGATTTGCTCGATCTGCTCCGAGAAAGTTCTGTGCAGATGGATGATCGTCCACGCAACAATCAATAAATAGATTGATCAGGTCAAGGTCTTTCCAATCAGGGATTTCATTACCAAAAACGAACCCTATCCCAGTCCCATTATCAGCAATTTCATCTATAGTTGAAGTTTTATAAAAGTCTGGAAGCAACGGATATCGGTTGCCGATGATTTCGATCGCTAGATGTAATGTAACTAGGGGACTTAACTCTTTTGCGGTATACGTGTTAGATCGAGCTGGCAGGGAATCAAGAAGGCGAAACGCGAATTCGCATTCTACGCGGGCGTGAGGAAAACGTGCTATTGGAAGTTGGACTGGCGAAGTAAACATGACATTGTCGAAAATTCTACCTATAATAGGACCATCATGACCCGCTTTGAGGCGCATGGCTGGACTAGTCGCGCCGAGTTTCCATCCAACTACGGGAAAACCTATCATATCGGCCATTGCGTCTTGAATAGCATAAGCTTGGTCCCGTGTTTTGGCTCTAAATTCGCTAGGAAAGGTTTCTACTTTGCCGGGTTTCAACCACGCTTCGCTTAAAAGTTCTGCAGCTTTTTTTATTTGATTACTTCGCATTTGTTGTACCTTTTATGAAAATGGGATTATTAGCTTATGGATTATAACAGCAAGATAATGGATGCACAGACTGCTGCTAGGCTTATATCTGACCGTGCAACTATTGGTTTAATTGGTGGTGGAGGTGGATTATTAGAAGCTGACACGATTATGGCTGCTATCGAAAATAGATTTCTTTCCGGGGATGGTCCTAGAGATTTAACGCTTGTTCATGCGTTAGGCATAGGCGACCGAAACAGGAAAGGATTAAACAGGTTTGCTCATGAAGGTATGGTTAAAAAAGTCATTGGTGGTCATTGGGTATGGTCGCCAAATATGCAGAAATTGGCTAAAGACGAGAAAATTGAAGCTTATGTGTTGCCTGGGGGCGTTATTATGCAGCTATGGCGTGAAATAGGGGCTAAAAGACCAGGCCTTACCACGCATGTTGGACTTGGGACTTTCATCGATCCGCGAATCAGCGGCGGAAAAATGAATGCCAGTGCTAAAGATGATTTAGTAGAATTAATTGAAATAGAAGGTAAGGATTGGCTGCGGTATCTTCCTTTTTCGGTTGATGTTGCCATTATTAGAGGCAGTTTTGCAGATCCAGAGGGAAATATTAGTTTGGCACAGGAAGGTGCAACACTGGACGTCTACGCACTTGCTATGGCCGCTCATAATTCAGGGGGTAAAGTGTTAGCCCAAGTGCGCAGCGCCGTTCCAACTGGAGGGATTTCAGCCAATTTGGTTCGTATTCCTGGCGTGATAGTAGATGCCGTTGTGGTGGACCCGACACAGCCGTTGAGTCACGAGGTATTTCATGATCCTACTTTGACCGGTGAATCTTGGGGAAAGGGTAGTGACTCGGAGCCTATGGCGGTATCTGAAAGGACTGTCATAGCTCGGAGAGCAGCAGCTGAAAAATTTGACGGAGCAGTCATAAACTAAGGTTTTGGTATCCATGATTCTGTTGCGAAAATTGTATCAGCGCAGGGTGATGTGGGCCGATACAATCAGACGATTGAGCACGGAACATACGGGGGCACTCTTTTGGATGGCTCATCTTTCGGATATGCTAGGTTTGCTACCGCTATGATAGATTCTCCTTCGCAATTTGATTTCTATTCTGGCGGCGGACTCGATATAGCATTTTTAGGTATGGGGGAACTGGATCAGCGAGGCAATGTAAATGTTTCAAAATTGGGCGGCGTAACGGTGGGTCCAGGAGGATTTATAGACATAGCGCAGAATGCACGAAAGATGGTCTTTTGCGGTACTTTTGAAGCAAAGGGTGTTGAATTAAAGATTGGGCATGGGTGTCTCAGGATTAAAAAGCATGGCGACATCAGAAAATTGGTGTCTGACGTTGATCAAATTACGTTTAGTGGTAAGCAAGCGGTCAAATCTAATCAGGAAGTTATTTACGTTACTGAAAGAGCTGTATTTCGGTTAACGAGTGCTGGTTTAGCTCTCAGTGAGATTGCGCCTGGCATAGATTTAAGAAGCGATGTTCTAGAGCGTATGAATTTTCAACCGCTTATCCCAACTAAACCAAAACTAATGGAATCCACCTATTTTTCTGAGAGTTAGAAAACTGTACCTAAGGAGCGCTAATTATTTTTGACCCATTGAAGCATATGTTTTGCTACCGCAACTAACTCGTTGGTCTGGTTGGTGATCGCTACGTTCGCCGTAGTACGACGTTTTACCAAGTCAATTTCATTAAACGTATAGGCTACCGTGACAGTATCCCCCATATAAACCGGCTTCAAGAATCTTATCCTATCAAAACCCACCGCCACAGGAGTCTCCGTTTCGTCATCTCGACAATGGGCGATTGCTAACGTAGAAACGGTTGAAATAAATCCTACTAAAAGAGCGCCATGTGCTTGTCGACGACCAAAGGAAGACTTTTCCATATAAACCTGATTAGTGTGGTTTGGAGAAAAATCACCTGTTATTCCTGCGAACAAATAGACGTCTGTTTCGCCAACCGTTTTCGAAAATGTGGTGACATCCCCAATACTAACGTGAAATTTAGACATGATTCCCTACTTAGTTAGGATTTGTTTTCAGGCTGGACGGCTTACCTTTGTTGTTTCCCCCGCTAAAAGAAGTAAGCAAAAATAATTTAGACTCCATAGTTATGGATGGAGTTTAGCATACTTTTGCTTCAAGATTAGAATTAGTTGCCAGTAATAAAAGTCTGAGGTCAAATCGTTTTTTTAATACAAAGTTTTAATTTAGGGAAACTCCTATGAAAGAAGAAATAATAGATATCAGAACTAACGACGGATTGATGGAGACCTTCATATGTCGACCGGAGCGTGATGGACCGTATCCAGCCATATTTTTTCTAATGGATGCCCCTGGTGTTAGAGAGGAACTTTATGATATGGCGAGACGATTGGGTACGGTCGGTTATTTTGTGGTATTGCCGAATCTTTATTATCGAGATGGTCGAGATACCAAATATGGGGATGACGTCTTAGATCATGGAAGTGCAGAGCATACGCGTATGAGAGCTGTGCGTACGAAGATGGTAATACCGCCGGTGATGGAAGATATCCAAGAGCTTTTGACGTATGTTGCCGATCATCAAGAAGTATTAAATGGTCCTGTGGGGATTCATGGGTATTGCATGAGCGGTCCATACGCGCTGGCCGCCGCCGCTAGATATCCCAATCAAATAGGGGCGGCAGCATCTTTTTACGGCACTTGGTTAGTTAGTGATGCTGAGGAAAGTCCGCATTTAACTTTGGGAAAAGCCAAGGGAGAGCTTTACATATCATGCGCGGAGCATGATGAATTAGCTCCGTTGGATATGGTTGAACAACTAAAACAATTGTTTACTAATTCTGGCAACGTGGGTGAATTGGAGGTTCAAAAAGGGGTGCACCATGGTTTTGCTTTCCCAAAGCGCTGGTGCTATGACAAACCAGCTTCCGAACGTCACTGGGAACGATTAATTTCCTTATATCGTCGGTGCCTTTGACCAATTTGGTAAAATCAAGTCTGTAAAAAACATTCTATCGGGCGAGAAAGCCGCCATCTATTACTAATTCGGTTCCGGTAACAAATTTAGCGCCGTCACTGGCTAGGTAAACCACGCCTTCAGCAATGTCGGTTGGTTCTCCTAGACGGTTAAATGGAACGTTGCTGTCTATATAATCCTTAAATTCCGGTCCGCGCTTTTGAATAGCTGCTGCAACCATAGGGGTATCAATGAAACCAGGATGTATTGAATTTACTCTTACCACAGGTGTTTTTCTTGCGCATTCTAAAGCAGCTGCCTTGCTTAAAAGTCGGACTCCTCCCTTTGAAGCACAATAGTTTGTTGCTGTAGCTAAGCCAGCAAAGCCAAGAATTGATGATATATTGATAATTGATCCGCCTGTCCCTTTACGCATAGCGCGAATTCCGTGTTTGCAGCCCAGAAAAACCCCATCTAGATTGACCGAGATACAATGGCGCCAGGTTTCTAGTTCCATATCTTCAATATCTATGGCGTTACTTCCAACTCCAGCACCATTTAATAGAATATCCAGGCGCCCATATTCTTCCAGAATTTCCTCACAAACTCTCTCCCATTGAGACTCTGATGTCGTATCGTGAGTTTTGAACGTGCAATTTCCTCCAGCGTCACTGATTTCACTCGCCACCCGCTCTCCTTCTACGGTTTGAAGATCAGAAAGTATAACAATTGCTCCCTCGAGCGACATTAATTGGCCAGTTGCTTTTCCTAATCCCGAGGCACCGCCAGTGAGAAGCGCCACTTTCCCTGCTAAACGTCCCATTTTTTTCTCCGGTTCATGATTTTGGAGCCGCTTACTTGATGGATTTGTTATTGAAGATTTATTAAATCAAAGGCCTCGCCGAACCGCCTTGAACATTCTAAATGGTCACCATATTTCCTATGTCCTGCAGTATGCTGGGCGGAAGCTAGTAATAATCTTTCTGAATCCCAAGCTTTGTTTTTCCCATAATCTTCCAAGGTGCATTGAGCGAGCTCTTGATTGTGCGGATCATTACCTATTCTAACCGCTGAAAACGCTAGGCGTTGTACAAGTGGGGATCTATCATGGCCACTATCAATATATGCTTGAGTCCAGTTCACAGCAGCCTCAGCATCTGTTTCTACTAGCGATTGCTCAAGTTGGTCTAGTAGTTTAGTGATGGACATGCCAGATGCACTCTGAGGCGTTTTGATCGGCTTGGCTTTGAGTTCTCCAATGTGTTTTTGATGCCATGAGGCGCGATTTAAGTAAGATGCCGCAAGGAAAATTAATTTAATTCTTTGTGGGTGTTTGAATCGATCAAAAAACCAGCCCAGCGTGTTGCAATACTCATAGCAATGTTGAGGTAAGGAAAAATTTGTATTTCCATGTGTTTCCAACATAACCTGGGCTGCCCCCAATTGCAGCGTATCCACTATACTGCGAGGTGATTTCCCGGTTTTTAGGAGTTTGGCCAATGGTTCTATAAAATCCGGTTCTGGATTTCGAATGATAACCTCAATCAGGGATTCTGTTTCATCCTTCGTTAACGGTACCGTGTTATTCAATAAAACCTCTTCGGCCTCGCTTGTCCCAGCATACGGAATCGCACTCAGGGTTTCTCCCTCAATGTGGATTTTGACCGAATTGCTTGCCATTTCATAGGTAGAATACCATCTTGGTCCAACCGCCATGTCTAGAACGCCGGCATAGATTACGTGATGTGCATGATCCCAACCGATGGCATCGCCTAACTCAATCGTGGCCCGAGCTCTGAAGCTTTTATGGCCCGTTGTGTAGGATCGATTATTAAATGCACGGTCTTGTACATCTATTAATCCAGCAAAAGCTAATTCGGCTAACACTTCTTCACGATGAGTCTTGTTATCCATCAGACCAAGAAAAATTCGGTAAGCATCAACTACATTGCCTCTCTGGACATGAGTAATCCACTGATCCAATTTATTTCGTATGGTTCCGGAAAGGTGTTTGGGTTCTTGGTCTGGCCAGTGAACAACAGGCTTTGGAGGTGGCCCAGGGGGTAATTTGTAACCGCGCGCGTAATGGCCTGGTGCTTGGAGAATTTTTTGGTTCCAGATGTCAAGGCCTGTTGGGATATACCAGATAGTTTGTGCAAAAGGTAATCCCTCGGCACCTTCCGGCATCATCTGAGATAAGTGTAATGTTGAACGGGCGCTTAGTAGGCAATGGTCATTATTGACGAAATTGACATAACCATTATCGATCCGCTCATGATAAGGAACATGCGTATAGGGACCATGTATTTTAACCGCATGACTGAGCATTTCTTGAAGAGGTCGCTTGGACCGAAGGATGTCATAACAGACGGAGCTGGCTCCATGTTGATCGCGATCCATGATACGCTCTTCCAGTTGTTCGTAAAGTTTTCGAACGCTGTTTGAGATGCCTGCGCTAGAATCCAGCATTGTATTCTCCAATTCGAACCAATTGCAGCAGCCTAATTATTTCGTTGCTTCAGAATATTATACTTTCTGACTTTTAGAAATTCTGGATATGCTAATTTCCGAATATATCGATGATTTTGTTACATGTTAAGCTATTAGAGAGAGTGTTTCAGTTATCACAGTCGAAACGTCGAAAAATAGCTGTAATGCAATTCGTTAATTGGGGTTATCTTTTTACGATTATGGGGTGATTAAATGGGGGTTGTAATCTGTGGCGGCGGCATCATTGGAGTATGCACGGCATACTACCTAAGTTTAAAAAACATTCCTGTCACCATTGTTGAACGTTCGGCGATAGCATGTGCTTCCTCTGGAAAATCGGGAGGATTTTTGGCTTTTGATTGGTGTCGAGGTTCGCCCCTTGACGCATTGGCAAGACGGAGTTTCGCTTTGCATGCAGAATTATCCCAGGAGATTAGTGAAGATTGGGGATATCGCCGCATCGAAACTCTTGGATTGCTAGCAAGTGAAAACAGAAATTTTTCTAATCAAGGAAACATAATTAAACCCAATTGGCTTGCGACGGATACACAAATTCATGGGCAGCTTGGTACCAGTGATACCACCGCACAGGTAGATCCGTCCGCTTTTACAAGAACGATTATGAAAGCAGCAACGAAGTTGGGTGCTGAAATTAAGTATGGCGTGGTAGAAGGACTAGAATTATCCAAAGCTAAGGATCAAGTTTCCGGAGTCATCGTAGACGGTACGTTTCTGGGAGCTGATTCCGTTGTTATAGCGATGGGACCTTGGTCGTTAATGGCTTGCCAATGGTTGCCCTTGCCGGCTGTATACGGTTTGAAAGGACATAGCCTAGTTTTTGATTTCCAACCAAAACCCATACCGCATGCAGTCTTTGTAGAATACGAAACAGACAACGGACAAATGACTAGTCCGGAAGTTTTTCCACGCAAGGACGGAACTACATATGTTTGCGGTTCTCCAGGTAACGATCCATTACCATCTGATCCGAATAGCGTATTGCCAGAACCGGCGGCTTGTAGAGAATTGATAAATCAAATTAAACGTTTTGCGCCTGGATTGGGTGCTTCTTTTATAAAGAAACAACAAGCTTGTTTTAGGCCAGTTACCCAGGATGGTTTGCCGCTTATAGGACCGATTTCTGGCATAGCTGGGGCCTATATAGCATCGGGTCATAGCGTTTGGGGTATATTAAATGCACCGGCTACAGGAGAGGCAATGGCAGAATTGATTGTCGATGGTAAATCCAGTTTAACATTATCGGCATTTGATCCAAGCAGGTTACCTGTATTCAGCCCAGACCGTTTTCATGGGTCACAATAATAATTAAGGTATCATGTCAGGATGGTTTAAAAGACTCTCCCAATGCATGTCGGCATCTTCAAGAAATAGACCTCGTGTCACTCCGCCAACAAGCATTGGTACTGTTAACCGTAATGTGCTTATAGAGCATCCTGAGGGCCCAAAACTCATAGTCGGTCCAAAAGTAAAATCGTGAATTCGGTTTAGATAGGTAGCGGATCCAGGGTACTTTTCCAAAAATTCAAAGCTTTTACCAAGGTATGGATATCTACCTAATCTTTGGTCGGTTAAACCCTCTGGAGGAATATATTGATCTCTCCAAAGTTTTATATGTTTTGATAAGTTGTTTAATTCCGGTCGTTTCCTGACATCTTGGTCATGTCCAGCACATGATATTATAAAGTCAGCCTCGAAGGGGCCTTGATCAGTTTTTATTAAAACGCCTTTTGTGGAGGGAGTGACGGATTTCCAATCAGCATTTGTGTGAAGAGTAAAACTGGGGTGGCTACTTGCTCGGCGCCAAGTTTCCGGCGGCATTCCCATCCTGATATTCAAAATATAATGCATAAACCGCCACCTAGTAGAATCGTCTAGTTCACCAAAATGGCGTAGGAAGCCAGCAGTAATACACCAACGATAAACTTGCTGTCTTCGATGCGTATCGCGACGACAAAACATGTGAACATCGGCACCTGCCTCTAGGGCGCAAATAGCGTTATCTCCGGCGGTCGCACCAACGCCCAGAACCGCAACTCGTTTCCCTGACAAGGCTTTAAAGTTGATTGGATCGGCCGCTTTAGCTCTTAAATGCTGAGGGAGCCGAGATAGATAGTCTGGAAGCCACCAGTCTCCCGTTCCGTCATGACCAGTAGCTAAAACCAACCGCCTAACGTAACGAAATTCCTTGCCGGTTTCGGTTTGCAGGGTGACTCTAAGCGAATGTTCTGCGGGTTCGATTTCTAGCAACTCGGTATTGTTCTGGACAGGCAAATTTAAGGTTTCCCGTATCCAACAAAGGTATCTTATCCAATTGTCACAAGGTACAAAATTAAGATCATCCCAGGAAGCGTGGCCGTAACAGGCGCGATGCCAAGCTTCATAGGTTAAGTTTGGAATCCCCATATCCGGTCCTGGATAATGTTTGGGAGACCGAATAACGGGCATGCGGCCATGACTATTCCAAATACCTTCCGTGCCATATGCTTCTTTGTCTATTGCGAGAATATTGGTAACTCTCTCTCGTAAAAGCCAACCTGCTATAGCCAATCCGCCTTGACCGGCTCCAACTATCAGGACATCTAAGAGTTTGTTGCCATCTGGTCCGACACGCTGCGGCATCCAATCAGTCTCTGGATGACGAAGAGTAAACAAATCTCGTTGAGCTTGATCTTTAAGAATGTGTAGCCGTGTTTCCGCATCTGGCAGTTGGGGGCCATAACTTTCAGGCTTGTTAATTAGATGTTCACCCTCGTCTTTCCAACGAATAGCACGAGTACTTGAGGAAAAATTATGCTGCATGTGAATATACGTATAACCGGTGGTTAACCGCCCTTGCCGCCAGTCCCAGCTAGTTTAATGGATGACCCTCTTTCATAATATCGAATTACTTCATTTACGTCGACATCGCCCCCTTGCTCATTAAATGCAGAGTGGAAAATTTCTCGCGCCAAATTAATTATCGGGAGAGTGACGCCAGTGGCTATGCCTAATTCGGCTGCCTGCCGAATATCTTTATGCATAAGACCCAAAGTGAAGCCTTGAACTGGGTTCTCGTCCCTTAACACAAATCTTGGCAAAGTCACGTCAGTAGCAAAGTTGCGACCTGAGCTTTTATTCAGTATTTCCGCACAAAGGTCTGGATCGATACCGTTTTTTGTTGCCAGGGAGAGCGCTTCGAATGTAGCTAGTCTATTTGCAGCATTAAGCATATTATTTGCCAGTTTCATAACATGTGCAGTGCCCACGCCACCAGTTCGAAATAAATTTGGACTGACAGATTCTAGCGCTGGTAAAACTTGACCCACTGCATTGTCGGAGCCGCCTATCATTATAGCTAACGTTCCCGCTGCTGCACCTCCCGGACCTCCAGAAACAGGTGCATCTATGAACGTAAGTCCCGGGGGCATTTCTTCGGCTATTTGTCTTGTCATCACGGGGTCCCCGGTCGTCATATCGCAAACAACCCCTTGTTTCATTTTCGAGGTTAATCCATTGGGGTCAAGAGTAACCGCTTGGACATGTTTTGAAGTGGGCAGACATAGAAATACAACATCCGATTCGGCGCCAACCGCTGCCGCGGAGTCCACTGCCTTTGCACCCAAAGACGAAAAACTTTTCCTGAGTTCTTCCGCAATATCAAATACGATCAACTCATGCTTTAAAAGCATTCGTTTTGCAATAGCACCCCCCATATTCCCGAGACCTATAAACCCAAACCGCATAATTTTTACTCCTGACGAAATGTCAAAATGAATGGATGATAGAATGGTGAACAGTAGCTGGAACATTACCGAAAAGATATTGCCCTAGGTAACCATGGTAATCATAGATTTATGAATATTAGCATAGGTAAGAATTCAAAGTCATTTAAGAACCACTAAGAAAATAGGTATTAAATTTTTTTCTTATTGTTGTTCAAAGTAAAATACTGAAGTAAAGAAGTTGATGACGGATAGAATTTAGGTGGGTTTAACATGGATGAAGACCGCGTTCGGCAGCGTTTTGCATGCGCTCTAAACACCTATTGTCAGGAATTTGATAATTTCTTTATTGCGAAAATACTAGGGCTCAAAATTTCATATCCCGAAGATCATTGTCTTGTTGAGTTCCCGGTGGATGACTTTTTCTTTAACCCACAAGGTAGCTATCACGGGGGAATGTTGGCCACCATTATGGACATTTCAATGGGGCATCTAATAAAATCGACTACTGACGAGCCTGGGATTACGTTAGAAATGAAAAATCAATATGTCCGCCCATTAACGGTTGGCCCAGCCAAGTGCAGAGGGGAGTTTATTCGAAAGGGCCGTTCAATTAGTTTCCTAGAGTCGCGTGTTTGGGACCAAAACGATAAGTTAACGGCTTGTGCCACCTCTACTTGGAAGATGGGGTAATGATTTTAGTATGAGCAAGTCATAATAATTCTTTAAAATGGTTTGTCACCCTTTATGGTAACGCGATAGCCTGAGCGGACTTTTGGATAATAGTCCCAGAGCGCTAAATGTTGAACGCAACGATTATCCCAAAAAGCAATACTATCTGGTTGCCATTTAAATCGAACTTGGTAATCCGGTTTAGAACAATGATTATGGATGAACGTTAAAACTCCATCACTCTCTTCTCGTGGTATTCCATTGATAAAAGTAGTAAAGGTACGATTGACATATATGGATTTCCGTCCAGTTATAGGATGAGTCCGGATAACGGGGTGAATTGCAGTGGGATAAGCTAGTCCTGTATCATCATGACCATTTTCGGTATATCGACCACGATAAACATGTTCTCCCGAGTGGGTGGCCGTTAGACCATCCAAATATTTTTTCATTCGGTCACTTAGTCCTTCGTAAGCGGCGTACATACTGGCAAAAAGCGTGTCGCCACCACTTTCAGGGACTTCCCAGAGATGTAAAATGCTTCCCATTGGTGGCTCTTCGTCGCAAGAGACATCTGAATGCCATTTTTCACCGGCGATCCGTTTGGAGTTTTTATCCGCATGGACAATAAGAATTTCTGGATGCCCTGGCGGTGGCGGTGAACCTGGATGAATGTGTAATTCCCCGAATTTTCTACCAAAGTTTTTGTGTTGTTCGACATCAATTGACTGGCCTCTAAAGAACAGTACTGAATGTTGCATTAAAGCGTCATGAACTTCTTGAAATTGTTGATTGCCAAGAGGTTTCGAAAGAGTAATCCCTGAAACTTCGGCACCTATTCTGGGAGTAAGCCGTTTTACTTGTATTGTTTGATAAGACATTCGATGCATTTCCCCTAAGAACAATTTATTTGTTTTTTATTTTCTCTTAAGCCGCATTTCTCTTGAAGGCTGGTTCGGGTTTGCTAAGCTGATTTCACATATAGGATGATGTCTTGGTATTATTGAATAGTCAATTCGTGCAAAAATAGAGCTCCAAAAATAGGAGGAACCAGAATGGTGACAAATGGCAGGCGAGGTATGCTTTCGGGTGTTCGTGTTCTCGATATGACCCAATTCGAAGCAGGCCCATCTTGTACGGAAACACTTGCTTGGCTTGGAGCGGAGGTCGTGAAACTCGAGAACCCAAATAGAGGTGATGCGGGTCGATTTGCTACGTCGGAAAAGCAGGGGATTGACTCATTTTATTTCATGCAATTTAACTCCGGAAAAAAAAGTATAACCTGTAATCTGAAAACTCCCGAAGGAGTGGGTCTGGTTAAAAAGTTGGTGAGGGAGGCCAACGTCTTCATAGAAAATTTTGCTCCTGGTGTAGTCAAACGCATGGGGCTCGATTATGAGGCCATCAAAGCGGAAAACCCCGGGATAATCTATGCTTCAGTAAAGGGGTTTGCTGAAGGCAGTCCGTATGAAAATTTTTTATCCTTTGATATGATCGGTCAGTCTGCTGGGGGCGTGCTTAGTATCACTGGTGAAGCCGATGGACAACCCTGTAAACCTGGGGTTACGCTTGCTGACACTGGCACAGGAATGCTGATGGCAATTAGCATTCTTGGCGCACTCTATAGGCAGCAGGCGACTGGTGAGGGTGAGCGATTACAACTCGCCATGCAAGATGCGATGACGCAGTATACCAGATTAGCATATGCCTATAGAGATTTAAACGGAAAAGCAGCTCCTCGAGCCGGAGCGAAACTCTTTACAACCGGCAACGCTCCTACCGGTATTTTCCCCTGTAAGCCGGGTGGAAAGAATGATTACGTGTATATCTATACCACTCGGGCAGGGAACCATCATTGGGAACGTTTGTGTAACCTTATCGGTCGAGATGACTTAATTAGTGATCCGCGATTTGCGAATCCAAAACAACGTGCCGCTAACGAAGAATTTATAGATAAAGTTCTAACCGAATTTACAAAACAGCACACAAAACGCGAAGCGATGAAATTAATAGGAGAGTGCGGTGTTCCTTGTGGCGCTGTGCTCGATGTGGCCGAATTATATAATGATGACGACTTGAATGCTCGAGGTATTTTTCAAAACATGGAACATCCTAAAAGGGGAAGCTATAAAATGCCAGGTTGGCCAGTAAAAGTAGGCGGAGGGCATTTACCTGTGCCCCCGTCGCCTTTATTGGGTGAACATGTGGATTCAGTATTAGAAGAATGGCTTAATATGACCGATGACGAGATCTCCGAACTTAGAAAAAGTGGGGCTGTATAAAGTTTTAAAACATTTCCAAACGCGCCATCCTAGTCGTTGTTTTGGATATACGACAATTTATTAATAGCATAAAAAGGAGGCGGTTTTGGCCCAACTTACAGGTTCAGAAATATTGGCTAAGGCTTTACGTAACGAAGGTGTTGATGATCTTTTTTTCATTATGGGAGGCCCTATGCTTTTGGCGGAGGAGTCGTGTATAAAAGAAGGCATTCGTCCAATTGATGTGCGCCATGAGCAGGCTGCTGCTTTCATGGGACAGGCTTACAGTCGACTTCTAAATAAACCGAGTGTTTGTATGGCGGCAAGCGGACCGGGAGTGACAAACCTTATCACTGGCGTTGCCAACGCTTATATCGATTGTGTTCCCGTGATAGCTGTTGGCGGATCTAGTCCCTTTAAGACATACGGACATCAGGTTTTTCAAGAAATAGATCAACTTGCGATGATGAAACCATGCACTAAGTGGGCCGAACGTGTTTATTCGTTAAAACGAATTCCAGAAATGGTAAATGTTGCTTTCCAACAAGCGATGGCCGGTAAGCCAGGCCCAGTATATCTGGATTTTCCCGGCGATATTCTTTATGAAAAAATAGAGGAGGAAGAGATAAACTGGACCGTCTCTGGACGCCTTCCACCGCGGGCCCGACCACACGGTGATCCAGTCCTTATAGAACAAGTTCTCGAAGCGCTTGGTAAAGCTAAGCAGCCGGTTATAATTACTGGAGGCGGAATTCTATGGTCGAATGCATCCAAGGAACTGCAAAAGTTTGTCGATACAGCAGGGATACCTTTCTATACAACGCCTCAAGGCCGAGGCGTGATTCCAGAAGACCACCCTTTGTCTTATATGACTGTTCGTTCAACCGCATTCCGAGAGGCAGATCTCATAATAATTGTTGGTACGCGAATGAATTATATAATAGGCCATGCTGCACCGCCTCGATTCAATGAAAAAGCCACTATAATACGAATTGATATTGATGAAGTGGAAATTAGTACCAGCCCGCGCCAAATTGATATAGGCATCGTGGGGGATGCCAAAGCAGTACTAAACCAGATTAATACTAGACTTAATGGTCAAATAGGAAAGGATGGCTACGAAGGGTGGCGTAAAAGGCTTGGTGACGAAGAGGCAACAAAGCGAGCGAAGCCTGGTGGTAACAGTTTGTCTGATGCTGTTCCCATCCATCCACTAAGATTATGTGAAGAAGTAAAAAACTTTATGGATAGAGACGCAATTCTAGTAGTGGATGGACAAGAGATCCTAAATTATGGTCGACAATCTATGCCTACGTTTGCGCCAGGCCATAGGCTTAATTCTGGTCCCTTTGGAACTATGGGTGTTGGTCTGCCGTTTGGTTTAGGTGCGAAAATTGCCAAACCTAAAACCCAAGTAATCGTAGTTCATGGTGATGGATCTTTTGGCCTCAATGCTATGGAACTTGATACGGCGGTTCGTCACGGGATAAATGTTCTCGTCGTAATAAGCTTGAATGGAGGATGGACTGCTGATCCAGAGGGTACAAAACCTGGGCGTGACCTTGGATATACTCGTTACGATAAAATGGCGGAAGCTTTGGGTTGTTACGCGGAATACATAGAAGAACCGGGAGAAATTCGACCCGCTTTGGAAAGAGCCCAAGCAAAAGTCGACGAGGGAATGGTTGCGGTGGTTAACATAAAAACAGACCATACGGCTCGCGCCGGCACGCAAACTTTTGCGCAGTATTCAACTTGAACGTATCGGTTTCTTTTTTGGGTCAAATAAACGGCGACCTATGTGGTCGCCGTGGCTACGAAAACCGAGCTAATTAGGCATAATTTCCTTCTGCAACAGTTATTTTTTATTCCGCTGCTGTTTGCTTTAAATCGGTGGAATAGTCGATACTTACAGGGGAATTTACATCAAATGGACTATCTAATCCTAATTCTTTACCCATCTCTCGGATAGCGGGGCAAACTTCTTCTCCAAGCAAGCGTATGCAACTCATTGCATCTTTGTGACTGACGGTTCCATCGTTACCCCAGATAGCGAAGATTCCTGGGCGAGTTTCTTCGAGGAGTCGCCGTATTTTTGGTAATACCGATTTTGGAGTTCCACAAATGATTCGTCCTTGCTCGACTTGCTCTTCAAATGTGGTTAGGCCTCGGGGATTTTCCCTTCGGCCTATTGAAAATTCAACAAAGGCTTTCCGGTTTCCTGGAGATGAATACCCAGCAGGCGCAGCCCAAGATGGATGAGCTAAACCAGTGAACTCACCTTGCATCCATCGAAACTGTCTGGCGTTTTCGATAGCTTTTTCTTCAGTTTCTGCTACGTGCATTTGTTGCAAATAGCCGCGATTTTCAGGGCCGGCTTGATATCCGCAACGGGCGGCTTCGTCGTCATAGATTTTCCAAATATCTTTTGTACTTTCAATTGACGTGTTTAAGGCGATGTAAGGATATCGATGTTGGGCAGCCCAAAGAATAGTTTCTCTGCTTATGACACCTGGAACCCAAACTCGAGGATAAGGTTTTTGAAGCGGTACAGCCCAAGGATTTACCACCCTATTTTGATAATGGGTCCCCTCGAATCTGAAAGGACCCTCCTTTGTCCAAGCTTGAACAATGAGATCATGTGCTTCTTCAAACCGTTCTCGATTGAAAGCCGGATTTACCCCTGCGGCTAGTTGTTCTTGTCCGCCACCCCTTACAAATCCGGAAACCAGACGGCCTTTGGAGATCATATCAATCATAGCGAGTTCTTCGGCCAGGCGGACAGGATTTTCTGCCAATGGTAAAGGGTTACCCAGCATAACGATTTTGATGTTTTCAGTTATAGCAGCTAATATAGCCGCAAAAATATTGGCTTTGGCCTGCATGCAAAAGGGTGCGTTGTGGTGCTCGTTGAGCATGATGCCATCAATACCGAGACTGTCGACCAATTTGTATTCTTCGATAAATTCATTATAGAGCCTACTTCCGGCGACCGGATCGAAATGTTTATTGGAGAACATTAAGGCTGTAGCGCCAAAATCTAATCCCTCTTGGGCTGGGTAGGCAGACATAGGTTGTTCAGTGAAATACATCAGGTGCATTGTCAAACTCCTTAGGCAGTTACTTAAATATTTTAACCGCGAATAAAACTTGTGACGAGGTTTGCTAATTCTTTGGGTTTTTCCAGATCAACATAGTGCCCGCATTTGGGAACTATTTCTAACTGACCGTTGGGAAGATGGTCTATATAAATCTCTGCAGCGGAACGTGGTACGATTTTGTCATCGTCTCCCCAAACAACAAGTGTGGGTGCCGTTACTGCTCCAAGCAGGTGGGGTAAAGTTTGACTATACATGTACGGCTTCCATGCTATCCTGAAATTCATTTCTCTGCAGATTTCCCATTCGACCACAAGATCAGTAGGCGGCTCTTTTCCAAAAACTTTTTCATAGGCTGTAGGGTCATGAAATCCGGCGCGCGTGTATTCAAGATGGTTAAAAAGTGCCTGATCCATGATGAAATCATCTTTTGGTTTTACACCCATAGCGCCAACTAAAACAAGATTCTGTATAGTGTTTGGTGCCATCGTTGCCATTTCCGCTGCAATCCAGCCGCCAAATCCCAGACCCACAATCGATATTTTTCCGATCCCTAAATTTGATATCAGCCATTGATGCATCACAGCAATATCTCGGACACTCCGCATCCAATCGGGTCGATCTGACCGGCTGTACCCGGGATGATGCGGAACTAGAGTGTCAAATTGACTACTTATCGAATCATAGAAGATTGTTCGATCTAGTGTTCCAATATCGTGATGCAATATCAATACGGGATCACCGCTGCCAGCTCGCATCAAGTGAACATTCCCCGCAGCAATTCGTTCGTCGCTAGTATTCCATTGGATATCCGCACTCATTGTACTACCTCAATCATTGTTCGCAGCAGACGCTACCTGCGGTGATAGCTAATCGACAAGGACTGATCATCTGTCTTGCGGTTAGAATTTTATCTGTGATAAACATAAGGAATTTAAAAATACCCGAAATCGAGAATTTCTAGCACAATAAAATGATGAATTTCTCTAATTAGGGGTTGTTTTTTAAACACTTCAAATATTTACTAAACGATCGGAATTTAGATTTAGAAGGTGTAATATAGAGTTTTCCAAGACCACAGAGCTAGATGATTATCTTGGATATTGATAGGTAGCCCAGATACTCAATTACGACTTTTCGGATTGTGTGATTCGTGACAGTATAATTTTTATCTCAAGATGTTCCGGGGTGGTATATGGATATAGGCTGGCAAATGGTTTACACGAAATATGGCTGTGAGCAATCCATATTGTTATTTGCTAAAGAAGTACTGCCAGCACTTAAAAGTCGCAAGGAAAGTAGTGTAAAACACGCAGCTGAATAAAGATGGAGATTGAACAATGTTTGATGTAATTATCAAAAACGCCCGTATTGCTGATGGACTTGGAAGTCCATTATTTGAAGGGGATTTAGCAGTTTCTGACGGTCGAATTGCCGCTGTAGGCGTCATCGATGGTGAAGCGACCGAAGTGATTGATGCAAAGGGCAAGGTTTTAGCGCCGGGCGTTATTGATTTGCATACTCATTATGATGCCCAGTTGACTTGGGATCAGACTGCTTCACCGGCTGGTGCACTTGGGGTGACGACGGTCGTGATTGGAAATTGTGGTTTTGGCGTAGCTCCGGCACCGGCCTCCAGTATAGATACTATCATCGCTAATCTCGCAGAAGTTGAGGGGATGTCTTTGGATTCTCTTCGTGCAGGCATGGATACAAATTATGAGAGCTTTGGTGAATATCTGGATTTACTTAGAAAAAAAGGAGTTTATCCAAATGTAGCTTGTTTAGCTTCTCATACAGTAATGAGAACTGCTGTGATGGGAGATGAGGGTTCAGAGCGATCTTCCACACCAGAAGAACTCGAAAAAATGAAAGCCCTTCTTAGGGATGCCATGAATTCAGGAGCCGTTGGTTTTGCGTCCTCCAGTAATGAAAATCATCGCGGAGCCGGCGGGATCCCGATTGCGTCAAGATTAGCAGATGATGACGAATTCAGGTCGTTAGCCCAGATATTATCGGAATATGATCATGGAGTTTTCATGGCAACGTTTGGCGAACGACATAATATTCCCTTTTTAGAAGAAATTTGTAAAATTAGTGGTAAGCCAGGGTGTTACGCGCCGCATTTTCACTTCACTCATCAGCCCGATCGAGCGCGAAACATTATGCGGGCCGCTGAAGCGGCGCGCGAGCGGGGCGTGCCGGTTTACACTCAGGGGTCATGTCAGCCTTTGAGCCTTACTTTCACTCTAGATAAAGCTTATATATTGAAAGCAATGAAACCATGGCCCGCGACTGAAGATCATGGGGAACTTCGAAAAATATTTAATGATCCAAAATTCAGAGATGAATTTCGTAAAACACTGAAAGAAGGTGATTCTCAGCATATTTTTAAAGGTAGATGGGATTGTGTGCCTATTGCTGTCACCGAGTTGGAAAAGAATAAAGATCTGACCGGACGGACTATTGCAGAGATAGCAGAAGAACGAGATCAGGATCCCTTGGATGTTTTTCTTGATATTGGTTTAGAGGAAAATTTTGCAACCAAGTTTACATTTTATATGCTGAATATGGAGGAAGAAGGGGTTGCAGAAATCATTGAAAATGATGGGACGTTAGTGAGCTTATCTGATGCAGGGGCACATAATTCACTACTTTGTGATGCGGGATATGCGATGCATCTTTTAGGTCATTGGGTGCGGGAAAAAGGTTTATTTGACTTGCCGACCGCTATACGGAAGGTGACTAGTGATCCGGCGGACGTCTCCGGCATAATTGACCGAGGTCGTTTAACAAAAGGCGCGTGGGCAGATATGATTTTATTTGATCCGGATATAATAAAAATAACAAATATGAGCCGCCATTTTGACCTTCCTGGCGGCGGAGAAAGGCTTCTCCGGAACGCCCCGGGTTTGATGGGGACGTGGGTTAATGGTGTTCGCGTCTTTGACGGTGAGGATTATTTAAAAGTTGAAGCTCCTGGCCAAATTTTAACCAAGTTTAATGGTTCCAGGCCAAGTTTGGGCATGAATCAACGGCGCGCTGCAGAGTGATTTATAGAATACAAGGAGAGAGCACGTGTCTTCATCCGAATTGGAATCGTTGAAAGCGCTTTTAGCCTCTCATCCAAAGCCCGAAAACCCCACACCTGAGAAGCTGAGAAAAAGGTTTGAAAAAATATTGGGCGATTTGCCTGCGCCCGGAGTTCACCAATTTGAACGAGTTAACGCTAACGGTGTCTCAGGGGCTTTTATTTCTGTTGAAGGGGTCGATGTTTCACGATGCGTCTATTATTTCCACGGTGGAGGTTATGTGATCGGCAGCGTTGAAAGCCATAGAGGTCTAGCATGCAGAATTTCAGAAGCTTCTAATGCTAAAGTGCTATCTATAGACTACAGTCTGGCGCCCGAAAGCCCATTTCCAGCCGCAATCAAGGATGCTATTCGTGGGTACGAATGGCTCTTAGAATCTGGTGTTGACGCTGGCCGAATTGTTATCGCTGGGGATTCAGCAGGAGGCGGGTTAGCGATGGCAACGCTGGTGGCTCTTCGAGATAGAAATTTACCGATGCCTGCTGCTGCCGTTTGTTTTTCTCCTTGGGTTGATATGGAAGCTACGGGGGCTTCGATGGAAACCCGTGCAAATATTGACCCTATGGTACAAAAAGAAGGGCTGCTCACTTATGTGGACCTTTATCTCAACGGTGCTGATAAACGGGATCCACTTGCAAGTCCTCTCTATGCCGAGTTGCATGACCTGCCGCCGATACTGATTCAAGTTGGTGACGCTGAGACATTATTGGATGACTCTACTCGACTAACTAATAGGCTGAGGGAATGTTCTGTAGAAGTCGATCTGGATATCTGGGACCATATGATTCATGTTTGGCAGTTATACGCTCCAGTGCTTTCGGAAGGCAGGGAAGCAATACAACAGGCAGGAGCGTTTATTGCTGCAAAATTTAAGTGAGGCTTTATATTTAAATAATAATTTTTGCATGTTGCTCCTGCGTTCTCCTCTCGTTATAACGCGGATGCTAGCTATCGAATTGACGTTAGCTGTTATGAACTAAAAGTTTAAAACCAAATTGAGAAACCCGATGGCTATACAGCGCACATTCTCCATAATTAAGCCGGACGCTACCGCACGTAATAAAACGGGGGCAATAAATAAATTAATAGAGGAATCGGGCTTAAGAATTATAGCACAAAGACGGATTAAAATGACCCGCACCCAAGCTGAACGGTTCTATAGTGTTCATTCTGAACGGCCGTTTTATAGTGAATTGGTAGAATTTATGATTTCAGGCCCAGTTGTCGTGCAGGTTTTAGAGGGTGAAAATGCAATTACTAAGTACAGAGATGTTATGGGTGCTACGAATCCTGATGAAGCGGATGAAGGGACTATCCGAAAAATGTACGCAAATAGCGTAGGGGAAAATTCGGTTCACGGATCCGACGCCGTTGAAACAGCTATTGAAGAAATTCATCAGTTCTTCTGTGAAGCCGATATAGCTGGCTGATTAGAAAACTCGACGTGATAATCGCGGTTACTATCATTAAAATAAGAAATCTGAAAAAAGGTGCCAATATAGCGTTTGGAACTTAATTATTGACAAATATTTAAACGACTAACCAGGCTAAAAGTAAAAGTGTAACAATAATTAACGCTATTGAAATTTTCAATAAAAAACATACGCCATCATAAGTAGTTTTATGGAATTGATATTCTGCGGCGTCGTTAGAATGCTCATCGGTCATAACAATTGGCCCCGTGAAATTTGCTTTTAGTATTCTGGTTTTATAAAACAATTTAGAAGTTTTCGTAAAGCATCAAAACTCAATTAATCCAGGATTAATTAAAGAATCAAGATTATAAACCGGTTGCGTAACAATTTTAGAAAAAATATTTTTTCCGTTTATTTGAGCTTGAGCCATTAGCCGCAGTCCAATGGGATAAATTAGATGCTCTTGTTTAAGAACTCGGGCTGCAAGTGTGTTTGCGTCATCGCCGTCTAATACGGGCACTGCTGATTGAACTAAAATTGGGCCCGAATCGACTTTTGGTGTAACGAAATGTACCGTGCAACCGGTAATTTTGACTCCGGAATCCAAAACTTGCTCTTGCACCCGTACGCCTGGAAACGAGGGCAGTAAACTTGGATGGATATTTAAGATTTTACCCTGCCATCTTTCCACGAATTTTGTTGTCAAAATTCTCAAGAATCCAGCGAGGCATATAATTTCGCAATCAAAATTTCGTATAGCAGTTTCAATTGCTTCATCGAAGTTTTCCCGATTTTGATATTGTTGGTGGTCAATTATTTTAGACGTAATTCCAGCTGCTTTTGCTCGGTCTAATGCTTTTGCAGTGCGTATATTCGAAATAACCAAAATTATTTTAGCCGGAAAATCTTTTTCAGCTGCAGCGTTAATCAAAGCTTGGAGATTCGTGCCTGCACCAGATACCAAAACCGCTGTTTTAATCTTTTTCATTCCATCGCCCAATTTTCCAGGTTTTCTAGAATAACCGAAGGTCCATTTACTGATTTATTCTCGATTACACCAATCTGGTGAACTATTTCACCCATCGATTCAAAAATTTTGACTACGGCCGCTACTCGGTCTGGAGCTACTGACACTAACATTCCTATCCCACAATTGAATGTTCTTGCCATTTCTATTGGCGTTATCCCTCCCATTTCAGCTATCCAACTGAACACTGTTGGAAGATCCCAAGTGGCAACATCAATTCTAGCAGTCAAATTTGCTGAAAACGCTCGAGGTGGATTTTCTATGAGACCTCCACCGGTAATATGGGAAAGCCCAGTTATACCATCTAACTTAAGGGCAGAAAGACAAGCTTTTACATAGATTTTCGTGGGTGTGAGTAAAGCTTCTCCCAATGTTTCGTTAGAACTGAAAGGGCTAGGGGTATCGTAGTTAATACCAATGCGCTCAATAATTTTTCGGATCATGGAAAAGCCATTGGAGTGAATCCCGGATGATCTTAAACCTAAAAGCACGTCCCCATTTCTGGCACTGGTACCATCCAATAGATTGTGCCGCTCGACCGCTCCAACAGCGAAACCAGCGAGGTCGTAATCATCATGGTCATAAATGCCTGGCATTTCAGCTGTTTCACCACCAATTAACGCACAACCAGCTATCCGACATCCTTGAGCAATGCCGCTTATTACTTCTTTCGCGCGTTTCTCAAATAGTTTTCCGCTCGCGTAGTAATCTAGAAAAAAAAGAGGCTCTGCTCCTTGTACTATAAGGTCGTTAACACACATCGCTACTAGATCTATTCCTATCGTATGGTGGCAGGATGTTTCACTCGCTATTCGTAATTTTGTTCCAACTCCGTCGGTAGCAGCAACAATAAGTGGATCTTTATATCCCGTCGCTTTTAAGTCAAAAATTGCTCCAAAACCTCCAAGAGCTCCGTGTGCTCCTGATCGGACAGTGGAGGAGACTATAGGTTTAATAGAATCGATTAACTTATTGCCGGCAGCTATGTCTACTCCTGTATCTTTGTAGGTCAAAGATTTAGCTGAAATGGGTTCTCTAATGGCGTCCTCCGTTCTGGTCGGGTATAAAGATTTAAAAATAAAATCTAGTGAATGTCGATTTCCGTTTTCTGGTCTTTGATCTATTAAACTATTGCCTTTACACTGGGCAGGATAAAGCTTGGCAAGATAGATTGAGATTAAAAAACAATGAGAAGCTTGCGTAGTTGTATTCTACTTTTGTTAGTAACTCCATTTTTGGCCGTTATATCGCCGAGGTCAATGGCCATGGATAAACATAATGTATTCATCATTTCCAAAGTTTCTGTCGACGTTACGGATAAAACAGCTTTGTTAGCACGGGAAAAAGCTATGGCACAGGGACAAATTCAAGCTTGGAAGGCATTGCTAAACAGACTGACTTTATCACAGGAGGCTATTATATTATCAGATCTTTCCGTGGAGATGCTCGATAATCTTGTTCAAGGATATGAAGTACTAAGAGAGCGCACGTCGTCAGTTCGATATCTGGCAGATCTAGCGGTTACATTTAATAGTGAAAAGGTGCGTCGTCTTTTTTCACGTTCAGGCGTGTCTTTTACCGTAACACGAAGTCGCCCAGTTTTAATTATCCCAATATTTTATACTGAGGGTGCGAAGGTGTTATGGGACCATAACAATCCGTGGCGAGATGCATGGCAGAATTTACCTGCACGTGATGGATTATTGCCCTTAATTGTCCCTAATGGTGATTTGGCTGATATAAGAGACTTAACTGCCGTGCAGGCTGGGAGAGGCGACAGGAGGAGTTTGGATTTGGTTGCTGAGCGCTATGGAGCTAGGGATGTCGTGGTCGCTTCTGCATCTTTAATGTTTGATGTCAGGGACAATCTCCCTGTTTTAGAGATAGCTATGGCATACTATAGTGACTATAAAGTTGAGGAGGCAGTCGTAGATTCTGTAAAAGGAGCAGAAAAAGATGATTTAACTCAATTGTTAGATTTGGGCGTAAGCAGAGTTGTTGAAACTCTTTCTAACGATTGGAAAAGATCTAATTTAGTCGTGCCAGGGGTTGAAACACGGATCTCAGCCATCGTGCCTATAAAAGACTTTAGATCTTGGTTGTCTATGCAAAACCGATTAAAACAAATTGGAATAGTTCGTCAAATAGGGTTACGTAACTTATCAAAAAAAAGAGCATTTTTAGATCTATGGGTTCAGGGGGACGTTTCACAGTTGCGGAATGCTCTTAGACAAAGCGATATGGAACTTCATGAAGGCAAACAAAAATTTGTCTTGATTGAAAGGAACCAGTCTATCCCTATGGAATATTTACAAATTTCCCCAGAAGGGGAAAATAATTTCCCTTTAGAGGGAGGATTTCGGAAATTACCAATAATTTCAAACATTGAGGGTGTATCTGTCGCACCAATTAAGAAATAGTGGACAGGGATGAAACTGTGACGAAGAATGAGCGCCTGATATTCTGGATTATTTTGCTCGGGATTAGTGTCGGATCTATATTTATTTTGCGTGATGTGTTGTTACCCTTTGTCGCGGGGATGGCCATTGCATACTTTCTTGATCCGCTGGTGGATCGATTGGAGAAATTAAATTGGCATCGTGCCCTTTGTACTGCCATTGTTTTGATTGGCTTTTTTGTTTTGGCAATTGGCTCTCTTTTATTGTTAGCTCCAGTCATTCAGTCGCAAGCTATAAATTTTTTAAAAGCTTTGCCTGGGTTTTTTCAAAAACTTGAACCATTGGCAAAACCTATTTTGGATCAATTAGTTGACGAACCCCACCAAGACCACCTGAAACATTTAAACGTTATTGCTGGAACGTCCTTTAAATGGTTGGGAACTTTGTTCGCCCAGCTTTTAGAGGGAGGGGTGGCAATTGCAAATCTAATTTCGCTGATTTTGATAACGCCTATTGTATCGTTTTATTTGCTCCGGGATTGGGATCGGATCGTGGCAAAAATAAATGGTTGGTTACCGATCGGTCAACGTGAATTAATCAGAACTCAATGCGCTGCCGTCGATGAGACGTTAGCTGCATTTGTTCGTGGGCAGGGTTGCGTTTGCATTATTTTGGGTGTTTTCTATGCTGTTTGTTTGAGTTTTTCTGGCCTCAAATTTGGTATCCTAATCGGTTTATTTGTTGGATTGGTTTCGTTTATACCATTTGTGGGGGCAATTATTGGGGGACTGTTAAGCGTTGGGTTAGCCGCGTTGCAATTTAATGATTGGGAACCAATAGTTATTATCGCTGTAATATTTATTATTGGCCAGTTAATTGAATCTAATTTTTTGACACCAAGATTGGTTGGTAAAGCTATAGGCCTTCATCCCGTATGGGTGATATTCTCTCTCCTTGCTGGGGGGGCTCTGTTTGGTTTTGTTGGTGTTCTCTTGGCATTACCAGCTGCCGCTGTAATAGGTGTTTTATCTAGGTTTGCTCTGTCACAGTACTTAATTAGTCCTTTTCATTTGCATCAAAACGCCGAGCTAGATGATGGTGGGGCCAAAGAACAGCCTAATTCAAATAATACCCATGATGGGACGTTATCTTGAAGGTAGATTCTCAGTTAGTGTTAAATTTAAATCATCGCGTTGCTCAGGGTAGGAATGATTTTTTAGTTTCTAAATCAAATGAAGACGCTGTTCATTGGATCGATCTCTGGCCAAATTGGCCGACAATGTCTTCTGGGTTAAATGTGTTTGGTCCGACAGGTTCCGGAAAAACACATTTGGGGGTTGTATGGCAAACTCAGGCAAAAGCAATTCATTTTGACCGACACAAAATAGCAGGCGGCATTTTGGAAAGGCTCTTGGAGGAAAGGTGTCATGTCGTATTAGACGGTTTGACGTCAGAGTGGCCGGGTGATTTAGTCCTTCATATTTATAATTTAGTTGCTGAGAAAAATGGTAATATTCTTGTGTTAAGCCGTTTACCGGCGGCCCAATTAGATTGTGAACCATCCGATCTGTCATCACGCCTATCCACCTTATCGGCGGTTGAAATTAGAGCCCCCGATGATGTGCTTCTAATTGGAATTATGCAAAAGCTATTTTCTGATCGTCAGTTAGTAGTTGGTTATGATGTGTTGTCCTATTTAAATAGTCGAATGGTGCGCTCTTTTGAAGAAGCAATTAGATGGGTGGACATTTTAGATTCCATGTCATTATCGGAGGGAAAATCTATTACGATGCCTTTAGTTAGAAGAGCAATGGTTGGGGCCTATAAAACAGATTAAATTTAGGGAGGGCAAAATGGATTTAGGAATCGCTGGAAAGAACTCGTTAGTTTGTGCCGCCAGTAGGGGCTTAGGAAGAGGGTGTGCAGAGGCGTTGGCTGAAGCCGGTGTAAATATTACAATTTGTTCCAGAACGGAAAAAGATATTAGAGATACAGCTAAACAAATCAGCGATAAGTATAATATAGAGGCTCGCTGGGTAGCATGCGATATAACAAGTAATGAAGGTCGCCAATCCGCTCTTGCCGAAGCTGGAAAGGTTGACATTCTGATAAACAATGCTGGTGGTCCGCCTCCGGGTGATTTTAGAAATTGGACAAGAGATGATTGGATATCTGCAATTGATTCTAATATGTTGACCGCAATTGAACTAATTAAAAGCACAGTCGATGGTATGATGCAGAATAAATTTGGTCGTATTATTAATATTACCTCCGGTGCGGTTAAATCGCCGATTTCGATACTCGGATTATCAAATGGAGCGCGAACTGGTCTTACTGGTTTCTGTGCTGGAATTGCCCGCGACACTATTCGTGAGGGCGTGACAATAAATGGATTGCTCCCAGGCCCGTTTGACACAGATCGACTTAGAGGGAATTTAAAAGTTCGAGCCGAGGCGGCGGGAACGACTTATCATGAAATGTATAGTAAGGCTGCAGGAGATAATCCAGCTGGAAGATTTGGTACAGCTGAAGAATTTGGGAAAACCTGCGCGTTTTTATGCAGTGTGCATGCTGGGTTTATTAATGGTCAGAATATACTGATGGATGGAGGGGCATTTCGAAGCTCAATCTAGTTGGTTCGGCTAAGTCCAAACACCATCGTACTAGCGCTGAGTTAAATGTTAGTTTCAACTCAAATTCCGTTAGTTCTAGAAGTATAATTATTATTTATTTACAGTGCACGGGTACTGTGTGGGCTTTATGATCTGGCCAAGTCAAATACATTTTGCTTTCATAAAATGTATTTATTAATTAGCTAGGGACGTATTTTAAACAACTTATAATTTCCGTAATCGGGAGAAGAAAACTGGGGTTCGCTTTGTCAAGCGATATCATGAGTTTTTTAAATTTTCAAAGACTCTGATTCAGCATCCGATTACTCATTCCCTTCTTACGGGACTGAGTTTTTATCGTCGAGCCTATAGATTAACAAAAAAGCAGGATATTTTCCGCATCTTTTAAATTACAACGGCGCTTATCTTAAACGTTTTGGCCAGCAAGTCATGGATAACACTGCTTAAATTTATATAGAAGTTTATGGTGTTTTTAATAAATTTTTTCTCCTCACTCCGTTTGGAATTAATTCATGTTATTTCCGAATAAAATTGGAGGTATTAAAAACAAATTCCAACTTCTTCAACTGATACGAGGAAATGGGATACTTTTATTCAGGTTTTTTATCGAAGGTTAAAATTTTACCAACGGCATAATTTATTAGGTAAGTTGATCAAAGATTAACTTGTAGTAAAGTAAAAGTTTTTATGATGATGTGATAAAGGATTAGTACGAATAGCTAGTCTGGGTGGAGCAATTTATGAGTACCAGTGATCTGATTGCGGAGGACGTGGATCTATCTGTTTCACCCGCTAGATTTTTTAATAGAGAGCTTTCTTGGCTTGCGTTTAATGCGCGAGTATTGGAAGAAGCTTCGAACCCTAATAACCCGTTGTTGGAGCGGCTTAGGTTCATATCAATCTCCAGTTCGAACCTCGATGAATTTTATATGGTTCGCGTGTCGGGATTGAAGGCCGTTGTGAACGCAAAAGTTGCAGCCCTGAGTCCCGACGGTTTAACAGGAGCCCAACAATTAATTAAAATTGTTCACGATGTTTCGAGACTTGTAAAAGATCAGCAAAATTGTTTTAAAAATCTACGATTAGAACTCAAAGGGGCTGGCTTCCATTTGGTGGATTATGTCGATCTAAAAAATAGGGATAAAAAGTGGTTAAAGGATTATTTTCTAGAGCAAATTTTTCCTGTTATGACACCACTAGCGATTGACCCTGCCCACCCGTTTCCCTTTTTTCCAAACCGAGGGGCGTGTTTAGTACTACGGTTAAAACGAGTCTCTGATGACATCGATATGGAAGCGTTACTTCCGTTACCGGATAAGGTTGGTAGATTCCTTCGACTTCCTGGTAAAGACGTTCGTTTTATAACTATGGAACAAGTAGTACTTGAACATTTGAGTGAAATATTTCCTAATTTTTCGGTATCCGGTGTCGGAATCTTTCGTGTGTTACGTGATAGCGAGATGGAAATCGATGAAGAGGCTGAGGATTTAGTAGATTCGTTTGAAACTGCGCTTCGTAGGAGGAGGAGAGGAAACGTTATTCAACTTTCCGTTAATTCATTGATGCCGAAAGATCTCCAAACGTTCGTTGTTAATGAACTTGGGTGCGAGGAAGACGATGTGTTCTCGTTGGAAGAAATGGTGGGATTGGCTGATCTATCACAGTTGATCGCTGACGACCGGCCAGATCTTTTGTGGGAGCCTTTCAATGCTCGGTTTCCAGAAAGAATTAGAGATTTCGGCGGCGATTGTCTGGCAGCAATCCGAGCAAAAGATATAATCGTTCATCATCCGTACGAAAGCTTTGATGTAGTCGTTCAATTTTTGAGGCAAGCTGCAATTGACCCATCGGTAGTCGCCATAAAACAAACACTCTATAGGACCACTGAGGATTCTCCAATTGTGAAAGCGCTAATGGAGGCGGCGGAGTCTGGCAAATCGGTTACAGCGATGGTGGAATTGAAGGCGAGATTTGATGAGGAGACGAATATTCGCTTGGCGCGTGATTTAGAACTTTCAGGCGTTCAGGTTGTATATGGTTTTGTTGATTTGAAAACGCATGCCAAAATATCTTTAGTCGTTCGTCGTGAAGGGGGACAGTTGAAGAATTACGCGCATTTCGGTACTGGAAATTATCATCCTATAACTGCAAAGATATATACGGATCTTTCTTTTTTTACGTGTGATCAAGTTATGTGTCGGGATGCGGCGCGTATTTTTAATTATATGACCGGCTATGCAACTCCAGTCGATATGGAAAAGATTTCCCTGTCGCCATTATCTTTGCGGGAGAACATTAAAGAATTGGTTAGCAATGAAATAGAATTTGCCGTTTCAGGACAACCGGGGAGCATTTGGGCAAAAATGAATTCTTTGGTAGACCCGGAAATGATTGATATGTTTTACAATGCTTCAGAGGCCGGTGTGGAGATAAACTTAGTTGTTCGTGGTATATGTTGTCTTCGCCCTGGTATCCCAGGTTTGTCTAGTAACATCCGAGTCAAAAGTATTGTAGGTCGTTTTCTGGAACACGCCCGAATAATTTGTTTTGGTAACGGTTATAAATTGCCATCGGATAGTGCGAAAATTTTTATTTCTTCTGCCGATTGGATGCCCCGAAATCTAGATAGAAGAGTCGAACATTTCGTTCCAATCGAAAACGTAACGGTTCGTCGCCAAGTTTTGGATGAAATTATGTGGGCTAATTTAAAAGATGAAACAAATTCTTGGATTCTTGGGGCTGATGGTAATTTTAATCGCGTAATACCATCAGGTAATACCTTCTCTGCACATGATTATTTTATGACAAATCCTAGTTTATCGGGTCAAGGGACAGCCAATCACAAGGATAGCAAACATTCATTAGGCCCTACTAGTGTGGATACCTTGTGATTGAAAAGCGGGTGGTAGGAAAAATTTCGTCTTCGGAACAAAAAGAGAATAGGGTCGGTATAATCGATATCGGTTCAAATTCAGTTCGGTTGGTCGTATTTGAAACAGGTCACCGTATATCGATACCTATATTTAATGAAAAAGCTCTTTGTGGTTTAGGAACAGATTTGAAAAGAACCGGTCGTTTATCAGCTACGGGGAGAGTTTCTGCTATTGTTAATATTGGGAGATTCGTTGAGCTGGTCCGGGATATGAATCTCGTTAGCCTTGAAATTCTTGCAACTGCAGCCGTGCGTGAGGCCATCAACGGCGTAGACTTTGTTGAGGACTTGGAGCGCCGATTTAATTTTACAGTAAAAATTTTATCCGGTGATGAGGAAGCCCAACTTTCCGCATACGGAGTAATAAGTTCTTTTCCAAAAGCTGATGGGTTTGTTGGTGACCTTGGTGGTGGAAGTTTAGAGTTAATAGACATAAAAAATTCCGCGCCAATGGATTCTATAACCCTTCCACTCGGTTCACTTCTAATGAAGCAACTCCGAAATAATTCAATACGGAAAGTACAGCTGACAATTGATGAGCACCTGCAAAAATTGGCATTGTTAGAGCGAATGAAAGGTCGACCATTTTATGCTGTGGGCGGAGCGTGGCGAAGTTTGGCCCATTTGCACATGGCAGAAACTGGATATCCTATAAAAATTATACATGGTTACGAAATAACAAACAAAATTGCCATTCGCTATTTTGATAAATTAGCTAACCAGAATAAAAACAAATTAAAGAGCCTCCCTAAAATATCCAAGCGGCGAGCAGAAGACCTTCCCATCGCTGCATTAATCCTTTCTCGTCTTTTAATATTTGGTAAAAGTAGTGGGGTCGTTTTTTCATCGTTTGGTCTAAGAGAGGGAAGTCTTTACAATCGTCTAACTCCAGTTGAAAAATCTACCGACCCGCTTTTAACAAGTTGTATGGAAATTGCTGAGAAATCCCAGCGGTTTCCCATAGCGGGTAACTTTTTTGACGAATGGATATTTCAATTGCTGGCAGATTTATCGGAAGACGATAAGCGTTTGGTATCTGCGGTTTGCATCCTTTCCGACATTGCCTGGTCCGAGCATCCTAGTTATCGAGCGGAGCACGCATTTTTTCGTGTTGTTAGGTTACCAGTGGTTGGATTGGATCACAAAGATCGAGTATTTATGGGGCTATCTATATTCGCACGATATGGCGGACGAACCGATTTTGCTAGTATTAAGGAAACTGTTTCGATTATCTCTCCTCAACGTCGTAAAATAGCGATAATATCTGGTTTGACTTTGAGATTGGGTCTAACTTTGTCTGCAGATGCAGGAAGCCTAATTTCCAATACAAAAATTGAGGTTGGAGATGAGCAAATATCAATTTTTTACCCGTGGACCATGGCTGCCGTGCACGGAGACATAATTGGGCGCCGTATCGAAGATTTATCCAAAGCCCTAGGGAAGTATGTTGTTATTGAACCGTTTGCGTCAGGGATAGATAATTAAATTTACTTTTGTAGTCGAATTAATTTAACGGAAGTTCCTCTAGCAGATAGGGCTACACGACCTTTTTTTAATAAAAGGGCATCTTCGCCAAATATGCGCCGACGCCATCCACTTAAAGCAATAACGTCTGCATTATCATCTGTTGCAATTGCCTCGAGATCTTGGGTGGTAGCGATTAGTTTTTGGGCAACTTCGTGTGTTTCGCATTTCATTTTGAGTAGTACTTTTAATAACTCAACTATTGCTGGATTAGCCTTTGTTACATTATTTTTCGGATTGAGATTGGGAATATTAGTTAGTGGCTGATCTAAAACTTTTTTAACTACAGCCAGAATTTCTCCCCCTGATGAACCAGATGCAAAGTGTAAGGAAATATTCCGTACTTTCGTTAGATTATCTATAGTTCTAGGCGCTCTAGCTGCTATATCTAAAAGCACGTCATCCCTAAGTATACGGTTCCTAGGAACGTTGGTTTTTTGCGCTTTCATCTCCCGAAAAGCAGCTAGTTCGTGCACTAAAGCTATAAACCTTGGTTTTCCAGATCTGATTTTTAAACGACGCCAGGCATTTTGGGGATCATTTTTATACGTATCGGGGTTAGTTATAATTTTAATTTCTTCTTCGAGCCATGTTTCACGATTTCTCTCTCGGAGTTGAGTTTGGAGGTTTTCATAAACATTTCTTAGATATATGACATCAGAAAGAGCGTACCCGATTTGTTGTTTCGTGAGCGGGCGTTTTGACCAATCAGTAAAACGAGAAGATTTATCAATCTCAATGCCGATAAGCTTGCGAACTAAATTGTCATAACTAATCGCCTCGCCATATCCACATACCATTGCGCTTATTTGGGTGTCAAATAAAGGGCTTGGCAGATTTCCAGATAGATTAAAAAATATTTCCATATCCTGTCGGCAGGCGTGGAAAACTTTTAAGACATCTGGGTTAGCCATAAGACCAAAGAGCGGAGTTAAGTCTATGTCCTTCACAAGAGGGTCTATTGCTATTGCTTCGTCTTTTCCTGCTAATTGTATTAGACATAGTTTGGGATAATACGTCCGTTCACGCATGAATTCTGTATCGACGCAAATAAACTTCTCTCTCGAGAATTTATCACAAACTGCACTGAGCTCTTTTTGATCTGATATGACTGACATGGGATGCCTATAATTTTATTTTGTGTGGCTAGAAAGCGAAAAAATGAAGTGCCAATTATTTGATTGATGAAATCCTCAAATAATTTTCACAAGATTGGAAGTTGAGTTATGCATTCTTAGCAATTTTAAGGAAGACATCAGCTTGTAATTTAAAATAAAAATTAGCAAACTATTTTTGCTTGTTGTCTTCCAAATTAGGGTAGCTAAAAATAGTGTATTGCTCGTATAAATAATTAGGGAAGATAAATTGGAGGATACCGCTATAGATGTTTGATAATATCTCGTTTTCCTTTGTACATTTGTGTATCGGCTCTAGCTAACACAGCTGTGTCTTTATCTCCAGGGGCATAATCAAATCGACCAAATGTGGCGCTGACGGTAATTTTTCGTGCGTTCCAATTCAAATTTATAGTGTTTAGAGCGTTATTCAACCCAATTATCCTATTTGCAGCAATATCCGGTTCTACACCGGGCATAAGGATGGCGAATTCATCCCCACCTAAACGGCCCAACGAATCTGTATCTCTTATCTTCTGCCGCAAGCAATTCGCAACAGTTCGCAGAACCATGTCGCCTGCTGCATGGCCAAATGTATCGTTGACTGATTTGAATTTGTTTAAATCTGCGATCACCAACGTTCCTCCCGTTTCGTTGCGATTAGCCAAGTTAAGTACTTGGCGCAATTCCTTCAAAAATCCTCTGCGATTAAGTAAGCCTGTCAATTCATCGGTAATGGTTAAGCTTTCTAACTTTTTTATCCTTTTTTCTTGGCGCTCAATCCGTTTCTCCGCTTGTGTCATTGCTAACAACGCCAGCCGAAGCGTTACATCGTTTTCATCTTCTTCAATCGAACTGATACTAGGAACATCGTTAAGGGAAAGCAATCTCGACATTGTTGAGAGTTTACGTTCTAACTGATACATTATTGGGAGCGGTTGATCGGATGATATCCTCTTGCTTGCCAAGATGCGTTTTGCTTGTTGCATTGTTTCCACCGAAGTGAGTTGTTTCAATATTGGGAGAGGAGCAATTGTCGTGCCAAGCAGCGCGAAGTTATAAATAAAAAAGCTCCCAATACTTCAATAACTTAGTGGAGATAAAACGGATTTAATTTTTGAAGTTCCAAAATATAATCTTTTCCACAGGCAATAATTTCCCTTGTAGTAGCGCACGGGGATAGTAAATGTTACGTTTTATAATCGATTTCCTGCTATTATCTGAAAACAAAATAGCTTGTGTTCTAGACTAAGATTATGTCCTTGGATTACTTGGTTTTTCGGGAGTGATGGAGGTTGTTTAGTTATCATAAAAGAGTTTTTATACATTACGCTTTGGTGTTGATGTATTTTTTGTTTATTGGGCGTTCTGATGCCTTTGGGGAAGCAGCTAAAAGCTTCGCTTCACACCGTGCTTATTACCAAATGTCGTTGGGACAATCTGCGCGCAACTCTGGCATAATTGATGTCAATGGGCGAATGATGTTTGAATGGGTATCTAATTGTGACAGCTGGACCGTTGGTCAGCGGTACACTGTACGTTATTATTTCTCCAATGGGGAAATGAATGAAACCAATACGCAATACAGCTCATGGGAGAGTAAGGACGGAAAGAATTTTCGATTTCATGTAACAAATGATTCCTCTAATGGAAAACCAACTAAGCTCTCTGGATCTGCTTCTCTAACTGGTAACAATCTTAATATAGCAAAGTTTACTGCACCAAAATTGAAAAACTTTATACTTCCTCCAAGCACAATGTTTCCGTCTACCCATAGTTTTTTTCTTATTGATTCAGCATTAAGCGGAAAAAGGTTTATAAATATGGCTATTTTTGATGGCAGTGAACTAGAAGGCGCTATTTCCACAAGCGTTGTGATTGGACCCAAAAAGGTCTCCCAATCGAAAACAGCGAAAATGTTATCCGGTCCGTATTGGCCAATTAGAATGGCCTTTTTTTCAGACAAAGCTGACCAACTGGAACCGGATTATGAAATCTCAGTCGAGATGCAACTAAATGGGGTCAGCAAAGATTTAGTTCTCGATTACGGTAATTTTACCGTGAATGTAGATTTGCTGAAGGTAGAATCTGTTAAAAGCCCGCCATGTTAATAGCTTGAGTGTTTTCGGCTCTACAATTTTTATTAACTTTGGAAGCTTCGCCCTTTTTGAATTGCTTTATGTCCAAGTTTGTTTCGGACTTTATCCATTACAAATTCCACCGCCATACGTTGAGATAAATTTGGGTCAGCAAGATCGACAGGATCAGCATTTTGTGTATCGGATAACAGTGATAAACCAATACCTAGCAGACGAAATTGTCGTCCATTTAATTCTTTGGTCAAAATTGGGAGGGTAGCACGGTACAGCTGATCCGCTAACTGCGTTGGAGTATTTAATGTGACGCGTCGTGTTACAATTTTGAACCCTGATGTCTTTAATTTCAATGTGATTCCTTTGCCGCTAATGCCTTTCGTCTTTATTCGGCTCGATAAGTTTTCGCAGAGGTTCCAAAGAATTGGGCTCATAGTTTCAATAGAATTTAAGTCACTGTTAAACGTTGTTTCTGTGGAAACGCTTTTAGTTTTTGACGTTGGATTAACAATTCGTTCGTCAGTCCCTCGAGAAAATCGAGCGAGTTTTTTTCCGACAATTCCATAACGTTTTATAAGGAAGTTCTCATTTGCTCTTTGTAAATCACCTATCGTCTGAAATCCGTCTCTCTGCAGTTTCTGATGAAGTTTATTTCCTACACCCCATATCGTATGCACAGGACGAGGAGATAAAAATGCCGTTGCATCAGTTTTTCCAATAACACTAAACCCCCTAGGTTTATCTATATCAGAAGCCATTTTAGCTAAAAACTTGTTAAAGCTTAACCCAATAGACACGTGAATACCCGTCTCATTAAAAATTCGAGCAGCGAGATTTACTAGTGTTTCTGCTGGAGGTGCTTGATGTAGCCGCTGTGTCCCTTTTAAATCAAGAAATGCCTCATCTATTGAAATGGTTTCTACCAGTGGTGTTGTTTCCAGCATTAATTTATGTATTTGATTTCCCACTTTGGAATACTTGTTCATGTTAGGGCGAATCACGACAGCTTTTGGACAAACCGCCATTGCTTTAAACATTGGCATGGCGGACTTAACACCATAAATTCTAGCTATATAACACGCGGTAGCTACTACGCCTCTTTTTCCTCCTCCTACAATAACTGGTTTATCTAAAAGTTCAGGATTATCTCTTTTTTCCACGCTTGCATAGAAGGCATCGCAATCAACGTGGGCAATTGATAATTGGTTTAATTCAATATGGCTGATTAATTTAAATGAACCGCAGTTGAAACACTCTTTATGCTGGGGGTGTTCTTGCCAAGTTAGGCATTCACGGCAAAGACATATTAATTTATCGATGGCACACTCCTTTGCTTATTAAACTTGAGTGCCTAAGTTTGAATATAATTTTAAGTGAGAACAACAAAATTAGTTTTACCAAGGTAACCTTAAAATATTAATATAGAGGGGGTATGAAGTAGGATTTACGCAGTTAAAAAGCACAATATTTCCAAATAAATTTAGTAGCCACGTTCCCAATCAATCACATTTTCCAAGTTTTTACCGGCCAAGTAGCGTTTTAAATTTTCAACAAATAGATCATTCCCTCTATGACTATTAATATCTGAAGCTGCCGATATGTGTGGTGTAATTACCACTCGGTTGTCGTTCCATAGTTGAGGATTTGGCGTGTGTTCAAATTCTCCATCGTAAACGTCGAGCATTACACCTCGGAGCTTATTGGTGTTCAAAGTCCAGAGTAGTGCGTCCTCATCTATAATTTCTCCTCGCGCGATATTCAATATTACTGCTCCGTCTTTCATTGCATCAAAAGCCTCATAGCTGATCATTTTTTCTGTCTCTGCGGTCCATTGGCAGCAAATGCAAACAAAATCACTTTCTCGGAGCAACATAATTAGTTCGTCAGTACCACAAACTTTTGCAAAGCCCTCTATCGTTCCGACGGGTTTCCGTTTAGTTCCGATTACACGCATGCCAAGATTTGCACAAAGTCTTCCAACTTCTCTTCCAATCCCTCCGGCCCCAACCACGCAAACAGTCTTTCCAGCCACCTGTTTTGGGTTGTAATTGTGAGCGTGAAAGTATTCCTGTTTTCTATCCAATTCAGCGTTGTTCAATCCCTTAGCAAAATAAAGAATTCCTGCTAGAGTATATTCAGCTATTGGCAAATTGTGAGCGTAACTACGAGAAGATGTTACTATGACGTCGGAATTCCACAGATCGCTATTCAGTAAATTTGAGGCTCCGGCTGGTCTCTGATGCACCCATTTTAAGTTTGGAGATCTTTCTTTTAGATCTAGTGGGAATGGGAAGCCGACAATGATAATTTCGGATTTTGCTAGCAGCTTATCACGGTTGAGCTTATCTCCTTTTCCATTAGACCCAGCGGAAACGTAACGATTGCAGGTAAAAGATGGCCAGCTTTCTCTAATTTCTCCATCGAACCAACCGGGAACCATTGTTAGAGAAATCGACGGTTCGATATCCTGTATTTTCTCTTGAATATACTGCGGCAATGGCGTTAAAGACAAAATATTTAAAGTCAAGAAGAAGCCTCCCAAGCTAATGGCGCCAAAGCATTAATGTCACTTACAACATCAATAACACTAGGGCGATTTGCTGATAAGGCTTTTCTATAAGCTGGACCAATGTCATCTGGGTTTTCCACTCGAATGCCAAGTGCTCCCATATTTTCGGCAATCCGAGCAAAATTAGTTTTGTTCTGAACCCAAAGTTCTTTAGATCGTGTAGTTATATTGCCGTCATAGAGTTCTCTCATTCGGTTTAACGCCTGGTTTCCTGATTGGTTGTTATTAATTACAGTTACTGTGTTAATGCCGCACCTTACCGCTGTTTCGATTTCTGCCATGTGGTACCAAAATCCTAGGTCGCCTATGAAACATAAAACCGGCCGAGTTGGTAATCCACATTTTACGCCAATTGAAGCTGGAAGGGCCCATCCAAGATGTCCGGCGCTCCGGATATATTTTTGCCGATGATGTTTTATTTCGAACATGCCCCCCATCCACATACCAGAATGACCCGTATCGACGACTATTACAGCATCTTGCGGCGCATTGTTTGATAACTCGCAAACAATCCTTTCTGGGCGAATCGGAATTGCATTCGACCTATAGATCGATTCGAAGTCAGTTTTGTAAGCTTTTTTTATAGACTGGACCTTGTTAATCCATTTCTCTCTACTTTTTGGAAGAGGAGTATTTACTTCCAACATATGTTCGAGAGTGACTTTGAGGTCACCTACCACACTTACATCGTTAACATAATTCCTACCAACCACTCCGGGATCGATATCAATCTGGATAGTCGAAGTATTTTGTGGAGGTATAGTCCAAAAATGTGTTGTCATTCCGCCGGCGCGTGTTCCCATAAAGATAATTAGATCGGATTCTGCCACGACTTGATTGGCGCAGCGTCGGGAGTAGGTGCCCACAACCCCAACAGAAAATTTGTTGTCTTCAAGTATTGAGTCTTTGGCTGTTAAAGATGTTGCGATGGGGATCTGCATTGTTTCTGAAAAACGGTTTAATGCGTCTCTAGCGTCGGACATCACTACGCCTCCGCCAGCAATTATAACTGGTTGATTTGCTTGAGAAATACGATGAACAGCCTCACGGACGGTTTTGGGATCGGGGTGCGGTCGATCTGGCGGGACTTGACCGTATTTCGGTTCAGTGATTTCATCATAATCTATTTCTGCATCTTCGATCGCCTGACCAGAATTGCCAGCTAACTGAAGGTGTACTGGACCTGGACATCCGCTGGTTGACATTCGAAACGCTTGTCTCAACATGTCAGGCAGACGTTTGGGGTCGTCAATGGCGGAGTTCATTTTTGTATAAGGTGTAAAGGCAGGTAGATCATCTACTTCTTGGTACGCCCAACGATCGCGATGATTTGCCTCACGTCCTCCAGTAAACGCTATTAACGGAGCTTTAGCGAGATGGGCATCTCTTATTCCGGCGCACAAATTTAGTGCTCCGACAATTTGAGCCATGCAAATGCCAGGACGGCCCGTAGCTCGGGCATATCCGTCCGCCATATATGCTGCTCCAGCTTCTGAATGGGCATGCACCCGCATAATATTAGTGCGTCTCTCGAGTTCTCTAAGCATTTTTCGGAGAACCGCTGGTAGGAAAAACACATGAGTAACACCGTAACTTTCTAACATATCAGCTATAATTGCTGCGACGGTTTGCTTTGCCATTTTTCGTGTCCTTATTAAGTGGGTGATTCAAATCTGCTCGGAGTTATGGCAGTTACGGTTGCCTAGTTTGACATTTAAAATTTTCTTTTAAATTTATTTTTCCATTTGTTTTAGATTCATTCTAATGGAAAAACCTATCTGACATCTTTTTTAATAGGTATCAAATATCCTTTGTATTTCCTCCGGGTCGTTAGTTTGAGTTAAAGCTACCATGCATAAAACCCTGGATTTTGCAGGACTGAGATTATCGGCTGCAATAATACCCTGTTGTCTCATAGAAGTTCTCCGGAGGACGCGACCACTTCCGGCTCTAGAGCTGTACACTATAATTATATTTTTCTGGAGCGCGGCTTTAACAGTATCGATTTGGACGGGAGTTGGTAGGCCCGGAGCGAGAGTGGCCATTACAATTGCCCGGGTGCCGACCTCCATGAATGCCTTAATTGCCGTTCCATCAGCCCCAGCATAACTGGGTACAATGTCCACGCGCGGTAATGTACTTATGGCCCTAATATCGAATTCCGTATTGATTGTATGAGGCCGTGTAGGCTTTCTATATATTGCTATGTGCCCATCTGGATCTGAGTAGCCGAGCATTCCTAAATCGGGGCTTTGAAATGTTTCTAGACGTAGGGTGGAGGTTTTTGTAACTTCTCTGGCTGCTTGAATTTCTTCATTAAGTAATGCGACAACTCCCAAGCCTCTAACTTCCTGGGATCCAGCTGTTCTAACAGCCGATAACAAATTACTACCTGCATCAGTGGCGAAGCCTGAAGACGGCCGTTGTGCTCCTATTATAACGATCGGTAATTGAGTTTTAACAGTGAGATTTAGAAAATATGCAGTTTCTTCAAGGGTAGCGGTCCCATGAGTGATAACTATTCCGTCAATATCAGTTTCAGTTCGATCAATATCATGTATTTTTTGAGCAATCGCTAACCAGTCATCTGGGTTTATTCCTGAGCTTGAGACTTGAATTACGTCAAAAGGAATGATTTCAGCAACTTCTGAAACTTCGGGAAATAAAGCTAAAATTTCAGAAATAAAAAGCCTACTTCCAAATTCCATGTATTCCCAAACATCCAGGCTATTTCTGCCGGTATATGAAATTGTTCCTCCAGTACCTAGAAAGGCGATACGCGGTTTGTTTTTCCCCATTTTGTTTCACCCTTTCGGAGAATCAATCATTTAAAGGAATAGATTAAAGTAGTTTCTAACATTATTGGTGATATTGTTGATTTCACCATATAGGTCTAGATAAATATGTACTATTGAAATGAAGTCTAAGTTTGATAGTTTGGCTTAACAGAGCAGTAGTTTGAATGAATTTAATACCCACCGAGTGCAAAGTGAACAAAGAAAAAACAAGATGATTTCATTGTCCAAAGCACGACGGCGATGATTTTAGAACATACTAATGAAATGCTTAAGATAGCTTATTATATAGATTGTTTATCCGCGACTGTGGGCGGAGCGGCTGCTACATTGGTCTTGCCTTTAGGTTTAATTATGACCTACGAAGCTTTGGCGCGTTTTCTTCTCAATCTTCCAACTTTCTGGGCTTACGAGCTTAGCTACATGCTGACAGGAGCGCATTTCGCCCTAGGTATTGCTATGGTTACCTATAAAGGTGAACATATACGGATAGATTTTCTCTATGCCCGTATGTCGATTTTTCAAAAATCGGTATTAGATTTCTTGATACTGCTGTTTTGTATGGTGCCGGTAGTAATAGGTATTACCTGGGCGTTGATTAACCATGCCTGGTCCGCCTATTTATTAGGTGAAGTATCGGGAGAATCAGGTTGGAATCCCTTAATTTGGCCAGTAAGGGCTGCTGTAGCATTTGGGTTTTTAATTTTTACCCTTCAGTTAGTTGCTGAGACGATTAAAACGGCCTCAAGAATTTTTTATTTTCCACAGTCGAAGCAGAAAAAGTAGAGCAGTGGACATCGTTTATTGGATGTTTCCGGTATTGTTGATCCTAATTTTTCTTGGGGTGCCGATTGCATTTGCTCTGATGTCCGCGGCGTTTGTTTTTGGTGTTATTCGGTTTGGTGAGAATGCGTTTTTCGTTTTTATGCACAAAGTTGACGATATTACTGGAGCATCCATTCTAGCTGCTGTTCCCTTATTCGTATTTATGGGAGCTATGTTAGAAAAATCGGGTACAGCCGAACGACTATTTGATGCTATTCATCTATGGACACAAAAACTCCCGGGGGGATTGGCTCTCGGAACAATAATCATGTGCGTTATTTTTGCCGCCTGTAGCGGAGTCATAGGAGCTACGGAAACGGTCGTTGGTTTGTTGGCAACTCCAGTAATGTTGCGCCATGGCTATGATAAAGCATTAATTTCAGGGACAATAACTGCTGGAGGTTCCTTGGGAGCTATTATACCGCCGTCAGTAGTTGTGATTATTTTAGCCGCGGTTTCCGAGTTGTCATTGGGTGATATGTTCATTGGTATGTTCATACCAGGATTACTTATGGCACTTTTGTATATGTTATACATCGCTGGTCGTTGCTTTTTGGACCCGTCAGCCGGACCAAAAATTCTACACCCGGATAGCTCACTACCTATGGTTGCTAAACTTAACCTAACGGCAAAAGCACTATTCCCCCCACTTATACTGATCACAGCAGTCTTGGGTAGTATCATGGCGGGGGTTGCGGCCCCGACAGAGGCGGCAGCTGTGGGGGCGATAGGTACAGTTTTACTCACGGTTTTTTACCGAACATTTAAATTCCGGGTAATGTTAGAGGCTATGATAAAAACATTAAGCGTCACGGCGATGATTCTTACAATCGTCGTGGGAGGGACGATGTTCGCTAGCGTCTTTTTATCTTCTGGAGGTTTTGAAGCCGTTAGATCTGTGTTGGCGTTTTGGGATTTGGGGTCTTGGGGGACCTTAATTCTTATACTTACATTGGTCTTTCTAGCCGGTTTTGTTCTAGATGGATTGTCTATAATTCTTATCCTGGTACCTATAGGATTCCCATTGATAAAAGGGTATGGCTTTGATCCAATCTGGTTTGCCGTTTTATTCTTAGTTGTTAAACAAACCAGCTACCTGACCCCTCCTATGGCTGGAGCAATTTTCTATTTTAGATCTATTGCTCCACCAGACATTAAGCTTTCACATATGTACAGGGGAGTAATTCCATTCATAGTTCTGGATCTTATAGTACTTACTTTGGTGATGATTTTTCCCGAGCTTGCGCTTTGGTTACCAAAAAAAATATTGGGTTAAGGTAGTTTTTTAACGTAATAGACAATTATTAAAATGGTAGGCCTATGAAGAATAATATAACCGAAAAAAAAATAAAGTGACTGCTTCACCTTTTGTATTATTAAACGACCCCAAATTTTTGAGAGTTTGGGCGATAGGTCTCATTGGAAATACAATGAGATGGCTTGAAATGCTAGCTATCGGCATTTTTGTGTTTCAAATAACTCAATCGGCACTTTTGGTTGTTTTAATGACTATAGCTAGGCAATTGCCATTGGCTTTATTTGGGACTTTCATAGGTCCATTTTCGGAGAGAGCTAATCGGAGACATCTACTCATTGCTGCTTTTACCTTAATGACGTTATCTACCGCTATAATGATGGGATTAGCAATCTCGAAAGAAATAGAAATTTGGCAGATTGTCATTTGTGTTTTTATTAACGGTAGTTGTTGGGCTTTTGACTATCCAGTGCGTCGAACACTACTTGGTGAATTTGCGGGTTCCGATCGTTTGGGTGCAGGAGTTTCCCTAGATGCTGCTACCAATAACATTACTCGGATGGCGGGACCTTTTGCAGGGGGTATTTTGTATGGATCAATTGGTCTAGAAGGTGCTTTGCTAGTATCTGGAATATCGCATTTCGTTTGCGTGGTGATATCTATTTCACTTGTCTACAAAGAGTCAAAGCACCGTAAAACAATTGAGCCTTATTTAGTAATGGTTAGACAAGGAATTAATATTGTCCGCAATTCTCCCCAGCTAATAGGGGTATATTGTATAACCATTATCCTCAATGTTTTTGGGTTCCCATATGCGGCATTGGTGCCGGTCCTTGGGGGAGTGGTATATCAAGTCCAGCCGGCAATGGTAGGTTTACTTTCTGCTGCTGAAGGGGGGGGCGCATTTATAGGAGCATTGATCGTTGCTTATATAGCACGAGCTGATTGGTTTAAACGATTATATCTATATGGGGCTATAATTTTCATTTGCGGTATATTTTGTCTGTCTTTGGTATCCCATTATTGGATGGGGGTGTGTATTCTTTTTGTTTCAGGGTTGGGTATGGCTGGGTTTGGTGCGATGCAGAGTACTCTCGTCCTGATGCTTGCACCAGAGGAAGCGAGAGGCCGATTAATGGGATTACTTTCAGTTTGCATTGGCTGCGCACCAATTGGGTTGCTGAATTTGGGTTTATTGGCCGATTTTTTTGGACCTCAGGTAGCTCTCACCATAGTGTCGTCCGTTGGGTTGTTTTTATTGGTGATCGTAATCACATTTATTCCCCAAATCCGTCGGTAATGTTGATTGGAATCTTCCCCTAAATATCTAGAATATATTTTCGGGTTTAGACTTAATATTTAGATTGTTATTTTTATAATTCGTGTTGCGCGCCAGCCCTATATTCAGTAGGCTCGTACATCATGGGCACAAAATATAGCGGAAATTATAAGTTATAGAAAACCAGCTACAAATTAAATAGCAGGAGATTAACATGGTGGACGAAGTAGGGAGCGTATGGACGGAAGACCGATTGCAAGCGCTGAAGCGTTTGTGGGGTGAAGGCCTTTCAATTACTCAAATCGGTTTAGCAATAGGTGTCACGCGAAATGCCGTGGTTGGTAAAGTTCACCGAATGGGTCTACCCAAACGACAATCTCCCATCGTACGGTCAGGTAAGCCTCAAGAGCCAAAAAGGCAGAAATTATCTC